>JADKAS010000003.1 GCA_016715245.1 Saprospiraceae bacterium
TTCCTTTCAGCATCAGCTTTCCGGTCATATCGTATATTTCATAAGATAAGACGTCCTCAAAAGTGATGGATGAAGATGATGGGTTCGGGAAAAAGAACAGGGACTGTTGTTCAATATCTTCCGTGGCTGTAGTACCGCACAGATTTTGGATAAAATCTACCAGATAACCATTAAAATCAGCCTTTACATTGTGTTCTGCATTGGTCACATCAATCTGGTTTTCCAGATGTGCTTTTTGTGCATTAGTGAGATTTACAATGACAGGATAGTTTTGCGGATTGGCAATAATATCCAGCGATAAGGCGTCGCTGAAATTAATAAAATTGTTGTTCGCATCAAGGTTGTTATTGTTTTTAATTTCATTAAAAATGGCGATGGATTGTTGTTCTGAAATCAAAGGTGAGCGATCAAACCTTTCAGGGTATAAAGGCGATTTTTTATGTTCAAGGAGTACAGCACAAATGTTTCTGTCGGTATAATTTTTAATATTTATTTTAGATTGAGCATTTCCTGCAGCCCCAACATCCGGGTGACGGTCGTTTTCACTAATGGACACAATATAGGGTACGGTAGCCTGCAAAGAAAAAGGTTCGCTGCCGGGTGCATTGTGATTGATGGAGGCTTTCCATTTCAGGACGTTGACCACTAATTCTGCAAAGGCCCCGCCGGCAGAATAACCGTACGCAATATGCTTTGTTGACCTATCTATCCTTCCCCCTGCCAATGAATGTATCGCGAATGGCTCTGATATTGGCAAAATCAACAAGATTTGAGTCAATGCCGTATGTCCACCGGCGGTTTCCATCGCCGTCAAAATCCAGGTTGTACTCGCTTTCTTCGCTGGTAATGCCGATAATACCATAGTCAAGTGTCATCAACCTGTCAATCATTTGTTTGACCTCGATGTCATATACCATATTGCCTGCGTTGCCGTTGGTGCCGTGAAGAAACCAGACCACACCTTTCAACTTATCTTTCTGCGGGAGATAAATCAGAATATTTTTTGTTCTTTCTGCCCCTTGTACAGGTAGTGGTATCAACCTCATGGTCGGACTGATATTGGCATATTGCGCCGTGACACTGATGTTTTTATCCGGCATATGTACAATGGTGTGGTATTCTACAGAAGATTCAAGATATTCAGTATCTCCCGTCCAGTGTGTAAAAACCTTGCCATCCTGTGTTCTGAAGCCCAAATATGGATTTTTTCATCCTTTTCATAATTCCCATCGCCATAACCATTATTGACAGTAAGGGTTTTAGCCGATGTGGATTCATCCAGACTATACTGCTTCATCCAGTTCCAGTGGATTTTCGGCGCATCAAAAGGGTGGAAAACTCCGTTTGGATAGTTGTGTGCCAAATTTTTTACAAGTACAAACTTATATTCATATCCTCCTGTATTTGGTTTTGGTAAAAAGGTAGCTACCAAAGCAAAATTGCTGTCGCCTGTGATGGTATGTTCTGACAACAAATCAAAGTGCCTAAGTGTAAGGTGAGCTACTTCGTAAAATTTGCCGTTTTTGTAGGGTAATCCGGGAGTACTGATCAATGTATCAAATAAATGCATGGGAACAGGAGGACCCTGATTTCCGGGACCATAATCTTTGTCACCTGTTTGATATAAAACCGGCAATTTTCTTTTAATGACATAGTGTGTATCCAAACTGAAGGAAGAAGCATTCTGACAAACAGCTGCCAGCACATTACCCATCTCTATGGCACATTTAGCCGCCATATTTCCGCCGTTGGAAAAACCATTCAGGTATATCCGTCTGTTATCAATATTGTATTTTTCAGTAATTTCATCAATTACTTTTCTTAAAAACTTTATATCATCTTTGCCCACTTCACCGGGTTGTAATACAAAGTTGGCATCCGGTGGAGTATTCCACTTAGTAGTAACCTTTGGTCCTTCTTCATCTATGATTTTATACCTGAGTGAAGAAGGATACACAACGATGAAGTTTTCTGTTTCACTCAGTTCTTTCCAGCCTATATTTTCATAAAACTCAGGTCCGCTGCCACTGGTACCGTGAAGCATAAAAATCAAAGGAACTGGCTGGGAACCATCATACGTCATCGGAACATGTACTACGTATTCTCTCTCAACTCCTTCTGAACTGGTCATGACAAGGTTCTTACCATATTTAATTTGTGAATAGGAGCGGGAACACAATAAAATAACAAAAAATAGAATTATATTTCGCATTGTTTTGGAGTTTGAGACAAAAGTAAAATATAATTATTATATTTTCAACTACCCGGGCAGGTAGAAATAAAAAAATTGACAAATTTAAGAGGTAATTAATGTGGAAAGATGTTCAAAACTACATTGTCGGAAAGAATTGTATATCGTGTTTCCTAAAACCGAATAAGGGAATAACCCAATTTATAAGATGGAATAGAATTATTTAATCTCCGGGTTTACATCTTATATATCAATGCATTAATATTCATACCTGCTCCGACCGAAGCCATCATGATGACATCGCCTTCATTCAGTTTCTGGTCCGGAATTTCTCCTTTGAGTACTTTGTCGTATAATGTTGGGACAGTTGCTACAGAACTGTTACCCAGAAAATGTATACTCATCGGCATTATCAAATCAGGGGTTGTCATACCGTGGAGTTTATAGAATCTTTGAATAATGGCTTCATCCATTTTTTCATTGGCCTGGTGTATAAATACTTTTTTGAGATTATTGATATCAACGGCCGAACTGTCGAGTGCATATTTCATGGCTACCGGAACATTTTTTAAGGCGTATTCATAAATTTTCCTGCCATACATCTTAATATAGCGGACATCCGGGTCTTCTTCCTTATCATAAGAGTTGCCAAAGTACAAATAATCAACCTCATTAATAGTATCAGAACGGGTAGCATGACTCAAAATTCCTCTTTTTACATATTCTTCTCTGGATTCAAGTACACAGGCACCTGCCCCGTCAGAATAAATCATGGAATCTCTATCGTGGGGGTCGAGAACTCTCGAAAGGGTTTCCGTACCGATGACAAGTACTTTCTTGCAAAACCGGCCTTTATAAATGCATGTCCCTGAATAACCCCTTCAATCCATCCGGGACAACCAAAAAGAATGTCATAACTTACACAATCAGGGTTTTTAATTCCTAGTCTGTGTTTTACCCGGGAAGCAAGACTAGGCATAATATCGCTTTGAATGGCGGCTGATTTAACATCACCAAAATTATGCGCCAAAATAATATAATCAATGGTTTCTCTGTCTATACCTGCATTTTGTATGGCTTTTTCTGCCGCAAAATATCCCAAATCTGAAGCTTTAAATTCAGGTCCCGCATATCTCCTTTTGATGGCGAAAATTTTTCAATAATATTTTCATTATTATCCTGTATTGGAGTACCGTTATCGTTAAAAAAACATGATTAAGAAATTCACTGTTTTTTTTCTTATTAAGGGAACATAACTCCCACTCCTGAAATGATTGTATTATTTACCAGCATACAATATTTGTTTATTTTTGAATGTGAATACAATATAGGGATTAAAATGATATTCATAAATGGTTTAGAGAAGTATTAACAAATTTTTTAAGAAAGAAAAGGATGGTTTATTTCAAAAAGCAAAAAAGGAAAGCATTAACAATATTTAGGATATTTCTTGTAAACAATACCAAATTGAAGGTTGTTCACTTCTAGTACAACAGCAATTATAATGAAATATTTCGTTTTAGGACTTTTCCTGATATTTTCTATATATACCAACGCACAACCCAATCAACGACCGCCCCAGCTGAAAATTACAGGAAAAGTAATAGACAAACCTTCCGGATTACCCATGGAGTTTGCTACAATAACTTTTCAACATGTAAGAAGGCCGGAAATATTGACCGGTAGTCTCACCAACGATAAAGGTGTTTTTGAAATGGATATTCCCAAAGGAATTTACAATGTAACCATTGAATATATTTCTTATGGAAGGGTAGAAATAAAAAATAAAGAAATCACAGCTTCAGGTGATCTCGGGGTTTTTGAATTGTCACCCAACGAACAGCTTCTGGATGAATTAACGGTAAGAGCTGAAAAAACAGCGGTAGAAATGAAACTTGACAAAAGGGTATATAACCTTGGTCAGGATCTTATGGTCAAAGGAGGTTCTGCAAGTGATGTGCTCAATAATGTGCCGTCTGTTGCTGTGGATGCCGAAGGAAATGTGTCGCTTCGGGGAAATGAAAGTGTTCGTATCCTGATTGACGGAAGACCATCCAATGCTATAAATATTGTGGATGCCTTGCGTATGATTCCGGCTGAATCACTCGATAAGGTAGAAGTAATAACCAACCCCTCGGCGAGATATGATGCTGAGGGCAGCAGCGGAATTATTAATATTGTTCTTAAAAAAGGAAGGGAATCTGGTATGAACGGGATTTTTACTGTTACCGCAGGATTTCCCGAAACAGAAACTGCAACAGCCAATATCAATTATAAAATAAAAAAATTCAATCTTTTTACTTCTCAGGGTTTCAGAAACAATACCAATCCGGGTTCTTTTTTTAATGAATCACAATTTTTTAATCGTTCCACCGGAGATACACGCAACTATATCATTGAAAACAGAACTAATGAACGAAAAAGCATAGGATACAACGGTAATATAGGGTTTGACTGGTTTGTGGGTCCCAAAACAACGTGGACAAATATGGCAATGTACAGAAATACATCGCAAACTGAGGTTACAACTACCCAGATCGATTATTTTAATAATGTCAAAACGTATGAATCATCGTTATTCAGGTATAATGACGGTACAGGAAAAAGAGAAAATATAGAATTTGCTTCCAATCTGAAACATCAGTTTAAAAAGGAAGATCATAAACTGACTTTTGACGTTTCCATTTCAAAAGGCCTTGATGATGACAGATTTGCTATTGTCGATGTAGTTAACGAAAAAAACGATATCATCACTGAGCAGGTCAATCAAATGTATCAGTTGGACTATGTACTTCCTATTAAAAAAAATTCCAGATTCGAAGCAGGTTACAGAGGTAGTTTTTTAAATTCTGAAAGGGATTTCAGATATGAAAAACTGATTGATAACGAATGGTTGAATCAAAGTGATTTTACCAACGTTTTTGAATATATAGAAAGGGTAAATGCATTATATACACAATTTGGCAGTAAGATTAAGAAATTTAATTATTTACTGGGTCTGAGATGGGAAGGTTCGGATATTGACGTCAACCAACTTACCTCAAACGAATTAAAAAACAAACGGTATAACAATTTTTTCCCGAGCGCTTTCTTAAACTATGAATTGGATGAAAACCTTGGATTATCATTGAGCTACAGCAGACGAATACAGCGGCCGAGAGGAAGACAGTTAAATCCATTTTCTGAAATCAGCAGTATATATAATATATTCAGAGGAAACCCGGATATGGATCCTGTTCTTACCCATGCCATTGATCTTGGTATTTTGAAAAGATGGGAATTGGTAACATTCAGTGCTTCGGCGTATTACAATCTTTCAAGTAATGCATTTCAGTTTGTACGAAGAGAATCAGGAATAGTTTTGGATGACGGTACACCGGTCATTTTTACAGGACCCGTTAATGCTGGAGATGAAAAGAGATTTGGTTTTGAAACCAACATTAATTACAACCCTTTTAAAAAGTGGAGGATAAATGCCAATTTTAATCTTTTTCACCTGGAATCGGAAGGAGAGTTTTCCTTTACAGACATTTCAGGTGCAAACAAAACCATCAACCTTGACAATAAAGCTGTTACCTGGACAGCGAGAATAAACTCCAAGTACACACTTCCTTACAAGATAGACTGGCAGTTAAATTTTACCTACAATGCACCTCAAACTACCGCGCAGGGAAAATCAATAGGAATACCTGCTTTGAATACGGCCTTCAGCGTAGATGTTATGAAAGATAAAGCGACTATCAACTTTAACATCAGCGATGTATTTAACAGCAGAAGAAGAATTTTTGAAGCCAACATCCCTGGTGTAATGAGTTCATACACGAATATGCAATGGCATCAAAGACAGTTTACGCTTGGATTTACTTACAGATTCAACAGAAAAAAATCAGACAGAGATCAGCAAAGACAGCAGGGAAGGGAAGAAATGGAAGGTATGATGTAATACTTTTTATTCTAAATAAACTATAATACACAATTCAATTTTTTTAGCAATATTCAGGCAATATTGTCTGAATGACATACTTCAGTTTATGACATCAATCACATTAGCCATTGATGGCAATTATATTCTTTTTTGTGCTTTCACATTAATTTTGTATTGTAATTGATTTGTATTTAATCACAATTAAAAAATTACAATATGAAAACTCGTATTTTATTATTTTCGTTTTTATTATTGGTGTGGATTTTTTCCTGCGGGAAGGAAGATGCCAATACCGAATTAGGGGGTGATACAAATATTCCGCTTACTCAGGTGGATAGTGTTTCAAATGTTTACTTAAATTACAATGGTACTTATTTAGGTTCCACAACAATGAAAGTTGTCTCAAACAACAATGGGGAAGTGACCTACAATGCAAAAATGGATTTAAAAACATTTCCAAATGATTTAAAACTAAAAGCTTTGGAATATTTACCAAAGGTTCAAAGTTATTACAATGTTCCCAATTTAAAAATTACTCCGGACCAACAGGTTGAATTTGATTTTAAATTAAAAATTACATCTGAAGGTTATCTGGATTATTTTACTGACGGAAAACCATGGGTTATGATTAAGTATGAAAATGGTGTAGGTGCTGAGTACAAAATAACCAATAATAAAGGTCAGGAATTGTCTAGAAAAATCACTGAAAAAACCGGAATTGACGATTATAATTTTGGATTTCTTTTGATAAAAACCACCAAAGTGGAACACATAGCTCTGGCTGACAATCCGGTCTTTTCCAAAGTTTCATACAGAGCCAACCATAAATTCGGATTGGTTGATGTTGAATTTGTACTTAAAGATAAAGATGAAACAAAATTTGGAATTGATATCAGAGCATTTTTCTTATAAAATATTGTTATCCTTTACTTAGTTAAAAATATTTGCTGTAATAAATTTGGTTTATTACAGCAAATTTTTATCAGTCACCCAACATTTCTAATCATGTATTCGTCTATAATTCATAAATGAAATTTTCATGAAAATCATTTGGGTAATGTTGGTTTTGATATTTTCATCCTCTTGTCATAAAAGTAAGGATGAAAATTTATTAAACGGAGAGTGGAAATATGTACGCTCCTTTAAGATTTATCAATCTTTCCACTGCTATGAATGCCCGGGTTTTGATTATGATTCAGCCATTTATCATTTTTTATTAAAAAATAACCATGAGTTTACAGGGAGAATCAACAGAATCGAATGCGGAGGAACGGTTCATATAGAATCAGAGGAAAAAGGAAAAGAAGTTAGTTCCGGAGATTTTCATATTACAGAATTCACCATTTATAATAAACCCATAGTTACAAAGGAGGATACAGATTTTATAGATCTTTTTGAAAGAGTCACTCAATATTACCGAATACATCACGCTGATACGGATGTGTACAGATTTTTGGAATTATATAGCGGAGAAGATATTTTGTTATTTGCCCAAAAAAAATAACCAAATACTACGGATAAAATTCTACACTTTCAACCCAGTGAACAGCTTTTCGACCTGAAAAATCTACAATTTGATGACGACAACTGAATCCGTTGGCTACAATCAGTGTTTCCGGAGAAGTTCCATTTATAGTAGGTATTAAAATGGATTCTGCTATCTTTTTCGAGACATTGTAATGTTCCGCTTCATAACCAAAAGAGCCCGCCATACCACAACATCCCGAATCCGGTTCAATACAAACGGTATTATCCGTGGAAGAATATATTTTTTTCATTCCGGACGTTCCGAAAGATGCCTTTTGATGGCAATGACCATGCAATAAAATATTTTTAGATCTGGAAACAAATTTGCCTTTTATTTCACCTGCCATTAAAGCTTCGGATAAAAACACATCGATAGCTTTTACATTATTTTTTAATGCATTTGCCAAATGCAAATCATCTATCAGGTCAGGCAAGTCGTCAATGAGGGCTGTGGTACAGGAAGGTTCACACACTACAATTTTTAATCCTTGTTTAATATAAGGAATTAATTGTTCTGCTACCCTTGTCCCAGATATTTTGGCTTCCTTCAAAAATCCGTTTGAGATGGCTGGTCGGTGACAACAACCTACAGAGGCCAAAACAACTTCAAAACCGCAAGCATTAAGCAATTTTACGGCGGCTTTTCCTATTTGAGGTTCGTGATAGTTGATATAGGTATCTGCGAACAAAACCACCTTTGGTTTATATTCCCCGGGAATATAATTTTTTTGGAACCAAACATCTAATGGTTCTGCCGCATAAGTGGGTAAAGTTCTCCGCCTATCCGTTTTTAATATTTTTTCAGCAATAACCTTAAAAAGGGTTGTTGATTGTATAAAATTAATAATTGGTGCTTTCCAACCGGACAATTTGGGAACTATTATAGTATTGTAATAAATGGCCTTTTCCCGTAAAGTAATATTTCCGGAATCGTATTTTTTCTGAAGCACTTCACTTTTTAGTTTGGCCATGTCAACATTGGAAGGACATTCTGATTTACATGCTTTACAGGAAAGACAAAGGTCAAGGACTTCAAGAACTTTATCATCTGTGAGTGACTCAAATCCCATTTGTCCTGAAATTGCCATTCTCAAGGCATTGGCTCTTCCACGTGTACTGTCTTCTTCATTTTCCGTTGCTTTAAAACTCGGGCACATGGTGCCACCCGTTTTATTCCTGCATGCACCCACACCGGAACAATTATGCACAAGGGCTTCAAATGAATGATCATGGCGGTAATGGTAGACAAAATTGTTTTTTTTATCTTTGTAACCCGGACCGTAACGCAGGTTTTTGTCCATCGGAGGTACATCAATAATGATTCCCGGATTCATGATATGGGCGGGATCAAAAATATTTTTAACATCTTTCAGGCATTGATAAACTTCTTCTCCGAAATAATCCCTTAACCTGTGACCACGGTTTCTGCCGTCTCCGTGTTCTCCGGACCACGAACCTTTATACTTTTTGACCAGTAAAAACACTTCGTCAGAAATTTCCTTCATAAGGTCTATATCTTCCTGTCTGGTCATATCAAGAGCAGGCCGAACATGCAACACTCCGACACTGGCGTGAGCGTATAAAATGGTTTCCACACCCTTTTTCTGACAAAGATTGAGAATGTTTTCTATGTATTCTGCCAGATGCTCCAAAGGAATGGCCATATCCTCAATAAAAGGAATAGGTTTTCTTCCCTCCGGATCTCCCATAATTAAACCCAGTCCGTTTTTGCGCAATGACCAGGAATCTTCGAGCTCCCTTGCCGTTCTTAATACAGGAAAAGCATAGGCAGAACTTTGTTTTGAAATCCAATCCACAAAAGATTGAATTTTGTTTTCAAGTTCTTCCTGGGTGAGGGTGAAAAATTCGACGGACAAAGTTGCTTTTGGTTCTCCGGTTATTAACCTGTGATGCAACTCCCTGGTCATGTTGTTTTTTACGCTTTTTTCGAAAACGTTGTAATCCAGCATTTCTATGGCTGCAGGATCAAAAGCAATCATTTCTTTAACTTCCCTGATGGCTTTCAGACGATCATCGTAATGCAGTGTTATCGCTGCTCTGTGTTTTGGTATAGGTTCCAGATTGATGGTAGCTTCCAGTATGATGCCCAGACTTCCCTCCGATCCGGAAAAAAGTTTGGCAAGATTCCAGTTTTCGCGGTTTACAAATTCATCAAGGGGATATCCCTGGACCCGCCTCAATACTTTTGGGTAAGCTTTTTCTATAGCTTCAGTATGATTAAAAATTATCTCCCGAAACTGCTTATATATAAATCCTTCTTTTGTATTTTGGGAAGACAATTTTTCCCATTCTTCCGGATTTTTTTGACTGAGGTTTAGTATGGTGCCATCAGCCAGTAATATCTTCAAGGCTTTTATATGGTCAATGGTTTTTCCATATTGTATACTCCTTGTGCCTGAAGAATTATTGGCAATCATCCCTCCGATGGTGGCTCTGCTCGTTGTGGCCGGGTCGGGAGCAAAATGAAGGCCATATTTTACTATTTCAGCATTCAGCTGATCTCTGATTACTCCGGGTTGTACTATTGCTTCCTTATTGTCGGGGTTTATTTTTATTATTTTATTAAAATATTTTGTAAAATCGATGACCAAAGCTTCATTCGTGGTTTGACCTGCAAGACTGGTTGCACTTCCTCTGGGAAGTATAGGAATCTTATATTGATGGGCCAAAGAAACAATAGTTATCAAATCCTCCTGTGAAGAAGGAATAGCAACGGCTACCGGTTTTAACTGATAAAGAGAGGCATCTGTGGAATATAATGCCAGATCCAGTTCAGAGATTTTAATTTCTGAGGTTTTGATCTTCACCAGTTCGTTCAGAAAGGAAGAGTTTTCCTTTACCAGCATCATTTATAATTTTAATTATCTATGGCTGGCATTAATTTTACTGAGAATTTCATTTCCCGGGTTCAACTCTTTTTCTGTAAGTTGATTGAGAGGTGTGTCTGTTGTATTCAGCATCTCATGTAATTCCTTACTTTCTTTATCAAAGTATAACAACCCGGTTAAAATTTCAAATTTGTCCTTTGCTGTTATTAAGGCTGATAATACAGATAATTTGTCCTCCGGATTCCATTTTGGAGATAATTTGTGAAATTGCATTACTGAACCGTCATGCATTTCAATCGGAGTCACTACAGAATGTTCGTATGATGCCGAAATCTCTTCTTTTACAGGTACAAAATCAAGAGAAGAAACGGCTTCATTGTGCTCACGAACGTAGTCGTAGGATTTCGTCGAACCCTGGTTATTATTAAAAGTCACACAAGGGGAAACCACATTAATAAAAGAAAAACCTGAATGTGCCAATGCACCTTTGATAAGTGGAATCAGCTGATGTTTGTCTCCACTGAAACTTTGAGCCACATAGGTTGCACCCAGCTGGATGGCAAGAGCACAAAGATCTATACCTTCAAAGGTATTCATATGACCTGATTTGGATACAGAACCATAATCCGCTGTAGCAGAATCCTGACCTTTGGTGAGACCGTAACAACCATTGTTCATGACAATATAGGTCATGTTCAGATTTCTCCTTACTGCATGAATAAACTGTCCCATCCCAATGGAAGCCGTATCACCGTCACCCGAAACCCCGAGATAAGTTAATGACCTGTTGGCAAGGTTTGCGCCTGTGGTTACAGAAGGCATTCTTCCGTGGACGGAATTGAATCCATGAGAATTACTTAAATAGTATGCGGGTGTTTTTGATGAACAGCCAATACCGGAAAGTTTGGCAACTTTGTGGGGTTCAATATTCATTTCAAAACAGGCATCTACGATGGCAGCACTAATGGAATCATGACCACAGCCGGCACAAAGTGTCGATAGCGAACCTTCATAATATTTTCTTGTATAACCTGCCTCGTTTTTTGGCAATCGCGGATGAGCAAACTTGGGTTTGTTAAATGACATGATGTATGATTCTAATTTGTGGGTAAAAAAACATGTTTGTGCACCTGAGAAATAATACTTTCTGCTGTAATTGGAGTACCATCATAATGGACAACAGAAATCAATTTATGCGGATCAATATTTAATTCATTAATAAGCAATGACCTCATCTGACCGAATTTATTTTGTTCCACCACGTAAACCTCTTTGTGGGATTGTATAAAATGATCTACTTCAGATGAAAAAGGGAAAGATTTTATTCTGATGCCGTCTATTGAAAAACCGTCATTTCTCAAAGTATCTATAGCTTCCAAAGCGGAATCCGTTGTGGTTCCAAAAAACAAAAGTGCTTTGTCTGAAGTGTCGGAAGTTTGAAATAATTCTGGTCCTGGAATAATTTTTTTTGCGGTTTCAAATTTAACAGCAATCCTGTCAACAATTCTTTTATAGGTATCAGAATCTTCAGAATATCGCGCATATTCATCATGAGATGATCCCCTTGTAAAATATGAACCCTTGGTCGGATGTGTTCCCGGAATAGTCCGATATGGAACCCCGTCTCCATCCACATCAAGATATCTTCCCCAGTTTGTCATGGTATTGAGCTGTTCGCTGGATAATACTTTTCCTCTTTTAAATTTCCGGTTGTCATCCCATATAAAAGGATCCGTTACATGATCATTCATACCCAAATCAAGATCGGACATCACAATGACCGGTGTTTGTAACATTTCCGTATAATCGAAAGCATCCGCCATCATATGAAAACACTCATTCGGGGTAGAGGGGAATAACATGACGTGTTTAGTATCGCCATGAGAAGCATATGCACAGGTGGTTAAGTCTGATTGCTGCGTTCTTGTAGGCATACCTGTAGAAGGACCACCTCTTTGTACATCTACCAGTACCAAAGGAATTTCCGAATAAAAAGCAAGCCCCAGAAATTCATTCATGAGAGAGATACCTGCGCCGCTTGTTGCCGTAAATGACCGTGCGCCATTCCAGTTGGCACCTATAGCCATTCCAATGGCTGCCAGTTCATCTTCTGCCTGAACTACAGAATAATTGTTTTTCCCTGTGACTGGGTCTAAGCGCATTTTTTGTGCGTACTTTTCAAAAGAACTCACCAACGAAGTTGAAGGAGTTATAGGATACCAGGACACGACTGTAGCACCGCCATACACTGCACCCAAAGCAGCAGCAGCATTGCCGTCAATCATGATTTTATTTTTGGTTAAATCTCTTTTTTCCACGTAAAATTCCAAAGGGTATGAAAAATGAGACTCAACATAATCACTTCCCAATTTGAGTGCTTTCATATTAGGAATTATTAATTTTTCCTTTCCTTTGAATTGCTCAGCAAAAAGACCTTCAATGGTAGTTAAATCAAGGTTTAATAGCTTTGCCAGAGCTCCCACATAGACTATGTTCTTGAATAATTGTTTTTGCCTGGGGTCAGTGAAAGCTTCATTACATAATTCCATTAAAGGAATGCCAATAAAATGAATATCTTCCCGCAGAAATTCTTCATGAAGTTTTTTAGTACTGTCATAAAGAAAATATCCCCCTGATTTAACGGAAGCTATGTCCGATTTAAAACTTTGCGGATTGACAGAAACCATAAGGTCAATTCCTTCTTTTCTTCCGAGGTAACCTTTTTCACTTACCCTGACTTCGTACCAGGTTGGTAACCCTTGAATATTGGAAGGGAAAATATTTTTTGCAGAAACGGGCACACCCATTCTGAATATAGCTTTTGCAAATAAAAAATTGGCACTGGCTGAACCTGTACCATTAACATTGGCAAATTTTACAACAAAATCATTTACTCCGTGCATGTATTAAATTTGTTTTTTTATATCTTTTAATAATGAAAATATTTTATAATAAATTCATTGTTTTTAAATGTAAAGTATTGTTTTAATGGTAATTATACAAAGGATAATGAACCGGCCTTTGCCGTATTATAGGTAAATTGTTTCATATCCCAGGCTGAAGTCGGGCATCTTTCGGCACACAAACCACAGTGAAGGCACATATCCTCATCTTTCACCATTACTCTGCCTGTTTTAAGGGAATCTGACACCAGAATATCCTGCGTATTATTAATAGCCGGAACCAAAAGTTTCATTCTCAAATCATTTTCATCATCTTCGTTTTGAGTGAAAGTAATACAATTGGTGGGGCAAATGTCCATGCAGGCATCACATTCAATACAATTAATTTCCGTAAAGACAGTCTGAACATCACAATTAAGGCAACGTTGAGCTTCTTTAAAGGCTGTTTTCAAATCAAATCCCAGCTCAACTTCTTTTTTGCGGTCCCTTAATGTAATAGATTTATCTGCCTGAGGGACAATGTATCTCTGATCCACAGTAACATCGTTGTCATATGACCACTCATGAATCCCCATTTTTGTACTGAACAATTTAACATTCGGTGCAGGTCTGTCATTGACATCCTGACCATTACAATACAAATCTATGGAAACAGCTGCCTGATGACCCTGAGCTACTGCCGTAATGACATTTTTAGGACCTAATGCTGCATCCCCTCCAAAAAACACACCGGGACGTGTACTGGCAAAAGAAGTTGAATTAATAACAGGCATATCCCATTTGTCGAACTCTACTCCCAGATCTCTTTCAATCCATTCAAATTTATTTTCCTGACCAACAGCGATAATCACATCGTCTGCGGGAATAAAAACCTCTGCTTCACCTGTAGGTACCAACTTTCGTTTTCCGTCTTTATACACAGCCTGTACTTTTTCAAACATCATACCCTGCAGGCGGCCATTTTCAACTACAAATGATTTGGGTACGTGATTATCCAGAATAGGAATATCCTCATGCATAGCATCTTCTTTTTCCCATGGAGATGCTTTCATTTCTGAAAAAGGGCTTCGGACAACTACTTTTACATCTTCTCCCCCCAAACGTCTTGAAGTCCGGCAACAATCCATAGCGGTATTACCCCCACCCAGAACAATAACTCTTTTTCCAATGGAACTTGTGTGTTCAAAAGCCACACTGGCGAGCCATTCTATGCCAATATGAATATTTGAACCTCCTTCGTTTCTGCCCGGAATTTCAAGATTTTTACCCTTAGGAGCGCCTGTGCCGACAAAAACGGCATCATAACCCTGGTCAAGTACCGAGGCAAGACTCTTAACGTATGTATTAAAATGGGTGACGATATCCATGTCAAGTACATAATTAACTTCCTGATCGAGTACTTCAGCCGGAAGCCTGAAAGCAGGTATCTGGCTTCTCATCATTCCGCCACCTTTGTTATGATTGTCATACAAATGAATTTCATAGCCCAAAGGAGCCAGATCGCGAGCAACTGTCAAAGAAGCTGGTCCGCCTCCTATGAGCGCAATTTTTTTCCCGTTTTTAATTTTGGGAATATCAGGTAGTAAATGTGTAATATCATCTTTAAAGTCAGCGGCAACCCGTTTTAAGCGGCAAATAGCTACCGGCTCTTCTTCTACTCTGCCTCTGCGACATGCCGGTTCGCATGGACGGTCACATGTTCTTCCCAATACGCCCGGAAAACATTTGATTCCCAATTTATCATATACGCTTCTGTATATTTGCCGGCAGCAATCAGGCGAATGTATTCAGGTACCGGAGTATGTGCCGGACATGCGTATTGACAGTCGACAACTTTGTGAAAATATTCAGGGTTGTGGTAGTCGGTAGGTAACATATATTAGGTATAAATACAAAAACTGTTAAAAAATATTACAATCAGGAGGTAAATTTATTACTTTTTAAAAATTTATTCTTTTTTAATGCTTTAAAAATAATGTGAAATCTTACTTAAAGTATTATTTATATAAAATCTAAAGAAAAGATGAATTTAATTTTATGCAAAAAGCTGTTCAACAATAATATTGGTCAAGTGTCCGTGTTAAACAAAAACTAAAATTTTAAACAAATAAAAAAATTCAATCAGTAATCATGAAATTTAGCCTTTTTATATCTGAAATCAGTTTACAAATATGATTTTAAAATTTTTTCCGCATTTGTTTTTTTTCTTTTTTTCTGTGATTTTTGGCATTAAATCTTATAGTCAGCAGGTTGAAATAAAAGTTGAAGATGGTAAAAAAAATGTATTGGCTGCTGCTGAAATAGCTGTCAAACCTGTCGGAGATTCAATAGTATCTTATTATTTTACAGATTACGACGGCAAGGCTAAAATAAATGAAATATCCAGCGGATTATATTTTGTCACCATCACATATCTGGGATATGAATCATTTACTGATTCCATAGATATTAAAAGCGGTCAAAACAATTTTTCGTTTCAATTGAGTGAAGCAATGAATTTAATTGAAGAAGTAAAAATTGTTGGAAAAAGGCCACTTTTGCGGCAAGACGGCGACAAAATGATAGTTGATCCGGAACCTTTGGTAGCTTTTTCTACCAATACTTTGGAAGTTTTGGAAGCGACCCCCGGACTGATAGTTGACCCGGATAACGGAATTTTCCTTAACAATGCCTCTCCGGCAACCATATTTATTAATGGCAGAGAACAGCGCCTTGGGTCACAGGATTTAATTAATATTTTAAGGAGTTTACCTCCCGGCAATATTAAACAAATAGAAATTATCCGGAGTCCGTCTTCAAAATTTAATGCTTCATCCACAGGAGGCATCATCAATATTGTTTTGAAAAAAGGTATTAAACTGGGAAGGTATGGTAGTGTAAATGCCGGTTTCAATCAGGGTAAAGAGGGTAATCTGTTTACAGGTTTTGTATTAAATGATACGGGAAGTAAAAGCGGGTACAGTGTTCAGGCAAATTACAACAAAGACGGAGCTTTTGAAGAGTTAAATTCATTCAGAAGAATCGATGATATTTCATTGTTAACCCAAAATGTAAATACTACCAGAAATAATCACTACGGATCATTGAGTTTAGGCTATGACGCCGAATGGAAAAACAATCTGACATTTTCATATTTCGGGACATTTTCTGCAAATAACAACAACAGTCTCTCAAAACAGAATAATGAAACCATACGTGAAGCCATTCCTGAATTTTTTGTTGAAAATGTGATAAAAAATGACAATCCTTTTTACTCTCACCGACACGACTTCGGACTTATAAAAAAACTGGATACAGTAGGCTCTGATATTGACGCTAAATTGAACATCGGGCAGTCATTTTTCAGAGGAAAACAGGATTATATTTATAATTTTTCAATTCCCGTATCAGAAAAAATTTCAGGAAATGGCGATTTTAACAATAACAGAAATTTTTTTGAACTTCAGGTTGATGTTACCAAAGTCTGGAAAAAAATAGGCAAACTTGAAACTGGTATTAAATCCGATTTACAACAATTTGACAGCAAAGTCAATTATTTTCTGAAATATAATGGCAATACGATTTCAGATTCATCACGCAATAACAGTTATTCATACAGGGACAATATAAACGCGGGCTATCTTCAATTATCAAAAGATGTATTTTGGGGCATAACTGTCAAATCAGGGGTAAGAATGGAAAATACCAATATGAAAGGAAATCAAACGGTTCCCGGAGACACATCCTTTACCATTCAGAGATTTGATTGGTTCCCTTACATGTTTATAAGCCGCGATATAATAAAAATTGCAGGATATCCTTTGAAAGGGTTTTTGATATACAGAAAATCATTAAACAGACCTTCTTACCAGAATCTGAATCCCGGAATCCGTATTCTTGACCCATTCAATTATTCTTCAGGTAATCCGGCCTTGACACCGCAGTTTACCGACAATTACGAATTTAACATCAGTTTTGATGAAAATCCCATTTTTGCCATTGGCAGAAACAATACAAAAGGAATTATTTCCAATGTACTTTACCGGGACCCTGAAAATGAAGCATTGACATTAAATACTTACGATAATATAGGTAAAAGTAAAGAGACATATTTCAGGCTCGTAGGCGCCATCCCTCCCGGAGGTAAATATTTTTTTGTCGTCGGTAGTCAGTATAATCATACAGTCTATGAAGGTCTTTATAATGGATTACCGGTTTCGTTCAGCAGGGGAAGCTGGAGGTTTTTTACATTTCATTCTCTTAAACTGACTAAAAATACAAGAATTATGATGAATGGTTTTCTACTTGTGAACGGACAACAAAATCTGACCGAATTAAAAAATTTCGGTCAACTCAATTTCACAATAAATCAGACTTTTTTGGACAACAAATTGAATATCACCGTTTTTGTAAGAGATGTTTTGAGAACCATGGAAAATAAATTTTTGCTTGACCAGGCCGGGATAGTTTTTGAAGGAGAAAGATACAATGACAATCAAAGAGTGGGAATGTCTGTTCGCTACAGTTTTGGTTTGTCTACCAAAAAGCAAAACAAAAAAGGAATGTTCGATGATTTAAGTGAGTAATTCACGGAGTCGTTATATATATTTTGAGAAATATTCCATTTCTTTTTTGAAATCCATAGAAGGATTTTCAATTTGAAGATTCTTAATTTGCTCAAGTTGTGCTGTGCACATCCTTTTGTAATCAATATGGGTTTCAAACTGCGGTCGGTGATGATACGCAGATCGTATTTTCTCCGTTTTTTGTACTGTCGATTTTGTATTTTCCGAAAGGAAAGTATTGGAAAAATAATCCGTAATTTCCTGGTGTGCCATTTCATTGGGATGAATAAGATCTTTTTCATAAAATCTGTAATCTCTCAACTGATCCGTCACAATTTCATAGGAAGGAAAATAAATAATGTTTGTAAACTTTTCCGTCATGATATGCGCTACTTCGATCAGCCTCGATTTGGAGCGGTTATTTTCGATCAATCCGTCCTTAATATGGCGAACAGGGCTGACAGTAAAAAGTATGGTTAGCTGTGGTAATTTTTCCCTGAGTTTTGTAATTATGTCAGACAAGGAGGAAACCATTTCTTCAATGGTAAGAAAGTTTTTGTCAAAATATGTTGCGGGAACCTTATGGCAGTTGGCTACAACTTCATTATTGTCTTTTCTTCTGTAAACAATGGATGTACCAAGGGTAATACATAAAAAAGTGGTTTTTTGCAAAAAAGAAAATGCCGAAGACACCCTGTTTTCAATATTCAAAAGCACCTCCTCGGGGTTTAATGCTGAAACGTCGCTATGAAAATCAAAATGGTAAAATACCCCGTTTTGTTCCAAGACTTCTTCTCTGCCAGGTTTTTGATTTTTCAAAGCACAATCAAGTAATTTTGAAATGCTTACAGGATTGTACACCGTTCCAAAAGGATTATAGATTACATTAAATTTTCTTTCATCAAGCCATTTTCCCAAAACCACTGAAAAACACGAACCCAAGAGCAAAATGTTGTCTTCGTAACCTATAGAAACTTGACTTTTGATTTGTGGTACTCCGGTAAACAAATTCATAGTGGCAATATTATTTTATACGGCATTCCAGGATTTTTTGATCTCCAAGAAATCCTTCAAGATGATCACCGATTTCGATTTTGCCAACACCGGCAGGGGTTCCGGTATATATGAGGTCTCCTTTTTGCAAGGTAAAATACTTTGAGACATAACAAATCAGATCATTAAAAGGGAAAATCATATTTTTGGTGTTTCCGTCCTGCCTCACCTGACCGTTGACTTTAAGTACAAAAGGAATATTGTTTTTGTCAAAGTTTTTGAGAGGAAAAAAGGGAGAAAGTACGGCAGAATGATCAAAAGACTTGGCAATTTCCCAGGGGTGTCCCTTTTGTTTTAGTTCGTCCTGAAGATCTCTTGCGGTAAAATCAATACCAAGTCCGATTTCATCGTAATAATCATCTGCAAATTCCGGTAAAACCTGTTTTCCGTTCTTTTTAATTTTTAAAACCACTTCCAGTTCGAAGTGAATTTCCTTACTGAAAGTTGGGTGATAAAAAGGTTTATTGTCCAGCAATAATGCTGTGGGCGGCTTCATAAAAACAATAGGATTTTGGGGTAGTGGGTTGTTAAGTTCCGCGGCATGTTCTGCATAATTACGCCCGATACAAAATATTTTCATATCATTTTTTTTTACTTTTATCTATTCATCATCCTCTGAAAAAGTAAGTTTCAACGGCGCATTTTTGGTTATAAAATTGCACCAGGAACATTCCTCTTTTCCACATCCTTTGGTAAATTCGTGATTTTTGATTTGGGTGTACGCCGTGATTAATTCCTGCGACACATACTCCTTGGCCTGAGGGCTTATGGAGACTTCTTTGTAATCATATTCATTAGCTTTGTTTTTTTCAACAAAGTCCATGACGGCTTTTTCCAGTTTCCAATTATTTCTTTTGTCGGCATCAATCAACAGGCTGTAAAACACCAACTGCCTCCAGTAATCCCCTACCGGATTTTCTTTTTCCGGGTTGTAAGGTCTTAGTTTTTCTGTATTAAACTTTCCGGTTTTATAATCGGTCACCAATATGGATCCATCCAAGATGCTGATCTTATCCAGTTTTCCGGAGATAGGTACTCCTTTGTGGTGGACATTTTTTATAGTGTATTCAATCTCATATTTTTTAGGTTTCAACCAGGAATCTGAATATTTTTCAAAATACTGAGTCAATACTTCTCTACCCAGATAGGTATATCGTTCAAACTCTGATTTTGTAAAATGTGAATGATATTTTTTTAAGCCTTTGTCAAAAAGGGAAATCAATTTTTCAACACTGCCATAGGATCTTGGTGTGGACAATTCTATATCCCTGAAAAACAACTCCAGAGCGTAATGTATGGCATTTCCATAGCCCATGGTGGCATTTCTTCCCATGGGTATTTTGAGTATTTTTTCAAAGTAGAAAGTTAAAGGACAGTCCAGATATTTATTTAAACTGGTAGCACTGATGCTGAAATTTTCAAGAATCTTGTCGATCTCTTCTTTTGAGATGAGTTCTTTTATTTCCGGGGCGAATAAAAACAACACTGTTTTATAAGCAATAACATCTTGATCTCCGATTTCCAAAGTTTTGATGTCAGAAATATCAGGGATGATTTCGGAAAGAAACTGGGTAGGCATTTCTTCTTTATTTTTATCATCTCTGACGATATAAGACAAATACAGATTGGATTTTGCCCTTGTCAAAGCCACATAAAACAATCTTCTCAAGTCTTCGGTTTCCACAACTTTGGAATCGGAAAAGATGGTGGGCGGAAAGGAATACTGATGGCTGTTTCTTCTTTTTTTCTCCCATGCCGTCTGGTTATTTCGCATGATAAATACATGTTCAAATTCAAGTCCTTTGGCGCCGTGTGTCGTCATAAAGTTGACACCGTTTTTGTCAGAAATTATTTTGTTGATGGAAAGTCTTAAACCATTTTGTTGCATTTTTTTGATAATATCCAATAATTCTCTGACGCCAAATCTTTCATTTTTTGAAGACTCCTCTTTTACCAGATCAAAAAAGGTATTTAACAGCTGAAGTTCAAAACTTTGGTCCTTTCCTTTTAAGACATGGCCCAGAATACCACTTTCTGTCAATATTTTCTGAATCAGGGTTTGTATGGTAACATTGGTAAAATCAGTAATCCAGGATTCGAGAAGATTGTAAACACCATTTATTTTTTCTACGTCCGTTATTCCCAATTTTTGCAAAAGTTGTTTATCGTTGAGAACGTCTCTCCATTTCGGATACACTGTTTTTGATTCAGATGGTTTTTCTTCCTCATCCAGACTAAAATTATTTCTGCAATGAACGGCTACTTTGCCGATATCCAGTGGGCTTACATAGAAAAAATCAAAATGGAGAATAGAGAAAATGAGGTAGTCACCACTGTGGGTTTCTTTCATTTCTTCAAACAAATAATGCAGGATGGTGATCACTTTAATCACCAATGGTTGGGCAAGGACATCGACACTTCTTTTTACCTGAAGCGGAATTTTTTCTTTATTAAAATATTCTATCAGGTTTTCTCCGATTTTATGCATCGGATAAAGTACCGCTATCTGATGATAAGGTACACCTGAAGCGGATAATTCTTTAATTTTCCGGATAATACCTATTTCTTCATGGGTAATATTTTCGAATTTAAGCACTTCAGGTTTTATATCCAGATGATTTTTTTCCGGATGACTGGCAATAAGATTTTTGGTTAAACCTTCAAAACGGTTGATAAGCCGGACGTTATTATTCTGAATCAAATTTTTTGACAGGTCCAGTATGGTTTGCACCGATCTGTAGTTTTCTTCCAATACAACAATTTCTGGTGAAAATTTGACCGCAAAATCTTCTATACTACTCATATTGGCGCCTTGAAAGCGATAAATACTTTGGTCATCATCGCCAACAATAAAAATATTTGGTTTTTCCCAGTAGGATACCAACTGGAAGAGTAACGCATTCTGGGCACCATTGGTATCCTGATATTCATCAACCATGACATATTGATATTTTTCTTGGTATTTTGCCAGCAGGTTGTCCTTTTCCTGAAACTTTTTAATAACCCAAAGAATCATATCGTGATAATCATACCGTTCATGTTTTTTTAAAAGATTTTTATAATTTTCAAATTCTTTGGCGGCGTGGACGACAACCTGATACTTTTTTAAATCGTCTTCAATCGTTCTCACTTTTAAATCTCCCTTTTTATAACTTTGACCATTCGCGGATCCGTTTTTTTTATATACATAGTCTTCATGGGGATTTTCCGGATCAGTGATGGATGCTTTAAAGACTTCATAAGCAAAAGAAATTGTATCATAAGACCAGTCTTCCTGTTTCATGGTGTTGAACAGGTTTTTTAATTTGGGCACCTCATAATATACATCCTGTTTAAACCTTTTGAGGGGATGATCCTTGGGGAAATTGTCAATCAATTCCCTTAAGATTTCAATTTCTTCAAGGTCTGAAATTTGCTGCAAATCTCGGAATTCCCCGAATTCTCCTATATTCTCCATGATTACCTGGTTGCAAAAACCATGAAAGGTAAAAATATTCACCTGATAGGCATCGGGACCGATAAATTGCAGAAGTCGGTTTCTCATTTCCACCGCAGCCGCATCGGTGTAGGTAAGACAAAGGATGTTATGAGGGAAGACATCCGTGGATTTAAGAATATGGCCGACACGCATGGCCAGCAATTGTGTTTTTCCGGTACCCGGACCGGCAATGGTCATGACGGGGCCTTCAGTTGACATGACAGCTTGTTTTTGTGCTTTGTTTAGTTTGGTGAAAGCTGTTTCGTATTTTAATTCAAGGGAATGTTTGTTGTCTGACATATAGTGAACCAGTTATTTTCGAAAAATACAAAGGTAAATAAGATAAACTACTTTGTGTCAAATAAGCGTTGGTTTGTGTGTATAACAAATTGCATAATTTACTTTTGAAATTGTCCTATACTTGGCCTTAAAGGAAGAAAATTGACATAGTGAGATATTTTTTTTCTTTTTTTTCTTGATAAAAATAAAAGAAACAAAAAAAAAATCAAGGCCAAAAAAGGCGATTGCAAGCACCGCTCGTTCCCGAATCTCCATTTACGCTCCATTTGCCAGATTCTACCTTTTTCCTAAGTTAGTTTTTATTCTGAAGTTAAATTTACCATTGTACCCAAGAAGGCTTATTTCGCTATTCCGATTCTTTACTCTCTATCGCTGGTTTTTGGCCGGAAAGTCGAGTTTTAAAAAGTTCGGTTTCAAACTGAATTGTGGAGCCACATTTATATTATGGAAAATTTGTGCAATTTGTTATACACACCGTCGGATTTGGTACAATGTCTTTCGGAAATGGAATCAAGCAATTCCATTTTATTTTCGGTTGTAAATTCAATGAAGTGACCTGATTACAAATATTTTTCCTTTAAAACTGGAATTTACATTACTTTTGCAGCAAAAAAAAGAAGATGTTACAAGGAAAAGTTGCTCTCGTCACCGGAGGATCCAGAGGTATAGGAGAATCCATCGTCCGAAAGTTTGCCGCCAATGGAGCAAATGTTGTTTTTACCTATCTTTCTTCAGTTGAAAAAGCGGAAAACCTTGCGCGCGAAGTCGCTGAAGAATACGGAGTAAAGGTAAAAGCTGTCAAATCGGATGCTTCAAAATATACAGAATCTGAAAACCTGATCAATCTCATTGTTGAGGAGTTTGGAAAAATTGATATTCTGGTCAACAATGCAGGTATTACGAAAGATACCCTTATGTTGAGAATGAGTGAAGAACAATGGGATGATGTAATGGAAGTAAACCTTAAGTCTGTTTTTAATTTGACCAAACACGTATTAAAACCCATGATGAAAAACAGATCCGGATCTATTATAAACATGGGTTCTGTTGTTGGTGTTTTTGGCAATGCCGGTCAGGCAAATTATGCTGCTTCCAAAGCAGGCATCATTGGGTTTTCAAAATCAATTGCCAAAGAGGTAGGTTCCCGAAATATTCGATGCAATGTAATTGCTCCCGGATTTATAGAAACCGATATGACGCACGCACTGACAGACGACCAGAAAAAAGCCTATGCAGACAGCATACCGCTTAAAAAGCTGGGAAGTGGTGACGACGTGGCCAATGCCTGTGTTTTTCTGGGAAGCGATATGGGTCAATACGTCACCGGTCAGGTGTTGAGTGTTTGCGGTGGACTAAATTGTTAAACCATTTCTATTGGAAAGTATAAGTCTAAATAAATATATTGCCGATTCCGGCGTTTGTTCCAGAAGACAGGCAGATACGTTTATTGAAGAAGGCAGGGTTACATTAAACGGCAATATAGCCCGCAAAGGAAATCGTGTGGAACCGGGAGATGTGGTATCATTGGATGGAAAAACCATATCATCCTCAGAAAAAAAAAGAATCTACATTGCACTCAACAAACCTGTTGGTGTGACATGCACCACAGACACGGATGATCCTGATAATATTATTGATTTTTTGCAATTTCCCGAAAGGATATTTCCGATCGGAAGACTGGATAAAATGTCAGAAGGATTACTTCTCCTGACCAATGATGGAGACATCGTCAATAAAATTTTGAGGTCCCGCAATAACCACGAAAAAGAATACATCGTCGAAGTAAATAAAATGGTTATTCCTGAATTTGTGGAACAAATGTCAGGCGGGGTACCTGTTTTGGATACCATAACCAAACCATGTTATGTTGAAAGAATAGATGATTTCAGGTTCAGAATCATCCTTACCCAGGGATTAAACCGTCAGATCAGAAGAATGTGTGCCTATCTGGGCTATCACGTAAAAAAATTGACAAGAGTGAGAATTATGCACATCACATTGGGGGACCTTCCGCCAAAAGGATGGAGATACCTTACAGATAAAGAAATGGCAAAAATGAATGAAATGATTCAGTTTTCAGATAAGTAGATCTTTATGGTTTAAAAAAATGAAATATCAAATTGTTATCAAATCTTAAATTCCATTCACCATTTGACAAACCGAAATGTCTTTTTTTTATGATGGAATTACTGTAAATAAAGCCCGGAACCGAGGTTTCTGTCAGGAAAAATAATGCTATATTTTTATCACCTGTTTGCCGTAATATATTTTTTCATGCTGGTCGTCAGGATAAAATTCAATGTTGTATCTGCCTGAAGGAAAAGTCGAAATGTCAATTTCTTCCAGCACCGACCAATTAACTTGTTTTTGTACTAGTATTTTACCCTCTGTATTAGATACTATAAGTGTACCGCTGCGATGTACCTCAGGTATTTTGACCTGAAACACACCGCTTGAGGGGTTTGGAAATACCTCTATTTCGCGCCTATAGTACACTGTTTCCCCAAAAAGGGATGTTATGGTCGGATCGCATTTTTTATCCTCATCTACACGAAAACGGGGAAAATTCGGAAGTGTGCCGCTGTTTGAGTTGGGCAGTTTGATAGCATTTTGAACAAAGTCACAAGCTTTACCGGGTTCATCCGGTTTATTAATGACATGCAAAGAATAAGAGCCGTTTTTCGGTGTCATATATATTTTACAGTCGGGACCTTGTGCCATGAGAAATAAGCGGGTTGGAAAGGGATCCAGGGTTCCGTTATAGCTATCAATGAATCTGACACCATTTTGAACATTATTTTCCCAGGTGTCAACCTGATATAAATCTACACTAGATGAGCAATAAATAAAGCGACTATTGGGAGACCATTCTACACTACTAAATAAAATAGTATTCCTGTCTATTGAATCCGAAGGATACACCTCAATTTTTTTATGATTAGAAATCAAACCATTCAACCTGTCAAAATCGTAGACATGCAATTGATCATAATAATTGTATAGCGCCAGTTTTTTTCCATCCGGTGAAAACTTAACTGTTCCACTGGCACTTGATCTGTCTCTGTCCAAAAATTGAAAAGTGTTTTGTATATGACTGAAATGTATTCCGTTTTCATTTAAACTGAATATCAAAAAAACTGAGTCGTTTACCATCGGTTTTATTACCCACCAGTTTTTTTTATTTTCATGTTGTATGGCCGAGAAATAAGAATACATGTGAAAAAAATTCGGGTAAAAGGGTTTATTTTTAAGTGTAACGGCACCATTTCCATTATCCAGGTTCATATCCACGTAAGTATAATTGAGCTGCATTGAATCTTTGATCTGAGGAAAATATAAATTTTTGGAATGTAATATATAATATCCTTTTGAATTACCGGGATCAGGCAATATAAGAACATCCTGAAAGCCAGGATAACCGTACTTACAATCTTGCCAATAGAGATCGAACCAGGCACCTGCATTGATACTATCCCCGTTTGGCATTACATGGTGAAATCGGTTCATCACAGCACAACCATTGAAATAAAACATCAGGTATCCGTTTTCATCACATATGGAAGCATTGTTTCTTGCAAATCCCTGAGGGATTTTTATAAATGCCGGCTCTCCTTTATTCCTGTTAAAATCCATCGTATAACCATTCTGCCCCCCTTCAGGATTGGTCTGATATCCTCCAACCCACACATAATCACCTTTGACCTGGGCGTTTGCCAAAAAAGGAAAAGTAAGTAAAATACTCAGGAGGATTCTATACATAAATTACATTTTATTTAATCAAGATACAATCTCATTATACTTCATCCAAAATATTAGTCAATAACAACTATTTTTTTATTGGCAACATTTCCTTGATCATCTGAAAATCTGCAAATATATACTCCTTTTTGATTTATTAAATCAATCTCAAAAATATACATATTTTTGATTTCTTTTTGCAGAATCAACCTGCCAGAAACATCTGTAATGCCAAATATTCCATTATATACATCTTGAAAACTAATATTTATTTTTCGTTTAAAAATACTCCCAGCAACCAACCCTGATTGGATATCTTAATTTGATGACCCGGAATTTTATTTTTGTATATAAGTTTGCCGGATAAATCAGTTACCACAACTTTTTCAATCAAGGATGAACTTTTTACAAAAAATGTTTCCTGAGAAGGATTGGGGTAAACTGAAATTTTTGAGTTAAGTATCCTGGCTACTCTTGGCGTCACAGGAGTACATTTTGCCAGATCATCGTATAAGGTTTCTTCAAGGCTGTATTCAGCCAAAATTCCTCTCGCCATATAAACCCCCTTTCCTCCTTCAAGTGGACATTGATTGGCTATTTCTTCCAACATGACCATTTCGGCTGAATCAGGATCTTGTCCTTGCCATTTTTTAACCAAAACCTCTAAAACCCTTGCTTTGTTGTACCAATAGGTTTGGGTGAAAAAGACGGAAAACAATATCATGATTTTACATTGTTGATGCAATATATCCCTTTATTTTTATTACACCAAAACAGACAACCAAAATGTTTTTGATTGTGTCGATGATGACAGTTTTTACGGTATCAATACAATTTTACGTACTGCGTGTTGTTTATTGTTTTTGTATCTGATATGGACAAAATAAATCCCGCTATGCTGTTGAAGAAGCGAGATACTCGTCTTATTCGTATCAGTGATTTGGTGCAAAATCTTATTACTATGGATGTCATAAACATCGACAGAACTCATGACGTCTTCACTGGTGATCGTAAAATCGCCCGATGAAGGGTTTGGAAATATTTTTAAGGTTTCTTCAGCCTCAAAAAGTAAATTCGTCCCTGTTACGACCACCTTATCCGGATCACAATAAGGCTCTGATGTGCCCAGTCTGAAATTGGGAAAGTGTGGAAAACCACAATTGGAAGATTTTAACTCCAAGGCGCGTTGTACTACATTGCAAGCCACTCCTTTTTCATCGGGATTCATGATGATGTGAACAAAATTAAGGCAATTGAGACTTGCGACGTAAATCCTGCAATCAGGACCGTTCTGCATCATACCGAACAGAACCCTCCACCCTTCAAATTCATATCCGTCCCACTCTGCTATAAGCTCGAGGTTCAGTTCTTCCTCCCAAGTATCGACCTGATAGATTTTGGTATAATCTGATAAATAAATAAAACGTCCGTTGGGAGAAAAGGTACCTCCAAAATAAACTCCTTGAGGGACAAGGGATAAAAACCGAGAATTATATAAAAGTCCTGCATTTCTGTCAAAATCCATGACCATCAGTCCTTTGGGAGTATATCTCATATATTTGGTACCATCGGGGGAAAAAGAGGCTTGGCCACCTGATAAAATACTATCTAATCCTATTGATATATCAGGATATTCAACCAGCCCATCAGAAGTGACCAAAAGTCTTGCATATCGGTTAGTGTATCTTCTGGCCATAACGATCCACCAATCTTCAAGATTTGAATGTTTTACAGCGGTCAATCCCGCAAGGGTAACAACACTATCTGTCAAAGCATGTTTGTCTTTGTACAAAACTTTTCCTCTACTTGTTGTCAGGTCTGTTTCAGCATATAAAAGTGAAGATTCAATTTTTGTGGGCAAATTGTCGTATCTGATATAAAAAACATATTGACTCAATGGTTGAGAAGGTCTTGGAAGTATCAATGCTGATTGATACGGGCCCGGGTATCCATAGTTTTTTGGACATTCAAAATCTCCGGGAATTCCCGCGTTAAAGCCCGAACCATTTTCCAATATCTCATGTCTCCCGTTGGCGATGTCACACCCATTAAAATACAACAATAAATTGCCGGTTTCGTCACTGATACTCGAATTTGTTTCTGAAAAGGCAAAGGGAAGGAATTGATCTTTAACCTGTAAAGTATCTGACCCAAAATCCAGAATTTGTCTTTTAAGTCCTTCGACATAATAAAATCCTGTAACCCAATTATAGTCGTATTTAAATTGGGCAAATGCCGGAATGCTGATAAGCATTCCGGCACATTGCCACATTAATATGATAATATTTTTAATAAAAATATGTTTGATCACGGTATGATGATTATTTTTTTGACAACACTATTATCACGATTTTCTGTTTTTACTTTTACCAAATAGATACCTGCCGGCCATCCTTCTGTCAGGACTTCTACCATGGTATGGTTACATTCTTTTGATAACATAACTCTGCCTGTATAGTCAGTAATAAAAAGATGACTGATCGGTGATGGTGAAGAAATATTGAATTTATCCTTGCCTGGATTGGGATAAATAGAAATGAAGTGTTCTTTAGCAGATTCGGCCCTTGGCGTCACAGGAGTACATTTTGTCAGATCATCGTATAAGGTTTCTTCAAGGCTGTATTCAGCCAAAATTCCTCTCGCCATATAAACCCCCTTTCCTCCTTCAAGTGGACATTGATTTGCAATGTCTTCCAACATTAACATTTCGACAGAATCCGGATCTTCTCCTTGCCATTTTTTAACCAAAACTTCCAAAACCCGGGCTTTGTTGTACCAATAGGGTTGGGTATTGGATACTTGTGTAAGATGACCCTGGGCTAAGATGAGATTGCTATCCAGTTCAATTCTATAAGTGTTGTACATATTCTTAGCAGCTGATTCAAGTTGTGAGATGACTGCTTTCATAGAATCTTTGACTTCTGTTGACAAACTATCCATTGCATAATATTCATTTAAAGCTTCCTGCAATGCTGCAAACCTAGTTTCAATAGCTGCCTGATTAGTGCCGGGGGCATAAATGAGTTTTTCAGCTTCTTTGACATGGAAAAGATCTGTATTTGATTCAAGGGTATCCAAATACAATGTTATTGAACCGGAGGACTCACCGAAAGTCTCCCCTGATACGATCTCCTCATAAATAAAGTCCTGAGAAGCAGCCGTCATCGCTGTCGCAAATGGAAAATTGTTAAAAGTGTTGTTCGGGGTAACCATCTGGAAGATGCCATTTCCACCGCCACCAGTAAATCCGGTGCCACAATTGTGTGGAGTCTGAGGATTTAAGGGTTTAAAGAACCATTGACCATCCACCGCTTCAAATATAGGCAGATATGGTTTGGCGTCATCGTGGGTGAGGTATTTGGATTGACCTACGAGTTCTAATGTTGCCCCCAAATGTGTAGCACCAATGTCATTGTCCGGATCAGAGAGGGTCCATCTGTTGTTATTAAATTCTTGTCTGCCGGTGGAGGTGACGTTATCTCCCTGTTGCAGTCCGTAGTAGAGTCCTCTGTCGATATATTTAAATTCATTACCGGCGATTACTGTTTGACTTTGCGCCCATGGGTTGATACCACGGTTGCCTCCGGTGAATTCATTACAAAGTATCCTGTTATTCATCCCGGAATTATCCAGAAATATATGTCGGTATATATCATTTGGTTGTGCTACTGAGGAGATAGTAAAATAATTGGTCGAAGCACTATTTCTTCCAATCAGATTATTTTCACTTGATGACATTCGTATAAAATTCATGTTTGATGCAAATGCCCTGTCAGAAAGATTAAAATTAAATTGGCTGTTTGTTACGTTTATTTTATTTGTATTCAGCATATAAATACCGGTTCTGTTATTAGTAAATGTACTGTGCTGAATATTCCATCCATTCTTTGAGTTGTATAACCGTACTCCATTTTGCCTTCCAGCTAAAAAATGCCCGGAATTTAAAACTGATGGAATTGAACTCAAACTGGTTGAATTGCTTACTGTTAACCCATCAAATTTGGTATTGTTAAAATAAACACTGTTTTGAATAACGTGTGAAGTGTTTGGGGCATCTGTGATTAATATTGGCATATAATTATCATCAAAGGTAGTTTTTGTAATGGAAAGTCTTGTGTTTCTGGCAAATATACCTCTGAGATGATTTTTAAATTTACATGTATTGGAAACTGAAACTGTATATGTAATCCCTGGATCCTGAACAACCCGTATGCCAAAACCTCCGGAAGGTGATGCAAATTCAGTCGAAGCAATTATTGCTCCCTGATTTAAGATATCAATGGCAATATATGGTTTATTAAAAAGGCAATTAGATACATCCAGATTTCCACCATTTTTAGCTTCAATGCCTACAGTGCAGTTATGAAATTCAACTCTTTTATTGATAGCGTTTGTTCCTGATATTTTGATGTTAGCATTATCAATTCCCTTGATAGCTGTATATGTGTTATATATTTTTGAATTACCAGAGATAGAAACGTCAGCACCATTAGCCAGCTCCATCCCCAACCATTTTACAGATGGGTTGCATGTTCTGAACGTGCAATTATCAAATTTTACTATTTTCCCCTGAGCAATAGTGATCTTTGCATTTTCCCCCATTATGAAATGAGCATTACAATAAGAAGCGTCATAATTAATAATCAGTTCAGCATCAATATAAATATCATGTCTGATACCAGAACAAAAATTATAGGGTTGATCCTGCACCGGGGTTCTGATTGCATCAGCGTATACAACGGATAGTCCCCTTTTGTCAATTACATATGGGAATAGAAAGCGGTATGTTGCATCTGGTGGTAAATTAATAAAGGGATCTCCTGAGACATATTTATATTTTACCCTGATGGCTGTTCCGTTTTGGCCTGCCAATATATTGTATTTTGTTTGACCATTCAGGTAAAATAAATATTTAGATGCGTGGGCTGAACCTTTGTTTAGAGTCAAATTGGGGGATTTGATTATTCTTGTAAAATCATTTGTGATTAATGTATCAGGTGCATTAAATCCCGCTGGCAGAATTAAACTGTCTAAATGATTATGATTATAATATACCTCAACTTGGACTACTCTATTATTGCAGCTGTTTTTAAAAACTGTTAAGAGTGGAATAAGCAAGCTATCAGCAGGTAATGTATCTATACATGAAAAATTTAAATAATTAAGATAATCTGTATTATTTGCAGTTAATATGACTTGTCCATCACATGATTGACAATTTGGATCTGGCTCAACACTTATCTGTTGTTCGCTGCTATCCAAACAATTCAAATCATCACCATTTAATAAATCTGTTAGATTGTTGATGTAATTATTGCTCATCCATAAACTGGAATAAGAATGGGTTTCATGAAATGTGGTTCCTCCACTTGTTCCATCCATTAAACAATGTTTGTTTGTTGGAACGTTTGAGCAATCATCATGTCCTAAACCAATTTGGTGTAATAATTCATGAACAACTGCAAACGCTTGTTGTCTTATAGCTTCCAGATTTGTAAAGGCCGTATGGGACGCTCCTCCTGTATCACTTTTAGGATACAGTTTACATGTTCCGCCAAGTTGTGCATGTCCCAAATTAGTTTCATCTCCTGTTATATGGTGTGCTATATCCGGAATATAACACAAATCGTTTCCGGTCCTACTATGAGTCCAGTATCCGGCTATACCGGAATTATAAGTAAAATTGGAATATTTATTAAATCCGTTTACTTCTCTTATTTGCCTGGGAAAAACAAATATATCGGCATTTTGTAATGGCGGAGCTTCATCAAACAAACTATTTACCTCAATCATCAACTCTTGTAATTTTTCCAAGGCAAGTGAATCACCACCACACAAATTAACAAAAGAAGAATCGTAGCTAAGCCCTAATTCTATCACTCTTTTATGTTGTCCTTGTGCTCTTACTTGTTGAGTAAAAAAGAGATTATTAATAGCCAGAATAATAATTATTAAGTGAATTCTTAAAATTAAAGGTTTATTAAGTTTTTTTAAATTGTGTTTTAGGGGTTTACAGATAAAATCGAATAGTGAAGTGTTTGGTGTTTGGTGTTTGGTGTTTGGTGTTTGGTGTTTGGTGTTTGGTGTTTGGTGTTTGGTGTTTGGTGTTTGGTGTTTGGTGTTTGGTGTTCGGTGTTCGGTGTTCGGTGTTCGGTGTTCGGTGTTCGGTGTTCGGTGTTCGGTGTTCGGTGTTCGGTGTTCGGTGTTTGGTGTTTGGTGTTTGGTGTTTGGTGTTCGGTGTTCGGTGTTCGGTGTTCGGTGTTCGGTGTTCGGTGTTCGGTGTTCGGTGTTCGGTGTTCGGTGAAATCATATCACCAAAGGTACAAAATTTTAGTTTCATAACAATAAGTATTTTTGACAATGTCGTATAAATTTCCTTTTTCAAATCATCCTTATAAGTGCACTTTTTATTTTCGATCGGTTCAGGAATTTTTCGGTTATCAGGTCATTTTTTATACATTATCGGTTTAAATAATAAAATATCCTTTCAAAAGTATAAAAATAATTTTGATAAATCAACGGTTTTGCGAAAAATATTTCATATAAATATTTATCAAATACATGTTTATTTGCATACAAAAATGAATCTGTACGGAATTAAATTATGAAAATATACAGAAGTAAAAATAAAGTGTTATTCCGGAAATGTGATTTCAGCATAAAGGAAATAATGTTTTGCTGTCACTACCAATATGTTTTTTTAAGAATGTTGTTCTGAAAGACATTTATATAATCAATGTTTTGAAACTATCCTATATATATGATGACAGCTGAGCAGCCATTGATATGAACAGCCACCCTGAAAGCTTACTTGGCCACAACACCTCAAGCAGATACTATTTACGCTCCAATACTTTTCCTCCCATATCTTCAGAAATATTTTTGTACTGTGGGTTACCTTTGTAGGAAACTTTTGCGCCTGAGCCGGCTTTTCCGAATATGGCTTTTTCACAAAAAACGGAGACCCGGGAATTTTGTTCCGCAAGGATTTCAACCTCCTTTGCCACCAGGCTTTTTCCCTCAATGATGGAATCCGAGTAGGCTTCTATCTTCATGGTTTCACTTTTTCCGAAAAGATAGAGGGTTGATTTGTTTTGTGCTTTAATTTTAATATCAAAACACTTTACAGTAAGTGTTCCTCTCGACCCTTTGTTGCAGGTTATTTTCAGGAAAGGAGACGTTAAGGTATCTTTGGTGGATATATCAGAAATAGCATGAATATTCAGTTCTTTTATTTCTTTGTAAAAAAGTTTTACGGTAGCTTTTGTTACAAGCCTGTTGTATTTTGATTTTTCAGGTGCTTTGATTCTGATGGTCAACAAGTCTTCATTTATTTCAAATACAAGATCTCTTTCGAAACCTTTTAAAATGGTATAGTCAGCTTTGTTTTCGGTTGATTGAATGAGTTCAACACTCACGTCACCGGCTGTTTTTACCTTTGAAAATTCGCCCAATAATATTGTTTGAGCGATAAGCATTTCAGTAAAAAAAATACAAATGCCCATAATAATAAAGGAATGTAATTTCAAATCAAATCTTTTATTTTTAGAAATGTATGGAGGCATGCGCTGAATTTATGAGTAAAAATGAAAATAATTATACTGGTAATGGTTCAGTGTACAATGCAAATACTCCTTAAATAAATTATATAGTGTGGGAAATGACTAAGAATGTTGATCGTAAAACAAAGATAATGTGAAAACACATAGTGTAAAACAAAAGAGGAAAATTAATAAATTTTTATTACAACTTTTGTTTGTAAAAATAAAGACTCTCATAAATGATATCTTCGGGTATTTCCCAGTTGTAAACGGCATAACCTATTCCTTCAAGCAGGGAAAATTGAATTTTACCGTTTCTGTTTTTTTTGTCGTGATACATCAACTCAACCAGAAAGGCAGGATCGTTTACCCATTTGGGATGATGTCCGAAAATAGAGATGATATATTCTCTGATTTTAAATATTTCTTCTTCTGACAAAAGATTCATTCGGTATGAAATATAACTTTCACAAATCATACCTATGGCGATAGCTTCACCATGCAGAAGGTCTTCAGATTTGAGTATACTTAAAGATTCGATGGCGTGACCGATGGTGTGTCCAAAATTCAAAATCTTCCGTATACCTTTTTCTTTTGGGTCTTTTTCGGTTATATTTAATTTTATCTGAAGGGAAGATTCAATACAGTTTTTGTAATTTTTATAAATAAAATCCCGGTGTGCATGAGCAGTGTCAAAGGTTTCCCGATCCGCAATCAGCCAGTGTTTGATCATCTCAGCAAAACCGTTTCTGATATGTATTTCGGGTAAAGTCTGTAAAAATTCAGTAAAAACAAAAACATTTTTTGGATTTTGAAATATGCCGGCTACATTTTTAATGCCATTCACATCGACACCCAATTTTCCACCGATAGAAGCATCTACCTGACTTAAAAGGGTGGTTGGTAAATATATAAATGGAAGCCCTCTTTTAAAGGTTGCGCTACAAAAACCACCCATATCACCTACAACACCACCTCCAAGAAGGACCACAAGACAATTCCTGTCAATATTTTTTTGCAACATTTTTTCAAAAATCATATGACAGGTCATCAGGTTTTTGTGTTTTTCGCCGGCAGGAAATGTTAAAACCCTTACTTGTCTTGCAATATTTTCAAACAAAATATGAAGGCAAAGTTTTTCTGTATTTTCATCAGCTATCACCAGTACCTGGCTATATATCGGGTCTTCAATTATTGATCGCAATGTATCCCAATCTTCGAAATGAACCTGGTATTGAGCTGCTGAAATATAATTTTTTGGTTTAGTGTCTGTTAATATCATCTGATTCAACTGTTTGGAAAGGTAAAAGTGAAAAAGCCATTGGTTTTTCTTCGAATAATTTTTTTGTTGAAGCCCAGGTTTCTACAAAAAGTTCTGAATTTCTGTACATTTGAAGGGCATCCTCATTTTCCCAAAAACTAATGGTAAAATAAATTCTTTTGTCGTACAGGTCTTTGCACAATTCTAAGTGCAAACATCCCTTGGAGGCTCTGATTTCGGACTTACTTTTTGTGAAAATAGCCTCAAAATCATCTGTAAATTCTTCTTTAAAACAAAGTCTGACGATACGTTTTATCATATTAATTAATAGCTCTAATAAAAGTTAATCTGTATGTTTTCGTTTCTGTGCAGATTAAAAACGGAACTTGCCTTTCCCATATTAATGGCAAGTTCAAGATAACCGGAAGAATTAAAGAAGGCTACAGCATCACCAATTGCCACATCTCCGTAATTCCTGCTTAAATAGTTAATTGGGTCGTGTTGTTTATAGTATATTTCAAAATTTCTGTCTTGTCTTATTTTTTCAAAATCTTCTTTTCTTAAATTGATAATCACATTATCATAGTGGTCAACATAAATAATGGTGGCTCTTATCTGAGAATTTGTGATTACCGGTTTGAGTTCAAGGCGCTGTAAAAAATCCTGAGGGTTAGGGCCGATTTCAGTCACGGGTAATCCGGCACTGATATAACCTACCGCTCTTGCATACAAATCTTCATAGTGATAAGACTGTGGATTCAGGTCATTCAAAATATATACTTCAGAAGAGGTTAAATCCTCAAAAATCAGAGAAAAAACGCCGTTATTCGGGCCAATAAAATATTGACCTTCTCTGTAGAATATCAAATATTCACTTTTTTTACGGTAGACATTATTGACGGCAACAATATGAATACTATCCTTCGGAAACTGCCTGAAAATATTTTTGATAAAAAAGGCAGCTTCAATGATATCATATGGAGCGATATGATGTGAAACATCAACGATTTGTACATCTTCCTTCTGAGACAATAACTGACCTTTTAGTTTGGATACATAATAATCCTTCACCCCAAAATCTGTTGTCAATGAAACTATTTGCATTAAAAACATGTTAAAGTTCAAATATTTTTTTCCGAATCGTATATTGTTTTGAAAAAATATTCAATATTTGTGTGCAAAGAAACTAAATATTATAGAAATATAGCATATAAAAATAATTTTTAATATATAAACCAAGAATTTTAAGAATTTGAGTGATATTATTCTAACAATAGACGGGATTGACCCGATAGAACTTTATGGAGAAAACAATTCTAAATTTTTATTGCTAAAAAAGGCTTATCCTGAAGTCCAGATCACATCCCGGGGTAATCAAATCAAGATAAAAGGCGATAAAAATCAAACCATGAGCGTCAGAACCAAGGTCGAAGCAATGGTTAAACTTTTAAAAGAAAAGCACGAACTTTCGACGCAAACCGTGGCAGATTTATTGGCTGCCGAACAAACACCGGACAATAAAATCAGTCCTCATTCACCCGGCGGCATAATAGTTTACGGTAAAAACGGCAATCCGATAAAGGCCAAAACGAAAAATCAAAAGGCGCTGGTAGATTGTTGTGAACAAAATGACATCGTTTTTGCCATTGGCCCTGCGGGTACGGGAAAAACATATACGGCGGTCGCATTAGCTGTCAAAGCATTAAAAGCAAAACTGGTAAAAAAAATAATTCTTACCAGACCTGCAGTAGAAGCAGGAGAAAGTCTGGGATTTTTGCCGGGCGATATGAAAGAAAAGGTAGACCCGTACCTCAGGCCTTTGTACGATGCTCTAGATGATATGATCCCTGCAGATAAACTGGCGTTTTTTATTCAAAACCGGGTAATCGAAGTGGCTCCTCTAGCCTTTATGAGGGGTAGGACACTGGACCATGCCTTTATCATTCTTGATGAAGCCCAAAACTGTACATCTCTTCAGATTAAAATGTTTTTAACCAGATTGGGTCCAAGTGCAAAAGCTATTGTAACCGGAGACCTTTCACAAATCGACTTGCCGGGGCATCAGAAATCGGGGTTGAGAAGGGCACTTGACATATTGGCGCATATCCCGGGAATCGGACAATTATTTCTGACCGATGAAGACGTGGTCAGACACAGACTTGTCAAGGAAGTCATCAGGTCGTATGCACATGCAGAAGAAGCTGATGAGGCCGAAAGACTCAGAAAAAAGGAAATAAGAGAAAAGGAGAGAGAACAAAAAATGGAAAACAGAGAATCAGACAATGAGTACATCTAAAGTTATATACAAAGGGAATCTGAGAACCATTGCGACACATCTGGCTTCCGGACAGGGTATAATAACGGATGCCCCTTTGGATAATAAAGGAAAAGGAGAAGCTTTTTCACCGACCGATCTGGCAGCCACATCACTTGCCTGTTGTATGGTTACTATTATGGGAATCGCCTCTGAAACACATAATATAGACATAAAAGATACGGAAATAGCTGTCACCAAACATATGGTGTCAGATCCGCGAAGAATCGGGGCAATAGACGTAGTTTTTACTATGCCCGTTATAAAATACACCAAAAAGGAAAAAAAGATTTTGGAAATAGCTGCTAAAACTTGCCCGGTGGCGATGAGTCTACATCCGGATATCAAACAAAATGTAACTTTTATCTGGGCTTAATGATTTCAAAAAAAGCAGTTTCTGTTTTTCATCCTTCCGGTATCATAAAGGGTAAAATTCATTTGTATGGTTCAAAGAGTATTTCCAACCGCGCTTTGATCCTAAATTTTTTGTCTGGAAATAAATGTACTTTGTATAACATTTCAGATGGTGATGACACTAAAGTGTTGGCGGATGCTTTATCCAATCCTGAAAGATTGGTGCACAATGTCAAACTTGCCGGAACTTCCGGCCGGTTTTTAACGGCTTTGTTTGCCACCGGGAAGGGGACACAGGTCATTGATGCTGAGGAAGGATTAAAAAAACGACCCATTCAACCTTTGGTAAATGTTTTGAGACAGATAGGATGCTCGATTGACTATATTGAAGAAGAAGGTCGCTTTCCTATCAGATTAAATGAATTCGAAGCACAGACCACAGATGAAGTTACAGTTCCGGGAAACATCTCTTCACAGTTTATCTCAGCGCTGTTATTGATTGCTCCGACTTTACCTAAAGGTTTGAACATTATTATTTCAGATGCTACGGTTTCCAGACCTTATATCGATATGACCATATCCATGATGGAATATTTCGGAATAAAAATATTATCCGATGAAAATTCCTTTACAATTGCACCACAAACTTATCAGCCAAAAGAGCTTGTTATTGAGGGAGATTGGTCTTCAGCTTCCTATTTTTTTGGAATAGTGGCCATGGCTAAAGAGGCTGAAATTTCAATATCGGGATTGTTTGAAAATAGTTGGCAAGGTGATGCCGGCATAGTTCAGATGGCAAAATCTTTTGGGGTTGAAACGATTTTTTCGGAAGATTTGCTGACAATAAAAAAGTCAGAAGACAAGGAACATAAACCTTATCTGGAACTGGATTTTATTACATTCCCTGATTTATTTCAAACGGTAGCGGTTATGACAGGGGCACATTCCATGCATGGTGTATTTACCGGATTAGACACTTTGCCGCTTAAGGAGACGGACAGGATTTCAGCACTGCAGGAGGAGCTGACAAAATGCGGAATTTTTCTCAATAAAATGCCGGAAAAATTTTCAGGAAAAAAGGGAAAAACGATTTATTTTATGGAAGGTAATTTTGTTTTACCGGGAGAAGAAACTGTTTTTAATACCTATTCTGACCACAGGATGGCCATGTCCATAGCCATGTTGGGAGTAATAGGTAAAGTATATATTGCGGATGAAGATGTGGTTACAAAGTCTTATCCAACATTTTGGAAAGATTTGGAAACGTTGGGTTTTATCATCGGAAATCCAGATGATTTAACCCAAATTCCGCATTAGACTTTATTCGAATGGAAATATGACAAAATAGTTGGCAGTGCCCGGTCTCGTCTTTAGGACGAGATTACCCACAGGTATCGCTGTCTAAATAGACCAATTTTTTTCTTGAATCAAAATTTTATTTCGCATTTTTCCTTCCATTTTAAGGGAAGGAATACAAGGATGGGTAAAAAACATAATAAATGAAATAAAATTTTAACACTATTTACTAGCTTTAATTTTTAGACAGCTACTATGAGGACATAAAATTGAGAATGACCAAACGATGCGAAGCAAAATCTTGATACGAAATCACAATTTAGTGAGGGAACCATGCAAAGCCTTGCATGGCTTCTTATACCGTCAGATTTTCATATAGTTCATTTCTAAGGCTGAATTTGGGTTAATACAGGTTTTTTTTGGTTTTTTCCCAAGCGTAGACCATTACATAATCTTGTAAAATCTGCGCGCGAATCCAGCATTCAGTTTTAATTCCCGCTTTCATTATATCTCCTGAAGAGAAAACATGTCCATCCTGAATGGTAAAAGCGTCTACAAAAAGTTCTTTTTTAAAATCGATTTCTTTCCTTCCGTAAATTTTATACATGGCTTCTTTTGCTCCCCAATAAACGTGTAAAGCATCAAGCGAATAATTCCGGTGAAGGTCATCCAGTTCGAATTCTGACAAAACCCTTCCGGCTATCCGGCTTATTTTTTCAACTTTGTACTGTATGTCTATTCCTACTATTGATCTGGAAGCAATAACCGCTGTCAATTCATGTGAATGACTCATAGATATGTAATAATCTGAATTTTTAAGATAGGGTTTACCAAATTCATCTTTCAGGCAGGCACCCCTTATTTCACGATTGGACATAATATGCAACAGGTATCTGGAACAATACCATTCGAGGAGTTTTCTTGCTTTAAGGATTTCTACTTCTTCATACTCTTCGGGGAATAAATCAATACGGTCGCGAAAAAAGGAAATGTTTTCATTTATTTCCCATACACCCAGTTTGGCGTCAAATTCCGGCAAAGTGTAAAAATCTAACAATGGCATGGCTATCAAATGGTATTTAGGATAAACCAAAATGCTGAATATATGTTCCGAATTCAATGGAAACTTTAAAAATTGATAAAATTGTTCAGTTGACCGGACATCGCTCCTCAGTATACTGCCTTTTGGATATTCCTGGTTCTGATTATTTTTTATCGTCGGGTGGAGATGGTTGGATTGTTTTGTGGAATAAGTCCGGAGAGGAAGAAAACGGAACATTGGTGGCAACCGTTGAAGGAAAAATATTTTCAATGGCATATGATGCTACCCGAAAATTACTGATTGCGGGAGATATGGATGGTCATTTATACTGGATTGATTTTGACAATAAAACCATCTTAAAAAGGACTGTTGTACATAAAGGAAGCATTTTTTCCATAAAAATCCTGGATGATAAAATCTGGACATGTGGAGGCGATGGATTTTTGTGCGTTCTTGATCCGGCGGTGATGATGGTAGAAAAATCAATAAGGCTTTCTGCACAAGGATTACGTTGTATTGAATTAGTTAAGGATAAACTACTGGTTGGCGGAAGTGACAATCATATTCGGGTTGTAAATCCTTTGAGTTTGGACACTGAAAAAATTTTGCATAATGCCCACAGCAATTCGATATTTACTATGTGGTTTGACGGACAGTCAATTTTATATTCAGGTGGAAGGGATGCGGTTTTAAAATTGTGGGAAACATCGACATGGAAAGAAGTAAAAAATTTACCTGCACACTGGTTTACCATCAATAAAATTATTCCTGTCGGGGATAATAATTTGGTTACAGTGAGCAGGGATAAAACGGTAAGAATTTGGAATAGAAAGGATATGTCTTTATTAAAATCATTATCTTTAGAAAAAGGTGGGCATATTAATTCCGTCAACGACGTCCTTTATTTCAGTGAACAAAACCATTTTGTGACCTGTAGCGATGACCGCTCATTGATTCTTTGGAAAATATCATGATAATATTTTGTAAGGGAAAAAAAAAGAAAGTACTTTTGGGAAATATTAAAATATTAGTATAGCGGCATCATGATTTTAACAGATAGAGAAATATTACAGTGTATTAAGGAGGGTACTATTGTTATAGAGCCTTTTCAAAATGAAAACCTTGGCACCAATTCGTATGATGTTCACCTCGGTAAATGGCTGGCTGTCTATGAAAACCACGAACTGGATGCCAAAAAACACAATAAAATCAGATATATTGAAATTGAGGAAGAAGGTTTTGTATTGCAGCCCGGTACACTTTATCTTGGTGTAACTGAAGAATATACGGAGACCCATAACACTGTACCTTTTCTGGAAGGCAAGTCAAGTATTGGACGTCTGGGTATTGACATCCATGCTACTGCAGGTAAAGGTGACGTTGGTTTTTGTAATACCTGGACCCTTGAAATCAGTTGTGTACAACCTGTTCGGGTATATGCCGGAATGCCTGTCGGACAATTGATTTATTTTAAAGTAAGCGGCGAAATTCATAATTATTACAATAAAAAACCAAACGCAAAATACAATCAAAGAACTGACAAACCAGTGGAAAGTATGATGTGGAAAAATTCATTTTAATCACAAAATAGAAATTAATGAAATCAAGACCATTAAACATTTTATGTGTTTCCAGATATTTTAAGGGCAGTGATATGATGAAGACTTTGCACCATGATGGCCATAAAGTATATTTGGTCACAATCACAAAACTTAAAGATAATCCTTGGCCATATGATTGTATTGAGGAAGCATATTATTTGGAAGAAAACGAAGAAGGAAAGTGGAATAATGATTATTTGATTGAGGGGATGGCTTATAAAATGAGAACTACAAAATTCGATATTTTTATTTCATTGGACGATTTTGATGTGGAAAATGCTGCATTGCTAAGAGAATATTTCAGGATACCGGGTATGGGTGAAACGACAGCCAGGTATTTCAGAGACAAACTAGCCATGCGAAAAAAAGCCAGGGAAGAAGGAATACCTATACCTGATTTTTCTGATTTGTTTAATGATGATGATATTCATGTTTTTGCAGAAAAAGTGTCACCTCCATGGTTGATAAAACCCAGGGGTCAGGCATCAGCTACAGGAATTCAAAAAATCCATTCAAAGGAAGAATTATGGCAAGCGTTGGATAAACTTGGAAATAACCGACATAAATTTTTAATAGAAAAATTTGCGCCCGGATCCGTTTTTCATGTGGATTCTCTGACCTTTCAAGGTAAAATTGTTTTTTCTGTTGTGTCAAAGTATCTGGATACTCCTTTTGAAGTAGCCCACAGCGGAGGAATTTTCAGATCTGTGACACTCGAAAAGGGAAATCCTGATGAAGTAGCACTTCAAAAGTTAAATCAAAAAGTGATGAATGCGTTTGGTATGGAATACAGTGCTTCTCATACTGAATTTATAAAGGGAAATGAGGATGGAAAATATTATTTTCTTGAAACATCTTCACGGGTTGGGGGTGCCCACCTGAGTGATATGATAGAAGCGGCCACCGGTATCAATCTATGGACAGAGTGGGCAAAAATTGAAGTGTGCACATTTTTAAAAAGACAATACAAACTCCCCAAATTGCAGAATAAGTTTGGAGGAATAGTTGTATCACTTAGCCGATTTGAACACCCTGACACTTCTTCGTTTACAGATAAAGAAATTGTATGGAGACTGAAGAAAAAACACCATATTGGTTTTATTGTTACCTCTTCCGATAAAGAAAAAATTAAAGAACTTTTGGATACATATGTGGAACGAATAAAAAATGAGTTTCACGCAAGTATGCCGGCACCGGACAGACCGGCAAACTAAAAGGAGATTTGCAACAAGGGCTCATGGTACCGCAATAAAAATTCTGAAGATTTACCAGGATTTAGTACATCTTTTTTTGATTTGCAAAGAAAGTATTTACCCTCTTCACAAATCAAATCAAGACATATTATAATTTAGTTAGAGGCAGCCGCTTGGTTTACATTTTGCCAGGTACCGCCATTGATGACATTTTTTACTCCGTTTTGTTCTAGTATAGATTTGGCTTGACCACTTCTGGCACCACTTCTGCAGAAAACGACAATATTTTTTTTGTTTTTGAATTTTGCCAATTGATTTCCGATCTGATCAAGAGGAATATTCACAGCGCCTTTTACACTGCCTTCGGCAAATTCCATTGGAGTACGCACATCAACCAGAAAAGCCCCCTCTTTTATAGTTGAAATAAGGGCTTCGTCAGAGGAATTTTGACCTAATAAATTGCTGAAAAATCCGAACATAGTAATAATAATTAATGTATTAAAAAATTTTTGTTTCATGATAAAAAGTCTATAGTGTAATCTTAAATGGTTATTGACCCGGATTATTTATTGAGTTACAACAATCTTCCATACAATCCACAATATTTTTCATTTTGGGGAATCGAAGGAAACATATTTATTTCTCCCGGCTTTTGACTATATATTACACCTTTGTCCTCCATTAAGGTTAGGTGTTGTGATGCTATTGCCTGCTCTAGGTCTAAGGCCACCTGAATCTCCATTACCGTCATGGGTGACTTGTCAGATAATAAATCCACAATGGCAAGACGTATGGGGTGTGCTATCACCTTCAGCATATTGATGGAAGAAAGTAATTTATTTGCTTCAATTCGTTGTGTAAGAACCATTTTAACCATATTAAAGCACAAAGATAGATATATATCTATGTATAAATATAAAAAATTAATTTATTTAACAATTATTTAAGAGTTTACACATCAAAAAAGTATAACCTGAGTTGTGTTTTTAACAAATGTATTAATTCAAATACTTCCTTGATTTTGATTAAAATCATGTAAACATTGCAATGATGTCAGACTATTTTTTCAAGGAAATTTTTTTCAGAAAATCCCTGCAAATTATAAGATAAGTTTTTAAAAACCGGGTTGACACATAATACCTTACAGAAGTAAAAAAATATTTGTAAAACCATTTTGATTGACCATCTACCAAATCATAGTGAGCAAATTCAAGATATTTTTTTGCTATAAGGTAATTATATGTGTACGATGGTAAAAAAGGAGAAACGATATTGTTGTAATTTGAAAATAAATCTTCAATGGGTTTTATATTCTGAATTAGTTTTTCTTCGATATTATCTGCCATTTTTTTAGAACCCATTAAAGAGTGAATATTGTATACGTAGGTATTCAGTGGCAGTTGTAACATTTTATGTTTTGCAAACAATCTTAAAATCAGATGAGTGTCCTGCCAGTGAGGAAAATCGGGATGAAAATTATCTTCATTCAAAAAATGTCTCGGAATACATAACGTCCATACACCACACATATAAAATGCGGCAAAACGAACAGGATTTTTATGCTGAGCTGGATTGTACTGAATGGCAGAAACCAGTTTGTTTTTGATGTTTTTTACATAACCACTTCTTAAAATTAAATCTTCAAAACCATATGTTTTATAATAATTATAAAATTGTTCCAGATATTGTTCAGTATATTCGTCGTCATCATCAAGAAAACAAACATATCTGCCCTGGCTAACCTCAATTCCTTTATTTCTGGCGGTGCTCCTTTCCGCCTTTTTTTGAATACATACGGTTATTCTCGGATCCTTCAGGGAATGGAGATAGTTTTTTGTAGAATCCGTAGAACCGTCATCCACTATGACAAGTTGCCAGTCTCTGATAGTTTGATTTAAAACTGATCTGACAGCATTTTGTAATAAGGTGACCCTGTTGTACGTTGGAATAATTACACTGAAAAATGGAGATTGATTTGAATTCATATTTCAAAGTGAATGTACAAAACTAATTATTTTTAGCATGGCGCGCTAATTAATTTTCCTCAATGTGGTTAATTATGAGTTGTGGCAATATATTTGAAGAAAGAAAATAAAAGAAACCAAAAATAAATTGAATCGTCCTTTCAACACCGTTGCTTTTTTTGAATTTGAATTTCACAATGAAGTTTTGAAAGCCTATGTACATCATTTTTTACCTATTTCTTCGAAAATTATTGTTTTTACAAACCAATTCAATTTTAATCAAAGCAGACAATGGAGCAATAATCCAAAAATCACATGGATTGTTGAAACTAAAAAGACAGGACTACACAGTCTGCTGGACAAACACCAAGAGGAACTTGTGTATTGCGATATCATTATTTTAACTTCCATGCCGGAAGTAAATAACCATGAAATATCTATAAAATTTCCATGTCCGGCATGGCTTGTAATCCATAACCTACATACATCTTTTGGTAATGTACTTCAACATTATTATATTGGAAAAGAATGGTGGAAAGATATGCTAAAACTTATCAGATATATCTTTTATCATGGGAATAAAGCAACAAATACTATTTTAAATAATGTTGAAAATATCATTCTTCCTTCAGAAAACATAAGAGAATACTTTATAAAAACCTTTCAGGACAGTCGGTTTCCATCTCCTGTAATTATTCCTTTCAATCGATTTGAAAAACAGGTAATTCCTTTGAAAAATGAAATTTTCAGAATGGTGGTTCCAGGAAGTATCACCATGTATACAAGAGATTATCAATTGCTGTACGAAGCAATAAAGCTTGTTTTGTCAAAAACCGAAACAAAAATTTTCCTTACACTATTGGGAAAACCAAGAGACCATACTTGTGAAAAAATATTAGCAAAAATTCAGCAACTGACGGGTGAAAATTTTACTTTTCAATATTTTATGGAATTTGTTGATCAGGATGTATTTGACGATATTTTACTTCAGTCAAATATTATTTTGGCTCCGCTTCAGAAAGAGACCAGATATGATGTGTTCAAAGAATGTTATGGATATTCAACAGAAAGCGGAAACATAGCTGATATAATCAGATATGGAATTCCGGGTATTATTCCTGAATATTATCCTTTTCCTGAAGAAGGCGCTTTTTTGGTAAAAAAATACCAAAATGCGGATAGTTTATCAGAAGCTATCCTTCATTTTATTGAAAACGATAAGAACAAAAATCAATTTGAAGAATTGTTGTACTTTTGTTCAGAACAGGTAAGTAAAAGAATATTGGCACAATGGGAAAAAACCCATTCAAAAATGGATACATTTGGTCATGACGGATAAAGAAAAATATATTATTTTTTGCAGGGATCATCGTGATATTCCATGTTTTTATCAACCCAAATGGCTTGATGTTGTATGCAACGGCACTTGGGATGTGGTTTGTGCGTATGACCAATCTGATGACATCGTAGCCTTTATGCCTGTATATCACACGAAAAAATATAGCATTTCAGCTATTACAAACCCCAGACTGACGCCTTATCAAGGGGTATATTTTGTTGAAAGATCTGATTTCGTCAATCAACAGAAAAAACAGTCACATCTGTTTAAAGCCTTACATCAAATAATTCATAAATTGGGTAATCCTGCATTTTTCAAAGTAAAATTTCACACTTCCTTTGACATGTGGTTGCCCTTTTATTATGCCGGATTCAAACAAACTACTTTTTATTCATATTTATTACATGATATTAAAAATCACGAGAAGATATTTAATGGGTTTAAATCAACTCGTAGAAACATAATTCGGAAAGCGGAAATAACATTGCGGATTACAGAGAGTGAGGATATAGACATCTTATATTCACTTCTTCAGAAAACTTTTAATAAAAAATCGGAAAAGATTCCATTTGATCTTTCTTACTTACAAAGGATCAATGATGTAATGAAAGAGCAAAGGACTATTTTATTGGCAGTGGATGAAAAACAAAATATACATGCCGGGATATTTATCCTTTTTGATCAAAAAAGAGCCTATAATTTACTTTTTGGTACTGATTTCAGATATTCTGATAGTGGTGCATCATCTTTTCTTATGTGGGAAGCCATAAAATACGCTTCCAAAAAGGTTGATATTTTTGATTTTGAAGGTAGCAGATTACCAACAATCCAACCCTTTTTTCAGAGTTTTGGGGGGACTCCAACCCCATATTTTGAAATATATAGAGCAAAAAATAAGGTTTGGGAGATTATTTTTTCTTTTTTGAAAAAGATGTGATGTAGTGGAAGATCAAAGTAAAAAAACCATTTGGTTGATCACGCTTGCAGATAAAACCAATTCCCTTCATGCCGGTATTGTAAGTAAAGCGTATGCTCAAAAAGAAGCAATGGATAATCTCGGTTATGCGACTGAGATGTTTTTATTGCAAGGAAATGAGATTATAGACCAAAGGGGAAAAGTATTAAATAAAATTTACCCGGTGGCAATTCGATTTGGCTTTTTCAGTTTTTTAAAAACCAAAATGAAAAATGAAAAAAAGGCACCGGATATCTTGTATATCCGATATCCATTTACTACACTTTCTTTTTTAAGCTTTTTAAGAAATGTGCGAAGAAATTACAAAACCTGTAAAACGGTTGTTGAATTTCCAACCTATCCTTATAAAAATGAATTTCAGGGATGGAGTAAAATTAAATATTATTATGATCAGTTTCTTTTTGATTTTGCTAAAAAAAATATAGATCTTGCTGCAGTCATTGGCAATAAAATGCATATTTCAGGTGTAAAAACCACCTTTTTATCCAATAGTATAAAAATTCCTGAGTTTTCTCCAAAAAATAATCCTGATAAAAATGTTTTCGGGATGCTGGCTATTGGAAACTGGAATGATTGGCATGGACTTGACAGGGTAATCATCGGACTGGAAAATTATTATCAAAATCAACCTTACAAAAAAGTAAAACTACATGTCATCGGAGAAGGAAATGGATTACAGAATATCAAATCCCTTGTGCGATCAAAAAAACTTGAAGAGCACGTATTATTTTATGGAAAAAAGGAAGAAAAAGAAATTGATAAAATTTGTTCTTTTTGTCATATAGGCGTTGGGGTACTTGGTATTCATAGAAAAGGACTGAATCATCAAAGTCCATTGAAACACAGGTATTATATAAGCCGCGGTCTTCCTTTGTTTTACAGTACAAAAGATGATGACCTTTCAGAAAATTTACCATTTGTATTCATGTGTGAAGAAAATGATGATCCGGTTGCAATTTCTGAAATCATTGAATTTACAAAAAAATGTCCTGTCAGCAGCATAGAAATATGGGATTTTGCAAATGATCATTTGCGATGGGAAGGCAAGTTTATCGATATTTTTCACACTTTATGTGTACATAACAGGGAGCATTAAAGATAAAGACAATTTTCCAACTGTAAACGCAGACAATCCTAAATCCTTGTTAAACGAAAGAATAAAATGTTTGATTCACCGGGCAATGTTTATTTTTGCAAAATATTATTTTTAGATGTCGGTCAGAAAGTTTAATAGCACCTTAATACAGCAACTTTATCTTATCCTTGTAGTGATTTCACTTTGTATGGTGGTATTTGGTTGTGCGAGCACGGGTGAATTGATAGGCGGGTCTAAAGATGTTTTACCCCCTAAAATTGACAGTTTATTGTCCACGGCAAATTATCAGACGTATTTTAAAAAGCAGGACTTAAATCTGCATTTTGATGAATACATTGTGGTAAAAGATGCATACAAACAAATATTAGTTTCTCCTCCACTACAATATCTTCCTAAAGTCACCGGCAGAGGTAAAAAAGTAAAATTTTCTTTTCATGAGGATGAAATTTTGAGAAATGACGTGACCTATACCATAAATTTTGGAGAAGCCATTGTGGATTTCAGGGAAGGAAACAAGTTGACAAATTTTTCATATGTTTTTTCCACCGGTGCTGAACTGGACAGTTTATCCGTAAAAGGCATGGTATTGGATTCAAAAACCTCATTACCTTTAGAAAATGTTCAGATTTTATTGTACGATGTCCTTTATGACTCTGTTGTGGTAAAAGAAAGACCATATTATGCTGTCAAAACTGATAAAACGGGAAAATTTATTTGTAGCAATATTAAATCTGATACTTTTAAATTTCTGGCACTGGCAGATAATAATGCCAATCTTAAATATGATCTGGAAACAGAAAAAATCGGTTTTTTGGATTCTCTTGTGTTTATTGATGATTCAACGCAAAACATCCCTTTACTTTTTCATATGTCAACACCGAAACCTAAAAGTAAAATTCTGGGGAAAAATAGTAAAAATTTTGGGGTAGTCGAGTTAACATACAATATTTCTCCGGACTCTATAGCTGTTTCATCGGAACCTAAAGATATTGAGATATTTAAAGAAATTGTTGGAGACAGTTTGTTTTTGTACTACTATACAAAGTTGGATTCTTTTACATTGATACTTGACAAAGATACGGTAAAAGTAAAAGTGCCGCCAACAGACCAAATCGCCAAATTGAAAAAATTTAATCTTTCAAGCGGAAGCAGCAATGTTATTCTGGCCGGAGACAGCCTTGTATTAAATGGCAATTTTCCAGTTAAAAAGTGGGAAAAAGCCGGAATAATTATTGAAGATACTATTGGAATTATAGATAATATAAATCTTTCACTCTCAGAAAATAAGATGAAAATTTTTGCCTCTGCCGAATGGCGCAGTGACATGTCATACACCTTAGTAATAGATTCCGGAAGTGTTGTTGATATTTTTGACAGGGTCAATGACTCATTTGACCTTGCATTTCAGGTATTACCCAATAATAAAACTTCCGGATTAAACCTCAATTTTGTAAATTTTGATTCAACAAAACATTACAGGATAAATATAATAAGAGGTAATCAGATTATTGATTATTTCACTTTTAATAATTCTTCTACCTTTGTTAGAAAATACAAGTCATTGATACCGGAATCATATACACTTGAGATAATTGAAGATTTGAACCAGAACGGAATTTGGGATGCAGGTAATTATTGGAAAAAAACCCAACCTGAAAAAATGAAAATAACAAAAACAGAAAAATTAGATATCAACAGAGAATCTGATATTTCTGTGACATGGAAAGAAGATACAAATATTTCAAACACCACCAATAAAAAGAAATAAACATGATTTTTAAATCAGAGTCATTGGTAAAATATTATGGAGTCAGGCAGGTAGTAAAAAATGTATCCATTAACGTGGCTCAGGGAGAAATTGTGGGATTATTAGGTCCTAACGGCGCGGGAAAAACAACTACCTTTTATATGATGGTCGGTTTTATCACGCCTACCTCAGGTAGGGTTTTCCTTGATGATGAGGAGATAACAAGGGATGCCATGTATCAGAGAGCACAGAAAGGTATTGGTTATTTGCCTCAGGAGCCGAGTGTTTTCAGAAAACTAAGTGTCGAGGACAATATTATGGCTGTTTTGGAAATGATGAAAATGAGCAAAGAGGATCGCAAGGAAAAACTCGAAAGTCTGCTAGCAGAATTCAGGCTTCAGAAAGTGAGAAAAAATGTCGGTGATTCCTTATCAGGGGGTGAAAGAAGAAGAACGGAAATCGCAAGGTCGCTGGCATCTGAACCCAGATTTATATTACTGGATGAACCATTTGCAGGAATTGATCCGATTGCAGTAGAAGACATACAATATATTGTAGCCAAACTGAAAACAAAAAATATCGGAATTCTGATTACTGACCACAATGTACAGGAAACGTTATCCATTACAGACAGAGCATATCTGATGTTTGAAGGACAGATTCTCAAGGAAGGAACCGCAGAACAACTTGCAGAAGACGAAGTGGTCAGAAAGGTTTATCTGGGTAAAAATTTTGAGTTAAAGAGAAAAATCATTGATTTCAGTGAAGAACATATGTAAGATTTTTGTAGTTGTTTTTATTTGTTTTTATTCCTGTAATGATGCGGAAACGATTACGTCTGAACAAAAATACATGGCAGATACTTTCTATGCCAAACAATTGGATGTTTTGAGACTGCAGGGAGACTCGTTATGTAAAATATACAAAGATACGTTTTACCAAAAAGCTGTAGATTCTTTACAGGATGAATACCTTGATAATTTTGAATACTATTTTAGAAAATAAACAAATGAAGATATTTATTTCAAGTATTCTGATTATAGGCTTAGTTTCATGTTTGGCGGAACCAAAACCGACAGATAAATTGATAATGCAAAGGATAGAGGAAAGAAAAAATGAATATCTGAATTCAGTACTGGAAGCATGTAGAATAGAAGCTGAAGCAAGAGCTTCCATGTATGTAGATTCATTATTATCTGAACAAATCCAGATAAGTCTGAACGAGGATGTTAATTTTCCATTAAAACCGGAAAAACCTGTTTCAAAAAATCCTGTGATAATAAATGGTTTCTACAAACCTGAAACTATATTTAAAGATACCGTACTGGTTCAGGTTAAAAAACCCCAATAATACTGAAGAGGAAAAGTCTCAAATGAAAAAACAAAACCTATATGGATGTATCAGGCTTCCAGTTTTGCAGTAAAATGAGTAACAAATTCACTAACAGACATGGTTCCGAGGTCGCCTTCTCCCTGACGACGCACTGAAACGGATTGGTTTTCGGCTTCTTTATCACCGATGATCAACATATAAGGGACACGTTTCAGTTCAGTATCCCTGATTTTACGACCAATAGATTCTGCTCTTTCATCAATAAAACCGCGAATATCGTGTTTTGCCAATTCCTGTTTGATCTCTTCACAATATGGAATCCATTTGTCTGAGATTGGAAGCAGAGCATATTGGTCAGGGGTAAGCCAAAGTGGAAATTTTCCGGCGGTATGTTCGATGAGAATAGATATAAATCGTTCCATAGAACCAAATGGTGCCCGATGAATCATGACCGGACGATGGGGCTGATTGTCAGCACCTATATATTCCAATTCGAATCGTTCAGGCAAATTATAATCGACTTGAATCGTACCCAGCTGCCATGATCTTCCAAGGGCATCTTTAATCATAAAATCGAGTTTGGGCCCGTAAAAAGCAGCTTCCCCCAATTCTGTGGTAGTAACTAGATCTACTTCAGAGGTGGCATCGATTATTGCTTTTTCAGCGGCATTCCAGTTTTCATCAGAGCCGATATACTTTTCAGGATTGTTGGGATCTCGCAAAGATATCTGCGCAGTAAAGTTGTCAAAGCCCATTTTTTTAATCACCGTTGTGGTCAGTTCAAGGACTTTAAGAAATTCACTTTTAAGTTGATCCTGCGTACAGAAAATATGAGCGTCATCCTGTGTAAAACCCCTGACTCTTGACAATCCATGAAGCTCGCCACTTTGTTCGTAGCGGTAGACAGTACCAAATTCTCCGATGCGAAGCGGTAGTTCGCGGTAAGAACGCGGCCGATGACCGTATATTTCACAATGGTGAGGACAATTCATTGGTTTGAGCAGAAATTCCTCTCCCTCTTTTGGTGTATGAATAGGTTGGAAACTATCTGCTCCGTATTTGGCATAGTGTCCGGAAGTTACATATAGGCTTTTACTGCCGATATGGGGTGTGACCACCATCTGGTATCCTTGTTTTTCCTGTTCAGCGCGTAAAAAATTCTGTAATCTTTCTCTCAGTTGTGTTCCTTTCGGCAACCAGATAGGAAGGCCCTGACCTACTTTTTCAGAAAACATAAAAAGTTCGAGTTCGGCACCCAGTTTTCTGTGGTCTCTTTTTTTGGCTTCTTCAAGCAATTCCAGATATTCGGTCAGTTCCTTTGCTTTAGGAAAAGTTATGGCATAAATACGCGTCATTTGTTTGCGTTTTTCATCGCCTCTCCAGTAAGCTCCGGCCAGATTCATGAGTTTTACCGCTTTTATGGAAGAAGTGTCCGGAATATGTGGGCCTTTACATAAATCTGTGAAATTACCCTGAGTATAAAAGGTAATTTGTCCATCCTGAAGATCCTGCAGGAGTTCTATTTTATATTCATCATGTTTTTCTGTAAAATACTGAATGGCTTCGGATTTGGAGACATTTTTACGGATATACTGACTTTTTAATCTTGCCAGTTCAAGAATTTTTTCTTCTATTTTCGGCAAATCAGATGGTGTCAATGTTATATCTCCGGTATCTACATCATAATAAAAACCGTTATCGATGGCGGGTCCAATGCCGAATTTAGTACCAGGATACAGAAATTCAAGTGCTTCAGCCATTAAGTGAGCTGAGGAATGCCAGTAGGTTGCTTTTCCTTCCTTGTCATTCCACGTATGCAATTTAATAAGTGAATCCTCATTTATTGGTCTTGAGGCGTCCCATACTTCTCCGTTTATTGTAGCGGAAAGAACATTTCGTGCAAGCCCTTCACTTATGGATAAAGCAATATCCATAGCTGTACTTCCTTTTGTGTATTGTCGTACACTTCCGTCAGGTAGTGTAATATTAATCATTGACATGTAAAATAATTTTAAACCACAAAGGTAAATTTTTTTAAAGAAAAGTAAATATCAAATATTGATAAGGGTATCAAATCAATATTATTTTAATGGTTTATTAATTATTTTATTTACAAATCCGAATTAAATAAGTCCTTCGTCGGCAAAACTGAAATATTGAAATTCGGTAATGATGACGTGATCAAAAAGGTTTATTTCCATTAGTTTACACGCTTTTTTTATATTGTCCGTTAATGTTTTGTCTTCCTGAGATGGTTTTGTTACGCCGGAAGGGTGGTTGTGGGACAATATTATTCCAACGGCAAAATTTTCCAAAGCATATCTGATTATCTGACGAACATCCACGACTGTTGCTGTCTGGCTTCCCATACTTATTTTTTTAATTCCAAGAATTTTATTTGCCCTGTTGAGTAAAATAATCCAGAATTCTTCATGACTCAAATCACCAATGAGAGGTTTCATGATGTCATTCACATCTTTGCTACTGGTTATCATCTGTCTTTCCATGGCAGTCTCAGACTGGCGTCTTTTCCCAAGTTCAAGAGCAGCAATAATGGTGATTGCTTTTGCACATCCCACACCTTTATATTTTTTGGTGAGTTCTTTTATGGTAGACCTTCCCAATTCATGAAGATTATGGTGATGGTCAGCCATAATCTTTTTAGCAAGATCGACAACAGAAAACCCAATTGTTCCTGAACCCATCAAAATAGCAAGCAATTCTGCATTAGTAAGACTTTTTGCACCCGAAAGTAACAACTTTTCGCGGGGACGGTCTTCAACAGACCAATCCTTTACTCTGGATAGTTTTTCTTCCATAATATTAGTTTTTAATAGTTTGTCTTTAAACAAACCACTAAATGCAAAAGTTCAAAAAAAACATTATCGGTAACAATGTTTCTTTTGAACTTTTTGAACCTTATGATAATAAATTATACAAGTGAGAGGGCCTGATCAAGATCTGCGATGAGGTCTTCAATGTCTTCAATACCAACACTTAATCTTATAAGTGAATCGGTCAGCCCTACTTTGAGTCTTTCTTCTTTTGGAATGGAACCATGGGTCATACTGGCGGGATGGCCTATTAGTGATTCAACTCCTCCCAATGATTCAGCCAAAGAAAAATAATGTGTATTGCTCAATACCTTTACGGCACTTTCTTCATTGTTTGATACAAGGTCAAAAGATACCATTCCTCCAAACATCTTCATTTGTTTTTTGGCTACTTCATGTCCGGGGTGAGATTCAAAACCAGGGTAATATACTTTGGAAACTTTTGGGTGATTATTTAAATAGGCCGCAATTTTTTCAGCATTATGACATGCTCTTTCGACCCGTATGTGTAATGTTTTTATACCTCTTAAAATCAGGAAACAATCCTGTGGTCCAGGAACAGCTCCGACAGCATTTTGCAAAAATCTGATTTGTAATGCAATTTCAGGATTTTTTGTGATTACAACACCGTGAATAACGTCTGAATGTCCGCCAAGGTATTTGGTGGCTGAATGAACCACTATGTCAGCTCCCAGATCAAGTGGATTCTGAAGGTAAGGCGAAGCAAAGGTATTGTCAACACAAACCATAATGTTTTTTCCCTTTACAAAATCACAAACTGCTTTGATGTCAATAATGTTAAGCATGGGGTTGGTAGGGGTTTCAACCCAGATCATTTTTGTTTTCGGGGTTATGAGGTCAGCCAATGTCTTAATGTTACTGATACCTGCAAATTGAAAATTTATTCCATACTTTCCAAAAACTTTTGTCATTATTCTGTAGGAACCACCGTAAAGGTCATCAGTGGCAATAACCTCATCTCCTGGATTAAGAAGTTTTAATACGCTGTCCATAGCAGCAAGTCCACTGGCAAAACATATTGCGTCTGTTCCATTTTCCAAAGCTGCGAGATTGTTTTCAAGGACGGTACGGGTTGGATTCTGAGTTCTTGCATATTCATACCCTTTATGGTCGCCCGGAGCATTTTGAACATAAGTAGATGTTTGATAAATTGGTGTCATAATGGCTCCGGTAGTAGGGTCAGGATGAATACCCGCATGAATAACTTTTGTATTGAACTTCATATATTACAATCATTTCAGAATTAAAAGCCGCAAAATTACTAAATAAAATAATGACAAACCGAAGTAACCAGGTAATATTCAGATAATATACGAAAATCATGGATAATAATACTTAATGGATTCTATCCATAAAAATCTTATTTGGATGTAAAGATTTAAATTTTATAAATATATAAATTATTGATTTTATAATGTATATCTTTTTCAATAGCCTACTCATGAAAAACAGCGTGTAAACATTGAAAAATATCTGTTAAACTTACTGATATTCAAAAAATTAGTTTACCTTTGCGGCCTGTTTTCAAAAATTTATTTTTTTAACCCCTACCGTTTAAATACGGTATACAAACATTTTTAAAATCATGGAAGACAAAGATTTAATTGTTAATGACTCTAACGAAGAACAAACGGAAATTGAGGATATTTCTGATGTTGTTCTGGAAGAGACAGTTGAAACATTGGGTGCAGCACACGACGACTTTGACTGGTCAATAGGTAAAAGAAATATTGTCAAGTATGAGAAATCAGAACAAGACAAATATTTTGATGAATACGACAATACTTTAAATTCTATAGCAGAACTTGAAGTTGTTAAAGGAAGAGTTACTGCAATACACAGCGGAGATGTAGTTTTGGATATCAACTATAAATCTGACGGTTTAGTACCATTGTCAGAATTCAGGGATATGCCGGATTTAAAAATCGGAGATTACGTTGATGTTTACGTAGAAAATAAAGAAGACCAGAGAGGCCAGCTGGTATTATCAAGAAGAAAGGCCAAATTGCTGAAAGCATGGGATAATCTCGTTGATTCCTATAAAAACGGAACTATCATCAAAGGAAATGTCATCAGTAAAACCAAAGGTGGTTTGATTGTAGATTGCCTTGGTCTCGAAACATTTTTACCTGGCTCTCAGATTGATGTTAAACCCATTGTGGATTACGATATTTACGTTGGTAAAACCATGGAATTTAAAGTGGTAAAAATCAATGAGGCCATCAAAAATGCCGTTGTTTCTCACAAAGCACTTATTGAAAGTGATTTGGCAGAACAAAGAGAAACCATTATTTCCGGTTTGGAGAAAGGACAGGTTCTGGAAGGTGTTGTTAAAAACATAACAGATTTTGGCGCCTTTATGGACCTTGGTGGTGTTGATGGTTTATTGTATATCACCGATATTTCATGGGGAAGAATCAACCATCCGAATGAAGTTTTGGCATTAAATCAAAAGATTAATGTGGTTGTTCTTGACTTTGGTGAGGATAAAAAACGTATTTCTTTAGGTTTAAAACAATTACAACCTCATCCATGGGAAGTATTGGATAATACCATTGCCGAAGGAAGTGTAGTGAAAGGTAAAATTGTCAATATTGAAGACTATGGAGCTTTCCTTGAAATCATTCCTGGCGTAGAAGGTTTGATACACGTTTCAGAAGTTTCCTGGAGTAATCAACCAGTAAATGCAAGAGATTACTTTAATCTTGGACAGGAATGTGAAGCTAAGGTAGTTACTATTGAGAGAGAAGACAGAAAAATGTCTTTAAGTATCAAACAGTTGACTGATGACCCATGGAGTATCGTTGCGGCTAAATACAAACTCGGTACAAAACATGTAGGAGTTGTAAAAAATCTGACACCTTACGGAGTATTTGTAGAGCTGGAAAATGGAATTGGAGGTATGGTTCATATTTCGGATTTAAGTTGGACAAAAAGATTTTCTCACCCTTCAGAATTTACTAAAGTAGGTGAAAACATTGATGTTTACATAATGGAAGTAGATGAAGAAAGCAGAAAATTGTCTTTAGGTCACAAACAACTGGAAGAAAATCCTTGGGACACTTTTGAAAATGTATTTCCGGTTGGATCATACCATGAAGCAACGGTTATCAAAAAAGATGACAGAGGAGCGATTGTTCAGCTACCTTATGGACTTGAGGCCTTTTCTCCAACTAAACACCTGAAAAAAGAAGATAATTCTTCTGTCAATGTAGACGAAACGGTTACCTTTAAAGTAATTGAATTCAACAGAGACGATAAAAGAATAATTGTTTCTCATTCCCGTTATCTGGAGGATATAAGAAAAGAAGCCAATGAAATGGTTGCTTCTGAAAAAGATAAGGAAGTTCAGGAAATAAAAAAAGTTGTTAAAAAAACTCAATCTCAGGTAGAACTTTCTACTTTTGGGGACATCGAAGGGTTTTCAGAACTTGCAGGACAGCTCGCAAATTCTGCAGTTGCTCCAAAAGAAGAAACCAAAAAAGCGGCAGCACCTAAAAAAGAGTCATCTGCAAAAGGTGATGATTTAAAAAAGGTTGAAGGAATTGGTCCTAAAATTCAGGAGTTGTTGAACAATGACGGAATAGTAACTTTTGAAGATCTTGCCAATGCTGAAGTTTCTAAAATAAAAGAGATTTTACATGCTGCCGGATCAAGATATCAAATGCATGACCCTACTACCTGGCCAATGCAGGCTAAAATGGCGGCAGATGGTAATTGGGACGAACTTAAAACCTGGCAAGAAAATGCAAAAGGTGGTAAGACAGAATAATATTTGAAGATTATTTTAATATTAAAAGCGCCTTGTTTGAAAAAACAAGGCGCTTTTTTTTATTGAAAAAATGAAACTTCCTTAAAGAAGTGTTACAGGATCGCCGACTGAAATTATGCCACTTTTTGTACACATCATATTGGTGCCGAAGTAAATTTTATGGTCAAATTTTCTGTATTTGGACAAAGTTTTAATAGGTTCTTTCAGGAAAATGCCCTGATAAGGATCGACATTTATAATCTGACATCGGGCACAGGGTTTTACATTTTCAAATAAAGTATCACCAATTTTTGCACTTTTATAAAAATCTTCTTCATGTGCTTCATGGGTTTCGATAACAATATTGGGACGGAACCTGTTAAAATCAATAGGCTTTTCCAGTTTGGAATTTATAAGATTCATGCTGCTTGTACCCAATACCAAATATGGATATCCATCAGCCAAATTTACATTAATATTTTTATTTTTGGTGGTGACAAAATGTTGACGTGATACACTGGAATCTTGTTTTAAGAGAAACACCTTTGTTTCGAGAATATCTGAAAAAAAGGCATCAAGTCTGAGATCCACATCAACCACAATCGCTTGGTCATCCCATATTTTTACGGTTTGCTTATTTTTACCCCTTTGGTCAATGGGCCATGAAATTTTTTGATTTTGGAAACTAACTTCTACATTATCACCAACAATATCACACGAAAACAAAGAAAGTCGGGGAATTTCTCTTTGTGTAATGAAATTATTATTTTCGTCAACCAGTAACCATTGGCGGTCATGTTTAAATCCAATGGATGTAGCTTCCCAAAGGTGTTTAGAGCGGCCACCAAGACTCTTTACCGGATATATAATAATATTTTTTACCATCAAAAAGCTTACTTTTTTCCCATTCTTTTTATGCCGTTAGGATAAACAAAAATATATTCTGAGTTTGAAATTTTAACATCCGATACTTGGTTTTTTTCATTGGGATCAAACAAAAGAAGAGGCCCTGATAGAGGGTCTTCGGTAGAAAGATACATCATTTTTTTTCCATTAAAAAAGGTAATATATCTGCCATCAAACTGAAAGGAAACAATGTTGTCCACCGGTATATAGCGCAAAAATTGACCAAAATTATCAAATACATAAAATCCTTTATTGGTGTCAGCTAGAATAACTTTGTTACCATTTTCAATAATTTTAAAGATCAAAGGTGAATAAATTCCGTAATCGATCAAATTGGCAGATTCAAATAAAATCTGTCCGTTGTTTAAAATTTTTCTTAATCGGAAACGCAAAGGATCATAAATCCAAAATCCATCGTCATTTGATACACCTACCGCACTGATATCACTGTACCCTAATTCAGAAAGAGAAAACTCCTGAATGGGTGCGAGCGTATTGTCAAGTAAAACTACATTTCCAAAATCCCTGAAGTACAGAAGTACTTTAATGGGGTTACTTACATTTACGTCTGAAATATTTCCTCTTCTCCGATTAGAATATCGGAAAAGTTCAACGTTATTTTTATCATAATGAATAATGGTATTGTCTGAAGTAACAATATAAAGTCTTTGAATATTATCAGTTTCCACTAATTTGGTTTTCAGGGAAATATCGTATTTTTCATCATTTACAGGGGTGGTTTGAGCCATATTTTGAAACGAACAGGAACTTAAAATAAAAATCAAAGTAAACAGGAAACAAGGTGGAATTCTCATTAGTTAGAATTAATAATTTGTAATTTTTGTTTCATTTCCTGACCGGTAAAATTTAATTGAAAACTGGTTATTTTCATATACACCATAAGAAAAATAGGTAAACCAATCACCCAAATTAATATATCTTGATGTTTTATTTTTCAGCAAATAATCTATCACGAGATGTCTGTGTCCAAAAACAAAGTAGTCGACAAAATCTTCTTTAATATATTCTTCACTGAATTTTACAAGCCATTCATTATTTTCATCCCAGGTTTCACTATGATTCATGAGCCTGCTTTTACTGCTGAAATATTTCATGATTCCGATGCCGGTATTTGGATGAATTCTGGCAAAAAGCCATTGACTTAATGGGTGGTTAAAGACCTTTTTAATAAATTTATAACCATGATCTCCCGGACCTAAACCATCTCCATGTCCGATTAAAAAACGGGTTTCCCCAATATTAAAAATAACCGGGTTTTTATACAGAGTAACGCCGATTTCTTTTTGTAAATATGAAAACATCCACATATCGTGATTACCAGTAAATATATTTACTTCAATACCATTGTCAGTAAATTCTGCCAGTTTTCCCAATAACCTTACATATCCTTTAGGAATAACTTCTTTATATTCAAACCAATAATCAAATTGATCACCCAATAAAAAAAGGATGGCAGTGTCTTTTTTGATTTCATCAAGCCATTGAATGATAATATTCTCTCTTTCCGCAGAGGTTAATTTCCCATCAATTCCCAAATGAAAATCGGAAGCGAAAAAGATTTTTTTCCCGGGGACATGTTCTCTAGTTTCTTCAGAAAACATATTTACGTTTTTTCAACAAATCGTTTGTCTGTTTCCATAACAGTACCGCAGTGGTGGCAGGTTCTCATGGATTCTGAACCGTAATATTCTTTAAACCTAGGAATAAAATCATTTTCTATATTGGTAAGATGGAAATAAGATTCATGAAGTTTGTTATTGCAATTGTCACAAAACCACAATAATCCATCGTTATCTGATTTTTTTCTTTTTAATTCAACAACCAAACCTATGGATCCTTCAGATCTCATTGGAGAGTGGGGTACTCTTGCCGGAAGAAGAAACATTTCACCTTCTTTTATTGGAATATCCACGGCCTTCCCGTCTTGCTGAATTCTGACTACGATATCACCCTCCAATTGATAGAATAATTCTTCAGTTTCATTGTAATGATAATCTTTTCTTGCGTTCGGACCGGCAACGACCATTACTATATAATCTCCGGCATCCTGATAAAGATTTCGATTTCCGACAGGTGGTTTTAGTTCATGTCTGTGGTCATCAATCCATTTTTTAAGATTAAAAGGTCTGTTTATAGCCATTATATGAATTGTTTTGGTGAATAATGACTCAAAAATACATAAAAATATTAACTTCTATTTTTAACAGACAGCATACATTTTTTTTCAATATCATTTTATGAACCGTCATCGGATAGAAACAGCCCCTTTCATATTTTTTGAAAGTATTTTGATCACAGGTATGTGTTCTAACGAATGAATAGAAGGAAAAGATCTGATATCATATAGTGATTCACTTCCGTTAAGATATTTTTCAATATCTATTACGATTTCAAGAGTGGTCGTTTTATCCTTGGTGACGGTAAAGGTTTTTTCAAGATCAATTTGGGTATAGGCATCATTACCCCCTGCATGCAGTGTAAAAAAATCTTCCATTTTATTATCCCCATTAAAATCAATTTTTCCTTCAGTTCGTGAAAAAATGTAACTTTTCCAGGATGTCCAATAATTGGCACTGCTACTCAGAACACTATTAGAAGGAAAATCTTTTGGTGCCATCGCATTTAAATCTTCAGAAACACCGATTCCAAACCTGAGCTGAGAGAAAGAGCCTTCCGGAATGTCCGGTATTTTATATGTAAAACCTTTTGTGGCATTGGCAGCATTATGAGCATTAGTCATATCGAGATAATCGATTTCTTTTAAAAGAAGCTGACTGTTATCATTTTTTTGAAAAGTAATATCTGAAATGTAAGTGGCAAATTTTGTAAAACTGATCATTTCTCCCGTAACAGGATAAAAAAATGTGTCAAACATAACAAGAGGTTCTCCTTTGTATTGAAGCAGGAACACCATATCAACATTTCCTGTTCCTTTTTCAGTGTCTTTTTCACAAGAGGTAAACAACCAAACCATTCCTAAAACCAGTAAGTACCTGTACATATAAATATTTATAACTGTCAACATATTATGAGTACAATAGTTCCTTAGACAAAGATGATTTTCATCACAAACACTATTGCAGATTGAATCTGAACATAATCCCTGTGCGTATGGTTGTCACAGGAAAACTATTTGTGGTTTTCGGACGGTTCAATGAATATTCAAAATAATACCGCAAAGCGAGATTTTTATTAAGATCATATTCCAGGGTCGGATTAAAAGAAATTGTGGTACTACCTCTGTCAGCTCTTGGATTTACAAGCCCGTCAGCAAGATTAAAATTTAATGACTCATCATCTCTGTATGAAAAGGCCATGTTAAACTTAAGCTCTCTGTTTTTGGTGACACCTTTTTTAACATTGTTCGGATCATCTTTTGCATCATCAATAGAAGTTGCCTTTTTAGTTTTTTTGGACTTTTTGGATTTGCTTTTTTTAGAAAACCCTTTGAAGTTTTTCCAGACATATCCTGAACCCAATACGATTTCTGTGTTTTTACTTTGCTGTAAAAAAGTTTGTGAAAGTGCCAGGTTTCTGGTTTTCTTAAATTCAAAATCAAATTTAAAATCTGATTTTGTTTTCACACTTATGCCAAGCAAAGGTGCAAAACTTTCATTAATGGCCATGTCCGGAATTTCAAATCTGGAAAAATAATTTCCATTGTCTGACAATTCAAAAAGAGGATCTGACTCTTTGAAGTTGGGTTGGGTTTCAAATCGGTTAACTCTTACAGTGGATCGATATCCATGTTTAATCGTGATATTGCTGAATATATTTTTTAATCCTTTTAATTTGGACAACCCTGTATAATTAACCTGCCAGTTTGGTTTGGGAATAAATGTATATTTCGAAAATTCTTCTCTCTGATTCAAAGCTATGGTATTAGGATCCTGCTTAGTGTATGTGGCTATAAAAGCAGGTATATTGACAGCATTATTCAACGGACCATAACCGAAGGCATGACCTAGTGAATCCAGCCCTGCACCTGGAATATTAGGCAATCTTTTTGAAATAATAATTCTGTTTTCCTTGAATTTACTATATAAATCTTCTGTATTTTCAAATAAGGTATTTAAAGCTATGTAGGAAGCATCAAATCCACCCACGTCATATTTGGCCAATTGAAGAAATTCACCTTCTGTAACCCCTTTAGCCCTAAAAACTTCGGTGTGATTAATATTGTAATTTTTATTAAAATTTACATCAATACTGAAGTCCTTAAAGGGTTCAACCAAAATTTTTACATCAAAATTATGTCGTTTGTTTTGTTGAAGCGCATTATTAAAAACTTTACTGTCATTAAACCATTGTTTGTTGTTTTGAAGCCAATTATTGTTGCCTGAAAGACGTGGTTGAATACCGGCAACAAAATCAAAACCCGGTGCTTCGAAACCCTGATTCAGCCCAAGGATTTTGGATTCCTGCATATAGCCGGGAATCATGGTAGTCAGTTCTTCCTTATAATTAAATTTAACGGAACGCAAAGAAAGTAAAGGTCGGACAATAATTCTTTCAGCAAGCGTAGGGTCTCTTGGTTTGTCTTCTTTCTTTTTATCTTTTTTTTCCTTTTTCCCATCTGCATCGGGTTCCGCTGATTGTTTTTGATTTTCATCCGGTTGTTCGTCGGTAGACATATCAGAACCTTTCCCTTTTTTTGCATCTTTTAAGGAAATTTTCTTATCCGGTGTTGAGCTTTTTTTAGATTTGGACTTAACCCCTTTTCCTGTTTCTATTGACTTAAGATAATTCCATTTATTATATAGTTTGTCAAAAGAAAAAGTAGTGTTGATTCCCCTGTTTTGACTGTTTTGTATGACATTTCCTATAGTAGTTCCCAATTCATCAATTGGTTGCAGTGAACCACCTTCCCAACCATAGGTCAGTTTATAGTCTGCTGTTGAATTAATCCAGTTTAATATTGGAATATTGCTGAAAGGCAGTCTGTAACTCAAGGAAGCATTGTGGTTATAGAACTTACTTCTTCCCAACTTTTTTATGTTGTTATTCCGATAACTGTTGACCCATTGGTCCACAGGAACATCAATAGGTTGGGTCTGTACATTTCCTTTTTCATCAAACCACTTTCTGTTTTCAGGATTATCTTCAATGCCGGATTGTCTCAATTCATCAATAAGAGAAGTGGCATTGGCCCTGAAATTAAAGCGGATAGATTTTGTCAGATCCCAGTCAAGGGAATAATTTCGGTCCCATGTAAACCGCAGGTCTTCAAATAAAAAAACAGGTTGTTCAGGCAATCTGAATGTACGGCTGTTATTCAGTCTTACCATTTTACTATTGAATGAAAAATTATTAGGTAACAAACCCAGGTTGAATTCGCTAATTAGCTTAAGGGCATTGGATTTAATAAATTTCAGTGGTTGAAAATATGTTGACTTCCGGGTATACACATAATCAAATCCAAATGTCCTTTGCACCATCTTGTCTTCTTTGATGATGGGTGTTTTTCTGGTGTTGTCAGTAAAGGAATAACTAAACCCAAAGTTTTTAGGAGCCCATGGAACACCCTCTTTACCTTTATTGATTTTGAGATTAGTAACCGTAAAAGTTTTGATAATGGTTTTATCAATGTTTCGTTCACGAATTTCGTCTTCTTCAGCTTTGGAAGTTGCTTCTTTAAGTTTGCTTTTGACTTCTATGTCTCTGTCAAATGCGTCATATTGAGGAGTGATAATCGTTTGTGAATACTGTGCAAATATAGGGGCTTTAACATCAAGGGATTTTGGAAGTAATTTACCTGCTTCCACATTGATGGCGGCATCGTATTGCAATACCTCTTCTCTTTGTCGCTGCTGAATCCTCTGGTCAAGTCCACCATAACCTTGAGATGAATAATTGCCGGATAAATTGATTTCTCCCAAATCCGCCATTTGGATCTGTAATCTGGATTGGGCGGCAAATGCAGGATTTTCCCTGAAATCAACAAGCCGTAGCTCATTGACCCAGACTTCTGCTGCCACAGTATCTGCCAGTGATTTGGCAAAACTTCTTAATCCTACATACCAGACTTTCACTAAACCCAGTGATGGATTGCCAATGATCCTGATGGTATCGCCTTTTTCAGGAGAAACGGGCATGGAAAAAATTTCAGTAGCGGGTACACCCAATTTATTTCTGAGCGTTTTGGCGCGTAAAAAACTGTCAAGATTGATATCAACAAAATTTTCTTTTATCCAAATAGAATCCGGTATTCGGGGATAGTTTTTATTGGAGAGTTTTAAAGGAATCTGGTATTCGTAATAATTATTGACAAAGTCTTTTCCCAAACGAAGGACAAAGGCAACCTCACCATTTTCCAACGTATCTTTTCGTTTATTTTCGGCATGTACAAAGAGTTGGAGTCTTTTATATTGATTGATATCCAGCCTTGTAATTTTTGATGCACCCACAGTACAGCCCTTTCTGAGATCAGAAACAATTAATGAAAGAGATTTTTCATCCAATCTGATATTATTGGATCCCTGATTGACAAACTGGTCGACAATACCTGCAGGTGTAATATAATTAAAAGGAAGTCGTTCAGAATTTTCCTGCAATCCAACCTCATCCAATGTAAAACCTACGTTATAGTTACCAAGATCGGCGGTACACTCAGAATTTTGTCTTCTCCACTGACTTCTCAGTAATTGGAATTCTGCCATCCTGAATACTTTGGGTCGTTCAAAATTGGTCAGATACATTCGCATAAACTGAATGGAACGAAAACCTGAAATACCATTTTTTGCTGATCCACTCGATAGAGGAATTACAAAACGATACCATGTTTCATTTGCACCACCGGAAGTACCTGAAACCTTGATTGTCTGCTTAAAATACCGAAGATTGGTTGTGTCTATAAAACCACCATTATTTTTTATTTTAACCTTGTATTCATAATGACTTTCAGACTTGTCAAGGGTACGGTTGTTGTTCATATCCTCCGTCTCAGGATATCGGTTTCCCCTCACAAATTGATTGCCGGTATTGTTATCAAGAGGAGCATTACCTTCAGAGCCATTAAAATTTTTCATTTTTTCCAGGAGGTCAAGATTGCTCACGGAAGGGTCATTAAAGAACACAAAATCATCACCGGAGGGGTCTGCCACATATTCAGGAATACTTCCGATAGAAGTAAGCCATGACTCGAACTTTACTTGTTCCCGGGCATTATCAATTCCGTCCAATCCCAAATCCTGTTGTTTTCCTTCCTGGAGGTCAAATCCGTTAACCAAAGGAATGGAAGTAGTCGTTCTTCCATAGACTGTGGGTTTTATAGGAAATGGCTGATTGTCTGTTGGCAAAGCATTTTCGAAAAAAAGAATGTCATCTTTTAAAATATCTTCTGAAACATTTCCCAGTTGGAAGACGATTTCGCCTTCTTCATCTGGGATGTGTTCAATTCCATCAGGTCTGGCCATAAATGGATTTAGCACCCAAAACTCGATAAATTCGTAGTTTGCCTGTTCGAAATCCGGATTCTGAAAATATCTCATAATACCTGCCCACCTGGATTTGGGGTTATTCAAGAATATTTTATTTTGATTAATTCTAATGCCGCTGGTACTTGGATAACCTGCCGGTGTATCAAAATTATAGGGACCTCTTTCTTCAGGATAATAACTCAAATCGAAAGTAAAAAGAGCGTTTTGACCGATGGGTGTTTCCCTCAGCTTAAACAATTCAGTTTGTAAAACCTGGCGGGTATATGGGTTGCTGTTGTTGGGTGAAATGCCCAGGTCCATAACATACCAGGCTAATTTGGCTCTGTTTGCTCCCAACTCTAAAGCTGAAGGTTCAGGATTCGATATATAATCTGGTGGAGTACTGGATAATATCCACTGGTTTGGGTTAAAACTTCCCAGATTAAAGCCGGTAATAGCACCTTCAAAATCATCTATGTGGGCAATACCGTTGTATTCAGATTTTCCATCAATAAATTTATTATGGCCGGGAAGAAACAAAACCGCTTCTGATGTAAAGTTGATATTTGACTTTTCTTTTGTACTGTAGAAAGGCAGCTTGTCCACCATCTTGGTAATCCACGGTACTTCTGCACTTTTTGAAAAATCAACACCTATAACCTGATTGCTCACCGGGTCATCTCCGATGGTTATTTTCCCTGTAAAAGGTCTTTCTTTGTAACGTAGATAGGTTGCACCCAGAATTGTGTTTTTATCAAAGGTGTATTCCGCCCTGAGACCATTCATGGTTTTCTGCTGAAAATTAAAAACACTGTTGTCTTCAAAACTAACATTGACAGGTGTTCCCTGAGCCAGGTAAGTTTCATTAATTATTCTAAGATTACCTAAACTATAATCTATTTCATAATCCTGTCCTTCCACAAGCGTTTTTCCGCCGGCGGTAACTCTGACTGAACCTCTCGGGACAAAAGGACCAAGGCTGATGATCCCGTTGCTGGAACCCTTGACTTTTCCACGTAAAACAAACTTATTTTTTTGAAGTGATTGTCTTGCAATGGTAATTGTTGTATCGTACAATTCATTATACACATAAAAACTATCAAGCTTGTTGATTTCTTCCTGAGTGAGAGGGTCCTGCAGGCTTTCAAAATATGTACTTGCATTGTTTTTCAAGGACCGCCCAAAAGGTTCAAGCACAGGAAAAATAACACTTCCGGTATTTTCAATGACCGTAACCCCGGGGATATAATCAAAAATACCATCCGGCTGCGGGTCGCCGTATCTGTTTAATCTGTCCAGATTAAAAGCCTGGAGCAAAGGCAATTTTCTAAGTTTTCCTTCAGGAATATATTTTGTTAATTCACCTTTATTAAAATCATTTTCATAAAAAACATCAAATTCAAAATCCTGAGAATTCAACTGGGAAGTTCTCAAAGGGTAAACATTTTTCATCATCAGGTCCCACAGAGGTGAATTGGTGTTTTGATTGATTGGTTTTATCAATTTTACAAAATGAACTTTCGGGGAGGCTACGGTGGTAGTGTCAGGATTTGAACCAGGTGGTGGGGTCTGGTCTCCAAACTGAATTGAGGAAGACGCCAGTTGTCCGACCTGAAAGAGTGTATCACATTTGTCGGTATAATAATAATTGTAAGCTACACCGAGTACCTGATTGGCTCTTAATCTTGCATTCAGAGAGATGGTTCCCAATTTTGGATGAAAGGTATATTCACTGGGATTAAGTTTTCGGCCTCTGAATACTTCAAAGTCTTTTGACTGAACCAAACCTATAGATTTAAGTTTTTGAGAAACTTTATCAATATCGACAATTTCTCTGTCATCAATTATTTCTCTGTACAGGTTATTTGAATTATTGAAAGGGAGACATTTTCCGTCAGCTGTTCTTGCTTTGCAGTTGGTTTTAACAGTATTGTCATTTGAAGTAAGATTTAAAGGGTCACCTTCGCCAAGATCTGCTATAGCTCCTATCAAGGTACTGTTTGCCTGAAATTCCGGTCTGTCATCAGAAATCCAAACTTCAATCTGAGCAATCTGAAAAGAGGTAGCAATAAAAGGAACTTTTTCCAAAGCTTTTTCATATTCATTTCTGTTAAAATGAGAGATAAAAAAGTGACGGTTTTCGTCGTATTCGTCAGGATAAATTTCAAATTCTGTAACATTATTTCCATTCTGAACACGCAAATTATTTTGCCTTGCTCTTTGTTGGGATACTAATCCTGTAAGTCGCAATCTGGCAAATTGCAATTCCATTTTGACGCCAAAAAGACTTTGAGCGCCTTTGATGAGATTCCCTCGTAAAGGAAGGTTTACATTTCCGGCTTCAATTTTTTTAATGATATCATCTTCAGAAAAATTATCTGAATTGAACCCTATTTTCATGAGTTGGTCAAAATTAAAATTGGCTTGTGTATCGTAATTAAAATCAAGATTTAATTTTTTACCAATAGAACCATTGACATTCATACGGATAGCAGGCTGGCGGATTTCAGGTTGGGATTGCCTTTGCGCTCTGATGGGAAGGCTTGGATCCTGTCTGCGGCTGTACAACCAACCCACACTTAAGTCAACGCTACCCTGAGGTTTGATATTTATTTCATTACCACCGAATAATCTGTCTACAAGGCTTTTACTGACATCTATTTTTTCCATGGGATCAATCTTGCCTGATTCTGATTTTTTTTCAGCTTTAATTCCAACCAGATTGTCAAAATATTTTTTTTCCTGTTCTTTTGCACTCCATTCCATGTATTCATCAAATGTCATATAGGTGGGTGTGCGGTAGTATTCGTCACCGATTTTTTCGTAGATTACATATTGGTTGGTTTCGGGGTCATACTCTACTTTTTGTTTAATGGTAGATGGAAAAATATCAATTGGATTTTTTGTTTTATCATTGATAAAATCACCCATCCTTTCCTTAAAAGGAATGGTGTCTGTTAAAACAGATTCGATGGTTTGTGCTGCAGGTTTGACCACCGGAGCATTTATCATTTTTATATAACGGGTATCTGTACTCATGATGGTTTCCATAAACATCATAAATATTATAAATACAAATACTTTTCCTTTTCCTTCGAAATGCATATTAAGATCCCTGTTTTTAACCTAACTTTTCTTTATTTTTGTAAAACACATTGGTTTATAACGAAAAATAGCTTGTTTATTGTATATTTTTAAATAAAATCACTAAAAAATATCCTGTTTTTATGGGTATTTTGATAATTATCTGAAACATTCCAATTTAAAAAAATATTAATTTTATTTTGTAAAAAGTGAGTATGCTTTTAATTCATTTGTTTTAGAATTAACTTAATCAGATCTTCTACAGGCATTGTATCCGTTTGAGCTTCTGGAATAGCTTTGAGATATTTTTCAATGGCAGGTTTTGGAAATCCAAGCGCCATGAGTGCAGATAATGCTTCACTTTTAACTGAATGAACTTTACTTTCAAAGGAAGTAACCAAAGGACTATCGCCGGATTCTTTCATTACTTTTTCCTTCAAATCAAGAATGATTCTTTTGGCTGTTTTAGGCCCAATTCCTTTTACTTTTGACAGAGCAAAATCATTTTCATGAATAATGGCTGTTTTGATTTCTTCAGGATTCATGTATGATAATATGACACGCGCCGTATTGACACCGATACCTGACACAGAAAGCAGATGTATAAAAAGACTTCTTTCTTCATTTTCAAAAAACCCGAACAGAGATTGTTCGTCTTCCTTGACATGAAGGTAAGTCAATATTTTTACATTATCAATATTTTCAAGTTTGGAATACGTGTAGAGACTTATATTAACATGATATCCAACTCCGTTACACTCAACATGGATATACGTTGGTGTTTTCAGTGTGATCTGACCTTTTAGATATGCAAACAAAAGTAAAAATTTAAAAATACAAAAATACGCCACTATAGGATTAAACGGCAAAGATATAAAATAAATTATATATTATAAAAAATCGACATACGAATTAAAAAAATTAAAGAATCTTTATGGTAAGAGGCCACATTATAATACCTTTGTGTCCTTAAGAGTATAAAAAAATATCATGGAATACCAAATGATTAAAACGGAACAGAAGGCTTTGGATATCAATTTAAATGATCCGATATACGGGACATTTGCCGAAATCGGTGCAGGACAGGAAGTTGCCAGAAATTTTTTTCAGGCAGGAGCCGCTGCAGGTACGATTGCAAAAACTATGTCTGCCTATGATAAAACATATTCTGATGCAATATACGGAACGGAAACCAGTGGCAGATATGTATGTGAAACAAGGCTTTATAAAATGTTGGACCATGAATGGAGTCTGATGGAAGAAAGATTGTCCGCATCCAGGCCTGATGCTACTTTTTTTGTTTTTGCAGACACCGTTCAGGCGATCAATTATACACGCACCATAAAAGGAAATGGTTGGCTGGGTCTGAGGTTCAGGCTAAGACCTGATGGTCCGGTAAATGATATGGTATTACACGTAAAAATGCTGGATACCAACAACAGATTGCAACAAGAGGCTATTGGTGTATTAGGGGTAAATATGATTTATGCAAGTTTTTATTACAGTGCTGACCCGGAGAAAATGGTGCGTTCACTTATAGATAATATTAAAGACAGGATTTCCATAGATCTTTTAAGGATCAATGGCAAGGACTTTAATTTTTTTGATAAAAGGTTGATTTCGTTATATCTGATAAAACACAAACTCACAAACGTCACTTTATTTGACATTAATAAGAACAGTATACATGCCTCTGAATTTCTGTATAAAGGTTCTTTGATGGTTATAAGGGGAAATTTCAGACCACCCACCATTGTAACACAAGATGTAATCCGCTCCAGTTTTGAACAGTTTAAGGATGAGCCTAATGTTACTGTAGAAAAGATGTTTCTGATGCTTGAAATAACCATGGAATATCTGACTAAAGATAGTGGTACGATAGACGAAAAAGATTTTCTGGACAGAGCAGACATGTTGCTGGCATTGGGCCATAATGTGTTGCTTTCAAATTGTGAAAACCATGAAATGCTTATTAATTATCTGAGCGATTATAAAATTTCAAATTTGGGCTTGGTCATAGGAGTGCTGGAATTACAAAAAATTATTCTTGATAAATTTAATAATAATCAGGATGGGAGATTATTGGCTTCCTTCGGGGAATTATTCAGTCAAAATATTAAAGTGTATGTATATCCGGCACTTGATCCGGAAACAAAAATGCTTGTTACCGCTTTAAATATGAATATTCCTGACAAAATTAAGTTTTTATATCACTATTTGATTGACAGCAAACAAATTATACCGGTTAAAAAGTATGAAGAAAAAAACCTTCATATTTATCCCAACGATGTTTTGAATGACATAAGAAATGCCGGTTCCGGTTGGGAACAAAAGGTACCAAAAGCGCTTGTTGATTTAATTAAGGAAAAAAGATTATTTGGTTTTAGTTCAATTTAAACCGGATTTGGAATTACTTTTCACCTTCAATAATCATTTTTTTCATCCTGACATATTCTTCTTTAGTAATCACTTTATTCTGAAAGGCTTCTTTTAAAGCTATTAATCTTTGTGATTTTGAATTGGTTTTACCATCAGAAATCAGTATTTTTTCATCGAACTTAAGGTGTCATTCTTGTTTTCTTTTAGTTTAAAAGTATAAGATTTCTTAAATTCCTGATCGTAATAAAAAGGTATAATAAATATATATCCTAATATTCTTGTAAATTTATTTATACCCCCATCTTTTACAATAAAAGTGTCAAGGTTCTCAAATCCTGGTTTGGAAAGTGTAATAAAAACAGGAGTGCCATTGTTTACCATACTTTTAAAAACAAATGGTGTTTTACCATAGTTTCTTTTATTTATCCTAATATCGACATCCTTTTGAATACTGCGAATTTCGCAATGATGCTGGCAGGATGACAACATAAAGATGAAAATAGTTCCAAAAATAAAGTAGAAAAGATTTATCTTCATTTTGTAATTCTTGTTAGCCGTTGATTTTACGCTTCAAATATGAAATTATCTTGATTTAATTATTTTTGTTGTTATTCTATTATAATAGTAAATCAAAATTATAAAATAATTTTTAAAAACTATCGCATTAATGGTAAAAGATTTTCAATAAAACATTTATTACCTTTCTGGATTGTATTTTTACATTTCTAATAAAAAAAAATATGGTTTTTGCGTTTGATGCAAAAAGACTTTTTAATAATTTTACAGGACTGGGTAATTACAGCAGGACACTGATTAAAAACCTTCAAAAATATTATCCTGAACATGAATACCATTTGTTTACGCCAGGAATCACTGTAAACGAGGAAACAAAATATTTTCTGGATACTGAAAAATTTACAGTTCACTCTTCAGGAAAACTTTTTTGGAGAACCATAGGAATGAGTTCCGAAATAAATGCTCTAGCTCCGGATATTTTTCACGGCTTGAGCCATGAATTACCTTTAGGTTTACATCCTGATATTAAAAAAGTAGTAACCTTTCACGACCTGATTTATGAAATTTATCCGAGGCAATTCGGCTTTTGGGACAGAAATGTATACAGACTAAAGTACAAAAGAGCAGCCAAAACGGCAGATAAGATTGTTTGTATCAGTAAAAGCACACAAAAGGATCTCATCAAAATTTACGACATACCTTCTGAAAAAACATGTATTGTCTATCAGAGTTGTCAGGATGTTTTTCAGGAGGAATCAGCTGTAAATGCTTCCATTTTTTTGCCTGAATCTCCTTACTTTTTGTATGTTGGTTCTTTAATTCCAAGAAAAAATCTAAAGACAATCGTAGAATCATTTGTAAAATTGCCTGATTCACTTAAAAAACCCTTTGTCATCGTAGGGACCGGACCAAAATCTTATGTTGAAGAAGTCAAAAATGATATTTCAAGACTAAATGTAAAGTCATGGTTTCATTTTATCAATCGTGTTGACAACCATCAGTTGGTTTATGTGTATGATCAATCCTATCTTTTGTGTTATCCTTCTGTTTATGAGGGTTTTGGAATTCCGGTTATTGAATCACTATTTCGAAGAAAACCGGTCATTACATCCAATTTATCTTCACTTCCGGAAGCAGCAGGACCCGGAGGTATTCTTGTCAATCCTGGTGATTCAGAAGAAATCAAAAATGCATTTGTTACGCTATTACAGGAAAAATATTACGAAAAATATGCCGAAGACGGATATAAATATGTAAAGGATCATTTTTCAAATAAAGCCACAGCAGAATGTTTAATAAAACTTTACAACCAATTAATTTCCAGATAAACCTGTTTTTTGGGATTTAGTTTTCTGAATTTCTTTGATAATGAGGGGAACCAATATAACACTTGGTCCTATCCAGGCAATGATGTCCGGGATGTCCCATTTCCAGGCTTGATTTACTGTAAAGGCTGTCACTGCGCCAATATAACTGCCAAGAATATTGCCTATATGAACACGCAACCAATCCTGATTAAATTTTTCGCGGAAAAGGTAAGTAAATACATGATTTCCTACAAAATATACACCGGCTATTCCAAAAATCAATGGAATGACAGCATTTTGCCATCCAAAAGAAAAACCAATAAATACACCAAATATAAGTAAGCTCAAATTGGCTGCTCCTGCGATGAGATCAATTAACCAATCCAAAAACTTTCTTTTTCCGTTCTTAATAATAAGGGCCCGATACCCTATACAAACACTGTAATATGTAAAAAATGAAATAAACAAGAGAAACCATTTTTTGTGTACCACAGATAAAGGGAGGGCTGTCAAAAATATAATGGTCATTCCGAAAACATATACCTTGCCAATAATTGCATGAACACTTCGGTTTTTTTTATACAACAGGGCAAAAGGTCCAAGGATTAAAACGATAAACCCGACCATAACATGAATAAAAGTGCTGATAGAAACAAATGATTCCATATGATTATTTTTTTCTGTATTTTTTGTAAGTATTTACTCTGTTGAAAAAATATACATACTGAATAAAATTAAATTCAAGATAATCATACATCATTTTTTGACCATCGACTTTGAGATGAAGTCCGGGCATATACCTTAGATTGGTTCTCAAAACACTTGTTTCCACATCTGACAGGTTGATATCCCATCCTAAAACAATTCCTAATGCCAGTTTTGTATCATTTACTTTTATCCGCTCTTTATGGTCTAAAGTAAGGTATTCCAGATTGAGAGACGGACCGACAAATGGAACAAAACCTCTGTAATTGAATAAAAAACGATATGCTTCCAGTGCAAAAGAACTCCTTGTTACGTGAATTTTGGTATCAAAAGCTTTGATATTCTGAGACATATATCTCGCAGCCATATTAATATTAAAACGACTTTTATGAAAATACCTTCCCACGGCTAATTCAGGTACAAAACCCGAAAAAATCATCTGGTTGTGAACGTAAGGAACATATTTTTTCAAATATGATGATCTGCTCATTTGAAGTGCTGCTGAAGGACCCAATGCCACATACCAACTGTCAAAAGCTTCTTCTTTCGTAAGAACATAATATTTTATATTCAATTGATCAACAGACTTTTCACTGGAATATCCTTTGTCTGTATCCATATATCGTACGATTCCAATATTAAAATTCCAGGGATTGATGGTAACAGGTACCATTTTTTCCGGCGACAGATAATAGTCAAATTGATTTCTCCAATTATATCTGGCTCCTGCTGTAAATAAAAACTTTTGACTTGTAAAGGTGATACCAAGTTGGACCGGTGACACAAATCTGCTGTAACGTGAACCACCGTATTCATACTTATTGGAAGTTTCATCAATCCTGAAAATGAATGGCTGAAAACTCATACCTACATAGGGCCTGAAGGCATTTGGTTTTAATGCCCATGGATAGTATTTAAACCCGGTTTCAACACTCTCCCTATTGACAAATTTTGAAACATTTTCAGGCTTTTTGCCAAAATTGGGTCCAATCGGAAAGGTTACATAAAAATCAGCATGTCCCCAAAAGTGAACACCTCCAATGGTTATTCCCGATCTGAATTGCCCCGGTGTAGTTATTTGATTACTTCCTTCACCTATATGACCTTTCCCGATTGCCATCATGTCCAATCCCAGTGTCAGTGATGCAAAGTCTGTATTCTTTTTCATAGTTTCCACGCGGAATACGGTATCTACTTGTCCGGGTAATGGAATGTTTGCCGTTCCAATAAAGGCCAACAGAATGAATTTTAAATTTTGAAACATATCCTTTGTTTTTTAATATATGATGGCAAAGGTATATGCTCTTTTTTTACAACATAGAATAAAGGGACAAACGTATCATTTTTGGGTTATTTATCAAAAATCAGGGATAAATGTTATTGTTTGGGACAAATGACAAAACAAAATTAATGTTTTTTGGAACCGACAATTGACAGAATCGCTTGTCCGTAGTTTCTTGAAACAGGAATTTCAAGATTCTCTTGTTTAAAAATCAGTTTATAGCCCTGAGCGTTTCCGGTTACCTTATCCACCCGGTGAAGGTTGGCTATAAAACTCCTGTGGCATCTTTGTATAAAAGTCGTGGAAATCTGACTTTCGAATCTTTTCAACGAGCCTCTTAAGACAACATGTTGAATTCCATTTTCTTGGTTTATGAATACAATTTTGGAATAATTGTCCAGACTTTCGAGATATAAAATGTTTTCAGACGGAAGAGTAATGGCGTCTTTTTCATTTTCGGCTAAAAACAAAATTTCTTTAGTAATTGGTTTATAACTTAGCTGTTCCTCTGTATTATAAACCTTCATTTCTGATTCAAGAACCAAAGCTCCTTTTTTATTTTTTTCTTTGTACCATTGATAATATATAAGGACTCTGGCTGTAACAGGAAATATTCCCACGCAAACAACAATCGGCACAAAACCTAAAAATACTTTAGGTGAAATTTTAACAATGCCGAGATAAGCACTGAAAAAGGTATTTCCAATGGCTATTCCTAATATATAAAAGGTCAAAAAAAGAATTTCTTTTCCTACTGTCCAGCTTTTTTCAATTTTTTCAAGTGAAAAAAACATTTTTAAACCCAAAAACATTAAAGTTGGTACCAAAAAAGTAACCATGCCGTACCCTATAATTTTCAATGCTTTATATTCCGTTTCCCACTGATTAATCTGAAAAGGCTGAAAAACCAATAAAAAAAGGGCAACAAAAATACCAAGTGCTGCGTTCGCTTTAAGTGATTTTGTCACTTCTGTTTCAAACGGATATGGTTGTTTTAGGGTAAAAAACATTTTACCATCCCAAAATTATGGCAAACATAAGAGGAGCAACGATAGTGGCATCACTTTCAATGACAAATTTGGGTGTATTGATATCAAGTTTTCCCCATGTGATTTTTTCATTCGGTACAGCTCCTGAATATGATCCGTAACTCGTGGTACTGTCACTGATCTGACAGAAATAAGACCAGAAAGGAATGTCATGCATTTCCATATCCTGATAAAGCATAGGTACCACACAAATCGGAAAATCACCTGCAATACCGCCGCCTATCTGATAAAAACCAACTCCTTTACCCCCACTGTTTTTGATGTACCAATCAGAAAGCCACATCATATATTCAATTCCGCTTTTCATAGTAGATGCTTTGAGCTGTCCTTTTATACAATATGATGCAAAAATATTGCCCATAGTACTGTCTTCCCAACCAGGTACAACTATCGGAATATTTTTTTCAGCAGCGGCAAGCATCCAACTGTTTTTAGGATCAATTTCATAGTATTGCTCCAAAACACCACTCAACAGCATTTTATACATAAATTCATGAGGAAAATATCGTTCTCCGTTTTTTTCTGCCGTACTCCATATATCCCAAAGGTGTTTCTGCAATCTTCTGAAAGCTTCTTCCTCGGGTATGCAGGTATCTGTGACTCTGTTATAGTGGTTTTCAAGCAGATCCCATTCATCCTGTGGATTAAGATCTCGATAATTCGGTACTCTTTTATAATGTGAGTGTGCTACTAGGTTCATAATATCTTCTTCCAGATTGGCTCCTGTACAGGAAATAATATGAACTTTATCCTGACGAATCATTTCAGCAAGTGACTTTCCAAGTTCTGCGGTACTCATAGCGCCAGCCAGCGTAACCATCATTTTACCACCTTCATTCAGATGTTCCATATAGGCATCAGAAGCATCAATGAGAGCAGCGGCATTAAAATGTTTGTAATGTTCTTTTAAAAACTTAGTAATCTGCATATAAAAATGGTTTATTTGTAAAAATGATTCTTATCAATTATTCATCGTACCCCAGGATCTGAAGCATTTGCTCCGCATTTTGTTCATCTCTGTACAATCGGTCTACTATGTTCCCTTTTTCGTCCCTGTCGATAATAACCTGCTTGGGTGATGGGATAAGGCAATGTTTTATACCGCCATAACCACTGATGGCATCCTGGTAAGCTCCTGTATGAAAAAATCCGAGATAAAGGGGTTCTTCTTCTTCGTGATTGTAAGAAGGCAAAAGGATTTGTTGATTCATATCTTCAGAATTGTAATAATCTGAATGGTCACAGCTAATCCCTCCTATACTTACCTGGGTATAATCATTTTCCCATTTATTGACAGGAAGCAGAATAAATTTTTCAAATATAGACCATGCATCAGGAATGGTATTCATCAGACTGTTGTCGATAAGATACCAGAGTTCGGCATCGTTTTGCTGTTTTTGTTCTAAAACTGAAAAAATGATAGCTCCGCTTTCTCCGACAGTGTATTTTCCAAATTCCGTAAAAATATTGGGTTCCTCAATGCCTTCCTGTTCACATACTTCCTTTATATTGCTCACCAGCTCATTGATCATATATTTGTAATCGTATTCAAAGCCAAGGTTATTTCTTATGGGTAATCCTCCTCCCAGATTTATTGAATCAAGGGAAGGACAAATTTTTTTCATTTCTGCAAATATCTTAAGTGCTTTTCTGAATTCTCCCCAATAATATAAATTATCTTTTATACCTGAGTCAACAAAAAAATGCAACATTTTCAATTTCACTCTTTTTTTACGTGCAATTTTTGTTTTGTAAAAATCTATGATTTCAGCACTACGGATTCCAAGCCTGGAGGTATAGTACGCCGATTGAGGTTCTTCGTTGATGGCCATTCTTATTCCGATGGTTATTTCATCCTTTGTTTTGGAATATAATCTGTCAAGTTCTACTTTACTGTCCAGAACAGGAATTACAGTTTCAAAACCATCATTGATCAACGACACAATTTTATCAAGATAATCTTCCGTTTTATGTCCGTTATGAACCAGAATGGTTTTTTTATCAATTTTACCTTTAGCATATAATCTTCTGATAAGGTCGATATCAAAGGAGGAAGAAGTTTCCAGATGCACATTGTGATTGAGTGCTTCGTTTATCACGTGAGAAAAATGGCAACACTTAGTACAATAACAATAATAATAGTCTCCTTTATAATTGTTGGCTTTCATAGCCTTGTGAAATAAATTTCTTGCTTTTTTTATCTGATCTCCGATTCTGGGTAAATACGTCAATCTGAAAGGAGTACCATATTTATCAATCAGATATTTAAGTGAAATACCATGGAAAGTAAGATTTCCCTGATGCAAATCAAATCCCTCCTGAGGAAAAAAATAGGTTTGATTGATAAGTTGAAAATATGTGTTCTTCATCTTTAAATGCTATAATTTAAAATATTCTGCTTAATTTGGTTTTCACCAAAAATATTTGAACCAAATCCCAATAGTCCAATTTTTGTCAGGAAAAAGTTTATAAAAAGGATAAATGTTTACTTTTCTCAAATAAAGTTTACAAAAGCTATGCCTAATTTCTGTGAAAGGTTTTTGGGATTTTGATAATGAGTTTTCAAAATATTTTACAAAAACCTTTCAATCAGTAAATAATATATTAAAATTATTATTAAATAATTAAATGGTTTAAGTAAATTGTATAAATATCAAAAAACAGATGTTTAACTTTTTAAACAGGACTGCAAAGTAAATATAATTATGTTGATTTTTAACACTTATTTCATTGGTTTATTTTGGTTTTAGATAGCAAGTCAACATTGTTTCCGGTGGTTTTTTATACATACTTTTAATTTTGATGGTTAATGATTTTATCCTAACTTTTAAGTCGCTAACAAAGTAAAACTAATTTGTCTAAAGCGTGTTTATTTACCATATTAATTAATTATGAACCGGTCGTTTTTCATTTTTTTACTTTCCATTCTGGTTTTTAATCCGGGTTTTTGCCACGAAGGACCAACATTAAAATTGGGTTTACTCAAGTATAATGGAGGAGGAGACTGGTATTCCAACCCAACTTCTTTGATGAATCTGGCTTTATTTTGCAATAAAAACCTGAATACTCAATTTGATATTGAATATGGAGTGACGGATGTGGGAAGTGCTGAACTTTTCAATTATCCCTTTGTTCACATGACAGGTCACGGCAACGTAGTTTTTTCTGATTCGGATGCTGAAAATCTCAGAATGTACCTGATAGCCGGAGGGTTTTTACACATAGATGACAATTTTGGTATGGACCCCTTTGTAAGGGTAGCTATGAAAAAAGTATTTCCGGAACTTGATTTTGTAGAACTCCCTTTTAATCACCCAATCTATCATCAAAAGTTTAAATTTCCTAACGGATTACCCAAAATACATAAACATGAGGATAAACCTGCGCAAGGTTTTGGATTGATTTGGGAGGGCAGGCTTATTTGTTTTTATTCTTACGAATGTGATTTGGGAGACGGCTGGGAAGATGCGGAGGTCCACAAAGATCCGGAAGAAGTAAGAGTCAAAGCCTTGAAGATGGGAGCAAATATCATTCAATATGTTTTTTCAATTTAATATTAACAGAACAAAATGAGATTTCAGCATTATACGCTCCCGATTTTATTGACCGGGCTTTTTTTATACATATTTTCATCTGGTTGTATTTCCAGTAAAACGTCTTTAAAAAATGTCGCTGTTGAAAAAAGTCTTTTATGGGAAATTCAAACACCAGGTGCCAAAGAACCTTCCTACTTATTTGGGACTATTCACATCATTGGTGCAGAAGATTATTTTCTACCCAAAGGTACAATGACCTCATTTGAAAAGAGCAATAAAATCTTTTTTGAAATAGACATGGCTCAAATGTCCGATATGAGCAGCCTTATGGGAATGATGAATAAACTGTATATGTCGGACGGAAAAACACTTAAATCTTTGTTATCTGAAAAGGATTATAAAACGGTAGTTGATTTTTTTCAGGAAAAGGGTATGCCGATTATCTTTTTTGAAAGGATGAAACCAATGTTTCTTACCGTATTAACCAGTGGAGATTTGGATCCCGGAGGGCTGAAAAATGGTGAAATGAAATCTTACGAGTTTGAGTTTATGGAGATGGCAAGTCAAACAAAAAAACCTACCGGAGGCCTCGAGAGTATTGAATTTCAGATTGGATTATTTGACAAAATACCATATGAAAAACAAGCCGAGATGCTGATCAATGCCATTAATACTACCGAAGAAGGAGGAAATGAACTGGAAGAAATGGTGAAGGTGTATAAAGATCAGGATTTAGAAAAACTTGCATCCATGATTGAATCATCTGATAGTGAAATTTCGGGTTATGAAGATATACTGCTAACAGAAAGGAACAAAAACTGGATTCCAATCATCATAGAAGAGACTAAAAAACAACCTAGTTTTTTTGCTGTTGGTGCAGGACATCTGGGAGGAAAAAACGGTGTAATATCCCTTTTAAAAAAGCAAGGTGTCAAAGTAAAGGCTGTAAAACCATAAGTATTTTTCAAGTTGAAAGAGGGATGACATTTCAATTAGTGTCAATCAGTGGATTCATTAATCAGTTCAGGATAATTGTTTCTGGCATTATTGACTTCTTTGCTTACTCTGTAAGCCGTTGTTAATTCGGAAGGATAAGGATCAAGCAAAGATTTCAAATCCCCTTCCTTAATGGAATTATCCAACCATATTTTTTCTTCTTCAGGGAATAAAATGGCAGGCATTCTGTCGTGTAGATTTTGCATAAATGCATTGGCTTCAACAGTAATTATCGTAAAGGTAAAAATGATTTCCCCTTCCGGAGAAACCCATTTATCCCATAATCCGGCTGCAGAAAAAATTGCCTGATCAGAGGTGAGAATTCTGTATGGAATTTTTTGTCCGTTAATATTTTTCCATTCATAAAAGCCATCAAGCGGAACAATACATCTGTTATGTTTAAATGCATTTTTAAATGCCGGTTTTTCCATAAGCGTTTCCGCTCTGGCGTTGATCATGGAATAAGCAATTTTTTTATCTTTGGCCCAGAAGGGAATAAGCCCCCATTTATATAAATGGATATATTCCGGATCTTGATTTGTAATCACAGGATGAAAGCTGCCAGGCGCCACGTTGTAATTGGGAAGGGGGTTATATCTTTCAAGTTCCTCACTGTAAAAGGTAGCATGAAATCTTTTTTCAATTTCCTTTTCTGTTTTTGTGAGAGAGGATCTGCCGCACACTTTTATTTTATTGTTTTGTTTTCACAAACGATTCTATTCCTTTTTTCTTAAGATCCTGAACTGTTTTTTCTGCTTCTGATTGGGAATTATATCTGGATACAATTACAGAATGGTATTCAGAAGCAACAAATACTTTTAGTTCGGCATTGGAATATCCAATATTTTTCAACTTTTTTAACTGAACCTGTGCATTTTCTTTCTTTATAAAACTTCCGGCAATCACCATGTAGTTTCCATTGGACTGAAAAACACTTTCCGAAACTTTGGTAGTGTTTTTTTCAGGTTTATCTTGTTTTTTGGGTTCTTGTTGTATGGTTTCTTCCTTATTTTTTATACTTTTTCCATCCAGTTCTTCAAGCGCTTTGTCAAGCTTGTCATATACCTGATCTCCTGATTGAATATCGTTTTCAGTAATTCCGGTTTCTGTTGTATCATATGGCAATGTATCTGCATATAAATCGCTGGTATCAGATAGTACTTCAGGCAATGATTTTTCAACTTCCTTATTTTGCTGATAAGATTTCAATAACGAAGTAACCCAAAAATACAAAATGAGTACGACACAAGCGTAAAGCACTACTCTGATTAATCTACCCATTGGTTAACATTTTTATTTTCGAAAATATTCGAATAAATATGAGGGATAAAAATAGTAAAATATTTTAAATAATAAGGATTGAATTAAATTTAGTGGCTAATTTTTAAAATTTAACCATTTTTTGTTTTCCTGCCCTGACTGTATCGCTTTATAAATAAATTCCATTCCTTTTACCCCATCTTCAATTCCGGGAAAATCAAATAAAGATTGATCATTTTTATACCCGGTATTATGATTTTGAATGGCGTACGATACATTTCTGTAAATATTGGCAAAAGCTTCAATATAACCTTCCGGATGCCCTGAAGGAAGTCTGGAATGCAATACAGCATGTTGGCAAAGATCATGACTTCCGGTTCTGAAATACTGTGTAGGTTTGTCCAACCATTTAACAATGAGGGTATTTGGTTCCATTTGTGACCATTCAAGACTTCCGGTTTCTCCGTATACTCTGATTTTCAGATTGTTTTCTTCACCGGCGGAAATTTGAGAGGCATATAAAATTCCGCTTGCACCATTGGAATAACGCACCAAAATATTACCATCGTCATCCAAAGCCCGTCCTTCCACATGGGTATTGATATCTGCACATATTGATTCCATCTCCAAACCGGAAATGTACCTTCCCAGATTTTCAGCATGAGTTCCGATATCACCTATAGCACCTGCAATACCCGATCTGTTCGGATCTGTTCTCCAGGAAGCTTGTTTCTGACCCTCATTTTCTATCGAATTGGAAAGCCATCCCTGTGCGTATTCTGTCACCACTTTTCTGATTTTTCCCATTTTACCTGAATCTACCAGATATTTTGCTTGTTTTACCATCGGATAGCCTGTATAATTGTGGGTAAGCGCAAAAATTTTATCAGAATTTTTTACAATGTCAAACAAAATATAAGCTTCCTCGAGATTAAAACAAAGCGGCTTATCACATATTACATGAAATCCTGCTTCCAAACCCATTTTTACAGGTTCGAAATGAACATGGTTCGGCGTTACCACTGAAATGAGTTCCATTCTTACCTCTTCGGGAAGCAAGTTTTCCTTATATATCATTTCCTGATATGTAGAATAGATTCTTGAATCAGGAAGATACAATTCCTTTCCTGATTCATAGGATACTTCCGGATTACTACTGAAAGCACCACAAACCAATTCTGTTTGCCCATCCAAAGCAGCAGCCATCCGGTGAACGGCACCAATGAAGGAACCTTTTCCTCCACCAATCATTCCCAACCTCACTTTTCTTTTAAGGTGCATATCTGATTTATGTTCCTTTTGCAGATCTGGACCGATAAATATAAAAAAGACCGGCAATTCCAATTAGTACAAACAAAATACTTAGATATTGAGCCTGTGTCCAGTGTAAACCCAACAATTCATATTTTTCATTAACCCTGATTTTTTCAATAAAAAATCTTTCTACTCCATTGTAGATCATATATAAAAAAAAGATGGTACCCGGTATTATGAATTTCCTTCTCCATACATACAATAAACCAAATCCTATCAAAGACAGAACTGTCTCATATATGGGTGTTGGGTATACTTTTGGGTCTAGTTCATGACAATAGCGAATGCCACAAGCTTCAACACATCGGTCTTCCATTTGCAACCTTTTTGACATAAGTTCCTGATAAATGTCAGCATTACAATGGGATAACAACACTCCGTCATTGTTTACATTATTCGGATAATTGTATGACCAAAGCCAGTCAGGTAAAAACCACCAGGATGGTTGTGCGGCGGCTACGATTCCCCAGTCTCCGTCTCCGGAAAACTGACATCCCATTCTACCTACAGCATAACCCAATAAAATACCCATGCCTCCAATATCCATCATGTAAACAGGTTTTATTCCGATTTTTTTTACGTACCAGGTTACTGCAAAAAAAAGCTAAGATGAGTCCGCCGTAAACATTTAATCCTGCTCCTGAAAGAATGGAACCTAAAGGGTCCTTAAAAAAGTCAGCGGGACTTTCAAAAACGGAAAAAAGTTTACTGCCCAAAACTCCAGATAATCCTGCAATCATGATGATGTCATTGGTTTTTTCTGATGGCATAAACGTAATATCCTGTGTTTTTGATTCTTTCGGAAGCTTTGAGTTTTTATATATATAATATGCAGCCAATATCCCTCCTAAAATGAGACCAATCAGCCAATTTCCCTGCTTTGAAAAAAGAACTCCTGCCGGATCAGCTGAAAATGCTGAAGAATCCCCGATAATGAGTGGAATTTTAGAGGCCATAAAAACCAGAATCAACACATTTGACAGGATATCAAACCATCCGATTTGTTGTGAAAAAGTAATCTTTTGGGTTTGAGGCAATAATTTACCTTCCAGTTCAAGCCTTTTTAACTCTGCCTTCAGGAAAAAACCGCAGACTACTAAAGCCATAACAAGCAAGAACCCAAAGGTTTTGAAAATGGAAGTCCAATTGTCTGGTTGCGTTCCCAAAACTTCATGAAAAAAATAGGATAAATCCGGGTACATAATATTTTTTTAAAAAACAAAGATAAAATAAATATCTTTTTGTCAGGGTAAACTTTGAATATCTTAACCTTCAGTTTACTTATTACATATGTTTTTAAATATTTTTATTCTTAAATGTTTAAATATTATTCCTAAATAGTGTTTTAGAAAGAACATATTTTAAAAAGATGGTATATTTGTTGCTTCATACAAAAAGCGACCCTGGTATATCTAAATGTAAACGAATATGCAAAAGTATTTTAGAGTATTATTATTAATATTGTTTTCGAATGCCGTTTCGGCTCAATCCGGAGGTGTTTCCATACAAAGTGGTTTAACGTATGGTTTTTCACAAGAAGAGGCTTTAACTAAATCAGGTCAGGCACATTACGGGTGGATGGCAGGTTTGGATGCAAGACTGATGGGAGGAGATATGTATTTTTTAGTCGGGGGACAATATCATAAGACGTCATTGTTTTCAACTTCAAGTGCGAATTTTTTTAAAACGGACATGGATATAATAATGGTACGCCTTGGACTTGGCTTCACAGTGTATAAACTTGGGTACAAATCTTATTTGAGAACAAAATTGCTTGGATCAATAAATTTTGTAATGGATGGTCCTGACCCAAAACCTGCCTTTCCAAATAGTGTATCACCAGCTAATCTCAATGATTCATATTTGGGGGCAGTTACTGGTATAGGGTGGACCAAAGGTATGATAGATATAGACCTTGATTTTCAATACGGAATTTTAAATTCAGTTTTTGAGCAGGATAAAACAAATTTTAATTACCTCACATTAATGGCAGGAATTAATTTTTAATGGTTTTTTGATAAAACAATTTTTCTTTTCAAGGGTTAGTTCATTCTAATTTTATTATGCTGACCATTGCTTTTTCTCCTGTTTATATGTATCAATTACCTCAAGGACATCGGTTTCCTATGGTTAAATATGAGTTGTTGCCTGAACAACTTTTAAGAGAAGGAACGGTATCTGAGAATCAGTTTTTTCTACCACGACCTTTGAGAAATGAAGATCTTATTTTTACCCATACCCAACAATATTTAGATATATTGGATAATCTGACACTCACACCTAAAGAGATCAGAAATATTGGTTTTCCTGTAAGACCTGAATTGATTCAAAGGGGGAAAGTAATTGCTTCGGGGACGTATCAATGTGCTCTGAATGCCTTGCAATATGGAGTAAGTATGAATATTGCCGGGGGAACACACCATTCATTTGCTGACAGAGGAGAAGGATTTTGTATTTTTAATGACGTAGCCATTGCATGCAATTTATTGATTAAAAATCATGGGTTTTCAAAAATCCTAATTCTGGATCTGGATGTTCATCAGGGAAACGGCACAGCAAAAATTTTTGAAAACACTCCTGAAGTTTTTACTTTTTCCATTCACGGAGAAAAAAATTATCCTACCAGAAAAGAAAAATCAAATCTTGATATCGGACTTCCGGATAAGACAGAGGATGCGTATTATTTGTCGGTATTGGACGAAAACCTGAAAAAGACAATTGATCTTTGTGAACCGGAAATAGTGTTTTACAATGCAGGCGTCGACATTCTTAAATCCGATAAATTAGGACGTTTGTCTGTCAGCAGGGAAGGAGCAAAAAAAAGAGAAGAAATGGTTTTTAAGACAATGAAAAAAAACAATATTCCTGTTATAGCCGTGATGGGTGGGGGTTACTCTGAAAAACTAACCGATATCATTGACGCTCATGCCAATACTTATAGGGTGGCCCAATATCTGTATTTCTGATTAAAATATGTTTTCAGTAATTATAGCAAAATATGTTTTTAAAGTAATTATTGGCGGTTGATTATGTCAGAATCAACAGAACCGTCTTTTAATTTTACAACTCTTTTGGCAAAACCTGCGATATCCGTTTCGTGAGTTACAATAATAACTGTATTTCCTGAAGTATGAATTTTCTCAAATATATTCATTATTTCAATGGATGTCTTGCTATCAAGATTACCTGTAGGTTCGTCTGCCAATATGATGGCAGGATCATTTACCAATGCCCGAGCTATAGCCACTCTTTGTCTTTGACCACCTGATAGTTCGTTCGGTTTATGTGTCATTCTGTCTGCCAGACTCACCTGATCCAATACATAGGCTGCTTTTTCCAGTCTTTCTTTTTTTGAAATTCCTGCATATATTAATGGCAGAGCAACATTTTCCAAAGCGGAAAGTCGGGGAAGTAAATTGAAAGTCTGAAAAATAAAACCGATTTGTTTATTCCTGACTTCAGCCAGATCACTATCCGTCATGCTGCTGACATCAATATTATTCAAAATATAAGTTCCTGAAGTCGGGCTGTCCAGACATCCCAGAATATTCATCAATGTGGACTTTCCGGAACCTGAAGGTCCCATGAGTGCAACGTATTCATTTTTTTGTATATCCAAAGTCACAGATTGTAAGGCAAAAATGGTCTCAAAGCCCATTTTATAAATTTTGCTTAGGTCTTTCGTCTGAATAATAGGAGTCATATTTTGATATATCTGGCAAATAAAATGCTAAAGTAAGAAGCTCTGTGAGAAAATAGGGTGTTTTTTAGATAAGAGTGGTAATTATCTCGTTAAATCCTCAGGATTTATTGATTTCAGAGTATATAAACAGGAAAAAGAGAAGAGGTATTGAAGATTATACTATATTAATTGTTTGATTTTACAAAATATCTTTACTTTGTTATAATTATCACAAAAGAAAATATTATGGCTGACAGAAGGCAATTTTTACACAATATGGTCCTTTCTACCGGAGCTTATGCTTTATCCGGATTATATGTGGATTCACACAAAAGCAGCTTGCCTGCAAATGAAAAGGAAGAATTGAAGGACTTTTCACAATTTGCTAAAGAAGAGGATTTTTGGACCTATATTACCCAATCTTATACTGTCAGTCCAAATATTATAAATCTCAACAATGGAGGAGTAAGCCCAAGTCCTAAAATGGTACAAGATGCCGTTACCAGATATAATTCCCTTACAAACGAAGGTCCCTCATACTATATGTGGAGAATTCTTGATCAGGGTAGGGAACCATTGCGTAGAAATCTTGCAAAACTGGCAGGTTGTAGTCCTGAAGAGATTGCCATCAACCGCAACGCAACTGAATCATTGAATACGGTGATTTACGGAATAAACCTGGCAAAGGGAGATGAAGTCATCGGAACAAAACAGGATTATCCCAATATGATTCAGGCCTGGAAACAAAGAGAAATGAGGGACGGAATTATATATAAACAAATCAGTTTTGATTTTCCACTGGAAGACGAAGAAGAAATAGTTTCCCGTTTTGAAAAGGCGGTTACGTCGAAAACAAAAGTTATTCATATTACCCATATTATCAATTGGGTGGGTCAGATATTGCCGGTAAAAAAAATTTGCCTTATGGCAAAAAAATATAATATTGCTACTATTGTTGACGGTGCGCATAGTTTTGGTCTGATGGACTTTAAGATTCCTGAACTTCAATGTGATTATTTTGGTACCTCACTACATAAGTTTTTATCGGCGCCAATAGGGAGCGGGATGTTGTGGGTCAAGAAGGAAAAGATATCATCTGTCTGGCCTCTGGTTTGTAATGATAAACCTCAGAGTGAAGATATTAGAAAGTTTGAGTCTTTAGGCACACGGAGTTTTCCTATAGAACAAGGCATTGGAGAGGCCATACATTTTCATAATCATATTGGAAGCCAAAGAAAGGAAGACAGAATTCGTTTTCTAAAAAATTACTGGGCGAATCAGGTCAAAGATATCAAAGGTGTAAAACTTCACACATCATTAAAAGATAATTATTCGTGTGCTATTTGTGGTTTAAGTATTGAAGGTAAAACACCTGCCGAGACTGAACAATTCTTTTTCGAAAAATATAAAATTCACACAGTAAGTATTGTGTGGGAGAATATCAGTTGTGTCAGGATTACACCTCATGTATATACACGGATTAGTGACCTGGATATATTGGTTGAAGCCATTCAAACACTGGCAAAAAAATAATCAGGGATGAATTATGACTTTTGTCAATGGTTATTCCTTTTAATGTACTTCATTGTATTATGTTTATGAAATTTAAAATAAGATTTATTTTGCTCCTGATGGTCAGTACATGTAAAGGTTTTCTGTTTTTTAACAGCGATGAAGACAGTATAAAAGAAGAAATATTTAGACACGGTACTATTTCAACCTATCAGGATAGTTTGCCGGCTAAAGAAGCGTATTTTGTGGAAATTGACAAAAACATTTATATAAAAGATTATCACAAATGGGTTGAAAACTTTCTTATTGAGGTGAATGGGAAACTTGATTATAGTATTGATGAATATATTTTGGCAAAAGCCAATCCGGGGTTTGTTGACTCGCTTAAAAAATCGGATTATTATTACCTTAAAGAAAAAGGGATCATAAGCTATGACCCTAAGGAAGGGTTATTTTTAGGTAAAGGAACAAAAGTTTTTATACCAGATTCAATGATGGTGTTTAGTATAAAACAAGATATTTTACAAACCCGTCTTGACATCAATATTCCGGAATTTTTGTGCAGAGTTTATCAATATAAAAAAGTGATTGACAGTTTTTATATTCGGATAGGGAAAAATGAACAAAAGTATCTGGCTATGGCCGGGAAAGTTATGAATTTAAAAACCAGAACCGGTGAAGGCAAAATTGTAAGAATAAACAAGGAGCCCCAATTTATTAATCCAGTGGATAATAAAAAGTACACAGGAACAAAACGAGACGACGGCATTGTAACTCAATTACCTAATATTCCGTGGTTGGAAACTGAACTGGATGGGGTCAAATACGGACAAATGATTCATCCAACAACCAATAAATCTACCATTGGCAAAGCAGCATCCAATGGATGTATTGGTTTGAGAGAATCAGATATGTGGGCGCTTTATTTTTATGCTCCTGTTAACACACCTGTTAGAATCCGGTATGACTTGAAAGGAATAGATTCTTTAGGAAATACAATTTATTTTAAAGATATTTATTCTTGGAAATGGAGAAAACCTAATAAAAAAGAATCAGCCGCAGGAGAGTCAGTTTTATTTAATCATTTGTGTTATTGTGGAAAAGATTAAGTAAAAAATCCCTTTTATTTCCTCATTAAATAAATAAATGCATTTTACTTTAATATTAAATGGTTACTTACCAGTATGATAAAGGTCATAAATCAATTAAAATAAAAGTTATTATTATTGTGTTAATTTTTATTTTTACCAATAAAGGCCTAAAAAAATGAGAACAAAACTTTACACCTTGGGAGCAATTATTTCTTCACTTTTTGGCTATCTGGAATGGGGAGCAAATCAACATACATTTCTCTATAAAGTTGAAGGAGAGATTTTCCAGAAACTTTTTTCGGATCCGGGTTCAATATTTCATCCATTTGTTATTTTTCCTTTAGTGGGACAACTTTTACTACTGACCTCACTTGTTTTCAGAAAAACTAACAAATGGATGATATTTGCAGGAATAGCCTGTATAGGTTTGTTACTTGGGTTTATGTTTTTTATAGGAATAATCAGTCAAAATTTTAAAATTCTCTCTTCTGTCATTCCATTTATGACATTTGGTTTTTTAACTATTAAAAGTGTTAGAAACCAAGCTGATAACGATCATAATACAGGATAGATTAGTTAATAAAAAATGGCCACTGGATTAGGTTGTTGACATTGTCACCAATTGCCCGACCAGTCTGTAAACCTTTTGAGTTGTCCATAGGATAATGAATTCCTCCGTATAATCTTGAATTAGCACATTCCTCCGCCATTGTTTCAAAATTAGAAAAACTCCTGGCAACAAACCCATGTTGAAGTTGGCTGTAATCCGTAAACTGATAATCTCCGTTACCATTTGTAAATAAGTCGGTCAAAATTCTTGAACCTGCTCCGATTTCGCAGGAATGACCGGAAGTATAGGCAGGAAAAGGAGGAGTACCAAGTATGGTAGTAAAAGTCGGATCAATGTATCTTTGAATGTAGGTAACAGGCCTGAGCAATACGTATTCGTATTTGGTTTTCCAGCAGGCTATAAAAGCATCATTTTCAGCAAGACCCATTTTTACCAGACCAAGGCTTGCTTTGGCAAGACTGACTTTTTCATTTTGAAGGACCTGTAAAAGAATATTAAAAGTATGGCCTGCAGGCGTACATGTTTTAAAAGGATCATCAGCCCAATATTTTGCGATTTCAATTTGTTCCGGAGAATTGTTTTTAAGCTGATTATACACCACCATAGCCTCTTTGTAAAATGCTGAGTTGGGATCTTTTGAAAATGTAACAGGTGGGCCGGGGTGAGTTTTTGTTATATTTTCAATGATAAAAGGTCTGTTTTTACCCCATTGTGGACTCAATGGACTAGTTGTTGCGCCTGTTGGCACCCAACAATATTCATCTGAAGGAAGACCATATGGTAGGTAAAATGGGTCCAGATAACTTTCATGACCACCGTCGTTTTTAGAGTATTCAAAAACAGCATCAGCTATTTGATATCCGAATTGTATAGAACGATCCACCACATCTTTTTCTTCTCCGGCTGATAATAAAATCAAATGAGTGCTTTCAATACTGTCCAATGAGGTTTTGAAAACAGGACTCAATCTTTTTTCAAACATATTCTGGATTGTTCTTGAGGTAGCACTGTTGGATGCGATGGCCCAATTGTACACCTGATCAGTCTGAGGTTTGGGTAAATTGGTGGCTGAAAAACCATTTAATTGAGTGTGAAGACTCTTTGCGTCTTTAATTCCATGGACCACTGATTCGTAATTGGCAAGGCTGATGTAACTATAAGCTCTGGCTGCCTGTGGTGGAAAAAACCCCTGTGTGCCTTTAAGCATCTTACAAGTAAGATTAAAATAACTATAAACATGCTGAGGTGTGTATTCTCTGGTTTCTGGACTTTCTTTGAATTCATTGTCTTTGCTACAGGAAGCTATAAAAAGCAAAGCAATTAAAAGAAGAGGTAGAAGAAATTTTGTATTGTGACTATTTTGAAACATAATATTAATGTTTAGTTGTTTATACATTATAAATAATAATAATATGACAAAAATAATGCCAATTTTTTTTAAAACCTTTTTAAAAACAAAGAAGGAGAAGTGAAAATTACATACTTTCACCTTTTGGAAAAGTATAATTTGAATTATGATAGAGTGGTTAGATAAGGTATTGGAACAGTTTTCTTCTATGGCATGGGGATTGCCTTTGCTTATACTTCTTATTGGGGGAGGCTTGTATCTGGGATTAATTTCTGGGTTCAAATCTTTGAGAATGACAGGACTGGCGATACAACAATTGTTCAGACAATCAAAACAAAAAGACAGTACACACAACACCATACCACCGTTTCAGGCATTAATGACAGCCATGGCTTCGACCATCGGAATGGGAAATATTGCCGGAGTGGCTGTAGCCATAGCTATTGGCGGGCCGGGCGCTATATTTTGGATGTGGGTGAGTGCAGTCATTGGGATGGTAACAAAATTTTTTACCTGTTCTCTTTCCATCATGTATAGAAAAAAATTTGATGACGGTAGTGTAGAAGGGGGTCCTATGTATTTTATAGAAGAAGGGCTGGGTCGGAAATGGAAACCACTGGCGGCTTCTTTTGCCATTTTCGGAACCGTAGGAGCATTTCCGGTTTTTAATGTTAATCAGTTGACACAAGCCACTTCTGACATTCTTTTAAAACCAATGGGTGTTGAAATTGGTTTTGCTTCCAATCTTGTGATTGGTATCATTTTAACCATATTGACAGGATTGGTTATTTTAGGAGGACTTAAAAGAATCGGCAAAACATCTGAAAAATTTGTTCCAGTCATGGTGGTCATATATTTTTTATGTGTTTCATTTATTATTATTACTCATATCGGTAATTTAATACCCACCATTCAACTCATTTTTTCAGAAGCATTTTCACCTGAGTTTTTTAAAGGAAAACCTTTTTTGGGAGGCGCTCTTGGTGGTCTGATCCTTATAGGTATAAGAAGGGGTGCTTTTTCAAATGAAGCCGGTATAGGTACAGCAGATCTGGCACATGGGGCAAGCAGTCAGGAAGAACCCTTGCGAGAAGGTCTTTCTGCTATGTTGGGACCGTTGATTGATACATTAATAGTATGTACGCTGACAGCGCTTGCCATTTTGATTACCGGAGTATGGAAAACCTCGGATGCTAACGGAGTATCTCTTACACTGCATGCTTTTCAACAAGGCATTCCCGGAATGGGAAGTTATCTTTTACTGCTTTGTATATTTGTTTTCAGTTTCTCTTCCTTATTTTCTTTTTCCTATTATGGAGGAAAATGTACTGCCTATTTGTTTGGAAAAAGAAATGCTCATTGGTATAATTATGTATATCTTTTGAGTATCCTTGTAGGTGCCACAACGACACTTGACATGATGATTAATCTGATAGATGGATTTTATGCACTTATGGCTATTCCTACTATGACCGGAACTATTTTACTTGCCCCAAAAGTACTACAAAGGATGAAAACGGTTAATCTTTTTAAAGAATAAATCACTTATAATTTTGGAAGTTTTTTCTTGAAAATTCAAATGAAAATAAGGATTATTTTCAATATTATTTTTGAATCAAGGGTAATGATAATGCAGAATTTGATGTTGTAAGTGTGTCCCCTAAGGAAAAGAAGTGTTTACATCTAAGAAACACAAAAGTAATAAAGTTGACATTTCTTTTGTTAGGTCGGGTTTAGGTTAAACCCAATAGAAAATTTCTGAATATGATCAACAAAGAAAAATTCTTTGGGTTGTATTAAATTCTTTGTACGTTTTCTGAAACCAAACATCACAAACTTTTTGTATTTTTGCCATCCTGATTTTTTCAGTCTATAACAGGTTCAATAACATTTTACCACATTTATTTTAGTATTACTTCCATGGTTGATTTTTGCCACCTTCATTGCCACACACAATATTCCTTGCTGGACGGAGCATCGGATATAAAAACAATGATGAATAAAGCGAAAGCAGATGGCCAATCTGCCGTAGCCATCACGGATCACGGAAATATGTTTGGCGTATTTAAATTTGTAAAAGAAGCCAAACAACAAGGTATAAAACCGATTATAGGATGTGAATTTTATGTGGCAGAAGACCGGTTTGTCAAATCTTTTGAAAAGTCCAGAGGTCAGAAGGATGTGAGGTATCACCAACTCATGCTGGCTAAAAACCAGGAAGGATATAAAAATCTCACAAAACTCGCTTCTCTTGGTTTTACGGAAGGGCTTTACGGAAAATTTCCCAGGATAGACAAAACCCTGATTGAAAAATATCACCATGGTATCATAGCCACCAGTTGTTGTATTGGTGCTGAAATCCCTCAGACAATTCTCAAAGGTGACATTGAAGGCGCAGAAAAAAAGCTGAAATGGTGGCTTGATCTTTTTGGCGAAGATTACTACATCGAATTACAGCGACACCGCGGAATGGAAAAAATTGACGATTCCGGTATGAGTCAGGAAGATGTCAATCAGGTCCTGATAGGGTTTGCAAAAAAGTACAATGTCAAAACCATCGTAACCAATGATTCCCATTATGTGGAAGAAGAAGACTGGGCTCCGCATGACGTATTGTTGTGTATTAATACAGGATCACTTCTTGAAGAAAAGGAACGGTTTAACTTTCCGAGTTCGGACTTTTATTTCAAGACAAAAGCCGAAATGAATACCTTGTTTGGCGATGTCGTGGAAGCTGTTGAAAATACTATGGACATTGCCCACAAAATTCAGGAATTTGACCTTGCCAGAGATGTATTGCTGCCGGCATTTCCACTTCCGACAGGATTTGATTCTCAGGAATTGTATCTGAGACATCTGACATTTGTAGGAGCTCAGAAAAGATATGGCCTCATCACACCAGAAATTGAAGAAAGACTAAATTTTGAATTAAATGTAATCAACCATTCCGGATATCCGGGATATTTTTTGATAGTTCAGGATTTTACAAGTGCTGCGAGGCACCTTGGTGTTTCTGTTGGTCCGGGAAGGGGTTCTGCTGCCGGTTCCGCAGTGGCTTATTGCCTTGGAATCACCAATATAGACCCTATAAAGTACGACCTTCTTTTTGAGCGTTTTTTAAATCCTGAAAGGGTTTCCATGCCCGATATTGATATTGATTTTGACGATGAAGGCAGAAGCAAGGTAATTGATTATGTAATTGACAAATACGGTAAAAATCAGGTCGCCCAGATTATAACCTATGGTACAATGGCGGCAAGGATGTCATTAAGAGATGTCGGTCGCGTAATGAATGTTCCTCTTAATGAAGTAGACAGAGTAACCAAAACATTTCCCAGCCATCTGAGTGCAACTTTACAGGCAGTACTTGCACAGGATGATATTGACCCTAAACTGAAAGAAAATCTTGCTTCCGACGATATTGAAAAGGCATATCTTTTCAGAAAACTGGCTGCTCAGAAGGACAATATCGGCAACATGATCACAACGGCAAAAAAACTGGAAGGAGCCGTACGAAACACGGGAATTCACGCTTGTGGTGTTATTATAACACCTGGAGATATTACAGATTATGTTCCCGTTTCAGTGGCAAAGGACTCAGAACTTCTGGTGTCTCAGTACGACAACAGCGTCGCTGAAGAAGCCGGTTTGCTGAAAATGGACTTTCTGGGATTGAAGACGCTTACCATTATTAAGGATGCATTGGAAAATGTAAAAGAAAGATATGGTGTTGATCTGGATATTGATACTATTTCTCTGGAAGACCTCAAAACCTTTGAGTTATTCCAGAGAGGAGATATGGTCGGCATATTCCAATATGAATCTCCCGGAATGCAAAAATATCTTCGCGATCTCAAACCAACCCGTTTTGAAGACCTCATTGCCATGAATGCTTTGTACAGACCGGGACCATTGCAGTATATTCCGGATTTTATTGCGAGAAAAAACGGAAAACAAACGATTGCTTTTGACCTTCCTGAAATGGAAGAGTACCTTGCAGAAACCTATGGAATTACGGTGTATCAGGAACAGGTAATGCTGCTTTCGCAAAAACTTGCCGGTTTTTCAAAAGGTGACGCCGATATGTTGCGTAAAGCCATGGGGAAAAAACAAAAAGCTGTACTGGATAAAATGTTGCCCAAGTTTATTGAAGGGTGTACTGCCAATGGTCACCCCGAAGAAATTGTCAAAAAAATATGGACAGATTGGGAAGCTTTTGCATCATATGCGTTCAATAAATCCCATTCGACTTGTTATGCATATATCGCCTTTCAGACAGCCTATTTAAAGTCCCATTTTCCTGCGGCTTTTATGGCTTCTGTACTGAATCACAATAAAAATGATATCTCCAAGGTCAATTTTTATCTTCAGGAGACCAAAAGAATGCGCATTCCGGTTTTAGGTCCTGATGTCAATGAAAGTAATATTAAATTTACGGTCAACAAAAATGAAGCCGTCCGTTTCGGACTTTCTGCACTCAAAGGAGTGGGTGAGGGGCCTGTGGAAGACCTTGTTGCCGAAAGAAATTCCAATGGCCCTTTTTCCAGTATTTACGATATTATGAGAAGGGTAAACCTGCGATCCGTCAATAAAAAATGTCTGGATAGTCTTGCTTTGAGTGGTGCTTTTGATTGTTTTACTGAATTCAACAGAGCTCAGTATTTTGCACCAAATGAAAAAGGGGAAAACTTTGTTGAACAATTGATTAAATTCGGAAGCCACGTCCAGGGACAAAAAGAAAGTATTCAGATATCGCTTTTCGGGGAGGAAATGCAGGATATGATTCTTGAGCCCAAACCGGAAAAAGTTCAGGAATGGAACCAGATTGAAAAACTGGAAAAAGAAAGGGAAGTTACCGGAATTTATATTAGTGGTCATCCGCTGGATGATTATACGCTGGAGTTTAATTATTTCATCAATTGCCCTTTGGAAAAAGCGGACCAGATTGAAGGGCAGTTATTGAAAATGGGGGGAATGGTCAAAGATGTACATTTTGGTTCCACACAAAAAGGCAACCCTTATACGAGATTTACTATGGTGGATTTTACAGGGGAATTTCAGATTTCACTTTACAATGAATCCCATGAAATGTGGAAACACCTTATCTCTCCCGGCAATGTACTGTATGTGGAAGGAATCAACCAGAAAGGTTTAAATTCAGACCGTGCATTTTTCAGAGTAAAAGATATTATGTTTCTGGATACGGTAGGTCAGGTTCGTACCAAATCCATCACAGTAAAAATAGCACTGGAGGATATCAATGAAAATGCCGTAAATTCATTGGTGGAGCTGTGCGAAAGCAAACCCGGAAAACACACATTAAAATTCAGAGTAAGAGACACAGAAGCTGACATGGAAGTTGATTTGCAGTCACTGACGTATAAAATAAATGCAGATGGTTTATTTGTCCAGGAATTGGAAAGTCTCGGATTTTCGTTTAAGTTAAATTGATGAAATCTGCTTACCTGAAAAAACTTATTAGCTCGTGCAATATCTTTGACATGATTAAATGAAAGTTAACTTTTTATAATGACTTGCTCTGATTTGAAAACAAATTGTTTCTATCAAATACTGAACAAAATTATCATGTCATTTTAATTGCATCTCTTTATTTGTGATGTTTATTTTGTTTACATTTGCTGTTCAAAAATATTAAATTTTCCTCCATGAAGTTTACTAATCTAGCAGTTTTTATATTCATATTTATATATATATATACAGGGACATCTCAGGGATTACTCTGGAACATGGTGGAGCTTACACCTTCTTTGTCAAATGCTTCAGGTAAAATTGAATATGTTGAACAGGGAGAAATAGTTTTTCTAACAGGTGGAGAATTGTTTCATGCCCACTATGGAAATGACTTTAATGTGGATGTTGTGTCGTTTGAAAATCAATTGACACTAATTAAAGATTTTTTTCTGATTGATGTTGACTGGGACGGGGACAAAGATATAATGGCAGTAATTGAAGGAGGCCCGATTCAGGTGTATGAAAAAAAGGAAAATGTATTTATTTATAATGTAAATATAAAGATATTTAGCTGGATAAATGTAAATTCACTCTCCATTCATGATTTTAATGACGACGGACGCGGAGATATTTTACTAAACAATATACTATATATTGCTACCGGGCCGAATATGTTTGAAAGAACATATACTACTAACGCTGACAATTATATTCCGAGAGTTGCCCAATTTTTTGATGCAGACATGGATGGAGATAAAGATTTGCTCACTGTTTTGGTAACCAATCTGTTTATCCATGAAAATATAGGTACTACCGGAATGAGTGGAAAACTTGTTCCTGATTTTTCTCACCGGACCAGTTGGGCAAAAGTGATACGTGCCGGTAATAAGGATATTATCATCGTTTTCAGCGGCGGAGATAAAAAGTTTTATAGAATTTTTTATGAAAATAACACATTTGGTCACAAAGAAATCGGCGGATACATACAAACAAAACAAACAAATTCGATAGTGAATAAAGATCTGGACGATGACGGTGTTGAGGAATTGATTTCAGATCAATATTTTAATCAACTGACACTTTTGAAATATGATACATTATTGGATACGCTTACATTGTCCACATATAGTGCACCCAATTTTCTGGATTTTACCGGTGGAGGTCAAAATCAGCTTTTTATTCGTTATGCAGGTCAGATAGAAAGTGTATTGTGGGATAAGACCCAAAATAAATTGGTAAGATCATTTATTTCGCCGACCGTTTTTTCACCTTCTGAATATCTGGATATTGACGGAGACGATTTTGTCGATTTAGTAAAAGGAATTTCTATCAAAAGATACCTGGGTGAACGAAGGTTTGATATTTTTAAAACCATGAACATTGACAGTACCGGTGGTCAATGGAAGGATTTTGACGGTGACGAAGATCTTGATTATGTTCTAAAGTATGGGTGGTACATGAATATCGGTGGATTACAGTTTGATCCATACCAATCCCGTACACCTGATCCTGTTTTTACTGATCCCCTGATATTTTTTACTAAAATCGTATTCAGGGAAGATCTTGATGGAGACGGAGATATTGATGTATTGACATACAATAGTTTCGGAGAACCATTTGAGTTACATGAAAATACAGGAGGAGTTTTTAGTCTCAAACAAACTTTAGCTACCAATACTATTATAAGTGGTTATTTAAGAGCATTATATTTCGAAGATTTTGATGGAGACGGAAAAAAAGACATCCTTATTGCTGTTGCAAGTGGGATGGCATGGATGAAAAATTATGGTTCGCTTGTTTTTGGTGAACCTAAATTGTTATACAACGGCGCAAACAGCCCGTTAATGGTTGATATTTCCGATGTGAATCACGATGGTATCATGGATGTGTTATTATCGACAGGAGAAATAATCACCGGTATAGCTTTGGGTTCAGTAATTTTATACCTGGGATCACAGGATGCCAACGTAACCGGATTGCCGATTACTCAAGGATATGGCTATCACAGGGCAAGATTTGCCGACCTGAACTCAACGGGTTGGAAAGACATCGTATTTTCAAAGAAAGAAGGAATGCATACTGTTCTTTTAGATAATATAACTTCACCGGTCATAAACCGAATCAATTTTGACGCGGGAAGTAACAACAATTTTAATATCAGTGATTTGGATGGTGATGGGGATGCTGATATCATAAGTGCCAGTGCTTCCGGAAGTTCTTTTTACATCATCAATGGTGTGTTTATTTCCAATGCCTGCCCTTCAGGTTCTGTTTTTTTAAGAAATCAGGAGCAAGTATCAGCTTATGCAGAAAAATATGGTATGTGTCCTGTCATTCCTGGTGACTTATTTTTAGGGTTGGCCAAAAAAAGCGATTCGGATATTCAGGATATTTCCGGGTTACAAAATATAAAAAAAATCCAGGGTAATCTGACGATACATTATAGTCCTTTAATAAAAGAATTTTCAGGTTTTATCAATCTGGATACCATCGAAGGATCTTTTATTCTGCAAAGATTTACCACTAAAAATCTTAAGGGTTTTGATAATTTGACGTATGTAGGTAATCATTTGGAACTGACTCATACACATACTGCTCAGAGTTTGTTGCTTGACACGCGGGAATTGGGAAAGGTAAAGTTCGTAGGTGGAGACATAAAACTATTATCCCCAAATTTTACCAATCTGGGAATACAAAGCCAACCTGAGTATTTTGGGGACATAATACTTACTTCATATACTGATAATGCTCTGACAAACATTGACTTTTTAAAAAATACAAGGAAAATTCATGGAAGTCTGAATCTTGAGACATGCCAGGTTACTACCCTGGAACCTGCAAAAAATCTGGAAGAAGTAGGAGAGTTTATCATACGAAGCGAAAAACTTCAAACGATAGGTATGGGTTCTGAAATTGACTCCATCAATGGTTCATTAGAGATAAGTGGTACAAACCTGGTGGATTTGTTTTCTGACTCTTCTTTTGCAAATTTAAAATATGTAGGTAAAGATCTTGACCTTTATGCAAAATACATGAGAGGTTTTTCAAACGTTGAAAAAGTAATGGGGACATTGTCTCCTAACGGAAAAACTATCGACTTCGGATTTCTGGAAAAGTTGGATTACGTAGGTAAAAACTTTTTCATGAGCGGTGTAGAAAAAATATATCCCGGATTTCTGCAAAGGGTGGATTCTATTGGAGGTTATTTTAACTTTTTAAATAATTCTTTTCCAGATCTTACTTTTTTATCCAATATAAAAAAGGCAAAATCATTTGATTTGAATTTAAATAATTCAATTGTTTCACTGGACGGGTTGCACCCTGATTTAAAGATTGAAGGTAGGCTATTGATTTGGCGATGTGCCAATCTTAATTTCTGCGATGTGCCTTTTGTTTGCAAACATATCGCGGATGGTAAACCATATCATTTTAACAAAAACGGGCAACAATGTAATGATCCGGCGGATTTTGATTGTTTGTCCAACTCGTTTTCGGGTCTTGTTTTTTACGACCAAAACCAAAATGGAATTCGCGATATGGAAGAGTTTCCGGTGTCAGGTCAAAATATTTCTGCTTTTGGCAAACCCAATACTGTATATACAAGTGCAAACGGAAAATACAATCTTTTTTTCTTGCCCAATGACTCGGTCAATATAGGTATGAATGATATTGAACCTTTCAGAATCACAACGACGCCCGAAAGATATACCGGAAGGTTTATACCAGAGCAGCCCGACAATAAGGATAACAACTTCGGAATTTTTCACCGGTACCCTAAACACAATGGGTCAATCAGCGGACAATTTGGGTTGTTTGTCTGCAATCGTCCGGCAGAGCTAGATATCCAGGTTTTAAACCAAGGAAGTTTTGTTGAAAAAACAAGGGTAAAAGTTCAGTTGCCTAATAATATAATGCTTGATTCTCTTGAGGGGATTACCTACGAATATGATCAAAACCAATCCATTGTCTGGTTGAAAACTGATACATTACAACCTTTTCAACGCGAGAAAATAACTCTTTGGGTAACAGCCCCGGCATGGGATCCCAGTAGTGATAATAAATATCCTTTTTTCTGGGAACTTCAGGTATTGAATGCATCCGGTCAGTGGATGGTCATGGATGATGAAGACAAAATGATGGAATTGTTATGCAGTTACGATCCGAATGACAAACTTGTCGAAGGCCCTTACAAAGGTTCAAATTTATTGTTTGGGCAATCCGGATATCTTGATTACACCATACGTTTTCAAAACACAGGCAATTATTACGCTGAAAATGTTTTTTTGGCAGACACTTTGTCATCAAACCTGAATGTGGATAGTTTAGAATTTATTGCTTCCAGCCATGAACCGATGGAGATAACGAGAAACGGTAATATTTTAAAATTTTATTTTCCGGGTATCATGCTACCGGATTCAACAAGGGATTTTGCAGGAAGTCAGGGTTATGTCCGTTTCAAAATAAAAACAAATGAAGCAATGGATCCGGATGATGTCATCAACAATACTGCACATATCTATTTTGACTTTAATCCAGCCATTACCACAAACACGGTAAGTAGTTTGGTATTGCAACCTGATTATACCGAGGAATACGAAAATATGTCAATAGTTATTTGGCCCCAACCGGCTGTAGATAAATTGTTGGTCCAATTAAATGGTGAAAGTCTGTCTCCGGACTGGGAGTGCAAAATATATTCTCAAAGTGGGGGGTTGGTTTTTCCGGTTCAAAATCTATTGGCTTCATATATTGATATCAGTAGTTTAGCTTCCGGAAAGTACTGGTTGGTTTTTGAAAACGGGTTAACCGGTAAAAAAACGACCCGTGGTTTTGTTAAAATGTAATTTCAAAAAAGCAGTTTGAAACAACTCTTTTGCCTGATTTCCTTTCGAATAAAGTCCAATGCGTAATCCGGGTTAAAATTTATCATCATTCGGATGTTTTCTTTAATTTCCTGCCGATCAATATAATGTGATCCTGATCTTCTTTGCCCTCAACAGGATATGGAACTGTATCTTGTAAAATTTCAGAAAATCCTGACTCGTGTAAACAGGAATAAATGGTACTTAATTGATGGTAATAAAACAGACTTCTGTCTCCTGCAGAAGACGTAACCATCCCTGAATCTTCAGGTTCTCCTTCGACAAAACTAAGGTATAAAACCCCGTCTTCTGAGAGTAAATGATAACAATCTGTAACACATTTTTCGACTTCCGTAATGCTCAGATAAGGCAATCCGAATCCGCAGATAATACCGTCAAACTTTATATCGATTTTGTCAATGTTGGCGATGTCCGATACGATTCCTTTCAGACCGGGAACCATTTCTTTTGCTTTTGACACCATATTTGGTGATACATCCACAGCCGTCAGTTCAATATCTTTTCTTTTTAAATAAAGGTAAAATGATATGTTTCCGGGGCCACAACAAAGATCAAGGATTTTTGGATTTTTTTTATTTTTCAACAATTTTAGAAACTGATCATAGGAATGGTTGTAGATATGTAATGGTGAAAATTTATCCCAGTATATATCTGCAAGTTTGTCCCAGGTCTGAAATGTTATTTGTTTTTGAGGATCCATTGTTTAGAATAGTTTCAATTACCTGACTTCTTTTCTCTGCCCTGCTCTGACAATATCATGGTATCATTCCGTGTAAAACTTTTTATAAACTTCACTTTCCTGAATCGCAAAGCACTCCAATTCTCATCTATGGCCACCTGACGCACAGGCTCAATATTGTACTCCGCCAATGATTTCCAACCGGTGTCACGGTTGAATTCGCATGTATATTTTTTTGAAGACATTTTCGGATAAGCATACCACAGAACGGCATCTCCTTCCAGCAGAGGATTTATTTGTCGGATAGATTGATCGATTTCTTCTTTTCGGGTCACAAAAACCAACACAAACTGAACAGGACTGCCGTCATTTAGCAATTGCGTTTTTACCGGACAGAACGTCGACATAGCCTTCATTTCTGAATTGAATTCATGAGGTGCGTTCAGGACAAATATTTCATTCTGATCTTTAAAGTTGAGTTTTTTAAATAATGGTGTCATCATTAAATATTATAGCTGCAAAGATATTAAAATTCGAAAACAAGCATGAAGCAAGCTTGCTTATAAAGAAATCAGAATCTCCTTAATGATAAACAATAGTATTAATTTATTGTATGATTAGAAACCAAAAACTAAAACGGCATTATTTCCGTATATTTATTATTATTGCATTATCAAATCAATTCAACAACAGTAAAACATGAGCAGTTATTTCAAAAAGGAAGATTTAAAAAAATTCGGAGAAATTACAGACTTACAACCCGAAATGGGAAAAAAGTTTTTCGACTGGTATGGCGAAGTTTTTAAAGAAGGAGCGCTGACTGTGCGCGAAAAAAACCTGATTGCCCTCGCTGTTGCCCACACGGTGCAATGTCCTTATTGTATGGATGCCTATACGTCAGAATGTCTGTCTTCCGGTTGTGACGAAGAACAAATGATGGAAGCCGTACATGTAGCTGCAGCCATCAAAGGAGGAGCCACTCTTGTCAATGCCGTGCCGATGATGAATACCATCAAGGCAAAATTGATGTAATCACCAAAAATCCAGGAAATGGGCGTAAAACAACGATCCAAATCACTGAGTGCCTTGCACAGTGATCTGGCAGATACTTTTTTTCAACTCAAAGTGCTCAACGGACAGGAAAAGGTCCATGATCATTTTGAACCTTTTTCTTTGAAAGCGGGACATCCGATTCTTCCACAGAAAACTACGGTTTTTCAGATAAATATTGGCAAACTTTGTAATCAAACCTGTGCTCATTGTCATGTTGATGCCGGCCCTGATAAAAAGGTGGAAAACATGTCGAAGGACACCCTGCAAAAGTGCCTTGATATTCTGGCAAAAACTGATATTCCGACGGTGGATATTACAGGAGGGGCACCGGAGATGAACCCTCATTTCAGGTGGTTTGTACAGGAGTGCCGCAAACTCGGGAAAAATGTAATGAACCTGATGCAACCTCACCATTATTGAAGCAATCCGGTCTATTACGATTTCACCGGAATTTTTGCAGAAAATAAAGTACAGGTAATTTCATCGCTTCCATATTTCACCAAAAACCGCACTGATAGCCAGCGTGGAGACGGTGTGTTTGAAGACAGTATCAAAGCCCTTCACAGATTAAATGCGGTAGGCTACGGAATAGAAGGTTCCGGCCTTATTCTCGATCTCGTATATAATCCTTCAGGCGCTTTTTTACCGGGAAATCAAAGTGCTTTGGAACATGAATTCAAATTGCAGATGAAGCGTCGCTATGACATTGATTTTAATAATCTTTTTGTTATTACCAATTTGCCCATCAGCCGTTTTCTCGATTATCTGTTGGAATCAGGCAATTATCACGATTATATGACATCGCTGGTGGAAGCTTTCAATCCTGCCACAGTGGATGGATTGATGTGTCGGTATACACTTTCCATAAGCTGGGACGGGTTTATTTATGATTGTGATTTCAATCAGATGCTGGACCTGAAAGTAAACAGTAAAGTAAAGCACATCGATGATTTTGACTTGAAAAGTCTTTCTGAGAGATCAGTAGTTGTCAATCAGCACTGTTATGGATGTACAGCAGGTGCCGGGAGCAGTTGCGGAGGAGAAATTTCACATTCTGAAGAGCACTGATTTTTATTAATAAATCAGGAAGAAATGATTTTCAGATTTTAAAAATTGTATAAAAATTGTAAAGAACAGGGACATGATTTATGAATTTGAAGGCATAAAACCGGTAATAGACCCTACTGCTTTTGTTCACCAGACAGCAATAGTCATAGGTCATGTCATCATTGAAAAAGATGTATACATTGGTCCCGGGGCTGTGCTCAGAGGTGATTGGGGAAGTATTCGGATAAAAGATGGTTGTAACGTCCAGGAAAACTGTGTGGTTCACATGTTTCCCGGAGTTGAAGTGGTCTTGGAAGCCAATGCACATATTGGCCACGGTGCCATTATCCATGGAGCGCATATTGGCGAAAATGTACTTGTGGGAATGAACAGCGTCATCATGGATGAAGTGAGAATCGGAAAAGACAGCATTGTTGGTGCTCTTTCTTTTGTGAAAGCCGGAGACACTATTCCGGAAAAAAGTCTTATAGTCGGCAATCCTGCCAAAGTAATAAAAACATTGCCTGAAGATACCATTCAATGGAAGCTGGAAGGTACAAAACTGTATCAGCAATTACCTGATCTCTGCAGAACTACTTTAAAAGAATGTGAGCCGCTAAAAGAGGAACCAGGTGAATATTCTAAAAAGATATATTCTTATCCGACCCTGAACAAGTCAAAAAGGAAAAACAATAATCAGAAACGCTTAATTAAGGATTTCCTGATTGTTGATTTTTTTGTGCAGGATATGTAATTCCTTTTTATTTTCTGACAATTTTTCTGAACAGGATTTCATCAGAATTTCATAACTCTTCTTTTGAAAAGTAAAAATATACCTTACAATAAACTGACCAGGTGATACTTTTTTTTGAATGATTACCTCCTGTTTGTCTTCATCTATGTAATAAAAGGAAGTATTATCTCTATTTGAAATGACTTCTTCAAAATATCCATTTCCATTTCCATTGCCAAAGTCATAAACTTCAAAAAATGCACAATTAGTTTCAACACTTTTTGTAAATATTACAACAGGTTGAGTGTCCTGAAGAGTAACCAGATTATGATTGAAATCAAGGACCATAAATAACCGGAAAAAAATTAGTAAAAACATCAAAACATTTTTTTTATGAAAAAATATTTTTCTCATAAAAACAAGATTAATTAATGGAGTATTCTCTTATTAATTCAAGTTTGTTTTCAAATTAGTTATATTCCTGAAGAAAAATTATATATTTTTCATAAGACAAAAGTAATACCAATTGGCGTAATCCTTTCTTTTACTTCTGTTTATGATTAAAAAATGTGTCTTTTTGTCGGTTAGTTTGCAAAAAAAACATGCTTCATCAGGACAAACAACCTTTTAACATTTCTATAGTTATGAGATAGGTTGGTTTTACACCATCCAGACCTAAACTTCCTGAAGCAAGTGTACTTCCCGTCTCCAAAGGATTGTCAGAAGCATAATAGGCATATCTTAAAGTGACATCCGGATGTATGGATTTTCTTATTTTTGAAGCAGATTGAATTGCTTTTTGATAATGAGCACCTTCCATTTCCAAACCGATAGCCTTCCATGAAGATTTCATAAAATAGGTCAGAATATCTTTATTTTGAAGAGATGTTCCTAAGACGGTAATCATGGTTCCTTCGTACACATGTAAGCCACAGTCTCTAAAATGGTCATTATTCAACGCATTTACAAAGGGATAATTATCCGCGCTGCCTTCAAATACATGGGCGTTGGGAATCATGATATCTCCTTTGATTCCCTCCAGAATACCGGCTTTCCCCATAATGTTGATAGATTTTATGTCCAGAAATTTTTTACTTTCATTTTCAAGTGTATACGGTTTCAGTAATTCATCCATGGTTTCATATGCCTGTTCGCCAAAGGCATAATCCATAACAATGATGACAGGAGCATTTTCTTTTTCTTTTTTAACATAAGTAAGATCATCCGGCAGAAAGGAGGGGTCAATTTTGTTCAGATCAAATATCTGCACACCAATATTGGTGCCGCTGGTATCTGACAATTCGATCATTCCGTTTTTTACAGCAAATTCTTTTACTTTTTGTCGGAGTTGTCCCTGACCACTCTGACTTAAAATCTCAGCATAAGGGCCTATTTCATTTTTTTGAATCTCCTTATATAAAACAGCTTTCGCAAAAAAACAATTCATTACACTGTGGAGATTGGCAGAAATAATATGAACCGGTCTGTCTATTAAACCATGCTTATACATGGTTTTTTTGATGTTTGTGGCCCAACTTTCTCCATATAGATGATGTCCAAGGTTTTCCCTCAAAGCAGGGGAAAAAGATATTTCTCTGTCTTTGCTTTCAAAATATTCTTCCATACTAAGCTTCCCCAACCAATATGTTATAAGAAACAGATTATTTACGCCTTCGGATTTTTCAAATCTTTCATACGCATTTAATACTTCACTGTATGTTCTGCCGAGCAACGTATTCAGACAGGTCAGACCTAAATCTCTGTTGATGTCTTTTCCTTCCTCCATGGATAGCACTATGGATTCCAGCATTGTCCAGCTTTTATTTTTTCTCTCTTTGATATCAATTCCGTTTCTCCGTATTTTTTCCGCTTCAATGTACATAAAGGTGAGATGAGTAAGGATATCATAGACATCGCTTCCTCCTCTTGTCATTTCAATATACATTTGTTCAGCATCTATGCGGTAGCAATTTCTCACCCTCCTTGGTGGAACATATTTTTCAAAATGTGAATTTTCGTATCCTTCTCTGGAAATGAGTTTAATATAATTGCATTGTTCAATTCCGAGGGGCAATCTCTGAAAGATATACAATAATCCATCCAGCTCCACTTTTTCAGGATCGGCAATGGATCCGTAGATTTCAGGTTTGAGCGCCAATAGCGAATCAATGATGGTTTCGCCGGATATACCCAACGGTTTATAGGCACCTCTCATGAAGAGATGTTTCATGGCAATATACAACCGTTGAATGGAAGTTCTCGAAATCTGTGCCCTGGTAGGCTGATAATGGTATTCCGGAGACATATTATAACAATTTAATATATATTTACAAAAAGCAGACCAAATTATTGAATATTGAAGATTTTAAAAAAAACCATAACAAAAATAGAATTTACAAAAATGTGGATTTTGAAAAATTGGTCTATCTTAGTGGCTTCAATTAGTTCAATTTTTATTTCAGACACAACAAAATAAATCTCTATAATGAAGAATGAAAGTCATACCGAACACCAGGATAAATCATTTTTAGGACATCCCAAGGGGCTTTTCATTTTGTTTCTAACAGAAATGTGGGAACGGTTTTCGTTTTATGGTATGAAGGCTTTACTTATTCATTATCTGGTAAAATATCATCTTTTTTCGGATGAAAGCGGCAATTTAATCGTGGGAAGTTATGCAGCGATGGTATACGCTTTGCCGGTGATTGGCGGTTATCTTGCAGATCGTTATCTGGGTTTTCGGAAGGCAGTGGTTTTTGGTGCCATCATGCTGGTTTTGGGTCATCTCGGACTGGCATTTGAGGGTTCAAAAGCTTATGTAGATGCTGCCGGAAATGTGGTCAGGGATGGTTTTGCCCTTGATGTATTTTTCTTTTCACTTTCACTGATTATTCTGGGTGTAGGGTTTTTAAAAGCCAATATTTCGTCGATTGTTGGTGCTTTGTACGAAGAAAATGACCAGAGGAGAGATTCCGGATTCACGATTTTTTATATGGGTATCAACCTCGGTTCGTTTATGGCGACTTTGCTTTGCGGGTATCTTGGAGAAACCTATGGTTGGGGTTACGGATTCGGCGCAGCCGGCATCGGTATGTTGTTTGGATTGGTTACCTTTATTTACGGGCAAAAATTTCTGCACGGGAAGGCAGAACCCAAAGATAAAGAATTATTATCTGCTCCTTTGTTTGGCCCGGTCAACAGAGAATGGTTGATATACATACTTGCTGTTTTATCTTTGGTAGGTATCAGTCAGATGGTACAGAACCACACTATTGTGGACTGGATGCTAAGAATTGCAGGTTTGATTTCATTAATCATGATTATATATTTTGGGGTAACAACTGAAAAAGTGGTCAGGGAGAGATTATTTGCCCTGACCATTCTCATTATATTTTCTGTGGTCTTCTGGGCTTTGTTTGAACAGGCATATACTTCATTGAATCTATATGCGGAAAGGGTGACAGACAGAAACTTTTTCGGATGGGAAATTCCGGGTTCCTGGTACCTGAGTCTGAACGCATTGTTTATTATCCTTTTTGCACCGGTAGTTGCTTCAGTATGGGTAAGGTTGGGGAAATACGACCCCAACGTAGTGGTTAAATTCGGAATTGCTATAGTACTAGTGGGCCTTGGGTTCGGAGCGTTGGTGTTTGGTATAGAAACCACGGCTGCGGGAACCAAAATAGCGATGATCTGGCTCGTGCTTGCGTATTTTTTCCATACCATTGGGGAATTATGCCTTTCACCGGTTGGACTTTCTTCTGTCACTAAACTGGCCCCGCAAAAAATTGTAGGATTTATGATGGGTGTTTGGTTTTTGGCAACTGCAGCTTCTGAGTTTATTGCGGCACTTCTTGCCAATCTGGCCAAAATGGACACAAATGGTGGAGAAGTGGAAGATATCGGACTTGCCGTCACAGCATATCAGAACTTATTTTCGACATTATTTTATGCTGGTCTGATTATCGGAGGATTTTTACTTTTGATTTCGCCTCTGGTTAAAAAATTAATGCACGGAGTAAAATAAATCGGGATGGCTTTATTTGCTCTCCTGGTCTTAGCGGGAATACAGATTTTGTATTGGTGGTATTATTTTAGGAGGGTTTCTTCATTGGAAATTGTAAATAAAAAGGAATTAACCGGTTTTCCTAAAGTAAGTGTGGTGATTTGTTTCAAAGGTCTGCCTGAAGATTTTGAAAAAAATATTGTTTCTGTAGCAGAACAGGATTATCCCAACTTTGAAATAATATTGGTCAGCGACTTTTCTTCACCACAGGATTTGGGGGAAATGTCGGACTTAATAGGCGGAATTAAGTCAAAAACACCAGTTAGGTTGATAAATGCCAGCAAAGACATTCCAGGAAAAAAACAGGCTGTTTACGATGGTGTTTTGTCTGCAGAAGGCGAATACATTTTATTTACCGACATGGATTGTCGCCCTGCTTCATCGAATTGGATTAAAAAAATGATTTCAGTATTAACTGAAAAAGGAGAATCAGTTGTTCTTGGATACGGACCTATGGAAAGAGGGAACAATCTGATTTCCTGGTTTGCCGGATTTGAAACCATTATGACGGCACTTCAATATTTCGGATATCATCTTGCGGGGGAAACGTATATGAGCGTCGGAAGAAACTGGATGGTTAAAAAATCTGCTTATGCAAATAATTATATGAAGATGAAGGGCGGTCATCTCGCTTCAGGAGATGATGATTTAATGATTCAGGCTATGGATGATAAAGAGAATATAACATTCTGCCTTCACCCGGAGTCATTTGTGTATTCAAAACCCAAATCGGATTTAAGTGATTTTTTGCAACAAAAAACGAGGCATATTTCTACTTCATTTTATTACCCGTTCATTACTTCTGTAAAGTTGTTTTTATTTTCATTATCCATTACCGGGTATTATTTTTTGGCAGTCGTTTTTTTATTTTTCGGAAAAATATCACTGACCTTGATAATAATGATATCTATATTAAAGTGGATTATTCAGACCATTCTACATCATAAATCATTTTTTAAATTGGATGGAATGAGGCATTTTTTCTTTTATCCTTTGGCAGAAATATTACTAGCTATATATTATCCTGTACTTGGATTATATAGTGTATTGATAAAAAAGAAATCATGGTGATATCATTTTAGGGAATAACAATATTACCAAAAACTATTATTTCTTTAATGCCACTCTTAATATGTAGCTTTCATTTGTGATATACAAAAATTTTTCATCATCTGACAACGTACAATTACTTGCCGGATTTTCAAGCGACAATAAACCCAGTTTTTTGCCTTCCTTGTTGAAAAAATAAACACCTCCCGGTCCTGTGACATACATATAACCCCGGCTATCCACCTTTAATCCATCCGGCAGCCCCTTCATTTTTTTATCAAATCCAGCAAAACTGTGAAGTATTCTTCCGTTTTTTAAGGAATCTTTTTCAATATCCCAGATGCACAGGTTGGGTTTATCACGATCGGAATTGGCTACAATAAGTTGTTTTTCACCCGGCATCAAAATAATACCATTCGGCCTCGTAAGAGAGTCGGTCAGCAAAATTACTTTTCCATCTTTTTTTATTTTATACACACCATTCCATGGCAATTCTCGTTTTGGTTCATCATCAGAAGTTGACGGCAAACCGTACGGAGGGTCAGTAAAATATATCTCACCTGACGAACTGCAAACGAGATCATTCGGGCTGTTGAATTTTTTTCCTTCAAATGTTGAAGCCAGGGTGGTAAACCTGGCAGCCGGATTATCGAGTCCTACATCCATCCTGACTACCCGTCTGTCTCCATGCTGGCAAATCAAAAGTTTGCCCTCCCTGTCAAAAGTTAAACCATTACTGCCGGATTCACCGTTTTCTGCCGGAATTTCTTTGGTATATCCACTTGGCTCAAGGTATATTTGTTTTCCTTTCAAAGCCGTCCATTCGTAGATTTTGTTGTTCGGTATATCACTGAATATCAGTTTTTGCTGGTCTTCAAGCCAAAGAGGACCTTCACTCCAGTCGAATCCTGCAGCGAGAACTTCTGCTTTGTTTTCCACAGAAATTACTACATCCAATTCGGGATCATATTTTACAATATTTCCGGTCAAACTTCCCGGTTTTAAAGGCTGAGAAACAGGATTTTCAGTTTTTTTACCGCGATCTCCGCAGGACAAACAAGTGATAATAAAAACAAAACATACAATTCTGATCATACCCGTGGATTTGGCAGTAAATATAATTTTTAAAAACAGAATGGCAAAATTTAATAAATGGACTGGAAGTTTTCTGATTTTTGGTATGAACTCACTGTCTGCCCTTATATCTGTAATCTTATAAAAAATTGTATTTTTGCACCTTGTTTTTCATTTTTCGTCAAAATGACGGTTTTAAGCAAATAAAAGCATGGCAAAGTACAACGACAGCATGAAACAGCTCAATCTCCCTGAGATTGATACCATAATCAGAAAATTTTGGAATGAAAACGCAATTTTTTCCAAAAGTATAGAAGAAAGACCCTTAGACAACAGTTTTGTATTTTATGAAGGTCCTCCTTCAGCCAATGGGAAACCGGGCATTCACCATGTCATGGGAAGAACTGTCAAGGACCTTTTCTGTAGATTTCAGACAATGAAAGGCAAACGGGTCAACCGAAAAGGTGGCTGGGATACACACGGTCTTCCCATCGAACTCAGTGTCGAACAATCACTCGGTATCACCAAAGAAGATATCGGCACCAAAATATCGGTCGATGACTACAATGCTGAATGCCGAAGAACGGTCATGCAATACAAAGACCTTTGGGACGATATCACCCGGAAAATGGGTTACTGGGTCGATCTTGATCATCCGTATATCACTTTTGACAATGAATATATAGAGTCTGTTTGGTGGCTCCTCGGCCAATTGTACCAAAAAGGACTGCTTTACAAAGGATATACCATTCAGCCTTATTCTCCGGCAGCAGGAACAGGGCTTAGTTCCCACGAATTAAATCAACCCGGAACTTATCGCGATGTAACCGACACTACCGTTGTTGCTCAGTTTAAAACGCTTCAAGATACACTTCCGGAAGCACTCAAAGGATTCGGTGATATTCACATACTGGCATGGACGACAACTCCATGGACTCTTCCTTCCAACACAGCTTTGACTGTCGGGCCTAAAATCGAATACGCCCTGATCAAAACCTTTAATCAATACACCTTTGATCCTGTCAATGTCATCATTGCAAAAGCCTTGGTAGAAAAACAATTCGGGCAGAAATTTTTTGAAACAAGTGATGAAGAAGCTTTTAATCAATATCAAAGCAGCGATAAAAAAATACCTTATTCGGTTTTAAAAACAGTTACAGGAGAAGAACTTTTTGGCATCCGATATGAACAATTGCTTCCTTATGCCCTTCCTTATGAAAATCCGGAAAACGCATTCCGGGTAATTGGTGGTAATTTTGTCACCACGGAAGAAGGAACCGGTGTCGTGCATACAGCCCCGACCTTTGGGGCAGATGACATGAAAGCCGCTAAAGAAGCCATTCCTCAGGTACCACCGATGCTTGTATTGGATGAAAATGGTAACCCGGTTCCTTTGGTCAATCTTCAGGGAAAATTCCGCAAAGAACTGGGAGATATTGGGGGTAAATACGTAAAAAACGAATATTATGCCGAAGGAACAGCTCCCGAACGCTCTGTCGATGTCGAGATTGCCATTCGCCTTAAAGAAGAAAATAAAGCCTTCAAGGTAGAAAAATACGTGCACAACTATCCGCATTGCTGGCGGACGGACAAACCGGTATTGTACTATCCTCTGGATTCCTGGTTTATTATGTCCACAGCAATGAAGGACAAGATGATTGAACTCAACAAAACCATCAACTGGAAGCCGGCGCATACAGGTGAAAAGCGATTTGGCAACTGGCTCGAAAACCTGAATGACTGGAATTTGTCCCGTTCCCGGTACTGGGGCATCCCGCTTCCGATCTGGAGGACAGAAGATGCAACGGAAGAAATTTGTATTAATTCTATCGAAAATCTCGAGACAGAAATCCAAAAGGCAAATGAAAAATTGGGTTTAAACCAATCCGTGCCGAAAGATCTGCATCGTCCTTATATTGATGATGTTGTTCTGGTTTCTCCTTCCGGAAAAAGTATGAATCGCGAACTCGACCTCATCGATGTCTGGTTTGATTCCGGAGCTATGCCTTATGCGCAGTGGCATTATCCGATGGAAAACAAAAACCTCATCGATCAGGGAATTACGTTTCCGGCAGATTTTATCGCGGAAGGTGTCGACCAGACGAGAGGATGGTTTTTTACCCTGCACGCCATTGCTTCCATGGTTTTTGAGAATGTGGCTTATAAAAATGTGGTATCCAACGGATTGGTCCTCGATAAAAACGGTGTCAAAATGTCCAAGCGTCTGGGTAATGTCATCGACCCTTTTGAAACCATCGAAAAATATGGCGCCGATGCGACAAGGTGGTATATGATTTCGAATGCTCAGCCTTGGGACAATCTCAAGTTTGACCTAGAAGGCATCGATGAAGTGAGAAGGAAATTTTTTGGTACCCTTTTTAATACCTACTCCTTTTTTACCCTTTATGCCAATATCGACGGATTTGTCGGTAAAGAAGTTTCCATTCCTATGGAAAACCGTCCGGAAATTGACCGTTGGATTATATCATTACTGCATTCACTGATCAAAGATGTCGAAGCAGATTTTGCGGATTACGAACCAACCAATGCGACGAGAAAAGTGATGACTTTTGTCGACGAACATTTGTCCAACTGGTACGTGCGTCTTTGCCGCAGGAGATTCTGGAAAGGCGATTACAGCGATGACAAAATAGCGGCTTATCAGACCTTGTATGAATGTCTGGTGACCATTTCCAAACTCATGGCACCTGTAGCTCCGATGTTTGCCGATTGGTTGTACAAGAACCTCAACGATGCGACCGGACTTGAAAAGCACGAATCCGTACATTTGGCGTATTTTCCGGAATCTGATGTTACCAAAATCGATACAAAACTGGAACAAAGAATGGACTACGCACAAAGGATATCGTCTTTGGTTTTGTCCATCAGGAAAAAAGAAAACATCAGGGTGAGACAACCGCTGACAAGGGTGATGTTGCCGATTCTGGACAATGCCTTTGTGGATCAGGTGGATATGGTGAAGTCATTGATTTTGTCAGAAGTCAATGTCAAGGATATTGAATACCTCACCGAAACGGAAGGATTTATCAATAAAAAAGCAAAGGCCAATTTCAAAACCCTGGGAAAAATCCTGGGAAAACACATGAAAACCGGTGCACAGATGATTACGGAATTTTCCCAAAACGACATCTCCCTTCTTGAAAAAGATGGTCAGTATACCCTTACTATCGAAGGAGAAAATTTTGTACTGACACCTGAAGATATAGAAATTTCCTTTGATGAAGTACCGGGATGGCAGGTAGCTGTTGACCGAGACATAACCGTTGCCCTCGACATCAGCCTCAATGAAAGTCTCATTGCGGAGGGATATGCCAGAGAATTTGTCAACCGCATCCAGAACATACGAAAATCAAGCGATTTTAACGTTACAGACCGAATAATAGTCGAGATTCAGAAACATCAGGTCAGCGAAGAAGCCGTTTCAAAATTTGATGAATATATCAAAAATGAGGTTTTGGCTGATAAGATAGTATTGTCAGAAATCGTCGACGGAGAAACGGTAGAAATCATAGACGGACTCAGCTTGAACATCAAGGTGGAGAAAGTGTGAAGTATTGTATTTTGTTGAGTTGTTAAATTGTTGAGATGTTGAAGTGTTCAATTGCAAATCAATGTCTTCCCGACCTATAATTCGACAGTTTTAGATTTTTCATTTTCAAACTTAAAAATAAGTAGAAACGGAGAAAAAGTTTGGTAGTACTCTTCACATACTTCAGACAAGTTATAACTCATATCTTTATAAATATTGTTTTTATCAGAAATTCTGGTTGGACTTCCAAAAATATCAGTGATATCTTCAGGACTTAAATCCATAAAACAATCTTTATTTTCTAATATGGAAGATATCATTCTTTTGTTGTAATAATAGCATGTGTTATATATTTTATGTTGCTGCCATTGTTTAGATATCTTCCTGAATAAGCCTGTCACATAATTTATTTTCACTCTTATATGATGAATGAATTGCACTAAATTCTTTTGATTTTAAGGTACAACCATTAAAAATTAAAAAGACAAAGAGATATAGGACAAATTTGTTCATTTAGAGTGACTATTGGCTTTTATTCTTCGTTTCAATTCTTTTAGATGCATTTGTGGATTGAAGTCTTATGCTAAACCACTGTCAATTACATCCCGGATAACCTTTCGTAAAACATAAAATTTTTGTTCTTCATTTTCAGGTAATTTCAAACCGGCTCTTATCACTTCACTGGCATTTGTGTGCCTTCCTTCTCCAATTCTGGTTTGTACAAATTCTTCAAAATGATAACCTAAAGATACAGATGTATGTTTGCACATTACCTTTTTTATATAAAGTTACCATTATTTGGTAATAATTGCAAAATTTATTTTTCATAAACAGGTTGGAAATTTCAATTATCGGTTTTGCCACCAACTTTGTTTGAAGTGTCGGTATTTTGTCTTTTTTTTTGGGCGGCTTTTCTTGGGCAAGTATTGTAAATGTTTTATATTAAAACAAATACTTGTTATATATTGAAACAATACGTAACTTTGTGACGTTAAAAAAGCAAAACGTACACTGATATGAGCATAAAATTGACGCAAAAGCAAATAGGTCAGAGGATTACCGAAGTTCGCAAAATGAAGGGCTTATCTCAGGAAGATTTGGCTAAAAGTATCAAAATTTCCCGACCATCTTTGGCTCAGATTGAGTTAGGAAACAGAAGAGTTGATATTTTTGAATTACAAAAACTGTCAATGATACTGGAATTTTCATTGGACGATTTTATGTCTGAAGATTTTCCGGCAAGCCAGGATGTTGGTTTAAAAGAAGAAAAAAAGGTAAAAAAAGAAGAAGAACGTATTTCAGTGCCTGTATTGCAGGTCAATAAGTTTAAAAACGTCTTATTGTATATTCTTGAACGCTGTGCAGGTAAGCCTAATGTTGGTGAAACAGTTCTTTATAAGTTGCTTTATTTTTCGGACTTCAATTATTATGAATTGTATGAGGAACATTTGACGGGTGCTACATATCGCAAGTTGCCCTATGGTCCTGTACCCCAAAAACTGGATATTATCATTGGCCAAATGGTAAAAAAAGGACAGTTGCAAAAAGTAAACACCGAACATCACGGCTATCGTCAAACCCGCTATTTGCCATTAGAAAAGGCGGATTTAACAGAATTACGTGCTAGTGAAAAAGAAATTATTGACAGGGTTATTGAACAAATGAGTGATTGGTCTGCAAGTATGATTAGTGATTATTCTCATAAAGATTTGCCTTGGGAAGTTACTGACGAAGGGAAAGACATTAGTTACGAGTTGGCTTTTTACAGAGAATTGCCTTATTCGGTCCGGGTTTATATCGACGAAAATGAATAAACTATGGAGTTTTATCAATTACCCGAATTCGATAAAGACTTAAAATCACTTTTGAAGAAATACAGAACTTTAAACGATGATTTGGGTGAGATTAAGACCATTCTTAAAAAGCGACCTGACGAAAGGTCACCGTTTAGTTTTCGAATTGATCATTTAGGTTTGGAAACGTGTATCATAAAGGTCAAAAAAATTGCTTGTAAAGCGTTAAAAGGTCGGGGAGTAAATTCAGGTTTGAGATTAGTTTATGCTTACTTTCCTGACGAACAAAAAATTACATTCATAGAATTGTACCATAAGAACGACAAGGAAAATGAAGACAGGAACAGAATAACAGAAAATTTTAAATAATTATGATGGTTACAGCCCCCGGCCGTTTTAAATTAATAAATTTATAAAAACCGTTTTTTACCCTCCTCATCCGGTACGACACACTCCGTTTGCCACCAATGCAGTCTGTGTCTTTTCCTGGCAATCAGGTCGTAAACAGCATTTCTCAGGAATTTTGGCGAAATATACCAAAGATATCTGGCCGGATGGTTCAACGCTTTCAGTATGACAAAAACAGCATCTGACTTGTCGTAAACCTCCTTTTTAAAGAAAACAAGTATGGAATCAGTCTCCTGAAATCTTTTGTCATAAACCGGTAATTAACTTTCCTACATCGCTTTGCAAAGGAGAAAAATAAAATTGATTTTTTTTGTCCCGTTTGAGCACATATTGTACCCAAAAATTACAAAATGTACAGTCGCCGTCAAAGAGAATGACAGGATGTTTTTCTGATATTTCCCTGATGTTGATCACTTCCGGAATTGCCATGTCAACCGAATACTTCTCTGAGCATATCATCGACTTTAGTGACCGTTTCCAGCCGAATATTATACTTTTTGGCGAGGTTTTTATCAATGGCGTGTTTTGAAGTATACATCACCTCAAAACCCAGTCTTGCAGCCTCCTGGATTCTTTGTTCGGTACAACTCACAGATCTGATTTCACCAAAAAGACCTACTTCGCCGCAGAAACAATATTTTTTATTGACATAGATATTTTCCAGCGAGGATATCAGAGAGACAACAACCGCAAGATCGATGCCCGGATCAGTTACTTTCAGCCCGCCGGCCATATTCAGGAAAACGTCATTCTGTCCGAAGGCAAGTCCGCATCTTTTTTCAAGAACAGCCAGCAACATAGACATTCTCCTCAGGTCAAAACCTGTGGTTGACCTTTGAGGATTGCCATAGATAGCCGGACTGACCAATGCCTGAGTCTCAATCAGTAAGGGTCTCAAACCTTCCATTGACGCTCCAATGGAAGATCCGCTGAGTTTGTCTTCATTGGAGGAAATGAGGAGTTCTGAAGGGTTTGGCACTTCTTTCATTCCTTCATATTGCATAGAATAAATACCGATTTCGTCAGTGGAGCCAAATCTGTTTTTTAATGTCCTGACAATTCTGTAGGCATAGTGTTGGTCCCCTTCAAACTGAAGAACAACATCTACTATATGTTCCAATAGTTTGGGACCGGCGATGGCGCCATCTTTGGTGATGTGACCGATGATAAAAACCGGAATATTGGTTTCTTTGGCAAATCGCTGCAATTCTCCGGTACATTCCTTTACCTGTGAGATACTCCCGGGAGTGCTGTCAATATGAGGGCTTACAAGCGTTTGAATGGAGTCCACAACAATCATGTGGGGTGAAAGCCGCGAAGCTTCCTTAAGTATTGTTTCTACATTGGTTTCTGTATAAATGTAGCATTCAGGGTTGCTGTACGCAATGCGGTTTGCCCTCATTTTGATTTGTTCCTCACTCTCTTCTCCTGAAATGTAAAGTACCCTGGCTTTTTGTTTCAGCGCTATCTGAAGAAGCAAGGTTGACTTTCCGATTCCGGGTTGTCCACCGACGAGAATCACTGAGCCAGCTACAAGGCCGCCTCCAAGAACTCTGTTCAGTTCCTGATCCATCAGGTCAAACCGTGCATTTTCAAGAGGTACCACTTCGTCGAGTCGGACAGGTTTTGCTTTGGGTTTGCCACTTTCTTTCCAGACTCTGGTTTTTTCTTCCTGAGCAGTGGATTTCGATATTACTTCTTCCAGATAGGTATTCCACCCTCCGCAGGAAGGACATTTGCCCATCCATTTAATGGATTCAGCTCCGCACGAGGAACAAAAAAATGCTGTTTTAACTTTTGCCAATGTAAATATCTTTTGTGTTTTTTAATTATTTTTTTTAACCACAAATGTGGAAAAACAATTTTTTTTTTCGTCTTTATATTGTTGACGTTGAAACTATTCCTATAGTGGAATGAAAGTATACGTTTTCAATTGGTTTTTTGGGGTTATGCAGGGTTAGGATTTATTCTGGCCCTGCTTTTTTTTATTTATGGTTTCACATTGACGGTTTCATCAATTTTTAACACTGCATTGTTTTCATTTTTAATGGATTCACTGATGCCGGAAACGTTATTTTCAATATCTACATTTTCCAATTGTAGAAAAGCCTGACTTCCTTTATTCAATATGGCGGACGGGCCGTTTGATGCATAACATGAGGTGATTTTGCAATTGGCAATGATGATTTTTCCTTCATTAAATATGCCGCCGGCTTTATCCTGATTAGTGGATATTCCATTGGCATGTCCATAACGAATAGAAAATCCATCCAATCTGGAAGTATCTAAGGAAGCAGGGTGATAAATTACATGATAAGTGTTGTCGGTATTGTCCGTTTGTGTACCGATATCAGCACTCATTATGGTTTCGTGTAAAGCGATGTTTCTGTCATTCCATCCTGGGTTTCCGGTTTCAGGAAATCCACCATACACTTTTAATCCCGGAGGAATGGTAAAGTATTTTGTTCTGTCATTATTTGTATTGGTCAGGTAGGTGCCTTTTGCCACCCAGATTTCGTCAAGATTTTCACAAAACGAAGCTGCATTTAATGCTTGTTCAAGAGAAGTAAATGCATCTGCCCAGGAGGAACCATTATTTAAGCCGAAGGCATTTTCATTGACAAAAATGACGTTTTTGCCGTTTATTAAGTCGGGTTTATTGCACTGTTCCCAGTTCAGTAAATTGGTAAAATCATCATCTCCACCCGCTCCTGTCCAGAATGAAGGCATTTCAGGTAAGGTGGCCGGATAATTCAGGCTATTTACAGTGGCAGGTGCCTGATAAGTTAATTTGACATTTGCTTTTTGGGAAGGCATGCCTGTACAGTCTGATGCTCCACCGCAAATCAACGTTTGATCACAACCATTTCCGGGATTGTGCCTGATTTTTGCAATGATCCAGCCTGTGGAATCATTGGTAAAACTACCGGAAAAAGTACCGGTTCCGCACTGACAATGAAGTTTTTCACCGGTGAGGTAATAAAACTCAAGGCAGTTATCGACGCCTGTTTCCAAAGCATCCTCAATGAAATCATAATTTACAGAAGAACCCGACTTTGAAAATATTTTACCGACAATGCGGTATGAACACGAGTTTGCCGGCAGACGGCCACCCTGTACCAATGATTCGCAATGGCTGTCTCCAAGGTCGTCTTCCATTTCCCATTCCTGTGTTGTAGTGATAGGCCCCCGACTGTAATTATCCACTTCGTTTTGCCTGCCCACCGGTGCCCAGACGGCGTAACCGTGATAGTGTACCCCATGGTCACTGTATGATGTAGAGTAAGTAAACGAAGGATACCCCACAGCCCTGCATTTTACATTGACCCGATTGGCGCTTCCTCCGGGTTGAGGTCCGAGAACCGTTGTAGTTGTGCTTATGCCTCCGGAATAGTCTTTTAACACCGTACCGATTGCAAAATCCGTGTCAATCCAGCAATCCTGATCAGTTGCCCAGTTATCTGTGGCACAAATGATGGCATTTTGACTTCTTTCGATGACGATGATATCCTGATTATTTGTTGAAGAAGTGACCACATTCCAGAAAGACGCCTGACTGCTCGGCACTTTATAGTCACCGGCTTTAAAAGTCAACGCTCCATGCAATTTTATGATGTTGGCCAGATCGGTATGTTGTGGCAGTTGTGAAATATTGGAAGGAATATGGCTAAACCTCTGACTTGTATTGGCCACATTGAATACATCTTCAAAAAAGGACTGCGGATTGCCGTCCATGGCATGCATCACAGCATAGGCAGATGCGAGTCTGGGTTCACGCGGATCGACATGCGGGGAAAGTTCCTGTCCGGTATTCCACCCGGTGATATTACCCTGAGTGTTTACTATTGGTCTGTAGGTATCGTGGTTATTTACAAATGGAACTGTTCTGTGGATTCGTGTACCGGAGACGTTAATAAACCTCCTGTTTTGTTGGGCTCCCGGCAATGTGGAGAGATTAAATGCTCCGTTTCCCATTATCATTGAATATAAACCCCCGGCTCCGTCAAAAGCACGCAGGCCGAAATCAAAAGTTCCGGATCGCTCTTCTACAGCCAGGGTCCAGTTGTCGAGTTCTGTTTTTCCGCCAACCCATTCCCCTACGGCCAACATCGTATCTGAAGCAGTCGCCCAACCTGCAAGATTCTGGAGATTCCACAAAAAGTCCCGGCTCACTTCATTTTGAAAATGTTTTACGGCATCAATCCTGATTCCATTGAAGCCCGTTTGTTTTTTATACCATATCATCCATTCCCTGAGGTGTTTACGCATATAACCGTTGTTAGTACCAAAACCACCGTTCCGGTAAGGGGAATAGGTAGCCTGATTGGTGTTGTAGATAGCATTGCTGCTCAAGCCAAATGCACAATCATCATAGGCAATGTCAGGTCCGAATCCCTGCCAGCATATAGGATTTAAGTTTGGGTCGCAGAGATTACAATTATTACATCCGAGGATGGGATGAAAGTTCTGATGATTTTTAGGCCACCTTCCCTTTTTAGCCAGATAGGAAGCCGAATCCTGCGTCAGAGCAGGTGTTTCCCAGCAGGAATACCGGAAGTTTTTCCATTTGTCAGTACAAGGGGCTGTCGGGGCAGCCGGGTCCTGTCCTCCCTGACCCGTATCGCTTCCGGCACCGATGATGTGGTTGGGTACGATATCTTGAATAACTTCAATCCCATTGGCGTGCATGACGGCTATCATTCGCAACAGTTCATCTTTAGTGCCCAGCCTCGTTTTTGCGTCAGATTTTTGAAATTTATCACCCAGGTCGTAATGGTCATAAGGGGCATAGCCAACGCCTTTTTCACCGAAGTTCTGATTTTTGATGGTCGGAGGAATCCAGATAGCGTCAAAACCCATGGCTTTCAACCGTGGTGCCAGGTCAACAAGATAGTTTGTCCAACCATCCGTATAGTTATTGTTTTTATAATCCCACCAGAAACCCTGAAATACCGTTTTTTTCTTGAAACTGGTTTGTTGGAATGAAATATTCCAACTCAGGATTAATATTAAACCGATTAAAAAGATTCTCATTATTTACCCTATTAATAAAAATAATTAAACAGAAATTAAACCAAATTCTCTGTGAAAAACAAAATTAAGTGTTTTGTAAAATATTGCGGTAGAAACGCGGATAAAAATCGTTATTTTTCCAATCGGGAAGCTTTTCTGAAATATCTGGGATGCACAAATAGCAAGCCGAAAGAAACTCCATCTTCTTTTCCCGTTTTGGAATGGTGAGCACCGTGGGCCCTGAGTATGGCTCTGCTGTAAGGACTGTCCAGTTGGCGGAACCAGGAAAAACGCTGATGGATGTACACATCGTGTATAAGGAAATAAATCAGACCGTAGATGGAAATGCCAACGCCCACAAAAAACAACCAGGTGTAAGATTCTACAAGCGTACCAATCATATAGGAAGCGGCACTCGGAATGGCAAAAACGAGGAAAAACAAGTCATTTTTTTCAAAAAACCCCTCTTTTTCAAAATGCGGCTTGTGGTGGTCTTCGTGCCAGCCCCAGCCCCAGCCATGCATGATGTATTTATGTGCCAGCCATGCAACAAATTCCATGATAATGACGGTAATTACCACAATGCCAATATAATAAACGGTCATGACTATTCCTTTTCGGGGTAAACAATTAAATTACTTATATGTTTATGCATGACTTATTAAAGTTGAATAATTTGTAAATTAGCTCTGGTTGTTAAAATCTCAAATCATAATATAATAGTTTTTTTTTGATCAATCTGAAATATGAATTATATGTCTATAAAAGACATTTACGATTAATTAACTTAACTGCCGAACAGCTTTTTACCCTATTATTGTTAAAAATACACTATCTTTGCAACTTTTTAAAATGTAAGTTTAAATGGCTCCGTTAATCCCGATCTCAAACCATAAAAAAACCAAGATAATTGCTACGGTTGGACCAGCGTGTTCTTCCAAAGAAAATTTACTCAGTTTGGTAAAAGCAGGTGTCAATGTATTCAGACTGAATTTTTCTCATAGTTCGCATGATGTGCACAAAGAAGTCATCGACAATATTCTGGAAATTAATGAAAAATACCAGGTACACATCGGTATTCTGGCAGATCTTCAGGGACCGAAACTGCGCATCGGCAAAATGGAAAACGATGGCATGCAGATTAAACCGGGCGATATTCTGACCTTTACCAATAAAGAATGTCTTGGAAATATGGATCATATTTATATGAGTTATGAATTATTTCCAACAGATGTGGAAGTGGGAGAGAGAGTTATGGTGGATGATGGCAAGATTGTACTCGATGTTATCGAAACCAATAAAAAAAATAAGGTCAAATTGAAAGTCTTATACGGAGAATTTCTTTCTTCCAATAAAGGTGTCAATTTGCCGGACACCATCATAAGTCAACCATCACTTACAGAAAAAGACCTTGAGGATCTGGATTTTATCCTCACACAAAGAGTCAACTGGATTGCGCTGTCTTTTGTCAGACAAGGAAAGGATATTACCGACCTTCAGCGAAGAATAAAGGCTAAAGACCATTTTGCAAAAGTCATTGCCAAAATTGAAAAACCGGAAGCCATCAAAAATCTGAAAAGTATTATTAAAGCTACCGACGCCATAATGATCGCAAGAGGGGACCTCGGAGTGGAACTTCCTATGCAGGAATTGCCTGGCCTTCAAAAGATGATTATTGCCAAGTGTATTGAAAAATCAAAACCGGTTATTGTCGCTACGCAGATGATGGAAAGTATGATAACCAATCCATCACCAACCCGTGCAGAAGTAACGGATGTCGCCAATGCCGTTCTTGATGGAGCGGATGCTGTCATGCTGAGCGCGGAAACCTCGGTAGGTAAACACCCGGTTTTAGTGGTTGAAGCCATGAATAAGATAATATCCCATGCAGAAACCCAATACGAAATGCATGGTAAAAGATCAAAACCTGATCCGACATCATCAACTTATCTTTCCGATGTATTGTGTCTGAACGCACCAAAAATTGCCGAAGAGATCAGCGCTAAGGCTATTCTGGGGTTAACGGTAAACGGATACACAGCATTTAAAATATCAAGCTACAGACCCAATTGTAAGATTTATATATTTTCGGACAAAGCCTATATGTTGAGCACGCTTTCTCTGGTTTGGGGAGTTAGTCCGTACTTGTATACCAAATTTACTACCACGGATGAAACCATCGAAGATTTAAATAACATTCTGAAAGATGAAGGCGAGATTTCTGAAGGCGACATTGTGGTCAATACCGGTAGTATGCCTTTGCACAAGAGATTCAGAACGAATATGTTGAAAATAACTGTAGTAGAATAGAATGTTGCAGCAGGTTTTATTTAAAAAATTTACCATTTTTTATCTGGCTGTTGCCATTCTTTATTTTCTGGCTCTTTTTTTTCTGCCTCAATACGTGTCAGTTACAAAACCTCTGATCATGTCAAGTCTGATCGGGTTTTACATTTCAACGGAAACCAGACAAAACAACGGATTTCTGCTGGGTATGATTTTTGCCTTGCTGGGTGACATTTTTTTGATGTTTGATAATGACTCTTTTTTTATAGCAGGACTGTTTTGTTTTCTGTTGATGCAATGGACTTACCTTTTTACGTTTAAACAACATTTTACCAAACCAAATGTAAAAACGGCATTGTATTTTACCACAATATTTCTGATTTCCTGTTCTTTACTCGCCTGGATGTGGCCTTATTTAGGAAGCATGAAAATGCATGTTACCATTTATTTTATTTCCATTCTAAGTATGGTGTTTTTTGCTATCACCAGAGACAAAAACATACCATTTTATTTTTCTGTTGTGTCCGGCGCCATCTTGTTTTTGATATCCGATGCGTTGCTGGCGGTCAATAAGTTTGCCCTTCAGTTCAACTATGCTGGTGTATTAGTCATGTTGACGTATATAGCAGCCCAGTATTTAATAGTGACGGGCATCGTCGGTCAACGATATCATAAATAGAGTTTCCGGATAATAATTATCTTACAAATGTCTTTCAGCGTGATAGCTGCTTCTGACCAAAGGACTGCTTTCCACTATCTGAAATCCTCTTGAAAGTCCTTCTTCCTTATAATGTTGGAATAGATCAGGGTGAATATATTCGGCCACTTCAATATGCATTTTTGTGGGTTGCAGGTATTGTCCGATGGTCATTACATCGCAGCCGTTTTCCACCAGATCGTCCATGATTTTGTAAACGTCTTCTTTTTTTTCTCCCAATCCGACCATGATGCCGGACTTAGTCCTTTTTCCGTATTCTTTTGTCCTTTTGATCTGCTCCAGACTGCGGCTGTATTTAGCCTGTGGCCTGATAAGTCTGTATAAAGATTCAACGGTTTCCATGTTGTGAGAAACAACTTCCTGACCCGGACTGATCATGATTTCCAATGCTTCCCAGTTGGCTTTTACATCCGGAATTAAAGTTTCTATAGTGGTGTTGGGAGAAATTTCTTTCACCAATCGTACCGTTTCATGCCAGATAGCAGCTCCTCTGTCTTTTAATTCATCTCTGTTGACAGAAGTAAGCACGGCATGTTTTACATTCATTAAAAATATGGCTTCTGCAACGCGCCTTGGTTCGTCCGTATCATATTCATTTGGTCTTCCGGTTTTTACTGCACAAAACGAACAACTTCTTGTACAGACATTACCAAGAATCATAAAAGTGGCTGTACCGGCACCCCAACATTCTCCCATATTCGGGCAATTCCCGCTTTGACAGATCGTGTGTAGTTTATATTGATCTACTAAATTTCTTACTTTTTTGTACTCTTCACCGATAGGTAATTTTACCCTTAACCAATCCGGCTTTTTTGCTTTGATTTCTTTTTGTACAATAGGTAACTCTACCATAAAAATAATTTTACTTCGGGTAAATACTTAATTACTTCTTTTACCGAACTCAAAATTTACATAAAAGTTTATAAAATACGATTTATTCGATACGGTTTCTGTCTCCACCATGACAGGGACTTTTTTTACATAAATGTCGGCCATCACGCCAACTTCAATCGATTTTGCAAATTCTTCGAAGGCACCCGGCGAAAAAAATAATCCCAGTTTGGTTTGTATTCCGGGGATAATAGAAATTTCGTTGATTCCTTTCCAGAATCCGGCACCTCCAAAAACACTGTTGTAGTCCAAAAATTTATCTGCATTTTCTTCACTGTATTTTTCTTCTTTCAACTCCACTATAATACCATTATCCACTTGAGTTTGGTAAATCAATTCAAGATAATAGGGTTTTACCAATGCAATCGAAGGACCAATTTGAGCATTATATCCAAGCGCCAGTCCTTTCCTTTTTGCTTTATCTGTAAATAGTTTTTTTTGTCCTTTTCCTGCTCTCAATACAAATATCTGGTTTTGTTTTCCAAATCTGAAGGAGCGTGATATTTTATTGACTGATATAGGAATGTTTCTGTTTTGTTTGAATTCCCGCGGATCTTTGAGATAACCTATTTCGAAACTTGAATAGATAGTTTTAAAATACGTTTTTATTTTACCTCTGTGATAAGCCACAAAATATCCGTTGGTATGAAATGCAGCAACGCCGGTATTTTCATTCCTGTATATGATACCTTTAAACTCCGGATCTTCCTGTTTGGGCTGAAAAGAATTCTGAGTATTGCCGGTAATATGTAAAAGGCAAATAAATAATACGAATATGTATTTCATTATGATATTATCCACATTACAACGGTTTCAGAATGATTTTGATTTTAAAAGTTATCAAAAATAGTACTTTTTTGTTTAATTTGCTGTTTTATGTAGAGTTTTTTGCAAATTTATGATATATTTCACAACCAATGAATCTAGTCCCAGACTGGAATACGTTCTTGAATTTATTTTTTCCCATGTCTGGCAGGAAGAAATAAAATTTTTAAAATCCAATGAAATTGAAAAAACATTTCATCCCTGTATTTTTTATGGTTTTCCGGCGGTTACAGAAAATAACAATCTAAAAATTAATATTCCGTCCTCTGGAATTTTATATGAAAAAGGTGTCAGGACACAAGAGATTAAAGTTGTAAAAGACAGTATAACCGATCTGCCCTATTTTTTTGAAACTGACAACAAAGAAGATTATGATTTTCCTTTTGACCTGTTTGCGTTGATTTTTTATTTACTTAGCCGGTATGAAGAATATTTACCAGCTGAAAAAGATCAATATGGAAGATATATTTCCACCAATAGTATATCCGTAAAAAATGAGTTTGTACAAACTCCCATCATCGATCAATGGTTGTCGGTTTTTAAACAAAAAATTGAAAACATTACCGGAAAACCAATCGGGGTTAAACAGAAATTCAGTCTTTTTCCGACTATTGATATTGATATAGTATGGGCATATGCCCACAAAGGACTCAGCATGTGGAAAGGAATATTGAAAGATATTGTGTTGGCAAAATTCACAGCAATATCTTTTAGATACAAGAGTTATATCAATCCTGACAGCGATCCTTTTTTTACATTTGATTATCTGGAAAACAAGTTACATAACTGCAGGAATAACACAATCTGGTTTATTTTGTATTCCAAAAACCCGGACTCAAAAGACGTCAATCACAACAGAAGTCTTACATCATTTGATGATTGGTTGAAAAAATTTACAGTGAAAAAGTCAGTTGGGATTCACCCGTCTTTTCAATCTCATAGTTCATGAAGTACCCTCATGGAAGAAAAAAACAGCCTTGAGGCGTCTATACATCAAAAATTGGAAAAATCAAGACGACACTATATTCTGTTTTCAATGCCGGAAACATATAAAAACCTTATCAAGGCAGGCATAAAAGAGGATTATAGCATGGGTTTTCCTGAACAGATCGGGTATAGGGCGGGGACAGGTTTTTCATTTTTTTGGTATGACTTACATACTGAAGAACAGACAGAATTAATGGTCCACCCGTTTCAGATTATGGATGTAACCATGAAAAAATATAAAAACTGGACACCTGAACAAGCAATCACAGAGATAAAAAATATTATGGTTACGGCCCGAAAAGCATCAAGTCCTGTAAGATTTATTTGGCATAATAGTTCTTTCTATAGTGGAAATGGGTGGAATAATTGGGAAAAAGTGTTTGAAACCATAATAACGGAAGGAAACAAACAAATGTAAAAACCAAATTAGTCCGTTCGGTTTTTTGTTTTTATATTTGCTTTATGAATCGTGAATTATTTTTATTGGAGAAGCTGGAAAAGGAGTTGAATTTAAAACAACTTCAGATAAAGAGTTTGCTGACCATTACGCAGGCTATTAATGACAATGTATCCACGGAAGGGCTTTTTAATATGTATAAGTCTTTCCTTAGTTGGGAAATGGGTATTGAAAAAATGGCTTTATTTATCATTCAGGATGACGGCTGGCACTGTACTACATTTATTCATTTTGAAGAGGAAAAAGCTAATGAAATTATTCCTATTTTACTTCAGCACAAAAGATTACACACCATAAAAGATGGCGAACATAAGGTTCTGGAAGGTTTTAATATTATAATACCTGTTTTTCATAAAGATATTCCAATAGCATATGCCATCATTGGTGGTATTAAGGAAAAGGAGGACTTGTACAATAAAATTCAGTTTATTACGACCATAACCAATATTATAGCGGTTGCCATAGAAAATAAAAGATTATTTAAGAAACAAATTGAGCAGGAAAGATATCAGCGGGAAATGGAATTGGCAAGTCAGGTCCAGCAACTGCTTATTCCGGAGTTTCTTCCGTCAGAAAAGGAATTTGCACTTTCCAAAATTTATAAACCGCACTTCAATATTGGGGGTGATTATCTGGATTTTATTCGATTTGATGAAAAAAGGTTTGCTTTTTGTATTGCAGATATTTCCGGAAAAGGTGTTGGAGCTGCCTTGTTGATGGCAAATTTTCAGGCTATAACGCAAAGTTTAATCTTTCAATACCGCGATTTAGAGACGTTTGTCTTTGCTTTGAATCAGTCTGTCTATAGAATTACTAAAAGTGACAAATATATCACGTTATTTGTGGCAGAAGTGGATTTGAGTAAAAAAACACTCAGATATGTGAACGCAGGACATTATCCTCCTGTTATTAAAATAAATAATGCATTAAAAAGATTGGAGAGTAGTTGTTCTTTTATCGGAGCATTTGAAAAACTTCCGGAAATAAAGGAAGAATGTATTCATCTCGAAAACGATACAATGATTTTGTGTTTTACGGATGGACTCATTGATTTAAAAAATAATAAAGACGAGTTTTTTGGGGATGAAGCCATTGAAAAATTTCTTGATGAAAATTCAGATCTGCACCCTGAAAAATTTAATGAAAAGTTATTGAAGGAAATTAATGATTTCAGGGGAGAATTGGAAATCAATGATGATATTGCAGTTTTAACTTGCAAAATATTTTAATAATCTTAATCAGTAAAATGAACCGAAAAAACAGATGGTTTGCCGCATTGATGGCTGTAGTTTTTGGATTTGTCGGAGTGCATAAACTTTACCTTGGTAAAATTGGTGGCTTTATATTATACTTGTTTTTGTTTTTTATGTCTATTTCTATATTTTTTATGCCGTTGACATTTATTTTTGGTTTAATCGATTCTTTTAAAATAATGTCGATGTCGGATGAAGAATTTGATGAGAAATATAACTACGGAGTGCCTCAGGGTATTCCGAGAGGCAGACTTGAAAAAAGAAGAGAAGAACAAATGACAAAATACAACAGACCCCAAGCTAATAGCATCAATAATTTCAAGAACAAAACAAAAATTTCAACTTTAAAAAATAGTGGTTTAAAAAAATATAAAGATTTTGATTTGGACGATGCCATTTTGGATTTTGTCAAAGTATTGGAATTAAATCCGAAAGACTCAAATACACATTTTACAGTTGCGTGTGCCTATTCGTTGACAGAACAAAAAGAAAAGGCATTTCGGCATCTTTCTCTGGCGGTGGAGACTGGAATGGATGATGTCAACCGAATATTAACCCATGACGATCTTGCCTTTGTCAGAATACAACCCGAATTTGATAATTTCAAAAAAGGTGGATTTAGATATACTTCGATGGACAATAATTCAAATCAGCAAGAGGCAATTCTTCATCAGCTTCAAAAGATTTCTGACTTAAGAAATCGGGGATTGTTGTCTGAACTTGATTTTAATGTAGAAAGAAAAAAAATTCTGCGACAATAATTAGCGTCATTTGGTCACACGTCTTCATAAAATTTATGTACTTTTATCGCATAAATATTAACTAGGTTGATTGCCAAAGATCTTTTAGTAAATGATATAGTCGCACTTCGTACTTCTGATATAGGAGAAGAAGTTTTATCAATGATGCATTTGTATCATGTGAGACATTTGCCTATTGTTAATGATAAACAATTGCTTGGCCTCATAAGTGAATCAGATATTGTCATGAATGACATGAAAGAATCAATAGGTTCTTATGGACTCAGTCTGTTTAAACCCTATTGTTTTGAAAAAGACCATATTTTTGACGTTATGGGACAGGTTGCCAGGTTTAATTTGACATTAATTCCTGTGATTGATGAAAAAAGTCAATTTCTGGGGGTTATTACTTTAGAAAAGTTATTACATTATTTTGCAGAAAGTTATGCTTTTGAAGAATCCGGAAATGTTTTCACTATTGAAACCACTGAACAAAATTACAGTATGGGTGAAATCTGCCGGATTATTGAATCTGAAGGAATAAGTGTATTTAGTACTTTTATCAACAAAAATACGGACTCAACCAAGGTATTTATTACGGTGAAAACCAATGCTAAGGAAAATTTCCGGATTAAACAGACACTTGAACGATTTGGATATGACGTGACAGTATCCAAAGGACATGATGAATATAACGAAAGTCTGAAGGACAGATTTGATTCATTAATGACATATCTCAATGTGTAGATGTTTTCAAATTTTTGTTTTTATTTTTTTGTGGCAACAAATTGCATTCACTCAAAAAGATTTTGTTGTTATTTCACTTCTCACCATTCAGGGAAATGATAAAACCAAACCGGAAGCCATTTTAAGAGAAATTGATTTTTCTGTCAATGATACTATTGAATTAATAAATCTCGCTTCTGTTTTATTGGAAAATGAAAAAAGGCTAAAAAGTACCGGTTTATTTTCTGAAGTGGATGTTAATCTGAAAAACTGGAACCCTGACGTACAGGAAGTTAACGTTCATATTATCGTAAAAGAAGGGTGGTATATTTACCCTTATGTCATCTTTGAACTGGCAGATAGAAATTTTAATGTCTGGGCCAATGAATTTGATTATTCTATACAACGATTGAATTATGGGGTAGCTCTTACCCATATTAATTTTTCAGGAAGTAAAGATAAGTTTAAAGCTAAACTTCAGTTTGGATTTACAGGAAAATATGAAATGTCTTATGAGTATCCGTATTTTAAAAACGGATGGGGATTTTCATCAAACTTTTTTTATGCTTATAATAAAGAAATTAGCTATAAAACTTTTGAAAACCGGCCGCTCTTTTATAAGGCTGATGATGAAAGAAATCTTTTATCTCAAATAAGAGGTTCTTTTGCGATTACTAAAAGGAAAAATGCCTATACTTTTCATACAGCCAGATTATTATATTTTTATGGAAAAGTAGATAGTGAAATACCGTCAAAATTGAATTCAAATTATTTTTTAAATGGAAATTCGGTACTTCAATTTTTCAGATTAGAATATGAATTTACCTATAATAAGTTAAGATACCCCTTGTATCCCGAATATGGTTATTTATGGAGAATTAATTTCAAAAAAGACGGATTCGGCAGTTCGAAAAAGTATAACAATACTGAAATATCGGCTGAATATTCCAAACATCTGAACTTTCTGAAAAGGTTTATATATTCTACAAGACTTAAGATAAAGGGTAATCTGCAAAGAAACAGAATACCATATCTATACACACAGGCCCTCGGCTATAATAATGACAACCTCACCGGATATCAATTGTATGTCATCGATGGTACTGATTTTATTTTGATGAATAATTCTTTGAAATTCAATATTTTCAGAAAAGACTTTTACTTTAAAAAATGGGTGCCTAAAAAATTAAGACCATTTAATACGCAGATTTTCCTGAGATTTAATGGTGATATGAGTTATGTCAACGAACCCTTTAATCGGGATAATAATCCATTGTCAAACACCTTTTTATATGGTTTTGGCCCGGGTTTGGATTTTATTTTTTTTCACAATATGATTTTAACTTTTGATTTTTCCATCAACAAGCTGGGAGAAAGCGGATTTTTTGTCGGAGGTGGATTTCAGTTTTAAATTTTTTTTTATTGTCAGGCAACGAATTTTGAATTTGGAGAGTCTTTTAATTAAAAGGGGGAGAATTCCTCCATTTTGATATTCTTTTCATTTTTAATGAAAAAATCTTTAGCGAAGTAAAAAGCCATCTGAAAGCAGATGGCTTTTCTTTTTACTGTATTTTTTATAGTTTGAAAATTTTTGTGCATAAAATTTTCAGTCTCTTATTATACATCAACAAATGAAATACTGAGGTTTATTTTGCCTACCTTTGGCTTCAAATTATAAAAATGGAAAGGATACAATTTCATGCAGACAACCCTAATAAGAGGGACTTGAAAAAATTGGCTGAGGAAATCAATAAAGGAGCTATTTTTATTTTTCCTACAGATACCATGTATGCTTTGGGGTGTTTAATGAACCAAAGAGCTGGTATTGAAAAGATTTGCAGAATCTTAAATAAAAAAGAAAAACAAACAAAAATGTCATTGATTTGCCCCAATATCAGTGTTGTTTCAAAGTATACTCAACAGATTGATAATCAGGTATTCAAAGCAATGAAAAGGTATTTGCCAGGTCCATATACCTTTATCTTAAAATCCAATAATTACGTTCAGAAGTACTTTAAAAATAACAGGGAAGAAATAGGAATCCGTATTCCTCATAATATTTTAATCCTTGAATTACTTGAAATTCTCGAAGTACCTGTTATTTCTACTTCGCTGAATACAGATGGAGAATTTCAGCAATCTTTTAACGATCCGGAAGACATTTTTACGGTTTTTGAAAACAAGGTGGATATTCTCATTGATACGGGTACTATCATTGGTGGTGAATCAACGGTCATAGATTGTACCAACGAAGAAATGGAGATTGTCAGACAGGGGATTGGACCTATTGAGTAGATTTTTTTGAAAAATCATGAACCATTATGTAACTTTGCTGTCCTAATCAAAAAATAATATGGCAGAAATCATTCGAATGCCTCGATTGAGTGACACAATGGAAGAAGGCAATATAGTAAGTTGGTTGAAAAAAGAAGGTGATATTGTTAAGCCCGGTGATATTTTGGCTGAGGTTGAAACGGATAAAGCTACCATGGAACTGGAGAGTTTCCATTCAGGTGTGCTTTTGTATATCGGTGTAAAAAGTGGTCCTGTTGCCGTTGATGGTATTATTGCGATAATTGGTAAATCAGGTGACGATGTTGCTGCCATTTTAGCAGGACAAAGTGCTGCTGCACCTGCATCAAACGGCAAGTCTGAACCCGTTCCTGTTGAAAAAACAGCAGCTCCGACCTCAGCTCCTGTTTCTGAAATTGTACTTTCAGCAACAACAACAAATCCTGTCTTTTCCGGAGAAGATCAAAGATTAAAGGCGAGTCCTCTGGCAAAATCTCTGGCAAGTCAGGCTGGGATTGACATTGGTCAGATCAAAGGAAGTGGCGATTTTGGCAGAATTGTTAAAAAGGACATAGAACTTTTTATTCAGAACCCAAAAACGATTACCTCTTCTGCTACCGGAACCTCCGAACCTGTAGTATTGCCGGATTTTCAATATGGTGATGTCCCGGTATCTCAAATGCGAAAAACGATCGCAAGGAGACTAGGGGAAAGCAAATTTACTGCCCCCCATTTTTACCTGACATTGGAAATTAATATGGATAAAGCCGTAGAAGCACGTGAAGCCATTAACAAAGTATCTCCTGTAAAAATTTCTTACAATGACATGGTAATAAAGGCTTGTGCTGCTTCTCTCAGAAAAAATCCGGCAGTTAATTCTTCCTGGTTTGGTGATAAAATAACTTACCACAAACAAATCAATATAGGTGTTGCCGTAGCGGTTGAAGATGGGTTATTAGTACCTGTCATTAACAATGCCGATGTTAAACCGATGTCTTCCATTAATCAGGAAGTAAAAGATCTTGCAGGCAAAGCAAAATCTAAAAAGTTACAGCCTCAGGAAATGACAGGTAATACTTTTACGATTTCAAATCTGGGCATGTTTGATATTGAAGAATTTACAGCCATCATCAACCCTCCGGATGCTTGTATATTGGCCATAGGTTCCATCATCAAAAAGCCAATTGTAAAAAATGATGTTATTGCTGTTGGTAATATGATGAAAGTTACCTTGTCTTGTGACCACAGAGTTGTGGACGGAGCTACAGGTGCCAGGTTTTTACAAACTTTTAAGGATTATCTGGAGAATCCGGTCACAATGTTAGTGTAGACAATGGAAATAATCGCTTATATATTAACCGGTATCGTCGCATTGGAACACTTTTATATTATGTATATGGAAATGTTTGCCTGGGAAACATTAGGAAAAAAAACTTTCAGGGGTTCAATGCCTGACGAAATGTTTTTCAAAACAAAAACAATGGCATATAATCAGGGAGCTTATAACGGTTTTTTAGCTGCAGGACTTACTTGGACATTTTTTATCCAGAACGAAGAATGGAGTAAAAATATAGCCATTTTCTTTTTGATTTGTGTCATAGTTGCCGGAATAGTCGGTGCAGTTTCTGTATCAAAAAGAATATTTTATACACAATCGGTGCCAGCATTAATAGCATTAGCCGGTGTTTTGTTTTTTTTATAATTGGATTGGTTCAATCAATACAATTACATTCTTTTTAGATTTGCTCTTTGGTATGCTGTTATAAAATAACTATTGACTTCCGGTATATTCTCACCATTGTGCATGCCGTTTCCTGAAGCTCTGATTGGTTTATCCTGAGACACCATAACTTCAAAAGTCATAGTGTTATTTGATTCGATAGTCATTCGGGTTGTAAGCAGGTTTTTCATAACAGAAAAAACGTGGGTAAATGTGTTATCATATACATAACCATCCAGAAAGATAGAATTTTTTTCGTCGACGACCCAGTGGCCTTTGGAAATGTCAACAGGGCGTAAAACATAGTCTCTCTTACCTGCAATGGTGTCTTCGCCGTAAGTTAGGGTCCAGGTATATACATTGATTGAATCCGTAGGTTGGTTATTTACCAACATTTTTATGGTTTGAATTGTGTCTCTTGGACTAAAAATATGTAATTCTCCTTCCCAGCGCCCAAGCCAGTCATTCGGAAAATTTTTTACTGTGTTCAAATGTTGACTTTTTGCGACAAAAGGTGTTGTCCAGCATAATAGCCACAAAAGGGAGACAATGTATTTCAAAGATTAAAATTTAATGAATAATAAAATTTTGGTTAAAAATATGTATTATTAAACCATTTAAAAATGTGATTCGTTTATGTTTAATGGTATTTCAGAAAAAAAATGAAGTTTATTTTTTTAAACTTTCAATACACACAGGTTTAAAATTAAAAACGAATACACTGGAAGTTTAGTTAGGATATTGAGATTTTCAGGAAAATTGTCAAAGAAAATTAAAGTTATACTATTAAATAAATAAAAAAATCATCTTAAATCATTAAATATGAATTTTAGCAGAATTGGTTTTATTGGAATTTTTATTATATATTTTTTTCTGCAGGCTGAAGGTCAATCGACGGAAGTAATAATAAAAGTAAAGGATACAGTTTCTGTAGGGGTACCGTTTATTTTAGAAATTGAGTTAAAAAATATTCAGGGTACTTTCAAAACTCCGGACTTTAATGGTTTGAAAATGGTAGGCGGACCTAATACTTCTTCCAGTTTTACGATGATTAATGGAGAAACTACTTCAAAAACCAAATATTCTTATTATTTGATGGCAGAATCGGAAGGAGAGTACACAGTTTTTATACACGAGCTGCCTTCTGATGATGAAAACATAAAATTTGAAGAGATTAGAATAACGGCACTGGAAACAGCACAAAATGATTCTTCAATTATCAAAACATATAAATCTTCAGGAAAAGAAGAAATAAAGCCTTCATCTTCTAAAAGGAAAATCAAACGTTTATGATTGGCATTCGTGGGTCAGACACTTCTGTAGATGTATTATTATTATTGTTTTTCTGCCATGGACTACCTTATGTCAGGTAAAATTTACGGCAGAAACCAGTCAGGTTACAAAGTTGAAGCCAATACACCATTTTTGTTGATTTATAAAATAATTGACAATCGGATGAAGTGGTGGCACCAAAGGTAAAAGATTTACTATAAGTAAAAGACCAAGTGTAGAGACTTCTGTAAGTATTATAAATGGCAAAAGGTCAGGATTTGTAAAATACACATTTCAAATTGTCATTTCAAAGGAAGGAAAATTTATTTTGCCACCGGCAAGAGCCAAAATAGACGGAAAATGGCTTCAATCAAATTCTTTGACGATTGAAGTTGGTAAACCTGTCGTCAGAAATTATGACTCAAAAGGAAGAGATGTATTTTTTAAAGCAATTTTAGATAAAACCAAGGTATATGTTGGCCAACAGACACTATTGGATTATGAAATATTTACCAATAAAGATGTAATCAATGTTGAATTTGAGAAGCTGCCTCAATTTCAACATATTTTCGTAAAGCCTATCGAGAGACAAAATGCAGGTAAAAATGTTATCATTAACAATCAAAGATATTATACCCAGGTAGTTGAATCTTTTGTTTTATACCCACAGAAAAGTGGCAGACAGAAATTAGACAGAATTAATATTATTTATAAATATGATGTCAACACGGGAAGTAATCCATTTTTTAATGAAGTAAAAGCTGAAAAGCACGCTACCAATGATCTCGAACTTGAAGTTGCAGAGCTGCCGGATAATAATGTGCCCGGCACTTTTTCCGGTGCTGTAGGGGAGTTTTCTTTTTCAAACAAATTATCGAGGCAGACAATTTCAACGGAAGAGATATTAAAAATTGAGATGAAGATAAAAGGAGACGGAGATCCCAAATTCTGGAATGCACCAAAATGGGAGTCCATAAAAGGTATAGAATTTTTTGAACCCAACCTTTTAAGTGAAGAGACTGTAATAGAAAACGGAAAAGAAATACATACAAAAGTATATGAGTATCTTGCAGAAGTAAAAAAAGGCGGAGAATTTATTTTATACCCTAAATTTTCATTTTTTTCTCCACAAAACAACCGATATATAACATTGGAGGATAAACCACTCACTATCAATGTACTGCAGGGAAGTAAAAATAATGTAAACCGTCAAAAAGAAGAGGATAAAGATTCTTCTGAAGAACATTCTGCGGAAAAGAAGTATTATTGGCCTTTATTATTTTTGTTGCTGATGACAATATCAGGATTAAGTTACTGGGTTTTTTCAAAAAGAAAAAAACAAAAAAATGATATTGATGCTAAAATTAATGCTAAAAGAATTGCTGATCAGTGTTTGGTACGGGCAAAAAGTTTTTTGGATGCAGGTGAGAACAGAATGTTTTTTGAAGAGATTTCCCATGCACTGACCAGATATTTGAAATTTAAAATGAATATTGAAAACGAAGAACTGGATAAAAATACGCTGTTAAATAAGCTTACAGTTCTTGATGTTCCTGATAGTTTGGTTTCATCATTTGATAAAATGTATTCTTTGTGTGAAATAAGTTTGTTTGGAGGTCAAAGCCCTGACACAAAAGATGTATTTAATGAAACATTGAATATTATTTCTTCACTTGAAGAATTATTTTCAAGAAGAAAAAATGTATAAATAAGTTGAGAATTAATTCGGTTTTATAGAAAAAAACAGATTTGTTTACCTATCTTTTATTGTAATCTTTTAAAAGAGATTTGGTATTCATTCCATTAAATTTGTAAAAGGAAAGGGATTGGTTATGCCAAATTTTTTCCATAAAATTTATACGCACTAAAAATATTTTGTGTTCATTTTATAAATTGATAGTTTATATGATTACATTTGTGTGCATAATCCCTTGGAATTTAGAGAAATCAGGATTATTTATTGTGTTCGATATTACCCGTAACCCTTAAAATTTTCAAAGTGAAAACCAAATTTTTTCAAAATGGAATCGGAGCCTTACTATTAGTAATTATTTTAAATCAACCTTCACCCATCTTTTCAGCTGTTCAAAACAAAGAGGTGGCAAAAATGTCATTTTCCGATACTATTCCTGGCGCCACGTTTAATGTGTGGACATCAGCATGGAATCAAAATGGAAGAAGCTATATTTCTCAGACTCATATCAGAGCATTTCAATTACCTATCAGCAGTGTTCAAAATGTGTTAAATCAGTCTCCTGAAAGTATAAGACTATACTTTGGACTTGACAATAATGTACCACATTTGGTTTTAGTAGGCATGGATAACAAAGGTAATCCTCAGGGCAGGTTTTATAATGCATCAGTGCCATGTCCTCCAACTTGTGCCAATATGAATTTTTTCCCGAAAGAAGATGGACAAGGAGGTGAAAGAAATGTAAATACTATACCAATGAGTACTTTCAATACATGGAATAATAATTGGTTGACCTTTGGTCAGGCATTTATGCAGCAGACGCTTTTAACACATTTTAAAATGCCATTAGTGAATCTGCAGAATTTGAAGAATCAAAATGTCACTGCGGTTAGATTTTATTTAGGTTTGGACAGAAGTGTTACTCCAAATGTTGCTCATTTAAATATGGTGGGTGTAAAAGCCGATGGAACTGATGCTTTGGAACAAATTTACAATGAATCCATGCCTTGCCCTCCAAATTGCGGCCAATAAATACAGGTATCAATTTTTTTAATCTGTGAAACTGATAGTGATTATTTTTGACAACTAGTTTTAAGAATAATGCATTATTCGTTTCCTTCTGCAATTTTTGTGGATTGGTTAAGTAAAGATAGTATTACTGACTTAACAGATGTATTAGTGATCAGCTCCTTATATCACTGGTAAGGAGATGATAAATTCAGTACCTTCCCCTTCAGTTGTTTTTACATTAATTGTTCCATCGTGACCTTTTACAATAATGTCATGACTTAAGGAAAGACCCAACCCAGTGCCCTGACCGGTAGGTTTTGTGGTGAAAAAGGGTTTAAAAATTTTGTCCATCGCACTTTCCGGAATACCTTCACCGTTATCCTTTAATATGATTTCAACATGGTTGTTTTTACGTGAAGTATACAGAGAAACCGTGGGTTCATATACTGAATCAGTAGAATTGGTATTTTGTTTTCGTTTTGCTTTTTCATTTACGGCATAAAAAGCATTTGTAATTATATTCAAAAATACACGCCCGATATCCTGAGAAACCACATTAATTTTACCAACGTTTTCATCCAGAGAGATTTCCATCTTTGAAGAAAATTGTTTGTCTTTTGCTCTTAATCCATGAAAAGATAAACGCATACACTCATCGGCAAGTGCATTAATATCCGTTGGTTCTTTTACTCCCGAACTGCTTCTGCTATGATACAACATTCCTTTTACAATAGCATCAGCTCTTTTCCCATGAAATTTAATTTTTTCCTGATTTACTTCAAGATCGGTAATCATATCAAGGACAACATCAGTATTCCCGCTCTTAAACTCTTCTCTTAATTCTTCAAGAAGTTCACAGTTTACCTCAGAAAAATTATTTACAAAATTTAACGGGTTTTGAATTTCATGCGCTATACCGGCAGTCAATTCTCCCAGTGATGCCATTTTTTCAGCATGAACTAATTGAACCTGAGCGGTTTTTAATTTTTCATAAGCCGTCTCAATTTCTTTAGCCTGCTCTAACTCTTTCTTCAGTCTTTTTTGTGTTTCTATGGTGACGAGCCTTCTTTTTTGATATCTATGCGCAATATAAATACAACAGAAGGATAAAAGGACGTAAATAATATAGGCCCACAATGACCGAAACCATGGAGGCAATACTTTGAAGGAATAAGTAATTTCAGGGCTCCATATTCCGGACTCATTTTTGGCCCTGAGTTTAAATATGTAATTACCTTCATTCATGTTTCCGAAAGAAGCAGAAGTTGTTTTTGAAACTTGATTCCAATCTTTGGCATAACCTTCCAGTTTATATTGATATACAATATGAGGATTGTTAAAAGTCTCTGTGGCGTGAAATTCAAAAGTAATATTGTTGAATGAAAAAGGTATAATCAGATTTTCGGGTAAATAAGTTTCTTTAGACAAAGCAGTAAACTTTACACCTTTGAACTTATTTAAATGAGATCTTTTTTCTTCTTCTGAAAAGAGATTTCCAAATACATTCAATTCTTCTATAATTTGCGAAGTAAAATAGATGTTCTCTTTATTTTTATTGAAAGAATTAAGGTTTGTCCAGCTTATTTTTTCGCCATTTAAAAATATTTGTTTGATATGTAATTCACTGATTGGTGAAATATTTGAAAGAAAAGGATAATTAAAACGCAGTAACCCTGATTTTTCAGACCCTGTGCATATCCAGATAACTCCTTTTTTATCTTTGAAAAGTGTATTTTGACCAATGACCACATTTTTTATCGGAAATCCTGTTGTTAAATTATAATGTTTAATATTTTTATTTTTGGAGAAATCATTCAAACCATGAGAAAGAACCGATATACCTGTACTTGTTCCAATAATAATAGTGTCAGATGCTGTACATGAAATATTGGTAATATAATTGTTGGCCAATCCATTTTTTGTGGTATAATTTGTAAAAGGCAATACTTTGTTATGTATACTTCCTTTCGTTATATCTACATTAAAAACACTTAAACCATTTGTGGTAGCAAAATATATATTACCTTGACTATCTTCATCAATATCAAACACAGTTTCATCACCCAGACCATGATCTTTCGAAAAATTAATTATTTGACTTTCACGTATCAATGATACTCCCGCACCCTCATATCCTAACCAGATATTTTTTTAGAATCTGCAAAGATTGATCTTATCTGATTGCTGGCGAGTCCCTCTGTAGTGGTAAAATTGATTACCTTATCATTTTTTAAAATAAACAGACCTTGCCCCCATGCTGAAAATAAAATGTTTCCTTTATCGTCATCAAAAATATAATAAACCATAAAATATTCCTTACCCTGCTTTAAGGAATATAAAATTGATTTTTCTTTATTAAATTTAATAAGCCCATAAATAGACCCAAGCCAGAGATTGTTTTTTTTATCAATATAAATTGAATGTATATTGTCTTTATATTCATCCGTAAAGGTATAACTGATGATTTTTAAACCATCGTAGTAACATAATTCATTTTAAATAAAGAAACCACAATCCCTTTTCATTGTCCTCAGCAATTCCTCTTGTTTTTGTTTCATTAAAACCTGTTTTTACGTCAAAAGAGATTATATTCTGAGAATAGTATTTAAACACACCCTGGCCATAAGTGCCCATCCATATATTATCGTATTTATCCTCAGTAATGGTATAAATGGAGTTATAGGGCAGTCCGTTTTCAAGATTGTATTCCGTAAAGGGTGTAAACCCTTTCAATTGATTTTTTTCAGAATATTTTAAGACACCATTTTCTTTACTGGCAAACCAAATATTTCCAGAATGGTCTTCTGTTATGTCTAAAATGTTTTTTGCAGTGAAGCCATTTGAAGAGGAAAAACTTTTAAAAATTGGTTTTTGATTTTTTACATTTTTTGATACATCAATTTTAATGATACCCTGATCCACGGTGCCAAACCACAAATTCTGCCGACTATCAAAAAAACAACTTGCTATTTTATTAGATGGAAGTTTGTCATCAGCTGTATATGGAATAAATCGTGTACCGTCAAAATAGGTAATTCCGTTGATTTTACTTCCCAGCCAAACATTTCCAAATGAATCAGAAATTATTGTTTTAATATAATTGTCGTGCAATCCATTCTCTGTTGAATAGTTTTTAAATGTTTTACCGTCGAATTTGTCAACACCAAAACCCTCGGTTGCAAACCAAATATTACCATATTTGTCTTCATGTGTATTCCATATAAAATTACTGCTCAATCCTTCTTTAGTTGTATAATTTTGGAAGGTGTAACCATTGTATATACTGACACCTCCGTCCGTTGTGGAAAAAAGGATAACCCCGGATTTTAATTCAGTGATACTTAAAACCGAATTACCTGCTAATCCATGTTGTTTTGTAAAATTAGTGAATTGTTTTCCATCAAATCTACTGACACCACCACCTAAAGTTCCGAACCAAAGATTTCCCTGACTATCATTATAAGAACAATAAACATCATCAAGAGAAAGTCCATTTTCAGTATTGTAAGTAGAGTAAAAACCGTTACCATGAGATTCTACAGGAAGGGGTAGTCCGGTGTTTTTATCATTTAAAACTTTTACAGAAGTGTTTTTAATGAGACAAATATCTTTTATTACGGGCGTAAAAACAGGCAGATTTTCTTGTGATATTTTTTTCGTATGGAGATTACTTCTTTGAGATGTATTTAAAATAGAGTTGTTTTTTACTTTTTCATTATTGTCACATTGTATAATGACAAAAATTGAAAGGAGTATAAAAATAACGAAAAAATATCTGGAAATTGATACCATTCAGAAATGGATTTATTGGTTTTGGTTAGATTGGGAAATTCAAATTTTGTTTTGTTTCAAACATCAATTAAAAATACCGACTTTCGAATATTTTGGAGTCTTTATTTTCTATTCTTTTTTGATTCTGTTATTTGAATAAGTATTAAAAAGTAAAGTTAATATATTTTATGATTAGTAATTAAAAAAATTATTTACTGTAACTGTTCATGACGAAAGGAAGCACCATTTACCATAAGGGCTCCTGTCAAATAGATTTGTATATGTTAAAATATAAAAAATATGTTAACAAATGTGTTTTTAATGAACAATGTTTAGTAAAAGAACGTTGTATATAAAAATAGATTAATGGGATCATCAGAACGGAAAGAAAGAGAAAAAGCAGAACTAAAGGAATTGATACTTGATACATCCAAAAGGCTTTTGCTCAAGTTTGGAAAGCATGGTTTGTCGGTTCGGAAAATTGCCAAAGAAATTGAATACAGTCCGGCCACTATTTATTTGCATTTCAAAGATAAAGATGAGATTCTTCACGAGTTGATGGAAATGGGTTTTATGCTGATGAATAAGTATATGGTTCCTGCCTTTGCTGAAAAAGATCCCTCAAAACGAATTTATGAAATCGGTCGGGCCTATATAAAATTTGGCCTGGAACAGGCTGACTGGTATGATTTGATGTTTAATTCAGATGAACCGATGAAACATGTTGAAAAGTGCAGGGAAGATTGGGATGAAGGAATGGCTTTATTTAATTTTTTAACCATCACATGTAATGAGGCAATAGAAAAATATTCCCTGAAAGGTTATGATGCCCAAATCATTGCCTTACAATTATGGAGTGTAGTACACGGTCTTGTTAATCTTGCGCTTACAGACAGATTGGGAATTGTTCAACCTTCTGATCAAAAGATATTGATTGATAAAGTTCTTGATTCAACTATACATTGTCTTTTTAAAAAATAAAAAATTTTACCTTTTATGAACAGTGTTAATAAAATATACATAAGTCATTTAAAATTATATCTTACGGGGTTGCTTATTTTGGTGGTACAGAGTGTCCATGCGCAGGATTTTGAATCTTTGGTGAAATTGGCCTGGAAAAACAATAAGCAACTCAATTCGAAAAACTTTCAACTGGAAAGTGCCGTATCTTCTTTGAAAGAAGCAAAAGCAATGTATGGTCCCAACTTGCAAATAGGATTATTGTATTCATTGGCAGAAGGGGGAAGAAAGATAAACTTTCCCGTCGGTGATTTGCTAAATCCTGTGTATTCCACATTAAATGTATTGACGCAGTCAAATAACTTCCCTACTATTAATAACGTTGAAGAGCAGTTTTTGCCTAACAACTTTTATGACCTGCGTTTTAGAATTACCCAACCTCTTTATTATCCTGATCTGGCCATCAACAAAAAAATTAAATCAGAGACCATTGTATTAAAGAATCTCGAAATCAAAGCCCTTAAAAGAATCATTGTCAAAGATGTAATGAATGCTTATTTTTCTTCAGTAGCCGCAAGAAAAATATCAGAAATTTATTGGACTTCGGATTCTCTGCTTACTGAGGCCAAAAGAGTCACACAAAGTCTTATTAAAAATGGAACAGCTTTACCAACGGCACTTTCCAGAATTGAAACGCAAATGGCTACACTATCCGCTCAAAAATATGATGCAGAAGCTCAGATAAGAAATGCAGACCATTATATGAAATTTTTGGTGGGAGAAACTTTCGTAGAATCCATTTTAATAGATGAATTACCGGTGGTGGAATCCTTTATTTATAATGAAAGAGAAGAAATTTTACAAATGAATCAAGGTTCCAAAATGTTGTCTCTGGCACTGGAAAAGGAAAAAAATTTTTACAAACCTAAATTAGGTCTTCAGCTTGATCTGGGTTCTCAGGATTTTGATTTTGGAATAGAACCTTATGTTTTAGCGGGACTCAATGTTGAAATGAATTTGTTTGACAACAATAAACACATATACAAAAAGTCCTCGGTGCAAGCAGATATGACAGCAATACAACTTCAGAAAAATTATACTGAAGATCAGATAGGCTTGCAGATTAATATAGCCAAAGAAAATCTGCAGTCTGCCGTAAAACAGGCAGAAACCTATAAAATAAGGATCACTGCCGTTGAGAAAATGTACAGTGAAGTTTTGAAAAAATATAAGGAAGGAAGTGTGAATTACCTTGAACTTTTAGATGCTGAGACTCAATCTACGCAAATCAAATTGCATTATACGCTGGCCCGCCAGAATGCTTGGATGAAATGGGCGGAATATATGTATGCAACCGCTTCATTCCCAATAGAATAATTTAATTGGATAAATAAATTAAAACAATAATAATATGAAGGCACAATTTGTAATCGCCATAACTCTTATGATTTTTGTAAATTTTAGTTCTTGTAAGCAGGAAAAAGAAATAGCAGAAACTAATCGGATAATTGAAGAAGCCACCATGGTTAAAACGGTAAAAGTAGCAAACTTTAGTGATTCCGGAATAATAAAAACAATGGGTATTGTTCTAAGTGATAATGAAGCAAGACCATCTTTCAAAACCGGGGGTGTCATTCACAAAACATATGTTGAAGAAGGGAGTTATGTCAAAAAGGGGCAATTACTGGCAATCTTAATTTTAGACGAAATTGATGCCCAGGTAAAACAGGCAGAAGAAGGACTTAAAAAAGCAGAAAGAGATTATAACAGAGTAAAAAATTTATTCGCAGACAGTGTCGCGACATTAGAACAATTTCAAAATGTTTCCACGGCACTTGAAGTCTCAAAAAAGTCTGTTGACATTGCGAGATTCAATAAAAATTTCAGTGAAGTCAGAGCCCCTATTACCGGAAGAATTGTAAAACAAATTATGAAATCGGGTGAAATAACAGCACCGGGAAATCCGGTGTATGTAATTATGGGAGTTGGAAAATCAGACTGGAGAATCAAAGTTGGCCTTGTTGATGCGGAATGGGCTAATGTTTCTTTTGGAGATAAGGCAGAGATAGTTCTTGAGGCATATCCCGGTAAAAAATTTGAAGGTTATGTATCCGATAAGGCATCCTTAGGAGGAAATGGTGGTGGTACTTTTGACGTTGAAATATCTTTCCGAAATCAACCTGCCTCATTAGCTGCAGGATTAACGGCAGATGTTACCATTATTTCATCAAAAAAAGACAAATTTATTACAATACCAATAGAAGCGCTGATCAGGACAAATGGTACAGAAGCTGAAATTTTTACTATAAGTGATGGAAAGGCAAAAAGAGTAAATATCCGGATAGCAAAAATATTAGGAGATAAAGTTGCTATTTCAAGTGGCATGGAGGGCATAAATGAAGTAATAACAACAGGCGCCATTTACCTGGAAGATGGAGAAATGGTTAAAAATTGATTTTGTGATGGCAGTGATTTTTGGTGTAATCACCATTTTTAAAATAATACAATTTTGACAAAAATAAAAATATACATATGAATTTTAATATGTTTTTTGTTAAGAACTGGCAATTTACCCTCATTATTTTTTTCGGTATGATGTTATTGGGTATCAATGCTTTGTTTAATATGCCAAGGGGTGAAGACCCTCCTTTTGGAGCACCGATTTTTTCTATAGTAGTTGTTTATCCGGGTACAAATCCTATTGATATGGAAAACTAATCGCTGATCCAATTGAAGAAGAGTTATATCAGTTGTCGGATATTAAAAAGATTAAAACTACTATAAAAGATGGTTTGGTGGTTATGCTGGCAGAATTCAACTATGAAGTTGATGTTGAAGCTAAAAATAATGATGTCATACGTGAAATCAATAAAATCAGACCATCCCTACCTGAAGGTATTGTTTGGCTGGATATAAAAAAGGCAGCCAGTAGTGATGTAGCTATCCTGCAAACGGCGTTGGTAAGTGATACTGCCTCCATTTATACGATGAAAAAATGGGGAGAAGATCTTGAAAAAAGGATGGAAAGACTGAAAGATATAAAATTTTCGGAAGTGCAGGCGGCTCCTGAAAAACTATAAAAATAGAAATCGATCTCGAAAAAATGTCAAAACTTAGATTGGGACTTAATCAGGTTTTGGGGCTGCTTCAGGCAAATAATATAAATATTCCAGGCGGTTCGATGGACCTGGGAGAAAAAAAATACAATGTTAAAACTACTTCGGAATTTGAAAATATAGAGGATATAAAAAATACTATTGTACAGGTATCACCGGAAGGAAAAATACTCCGTTTAGGGCAAGTAGCAAATGTCTTTGAAATAAATGAAGATTTTGACCACATTGCCCGCCACAACGGGAAAAGATCTGTCTGGGTTGTAACGGCAATGAAAGATAAAAGAAATATTATTGCAGCCAGAAAGGAAATCGAAGCGGTTATTGAAAAATTTAATAAAGAATTGCCGAAAGGAATACAATTGGAACAAGCCTTTGATCAGGAAATTGGTGTAAAAAACAGACTCACCGGTTTGGGCAGAGATTTTTTGATTGCTATATTTTTGGTATTGCTGACATTGCTTCCATTGGGTACAAGAGCTTCTTTCATCGTCATGATCTCCATTCCACTTTCGTTAAGTATTGGTTTATTTGTACTGGATGTCCTGGGATACACTCTTAACCAACTTAGTATCGTCGGGATGGTTATCTCTCTGGGACTCCTGGTGGACGACAGTATTGTAGTGGTTGAAAATATTGAAAGATATATGCGGAAGGGTATTTCAGCAAAAGAAGCAGCCATTTCTGCCACGAACCACATCTTGATTGCCATATTGGGCTGTACCGCCACATTGATACTTGCATTTTTACCGTTGGCTAACTTGCCTGAAGGATCAGGGGACTTTATCAGATCGCTACCTGTGGCCGTTATGGTAACGGTGCTCGCTTCATTGTTTGTTTCAATTACAATTATTCCATTTCTGTCAAGCATTTTATTGAAAGCACATGAAAAGGATAGTCTAAGTGAAGGCAATTATTTTTTTAAAGCTTTTAAAAAATACATCAATACCCCTTATCAAAAATTATTAATCTGGTGTATTCAGCATCCAATCAAGACATTGAGTACTGCAGGAATTTTATTTTTAGGATCATTACTGCTGGTTCCGGTTCTTGGGTTTAGTTTGTTTCCGGAATCAGAGAAGCCGATTATTACGATTGATATAGAAACTGAACCGGGTACTAATTTATTGCAAACGGATAAAGTGGTTAGAAAAATTGAAAAACAGATATTGAAATTACCTGAAGTATCACATATCAGTGCAAATGTAGGAAAAGGTAATCCCAGAATATATTACAATGAATTTCAAAAACAAAATGCAGCAAACATAGGCCAAATTATTGTATATCTTGATCCAGAAACTAAAGTGACGGAAATAGTTCTATTTGCTGATAAAGCAAGGAAATTATTGAAAGGAATACCAGGAACAAAAATTGAAGTGAAGAGATTTCAGCAGGGACCACCTATATCAGCACCTATAGAAATAAGGATTCTGGGAAATAATCTGGATACACTTGAACAGTTGAGTATAAAAGTTGAAAATATTCTGAAATCAGTACAGGGGACAATGTATGTAAGAAACGACTTAAAGTATCAGGGGTCTGATGTTGTCGTGGAAGTCAATAAACAAATGGCGGGAATGTACGGCCTAACCGGTGCAGAAATAGCGAAAACAATCCGCCTGGCTATTTCCGGAATTGAAGCTGGCCTTATTAAAGACGATGAAGGCGATGAATTCAAAATAGTCGTAAGTACGTCTGATAATACCATGGATGCTCTGGCCAATTTTGATAAAATCAATATCACATCTTTTAGCGGTGCTTTGGTTCCTTTGAAAAAGGTGGCGAATATTTCTCTTCGCCCATCATCTTCAATAATACTGCATTTTAACAAGGAAAGGTATGCATTGGTAAGCAGTTTTGTTGAAAAAAATTACAATATTGATAAAACTACGACTCAGATATTGGATGAAATAGGTTCCAAAATAAAATTCCCTTCCGGTTATAGAGTTGTTGCAGCCGGGGAAAGGGAAACCAGAGAGGAATCATTTGGTGGTATGGGAACCATTATTATTTTAACCGTTTTTGGTTTATTTGCCATTCTGATTCTTGAGTTCAGAACATTTAAATCAACCATTATAGTATTAAGTGTAATTCCTATGGGAATTATAGGAGCATTATTAGCATTATATTTTTCAGGTGAGTCTTTATCCTTTGTGGCAACTGTAGGTATTATTGCTCTTGTAGGTATAGAAATTAAAAACAGTATTTTAATGGTAGACTACACCAATTCGTTAAGAGAAAAAGGTGTTTCATTATATGAGGCTGTGTTGGATGGGGCAGAAACAAGATTTTTACCTATCTTGCTCACTTCATTAACAGCGATTGGCGGTTTGACACCTTTGGTACTTGAAAATTCACCTTTGATAAGCCCACTGGCCAAGGTTTTGATCGGCGGGTTAATCAGCAGTACCTTATTGAGCAGACTTGTAACACCTGTCTTATATAATTTAATTCCTCCCGCCATACATGTTAAAAAGGATTAAAAAAATATATATAATACTAACTTGTTCATTAATATCTATGATTAATGGAAAAAGGAACAAGATTTTAGTATTGATTTTTTTTTCATGCACAATATTTTCATGTTCTGTTAAAAAAACATTACATCAAAACAATATTTTCAAAACTTCTGAAGGCTGGAGTGTTCCCTACCAATGTTTTAAGCCAAAATTTCAAAGTGACACAAAACAACCATTAATTTTGTTTTTGCACGGAGCAGGGGAAAGAGGAAATGACAATCGAAAGCAATTGGTTCATGTAGTTCCATATTTGACATCAGATTCTTTTCAACAAAAACATCCTTGTTTTATTCTGGCCCCTCAATGTCCGGAAGAAGGGTATTGGGCTCCCGTAAAACGTTTTGAATGGTCAGTCATACAGAATGGAGAAATAACAAAGTCGATGGAGGGCGTATTGGAATTATTGGACAATATTTTAAAAACTTCTGGCATAGATAAGGAAAGAATCTATATGGTAGGTTTATCTATGGGTGGATTTGGTGTTTTTGATCTTGCGGCAAGAAGACCGGAAATATTTGCCGCGGGAGTACCCATTTGCGGTGGCGGTGATCTCCAAAAAATTGACTTTATTAAAAGAACACCTCTTTGGATTTTCCATGGTGGTAAGGATTCCGTTGTTTCGGTTGAAAAATCAAGAGAAATGTATAAAGCAATTAATAATTCAGATAATTCCTCTTTGTTTACCTGAATATGAAGGTCAAAATCATGGTATTTGGGAAATGGCAATCAGGGAGCCAGGCTTATGGGAATGGGTTTTCAGCCAAAAAAAAATCAATTAATTCTTTTATTTATTGCATTAATTGTTTAGAAGAGTGATTAAAAAAAAGCATACTCCAGAAATGGATGTATGCTTTTATTTTATTTCTAAAATGCTGAATTTATTCTTCTTCTTTATCAAATAAGTCATCTACCTTATCAACAAGGTCTTCGAGTTTTTCTTCAGCAACCTCAGCTACAGCTTTAACGGTATCAACGACATCTTCCAATAAATTTTCTGCTGAAGCAGAAAGTTGGGAAAGCAAATCTTTTGGTTTTGATTTTGATTTTTTCTGATTTTTAATATCGTCCGCTGCTTTGGAAAGTTTACCCGAAATTTTGTCAAGTTCTTTTTGTGACTCGGAGATATTATCTGCAATTTTTTGTTTTACCACTTCTTTTGCTTCTTCAATTTTCTCCTGCTTTTCAAGCTTAGCTACTTTTTTCTTTTCCTTTTCCAATTTTGACTCCAGATCTGATTTGGTTTTCAGCATGTCGTCAAATTTCTCTTTTTTGGAATGTATTCTTTCTTCTATCATCCGGATTTTTGCCTGCCTTAATTGAGATTCCAGCTGGCCATCGCTATCTTCAACTCTTTTCGTTTGAAAATCAAGGTCTTTTTGATCAATTTGGATTGATTTCTGCATTTTCTGAATCGCACCTATCAATCCTTCGTATCTTTTTTGTAATCTGGCGGTACCCTGAGATACATTAGCTTCATATTGGGAACCTCTTTTTTCTTTAATTATTTTAAATGCGCCATCGATTTTATCCCATATTTCTTTGCGGTCATCCTTTGTAAAATGAATATTTTTAATTTTATGCTGTAACCTTTTCAGATCTTCGAATAATGGACTCAAACCTAAACCTTGTTCAATTTTTCCTTCAATTTCATTCAATTCTTTTGAAAAATCATCTAGATATGTTTTGGACTTGGTTTCAAATTCTGATTCCAGGCTCTTTTTTAATTGCTTTAATTTATCAAAAAGACCATTTGTTCTTTCTCTGAGGGAAGCGGCATGTTCTCTGAATAAATTTCTATCATTGACCTGATGCTGGACTTTATTCCAGAAATTTTTTAATTCTTCCCAAATCTTATTGTCATAATCAGTCAAAGTTTCAACCTTTTCCTTAAATTCTTCCAATTCGGATTTATAAAGACCGTACAATTTGGAGGATAAAACAACAAAATGCCATTCAGCTTGAGCTCTGGTGATTAAGTCGGGTCTTTCTACCCGGATTTCATCAGGTAATAAACTGTCTGATACAGATAATTTTCGCTCGATTTTCGAAAAACCTTCCGGAAATTCAATATCAACGTCATTTTTCCATTGTTCTGACATTTGTTTGTAAAATTCTTCCGTAGCGATCTTTTCAGGAAATGTAAAAATGTTTACAACATTTTCATTTTCCAGTAATTCAAGAGCGACCAATATTTTTTCATCTTTTTCATTGGTTCCCCAAAGTACTAATTTGCGTCTCATTTTACTTTAATTTTAGCGAATATGTAATCAAATAATACAATAATGTAATTAAATCAATTTTTCCTTTAACAGGTGTTCTACAATTTGTACGGCATTGGTGGCGGCACCTTTCCGCAAATTATCGGCAACAACCCATAAATTTAAACCGTTTTTGACGGATTCATCTAAACGTATCCTGCCAACAAATACCTCATTTTTATTTTTTGCGTATAATGGCATAGGATATAATTGTTCTGAAGGATTATCTACCAAAACTATACCATTTGTTTCAGATATAACACTTTTAATATCTTTAATATCAAAAGTATTATAAAATTCGATATTTACGGATTCAGAGTGACCCCCATTTACCGGAACTCTGACCGCCGTAGCCGTTATTTTAATATTTTGATCACCCAATATTTTTTTTGTTTCGTGAACAAGTTTCATTTCTTCTTTGGTGTAATCGTTGTCCAAAAAAACATCACATTGAGGAATACAATTGCCAAAAATAGGATATTTATAGGCCATTTCGTCTGCAGTAAGAATTTTCCCCTGCTTTTCGGCATCATATTGTTTAACTGCTTTTACCCCTGTACCTGTATAAGATTGATATGTTGAAATGACCATTCTTTTAATAGAATACTTTTTATGGAGAGGGGCAATGGCCATCACCAATTGTATGGTAGAACAATTGGGATTGGCAATAATTTTATCTTCTTTTGTCAAAAGTTCTGCATTGACTTCAGGAACTACCAATTTTACATCTGGGTGCATTCTCCATGCAGAGGAATTATCAATGACAAAGGTTCCTTTTTCTGCAAACTTTGGTGCCCACTCCAGTGATGTATTACCTCCGGCGGAAAATATCGCTACATCAGGTGAAAGGTTTACCGCATCCTGAACAGATATAACTTTATATATTTTTTCCTTAAAAGTTATTTCTTTACCTACGGAAGCAATTGAGGCAACCGGTATAAGTTCCGTAATAGGGAGACCGGATTCTTCCAGAACATCAAGAAGTACCTTTCCAACCAATCCGGTTACACCAACAATGGCAAGTCTCATTATTATTCTTTTAAAACAGTTTATTTATTTATCAAAATATTTTTTCCTGTTGTATTCTATTTTGCAAACGTAAAGGCCAAAGTAAATTCAAACAGGTACTCAATATTTTTAATTTTGCTTTCTGAAACAAAGATAAGATCTCCGTATATTTATAAAAATAGGCGCAAATATAGAGTTAAAAGGAAAATAAAACGAAAAAACATGTGGTTAAGGTATATTTTTTTTAGTATTTTTTTAGTGGGAAGCTATCCTGGATATACCCAGTTTAACGAAAAATTTGATGATAATGAATTGTTGGCCAACCCATTATGGAATGGAAATACAGATCATTTTATTGTCAATTCTGCCGGTCAGCTACAATTGAATGCTACAGTAGCAGGGGAGTCTTATATATTTTCAGCTTATAATTTGCTTAAGGACAGTCTTGAAATTGATTTGTATTTTAAGATGACCTTTGATCCCAGTGAGAATAATGTATCCTATATATATATTGCTGCTGACAATGAAAACAGACTGGAATCCAACAGCTACTATTTAAAACTTGGAGAAAACGGTACCAATGACAATATTCAGTTATATCGTTATGAAAACGGTATGCCCACACTTTTAGGTTCAGGAGCCATAAGTGCCATTAGTAAAGATCCTGCACAGGCGAAACTTAAAATCAGGATAACCAGGGAAGGAATGTGGTTATTTGAAACCAATTATGCAGGGGGAAATGTATTGGTATCTGAATTTGAACTGATGGATGACGAAATTTTTAATTTTCCTTCGCAGGTATATTTTGGAATATATTGTAAATATACATCTACACGATTAAAGAACTTTTTTTTTGATGATATTTCTGTAAAAAAATGGGAGAGGGATACAGTACCGCCTCAGTTGGTGAGTACTAAAGTTTTGGATGAAAATCATGTAGAGCTTACCTTTTCCGAAAGAATGAATCCGGTCAGTTCGCTAAGGACAGATATCTATAATGTAAACAGTAATTTGGGAAATCCGACTGTAGTCGAATTTGGAGCAGAAGAAAACAAAATTATTCTTGAATTTTCACAAAAGATTTTATCAGGGATTGAATATGTATTGAATATTACCGGTGTTTCGGATTATAGTAACAATCTGTTAAATACACAAGCTTCATTCTTTTTTGCGGTGGAACCGGATAAATCTGATCTCATTATCAATGAAATATTAACTGACCCTTTTGTTGGAGGTGAAGATTTTATCGAATTGTACAACCGGTCACAAAAATTTATTCAAGTAAAAAATCTTATTATCAGAAATGAATCCAAAGGAGAAGAAAAGATTATTAATCAGGATAAAATACTTAGACCCGGAGAATACATATCAATTAGTAAAAATATAGATTTTTTAAAAACTCAGTATGTTACTCCTGAAAATGCGTCTTTTATCCAGAATGAATTACCGACATTAAACGTTAGTGATGCTCACATCAAGTTATTGATTAATAATGGGCAGGAAATAATTTTAATTGACGAGTTTGAATACAAAGAAGAATACCATTTTAATTTATTGAATAATACCAAAGGAGTTAGTTTGGAAAGAATACAATTGACCGGTGAATCAAACAATCCTGATGTCTGGCATTCAGCATCTCAGGCATCTGGATTTGCTACGCCGGGATATAAAAACTCAAATCTTATCAGTGGAGGAGATGCAGAGAATGAAGAAATTACTTTATTAAATAAATCATTTTCACCATATGCTCAGGGATTTGACCCTTTTCTTTTGATTGGATACAAGTTGAAAAAAAATGGATTTCTGGTATCCATAAAAATATTTGATATTGAAGGGTTTCCTGTAAAGACATTGACTCAAAACTTATTATTGGGAACAGAAGGAGTGATAAAGTGGGACGGATTGAATGATGAAAACTCCATTGTAAAAATGGGTTGGTATATTGTTGCTACAGAACTTTTTCATCCTGATGGAGAAACCAGGCATTTCAAACAGACGGTTGTTGTAGGAGATAAACTATAATACAATCTTTTATGAAAAGAATATTCGCATTCGGAAATATATTGATTGGTTTGATGATTATCGCCATCACCCTGATCATTATATATTTACCTAATTACAATATTTTGGAATTCTTAAATGAAAATTTAATTTTTTATGTTGTTTTTTTATTGATTTCAGGTGTATTGGGTCTCATTTTAAATCAAAAATTTATTTTATACGTAAGCTTTGGGTGTGCATTTATGTTAACTTTGTTCTTAAAATACAATTCAAATACGGATTTAAAACTTCCAAAACCAAACAATCAGCCGACCTTGGGTTTGACACATATAAATCTTAGCAGCGTTACATCCGGAAATGTTTTGGAAAGGATGGCAAAAGATAAATCAAATGATGTGATTTCATTTCAGGAAGTCACACCTGATTGGGACGACATATTGAAAGAAATATTTTTGGATTCTTTTCCATTTTATTTTATGGAAGAAAAGCTCGATTATCAGGGTAAGGCATTCTTTTCAAAACACAGATTCATTGTTCAACCGGATATACCTTTAAACAATAATTTTGCAAAATTCATTATATTGGAAAAGGGAAAAGAAAAATATCATCTTATCTCGACCTATTTAACGCCACCTTTAAATGAGAAGGACAAATCAGTAAATGAAAAGGAGTTGATGGATCTTACCGGTAAAATGATTGAAATTCCAAATGCAGCATTTGTTTTTGGGGAACTAAACAGAGTATATTGGGCAAAACCAATTATACAATTCAGAAAAAAATCTCTTCTGATGAACAGCAGGAGAAATGTCCAATTGTCTTTTAAAACATCGTATAACCACATATTTTATACAGGTGACATGGAGTGTTATCATTTTGAAGATATTTTTGATGATGACAATTTGTCTATAGGTTGTCGGGGTCTTTACCAAAAGAAAAAATTGATTGTTAAAAGTAATAGAAAAGGAACAAATGAAGATTGAAGTGAAAACTTTTAATCAGTTGACGAATAAGGAATTATATAAAGTACTGGATTTGCGCAACAAAGTATTTATTGTAGAACAAAATTGCGTTTATCTGGATACAGACAATAAGGATTATAAGTCCCACCATTTTATGATTTGGGATAAAGACCAAAAACTCATGGGATACAGTAGAATTTTACCTCCGGGAATAGCGTATTCGGATTATTGTTCGATAGGCAGAGTCATTACTTCCAAAGAGAATAGAGGTTCAGGGCTGGGACAAAAGTTAATGAAGATGGTTGTAGAGCAAACAAAATTATTATATCCTGATACTTTTATCAAGATTGAAGCACAATCTTATCTTATAAACTTTTATAAAAGTTTCGGATTTGAACCAATAGGAGATGATTATATGCTTGATGGAATATTGCACAGGGAAATGATTTTAGCCTGAAGACAGATTACAATTCAAGTATTTTATGCAAAATTGATAATTGTGATCCATAACATCTACTTAGATTTTCCTGTGTGAATATAGTGGAAGTATCTCCAAAAGCTATAATTCTTTGATTGATTAAAATTACCTTATCAAAATATTTTTGGACAGTTGTGAGATCGTGGTGTACCAAAACGAATGTTTTTCCGGTTTCTTTTAGTAGATTTATATTTTGGATAATTTTTTCTTCCGTCAATACATCAACTCCTGCAAATGGTTCATCGAGAAAAAATATTTCCGCTTCCTGGCATAGTGCTCTGGCAATAAAAACTCTTTGTTGTTGTCCACCGGAAAGCCTTCCTATTTGACGGTTGGCAAGTTCGCCAATTTGCATTTTGTCCATTGCTTCAAATGCCATTGCCTTGTCATGATGGTTGAGTTTTTGAAAAATCTTCTTGTGCGGATAGCGACCCATTAAAACAATATCCACCACAGTAGCTGGAAAATCCCAGTCAAAATTGTCTTTTTGAGGAATGTAAGCCAACTTTTTTCTGACTTTTTCTACATTTTCTCCGAATACGGTAATATTACCCTGTGTGTATTCAACAAGCCCTAAAATAGCCTTAAAGAAGGTAGATTTTCCAGCGCCATTTGGACCTATTACACCATAAGAATACCCTTTGTCAATATGAGCATATACATTATTCAGAACATTTTTCTTCTCATAGGAAACATTCAAACCTTTGATATCTATGATTGTCTCACTCATTTATTGACAAGTTTTATGGTGAAAACCCACGTGGTGATTAACAAAAAAATCAAAAATAAAGATATAAAAATTATTTCGTTGAAAGCCTGGATTTTAACTTTTGTATTCTGGTTTGATGTGTTTACATAAAGTGCTCTTACAATCATATCTGTGTTGGTTTTCAGCATACCCAAATAGGTGCCCGCGCTTGAATTTGATTCACCCAGAGAGTCCGAAAACAAACTTCCTCCGATAGATATATGCATATCTGCAGCAATTTGAGTCATTTGCTGAGGGTTAATAGAGGTTTCAACAAAAATGGCGGGTACCCGATTTTGACGGATTACCTCAATGATTTTTATTATATCACTTGTCCTGGGTTCACCTTCTGTCGAAACGCCCATCAGAGGGATAAGTTTAAGGTTATAACATTGACCATAATAACGAAAGGCATCATGATTTGTAATAAGAATTTTTTGTGATTCAGGGATTTTTTGAATTTCTGTCTCAATGTACGTATTGAGTTTTTGTAACGAATCAATATATTTTTCAAGATTACTATGTATAACTTGTTTGAGGTCAGGGTTAATGGTAATGATGGCTTTTGCAATGTTTTTTGCATAGATTATTCCATTCGAAGCACTCATCCATGCATGCGGATCGGGATATTTTCCGGTTTTTACAGGTTTAATATGATTAGTCAACAGAAATACAGGAGCTTTTGCAGCACTGTTTTTTATAAGTTTTTCAATCCATACCTCAAGGTGTAAACCATTGATCATAATCAGATCAGCATTTTTACAAATCTGGACATCATCAGGTTTCGCTTCATAAAGATGTGGGTCACTACCCGTCGGGACAATAGAATGAACAAGTACATGGTTTTTTCCAAGTTGTTCAATCATATCCTTAAAAATAGAAGTTGTCGTTACAACAAAAATTTTGTCTTGTGCATTTAACTTCATGTTTACCAATAGAATAAACAAAAAGATGAAAAATTTTGTAAAATGGAATCTGGATATTATTGACATCATTTTATTTTTAAAATAGACCATATTTCTCAGGCCTTTTTTACAAGTAGTTGTTGTGCAACATTTTTGGTAATCAGATTTTCAAATCTCCCTTCTATAAGGACCCTTAGAGATTGATCATAATTGTTTTTATGAAGAACTTTTATCTGAGAACCCAATTTTATTTGCATGTCATTCAGGTATAATAAAAAGTTTTTGTCATGTTCCTTTACACCAATGAGAACGCCTGTTTGTCCGGGTAAAAATTCTGCTATTGACCATTGAGTCCTTAGCGTAAATTTACCATCAACATTAGGGATGGGGTCTCCATGAGGATCATATTTAGGAAAATTGAGGAATTCTTCCAGTTTATTTATCAATTCATCGGAATCAACATGTTCAAGTTTTTCTGCAAGCTCATGGACTGACTCCCAGGGAAACCCCAATTTTTCCGCAAGAAAAACCTCCCAAAGGCGGTGCTTTCGTATTAATTGGATAGCAATTTTACTACCGATAGGAGATAATGTAACCCCTTTATATTTTTGATATAATATAAGTTCTTTTTCCGATAACTTTTTGATCATGTCAGTTACCGATGCAGGAGCGGTATTTAAAAATGCTGCAATAGAATTAGTACTTACCGCCTTTTTTTCTTTTTCTGCAATTTTAAATATCGCCTTTAGATGATCCTCTTCAGAAGTGGTGTACATGACAATATTATTTTAAGACAAATATAATAAATATTTTTAGAGTAGTCTAAAATATGTCAATTTATTTTGATTTGACCTTGTAAAACATTATTCTGATTTTATTTATTTACATATTATTAAATATTGGTTTTATGGAATATTATTATTCAGATATACCTGTCTCAGGAAATAAGATAATATTGCTGGAGGAAGAACATACACATTGCTCAAGAGTAAAGAGACATAAGCAAGGAGATGTTATATTCATTCTAGATGGTAAAGGCACGCAGTTTGATGCTGAAATATCAGAAATTAGAAGGAATGAGACTATTCTGACTGTATTGGAAAAAACGGTTGAAAATCCTTTCAAAACGGAAAAAATAATTGCTATTTCTCCCACAAAGAACCCGTCAAGACTTGAATGGTTTGTTGAAAAGGCAACCGAAATTGGTGCAACAAGTATAATATTTGTGCAATGTGAAAGAACGGATAAAAAAACATTAAAGGCAGACAGATTAAAAAAAATTACAGTTTCTGCTCTCAAACAATGTGGCAGGAAATTTCTTCCGAATCTTCACTTCATTTCCTCATTGCAAGAAGTAAATCATTGCATTCGATTGAAAGATTTTCAAAAGTATATTGCACATTGCAGGCAAAATGAGGTTCACATGATGAAGAAGGTAGATTCTTCAAAAAACCAAATCATTTTAATTGGGCCGGAAGGAGATTTTACTGATAGTGAAATATTGTGGGCTCTCAATAATAGTTTTATACCGGTTTCTCTTGGGTCCAACCGATTAAGAACTGAAACAGCCGGACTTTATGCACTGGTTTGTATGGGGCTTAACTAAAACCGGTAATTATATAGGAGCTACTGAGAATCCGGTAGAAGTTTTATTTGTTTTTTAAGACTTTTGTTGGATTATCTTTTACAAATGCCGACCAATCCATTTTCTTTTTAACGCCTTCTTTTTTAACAGTATTCTGAATTATACCTTTTTGGTTAAAATGGCAAACAGCTACACCAAGTGCGTCTGTTGCGTCCAAATATTTACTCTCAATTTTAATTTTGAGTATATTTTCAAGCATGGATGCTACTTGTTCTTTGGAGGCATTGCCGTTGCCTGTAATGGATAGTTTAACTTTTTTAGGGGCATATTCTTCTATAGACAGACCCATTGTTATACCGGCAGCCATTGACACCCCCTGAGCTCTTCCCAACTTCAGCATGGACTGTACATTTTTTCCATAAAATGGAGATTCAATAGCCATTTGCGTCGGCTGGTACGTTTCGATGATTTCCTGTAATTGTAAAAAAATTTCTTTGAGTTTTTCTGTGTGATCTGCGTATTTTAATAATGAAATAACCCCAAAATCAATAATTCTTAAATGATTTGACACTACCTCCAAAATGGCATATCCGAGAATATTGGTTCCGGGATCAACCCCTAATATCCTGTACCTTGAACTATTTATTTTTTTTGAATCCATACAAGACTATGGTTTGTCTTGTTTTGCAAAAACTTTTTTTAGAAGATCAGAAGTTCTTTGCGAAATATCAGTCCTGATTCCTAATTCTTTTTGTTCAATCAAGGCAAAAAGACCATCCAGTGCTTTTCTGGTCACATGATCTCCTAAATCAGGGTTTATTTTTTCTACAAATGGAAGTGAATTATATTTTGTAATGGCGTCTTTCCAGAGATTGAGGGCGCCAAATTTATTAAGCGAAGTTATGATCACGGGGTTAAATTCACTATATAAATTTTGATAAGTTTTGTTATGTAAATAAAGTGTAGCAGCATTTTTATCGCCCATGAGGATGTTAGTTACATCTGAAATTGTCATTTCCCTGATGGCTTTCACAAAAATAGGTGAAGCACTTTTTGCCGCATCTTCAGCAGCCAGATTAATTTTTTTTACAGCTTCTTTCTCAAGGTCTGCAAATCCGGGAATAAATTTTAATTTGTCAACTACTTTTTTTGCTTCAAGGGGTAATAAAATTTTATAAATGGATTCATAATAACCGTTTTGAGCTGATAAAGTGGTCACTCCTTTTTGAACCCCGATGTTTAATGCTTCTTTGAGTCCGGAAGAAATGTCGGCATTGGTTAAAACATTTTGATTTGCTGTGTCAAGAATTCTCTGAAAGTCTTTAGGGTCACATGACATTATAAATAAGGGAATCAAAATATAAGAAATATATTTCATATTTTAAGAGTTTATTTCCTATTTAAACGGGAAGACCTGTGTTTTTGTTTCTTTACAGACTTTTAAGTTTTTCGAGATCCCGGATAAGCAATCTTTTTCTATCAAAAGTAATGATGCCCTCGTTTCGAAGTTCGTTAAGCAACGTGGTTACAGATTGTCTTGAGGTTGCCGTTAAATTTGCGATCTCCTGATGTGTAATAAAATTTCTGACAACCCATTCATATCCTATTCTTTGTCCTTTTTTTTCAATCAGATTAAGAAGAAACTCAATTATTCTGGATTTACTGTCTTTAAAAATAAGTGACTCCAGTCTTTGTTCCATTTCAAGAACTTTTGATCCCATTAATTTCATAAAAAATAGTGAGATAGAACTGTGTTCTTTCATTAGTGATTTTAATTGGTATGAGCTTAAAATACTTACTTGAGTATCTTCTACTGCCACCGCTGCGTCGTTATAATTTTGTTGTCCGAAAATGGATCGTTCACCAAAAATATCTCCGGAGCTTAAGATCGTTTTTACAATTTCTTTTCCTGATTCACCTACAGAAATAATTTTTACTTTTCCGGTTTTAATTAAAAAAATTTTGTCTGCTGTCTCATTGGCTTCGTAAATATATTCACCTTTTTTGTATGATTTTTCAATTAATTCCTGATTGGACTGCTGTAATTTATTTTTACAGAATATATCCGACATGTTCATATTTTCAAGGTACCAAATTGACTGGTTTGACATAATTTGTATGTTTACAACCTTAACAAATATTACTTGAGAATGATTACAAAATCCATTAAAAATTTATAAAAACATAACCTTCATCTGTGTAGTTATCAGGATTCGATTAGTCTTTTCAGTATAAATATTAATGTATTTCTGAATCAAGTTTTAATCCCATTTTTTGAACAAAATCTGAAAGATTTTCGTTTTTCACCAACATCTCAAGGTATCTTTCTTTTTGTGTCAGTGCCATTTGAGGTTTTACTTCTTCAAATTCCGGAAAACGAAGTTTATCAATTTCAAGAAAAAGAGACAATTCAGGAGTTCCTAATTCAGTTCTCAATCTTTCCAATAAATTAATTTCCTGTGAAATAAGGTCTTTACTTACTGAGTTAGGTACATAAACGGTAATGGTAGTATTTTTAAGGTGGATATCCGTGTTTTTTAATGCCAGCTGGACACTCATAGATGGGTTATTGGTCATATAATCGTACCAAATAGTTTTAAGTGTTTCAAGATTTAAGTTTTTTCTGGAATCTGCATTTCTAGATTCTTCTTCTAAAATTTTTTTTCTTATAGAATCAATATTGGAAATTTTTTTTGTTGAAGCAATTTCTGCTGATTTTATGGGAGCAGACATCTGTTCAGTTTCAGATTTTTCTGCATTCTGATTAGGTACAACTGGTTTTATTTCAACGTTATTCAGTTGATTTATGTCATTTTTTTTTTCACCCGGAATTTCTTCCAGAATATTTACTTTTTGCAGATTTTTTAGAAAAGTAATTTTACTCAATGTCAATTCTACATGTAAACGCCTGTTTTTGGCTCTTTGAAGATATAATTCACATTGATTCAGAAATTGTAATCCGGAAAAGATCAAGCCAGCCGGACAAAGTTTTGCCTGATTGATATATCGTTCTTTGAGTTCGGGACTCAATTCTATTATTTTATGCGTCCCGGGAAATTTTGCCATCATTAATTCCCTGAAATGATCAGACAATCCTGTAATAAATTGTTCCGGATCAAATCCGTTTTTAACGACATCGTCCAATAAATTGAGAATTTCCTGAATATCTTGTGTAAGAAATGCATCTGTAGCCTTGAAAAAATATTCGTAGTCCAACATATTTAAGTTTTGGATTACGTCTTTAAACGTTATGTTACCTCCCGTAGCACCCGTAATTTTATCAAAAATGGACAAAGCATCTCTCATTGCTCCATCCGCTTTTAAAGCGATAGTGTGTAAAGCTTCTTTTTCGGCTTTAATACCTTCTTTACTGCATATTAATTCTAATTGTTTTACTGCATCACTGATTTGTATCCTTTTAAAATCAAATATCTGACATCTGCTAAGAATAGTAGGAATGATTTTATGTTTTTCTGTGGTGGCGAGTATAAATATAGCATAGGGAGGAGGTTCTTCCAATGTCTTCAGGAAGGCATTAAAAGCCTGGGAGGTAAGCATGTGAACCTCGTCTATGATAAAAATTTTATACTTACCTTCCTGAGGTTGAAAACGAACCTGTTCAATCAGTGCCCGCATATGGTCCACACTATTGTTGGAAGCAGCATCAAGCTCAACAATGTTAAAGGAAGCATTATCATCAAAAGAAATACATGAACTGCACTTATTACAGGCGGTTACTTTGTCTATAGGGTTTTTACAATTTATTACTTTGGCTAAAATTCTGGCGCAGGTTGTTTTTCCTACCCCTCTTGGTCCTGTAAATAAAAATGCATGGGCGAGTTGACCCGAAAGAAGCGCATTTTTTAATGTTTTTGAAATATGATCCTGACCCAATACTTCATCAAAGGAAGAAGGTCTGTATTTTCTGGCTGAAACAATAAACTGGCTCATAGATCAAGTTAGGAAGTACAAAGGTACAATTTCTTGAAGAAAAAGTAGTTTTTCTTTCCTTCTTACAACGAAATAAAACTTACCATGATCTTCGGATTAAAAAGATATAACCGGCCAATAAAGTTGAAATAACAGATAATAAAGTAATGTTTTTTAAAAAATATTGTCCAAAAGATAACGGAAAAGTTTCTTTCGGAAGGGAAAGTGTATTTATTTTTTCAATCCACAAATAACATAAAGGAACATGTATACTTAAAATCAATAATACCGAACTGTACATTAAAAAATGAAACAATGAACTAGTGAATATATCTTTTTCTGATACTTTATACCTTGTATTAAGGAGACTCAATACGGACATATTAGAAATGACAAATAAAATCATGATGACAACAAAGTATACATTAAAGGCCAACCCATAAGCTTTTGACAAAAATCCCTGAAAAAAAACTAATAAAAAACACGCTAAAAAGAGTATCCTGATATTTGAAATTACTGAGTTTTTTTTGAATGTATTAAAAAACTTCACAAATAATAAAGTTGAAATGAAAAATGAAATACATATACCAGGTAGTTGGTTTTTTACAATAAAACCCGGCAGGATTGACCAGGTGAGGATAATGGAACTAACATTGGTTATCAGGATAAAAATCAATAAAATATTTATCTTCCCTTTTAAAATAAATTACTTTTCAGCTCAGTAGGCAAAACTTTCTTGAAGTAGAGGGATATAAGGTAAAAGATCTCCAGAAAAATAAAGATTACTATATAAGCAGTATTTATAAGGTCTGCAGCTTGTAATAAAAAAAGTAATATAACACCGAAAGAAATTCCAAAAAAACCACCAAAATCTAATCTGTAAAGTATCGGCAAAAGAGCAAAAGACACACAGACCAAAGATACCAAAAAACCAATACTTGAAGGTAAAAATAGTGCTGCACTCCCTGCAAGTCCCATTATAAAAGGAAATATATTATTCTTATGAATTTTAAAAGAAAAGGGATATCCGAAAAAAATTATCAAAGGAACAATAAAAAACAGAAAGTGTCCGTAATCCAGAACTTCCTTATTTTCTGTAAAGATTGAGTATCCATATAGTAAAAAAGTAAAAGCCGCCCAACCTAAAAAAGATGGGTTATAAATCCTCTTCATAAAAATATTTCATTTTTATGTTTCATACAAAATATCTTCTTTTTTAAAACTCAATAAAAAAACAATTAAAATAATAAAAGCAAAAGCGGAGGGAAAAATCCAGATAGAATGCCAATCTCCGCTGTAATTTTCTACAATCTTTCCGGAAACCCAAAACCCTATCAGCATTCCTACTCCGTAGGTAGCCAATGTAATAAGACCCTGAGCTGCACTTTTTATTTGTTTTCCTGCTATTGAATCAGTATAAATCTGACCGCTGACAAAAAAGAAATCATAACAGATTCCGTGCAAGGCAATTCCCAAAAGCAACATCCAGGATAATTCCCCAGCATTTCCGAAAGCAAATAAAATATATCTTAGCGACCACGCCAACATACCTGCTAAAATGGTTGTTTTAAAACCATATTTTTTAAAAAACCAGGGAAGTACAAGCAAGAAGCCTATTTCAGAGATTTGACCTATAGTCATCTTCCCGGTTGGGTTTTCCATGCCTGCATCAACAAGAAATGGATTTGCATTGGCATAATAAAATGCAAGAGGAATACATATAAGAACAGATGAAAGGAAAAAAACTAAAAAATTTCGGTTATATAATAGTTTAATAGCTTCCAGGCCCAGAATGTCATATAATGAAATTTTATTGTTTTTTTCTGCCGAAGGTTTGGTTTCAGGCAAGATAAAACTGAATAATCCAAGGACACCGGAGGATATTCCTGCAAGTAAAAAAGTGTTTTTTAATCCACCGCTTTCAATGGAATCAGTTGTGTCCCATCCAAATAAATAGCTTATACATAAACCTGCAACTACCCAACCGAGTGTTCCAAACAATCTGATGATTGAAAATTCCTGTGTTGGATTTTTCATTTGACGGAAAGCTATGGAATTAACCAATGCAAGAGTGGGCATATAACATATCATGTAAAGGAAAACATATGGGTAAAATTCAGAAAAACCAACACTTTCTGACATTTTATACAATAAAAATGCCCCGGATAAATGTAATAGTCCCAGTATTTTTTCAGCATTAAAAAAACGATCAGCAATAAGTCCAACTATAAACGGAGCAATAATGGCTCCCCAAGATTGAGTACTGAAAGCCTGTCCGATTTCACTACCGGAAGAATTCATATTTTTCGAAAGGAATGTACCCAGTGTAACAAACCAAGCTCCCCAGATAAAAAACTGGAGAAACATCATGGTTGATAATTTTATTTTGACGGTCGGATTCATTTTATTTTGATATGATTAAAAAGTCAAAATAAAACAGATTTTTAACAATTCACAAACAAATGTGTAATTATTTGTTTAAAATGCTAAATACAAATCGAAACCTTCTTTCACATTGAGATTAATAATGGTTTTTCAGGAAGGTGAATGACCAATTTGTATGGATTTTCAGTAATACGACCTAGAATTTTATTTCACCCGAAAGGGGGAAATATTTAATTACAACAATCAAACAAGTTGACAGATAATCTGCCGCCAAAATACAAACTTGAAAGGTCGAGTTTTTCCTTAAAGGCGAGTGAATGTCCTGTATTCCAGTTGCTGGGTAAATTTGTCATATAACCTCCATTGGCAGTTAGAGTAACCCTGGTGTTAAGCAAAAGGAAAGAATATCCGACATTTAATCCAAGGTCACCAGTCACACTGAAATTATACAGACGGGATTCTGAAGTTTGATTATTTACAGCGGTTGAAAAACTATTTCCATTTACATTTCTGACAAGGCTTAACTGATAGAAGCCTCCTCCTATTTCTATATAGGGAGCCAGTACAATAGCCTGATTTTTAATAAAATCGTGCTGGTACTTTTCTTTCAAACCGATACCATGAATAGATGTATAATTGCCGTTCGTAAGAGAGCCTAATTGTTGATAATAAAATATTTTTGGAAAAGCACCAAACTTAATTCCTACTTCAGAAGCCTGTTCATCAAGGACGAACCCAAGAGCACTTAATTCGCTGACTGTAGATTTTGCTGGATTTAAAATATATCTGTATTCTGCTGTTACCCAATTTTTCCCTTTACACATAGACATATCGCAACACTTCTTATCGGACATAAAAGAGTCAGTTTCAATGACATTTACTATTTCTTGTGCATTGGAAAAATGCCAAACTGAGGTAAAAATAAAAATATAAAGTAAATTTTTGAATGCCATGATTTTACAATTTTTATTAAAAATAATGGCAAAAATAACAATTATTTTTTAATCATATTGTTTACATCTGCAATAAATTCTTCAGGTGTAGCTTTATAACCTGTAGAGCCCAGTGCTTTCACCTGAAATTGATTTGTAGCGGCATCTTTATCTAAATTAAATACCCAAATGGTAGGATAACCTCTTACCTGAAAGGCTTGTTGCATACCAGCATTCTGTTGTTGAATTTCCGCGGGTATTGTCTTTTTTCTTGGAAAGTCAAGTTCAAGTAAAACCACGTTTTCGGCTGCCCATTTTTTAAATTCATCTTTTATAAACACAGATGCTGTCAATCTTTTACACCATCCACACCAATCACTTCCCGTAAAATTGGCTAATATAGGTCTACCTGTTTTTTGAGATATTTGGTATGCTTCTTCCACATTAACCAACCAGCCTTCGTTTTCGGCTTTGTATACATTTTCCTGCAATTTTTCAGTTGTTGGAGTGTTTACAACATCTGAATTCTGGACTTGATTGTTTTGACAAGTGACCAAAGAAGCAGAAAAAAGGATTAAAACGGGAACATATATCCAGGACTTAATTATCATGATGATTCTTCTTTAAAGGATAAAAAATTATTAATTAATGGTTTCGATTATTTTAAAAAATTCAGTTTCTGGTAACGAACTTTTTGTATAATGTAAATTTAAAGGACAAAGTTACATGAGAATTTGTGATTTTATAAAAATAAGAAATATTTAACTATTTTTTTAATAAATATATCTTATTTTTATATGTATAGCTTGCCAATATTCAATACTTATTTAGGAGATGAAGTAGTTTTGCATAAAATTTTGTGGCCTATTTTACATGAGAGACATTTATTATTTTGACAATAATGGTTATATAAATGAAGTAGTGCCTGACTATCTAATGCAGAATGAGCGGTTTTGTCTAAGTTGTGCCATTGGGAAATTATTTTATTTTTTTCGGGATGAATATTTTCAAGAATGGTAAAGATCCATTCTTTTTTTTCATTCATTCCATAGAGTTCTGCAAAAATAAAAGCCAAAGGGAGAAAGGCATTTATAATCAGAATATTCATAAAATCGTGTTTAATATTTTTATTAATATAAGGAGAAGAAGGCCCGAACCTGTAATGGGTATTCCAGTAATCATCAGGTTTTGCCTGTAGTATAGTGTACATTTCTTCGATGGTTGATACTTCCATCAGGGATGAAAACATGGAGGAACCAAGGTTTTTTAATGATGTAAATTGAGCTATTCGGACAGTTGGGAAATTTAAAGGTCTTAATTTGCTGTATTTCCATACAACATTTTTCATAGGTTGAAAATTGTATTTTTGTTTTAGGAATGAATACTTTTCTTTTAATGTCAGATAGTATTGATCTTCCAAAGGAAGTTCAAGCATACCAGCCTGGCCAAAAAATATAGCCTGAATAGCTAAAGAATCAGATATGTTTTTCCTTATAATTTCTATGGGAATCCGGTTTGCCAGGGATTCAAACGGAGAATCGTTTACTTTTCCCCCGAAATACCTAGCCAACAATATATAAAAACAAGTTTCCCAGTCGAAGGTAAATTTTTGCAGTAGGCTTCTCAAATGAGGTTCCTTTTGTTGAAGTTTTTCCACTATAAGTCCGTGTTTCCATATGTCAAAAACTTCCTTTTCGATAGAAGAGATTAAATCTCCGCATGGAATCCATTTTTTACTTTTTAATAAATTCTCAAACCTCTGAATAAGTATTTTTGGAATTTTATTTTGAAGTTCCAGACAAGGGACCGGATATTTAATTTGGGGAATATTTTTGTCATGATAATAAACTACATGTAATATAACATTGTGATAAGCATCATCACGGTGGTGGTTATGTTTTTCCCAATCAGAACTTAAAACATGAATTTCAACATTTCCTGCCCAGACAGTATCTTCAATTTTTACAATAGCATTCAAAAAATCAGGACCGGAATCCTCGTTGTGGTGTCCAAAATGAAGAATTTCAATTTTTTTCCCATCTGTTGTCATCAAATTGCGGATGTCAATTTGTTTTGTTTTCCATATATAATGAAGAAAATATTCATTAAACGGAATGTTTAGTTTAGGTTTTTTTCATACAGTATTTTTTAGTTTTACAGTCTTTGATTTATTAGTTCATTTTTCTTTATTTTTTCTTTTCGTAAATCATAAAGGTATAGTCATAGTCATTTTTTACATCTTTTGAGTGATATTCTTCAAAGGTTTGACTCCAATTACTATAGTCAATTTCCGGAAAAGAAACATCACCTTCCACACTAATATCGACATGCGTTATATATAGTTTATCCCAAAGTTCTTTGGTTTGATCATAGATTTGCCCGCCACCAATAATAAACACTTCTTCGGCACCGGTCTTTCTGGCTTCTTTTAATGCTTCGTGCACCGAGCGGCAAACGATACAATTGGACGAAATAAAATAGATGTCTCTTGTAATTATTATATTGGTTCTCTTAGGTAATGGTCTACCTATAGAAACATAACAATTTCTTCCCATAATAACCGGAGAATGGAGGGTAGTTTTTTTAAAATATTGAAGGTCGGCCGGCAGATACCATGGAATATCGTTATCTTTTCCAATGATATTGTTATTTCCTACGGCAACAATACATGAAATGGTCATGGTAAAAAATTGTTAATGTTTTGTAATTTATTTTCATTATGTTTTTTTCATTTAAGCTTTTTTTTCAGTAATATTTTTAGTGTAAACATCTGAAAAAATAAAAACGTTTAAAAATAAATTGATTTTATAAAATTTTAATAAAATATTATTTAACCGTTAGGATTTTGATTTTCGGACTTGCCTTTAATGTTATCCATGGCTTCAATGGTTTTGTCCCAAAATCCCTGAAATACAGGTCGCAATGAAACAAATACTTTTTTGCCTTTTTCCGGCAATGGTTCCAGCAATGAATATGTCATACTTGCCTTTTGAACTTCTGGGCTTAATACTTTTATAGTGGAAAGAAGCCAAAAAGCCAGACTTAACAAATAAGCAAAAAACAAACTCTGTAACACACCTCCGGCTATTTTATTGATAAAATTAATATTTACTGCTTCAAGAGCAGATTCGATTTTTTTTCCAAAAAACCGAATGAGGGCTAAAACGCCTATAAACGTTATCACCACACCCAAAAGAAAAGTCATGGCTGGGGATATTTTTAAGAAACTCTGTAAAATATTAATGACAATTGGTGATAATTTTAAAGCTGCCAGAATACCGATAACAAGAGATAATGAATCAAAAACGGTTTTTATTAGTCCACGTGAATAACCAAGGTAAAAACCAAGAGAGACAACAATAGCAACAAACACATCCAGAATCATATTTTTATTTTTTATTTTTACAATTTAGGCGTTGGCATTTTCCGTATAAATTTAAGGAATGATGAGTGATTTCAAACTGTAATATTTCACCCATCATACTTTTAATTTGTTGAATTCTGGGGTCACAAAATTCGACAACATCTTCACAATCCAAACAAATGAGGTGATCGTGTTGTTTAAATCCGTATGACTTTTCATATTGGGCGAGATTTTTACCAAACTGATGTTTAGTGATCAGGTCACAACTTACCAGCAGTTCAAGCGTATTATACACAGTAGCCCTGCTAACTCTGTAGTTTTGGTTTTTCATATGAATATACAAGGCTTCAGCATCAAAGTGATCAGTTCTGCTGTATATTTCTTCCAGTATTGCGTATCGTTCAGGTGTTTTTCTCAGTGCAAATTTTTCAAGATAAGATGAAAAAATTATTTTTACTTCTTCGAGAATTTGTGAAATTTTTTCTTCCTGATTAATCATTATATAATTATTTAAATCTTTTATCTGTTCTTTCGACGGTAGAGACCCATTCAAGGTTTTCCAACGAATGTACAACCTGATTCAATTGGTCTTTGTTTAAAACAAAGATGCCGATTTTACCTTCAAAAAAACCTTCATTTCCTTCGATACTGAAACTACGGATATTGATACCAAGTTTGTGCGATATTTCATTCGACAATGCCTGAATTACGCCGACGCCTGAGTCAATGCCGGTAACCTTTAATTCAACAACAAAATTGGATTGCTGATTGTCTTCCCAATCTGCTTTTAATACCCTGTACCCGTAATTTGCCAATAAATTGGTTGCGTTAGGGCAGGAAGTTCTATGTATTTTCAAACCTGAATTGGAGGTTAAATAGGCAAAAATATCATCGCCGGGTACAGGATTACAACAAGACGCCAGAGAAAACTGGTAAATATCGGCAGGTTCTCCATTGACAAGAATATTTGATTTGTTGGCTTTGCTTGGACGTTGCTGAATTTTTTTGAGTACATCAGTAATCGGAGCATTTTTTACTAATTCTGAAGCCGGTTTGAAAGAAATTTTTCCATTCTCAATAGTAAAATTTTTAATATCAGAAATTTTCATTTCGTCATTGGACAGAGCGTAATAGAGATCAACTCTTGATTTAAAACCAAAGTTTTTAGCAATAATCTCTACGTTTTCATCAAAATCGAGTTTCAGTGTTTTTAATCTTCTTTCCAAAGCTTCTTTTCCGTATTCGCCTTGTTTTTTTCTTTCCTCCTTCATCGCAGATCTTATTTTAGATCTTGCTTTTCCCGTGACCACCATTTTTAGCCAGTCTTCGGTTGGCTTTTGGCTTTTGTTGGTCACTACCTGAATCTGGTCACCATTATTGAGTTTATAGCCCATAGGAACCAGTTTGTTATTAACTTTTATGGCAGTAGCGTGGTAACCAACATCCGTATGAATTTCAAAAGCAAAATCCAGTGCAGTAGCACCTTTAGGTATTATACGCATGTCTCCTTTCGGAGTGTAAACATATACCTCCTCACTAAAAAGATTTGTTTTAAAATCAGTTACAAATTCAAGTGCGTTAGTATGTTTTGTATCCAGCAATTCACGGACATTATCCAACCAATTGTCAAAAACATTTTCCTGTTTTTTTACACCTTTATATTTCCAATGGGCGGCAAACCCTTTCTCAGCGATCTCGTCCATACGTTCTGACCTAATCTGAACTTCGACATATCTGCCCGTTGGCCCGATGACAGTGGTGTGCAATGATTCATATCCATTTCCTTTTGGTGTGGTAACCCAATCTTTCAATCTTTCAGGAATAGGTTTGTACACGTCGGTAATGATAGAGTAAATCTGCCAGCAATAAATTTTTTCTTTTTCAACCGGGACATCTATAATAATTCTTACAGCAAAAATATCATATATTTCTTCAAAGGAAATTTTGCTACTTTTTATTTTTGTATAAATGGATGAAATCGCCTTAGGTCTTCCCATTACCCTGAATGGGATTTCCAGTTTACTTAATTCGTTCTGAAGCGGTAAAATAAATTTTTCTATATATTTACTTCTCTCTTCATCGCTTGCGTTCAATTTATTCTTAAGGTCTTCATAAACTTCAGGTTCAGTTATTTTCAGACAAATGTCCTGAAACTCGGTTTTCACATTGTAAAGACCCAATCGGTGTGCAAGAGGGGTATAAATATATTCTGTTTCAGCAGCAATTTTTAATTGTTTGTGACGTGGTTGTGCTCCGAGTGTTCTTAAATTATGCAATCTGTCCGCCATTTTGATCAGAACAACCCTGACATCTGTGACTAGTGTACTGAGAACTTTTTTAAAATTTTCAGCCTGAGGATTATCAGGATTTTCCAGATTGTACGTGCCATCCAATTTTGTGAGACCGTCTACAATAAGACCGACTTTTGGACCAAATTTTCCCACAATATCTTCAAGTGTCACAGAAGTATCTTCTACAACATCATGCAATAAAGCACAAATTACCGCTGTAGGGCCTAAGCCTATTTCTTCAAAACATATCCGACCAACTTCTATCGGGTGATGTATATAGGGTTCTCCTGATTTTCTTCTTTGAAATTTATGAGCTTCAACTGCAAGAAGGTATGCTTTTTCCAGGTTTTCTTTGTCTTCTTCCTGGAGGGAAGATGACATTTTACTCATAAGAGAATCAAACTGTTTTTTTACCAGCAATAATTCCTGCTCATTTATAGCAATACCTTGAGGCATAGTTCAAACAAATTTTTTATAAAATACAAAGTTATTATTATTTTTTCAAAAAACAGGTAAGCACCTGAATTCATATGGACTTTTATGAAATTGGTATTTTACTTTTCAGTATTTTTTCAAAATGATGATGGAGGGTAAACATTTGTTCTGCACCAAGTTTTTGACCGAATTGGCTGAAAATGTATAATAAAATCATAACGCCTCCGAAAAAAGGAAGCAGCCATAAAATTTTTGATTCCAAGCCTAAACTATATTGTGAAAACCCGACGATTGCTACAAAAACAGAAAGAACGGACAAAGCAAGATAGCTGAAAGTAAATATCAGCCAAACATTAGGCATTGGACCGTAAACACCAATTACTCGTGTTTTTTCATTATTGGGTATTAACAGGACACTCAATTGGGGTGACCAGAAATGTCTTTCATTTTGTCTGATCCTCAAAGTAATATGGTCTTGCATAGCTAAACCTTTTATTTCTGAATCAGGAGATTTCAGAAATTCTTTTGTGTTTAATAAAATTTCTTCAATTGATTCCTCGGATTCAACCGAAAATTTTGGTCTGATGCGAAAACTGGCCATTTACTTTTTTAATTTCAACAAAATAAAGAATAAATATTGAGATCATTGACGAATGGGTATATGATTTTTGTCATAAAGTTATCTTGCCATTCAAATAATCAATCTTTGATTCCTGAACCTGAATAAAATTGAAATACATAGTAAAATCAAATTTGTCAGTCAGGGTTTGTATTTTTACGCTTTCATTTTTTGACGAATACTATGTATGACTTTGATTTCGAATATATTTTCAAGAAAAGGCAGGGATTTTAAACCAAATATACAGTTTGGAAGATATTGTGACGCCTATAAAACTGAGGAACAATTAACTCATTGGGACAAAGCCATGATTTTGTTTGGAAAAGAAAAATATATTGAAAGTTTTGAGGCATTATTATTTTTTTTAAAGGATCCTGTCCTTGACAACATATCTTGGAACCAGGCTAACGGAAGGCTTCAATTTACGCTTTTTCAGGGATCCAAAGTTATTAATGGTGAAGTTACGGCTATGGACATAAAGGTATATTCTGAAATTGCAGGATTTAAGGATAAAGAGGTTTCCTGGATGCGGATATTACTGGAAGAGAATTATAACTTGTCTTATTGTCGTTTTGGAATGAATGAAAATGATCGGATTTCTATCTATTTTGATAATTATGCGGAGGAAGCTTTTCCTCAAAAGACATATGAAGCTTTGAGGGAATTGTCTATACAGGCAGATAAACTTGATGATATACTTTTGTTTGAATATAATGCATTGACACCTTTGCATAATGAACATATAATACCATTGCCTGAGGATGTTATCAATGTAAAACTCAATTTTATTAAAGAAAAAAGCAGTGAAGTTTTAAGATGTATTAAAAACCCAACGCCTGAAATTTTATCTTTTTCATCAAGCTACATTTACATGATACTGGCATGTATTTATAAATTGGATTATCTGATAAAACCAGAAGGCAGGCTCATGAAAAATATCGAAAACTGCCATCGAGGTTATTTCAATAATCAAGCGGAATTAATGGAAATAAAGACTTCAAATCTTATTTCATGTTTTCAGGAAATTTTAAATATATCAGAATCCGACCTAAAAAACGAACTCTACGATTCCTGTTCGACATTTGGGTTGGATTTGCCGCAGGGTACTCAGGGACTTCGTGAAATTATTGAAGCGCAATGGGTTGATTTGGAGTGGTTTTATGCAAACAAATCGACCACAACCCATAGATTTATCTGTGACTATGTTGTCGGTTTTTCTTTATTTTCATTTGCTTTGCCACATTTTTATAAGGATCTTTTATTACTCTATTTCAAAGTTACTGAATCTGATTATTTTGAAAATTTAGGTTATAATCATTCATTCCAGGAGGGTAATAAAATCAATAGAAAGAAAATTGTGAAAGAAATTCAACAATTAAAAACTTTGCATAAAAATCCAGAATATGATTTTGAGCCGGATTTTTCATTGTTACTTTGTGATAGTGTCATGGATTTTTGTCATAGTTATTTGAATATGGTTAAAAGATCTCTTTCATGAGTGTAAAAAATAAACTTACGGACATCATTGAAAAAAGCAGAAAATCTATCATCCAGATAGCTACCCCTTATTATACAGGTACCGGTTTTTGTCTGAAAGGGTATGATTTAATCATAACCAATGAACATGTTGTCACCGGAAACAAAAAAGTAATTGTAAAGGGAAAAAATGATTTACCTGTACTCTCAGAAATAATTTATCTCGATACTTTTTATGATATTGCGTTTATAAAAAAACCTTCCGGATATGAAAAAATGGGTTTGCCACTTTGTAATAAAGTAACTGTCTTAAGAGAAGGCATGAATGTGGTGGCTATGGGTCATCCTTTCGGACTTCCGTTTTCAGTGACAAAAGGAATTATTTCCAACTTATCGGGAAGTAAAAATGAAGTTTCATTTATTCAACATGATGCTGCCTTAAATCCCGGCAACAGCGGTGGACCTTTACTGGACGAAAAAGGTATGGTAATAGGCATAAACTCATTTAACATTTTAAACGGACAGAATATTGGATTTGCTTTACCTTACACAAACATAATTGAAATCATTGATGAATTTATACAAAAAGGACAGTTACCGGCTGTTCGATGTAACAATTGTAAACAATTATTACTTGAATCGGATTACATAGATGAAAAAAACTTTTGCTTGAATTGTGGTTCAGAAGTACAATTTATTAAAGATGTCAAATCGTATGAACCGCATGGAGTATGCTGGGTAATTGAAAAAATATTAAAAGATCTCGGTATTGAAATTGAGGTGACAAGAAAAGGGCCAAATAGTTGGACGGTTAAACAGGGAAGTGCAGTCATCGATATATCTTACCATGAAAAAACAGGAGTTATTTCTGCTGAAGCAATATTATGTTTGGTTCCGCAAAAAAATGTTGAAGAACTTTATTATTATATTTTAAAACAAAATGCTGAGTCAGGCGGGCTTACTTTTTCTGTTAAAGACAATATGGTGATCATTTCATTTCTGGTATATGATCAGTTTTTGTCAGAAGAAATATTATTAAAGTATATGAAAAATCTGTTTAAAAAAACCGATGTTTCAGATGATATTCTAATAAAAAAATTTGGAGGACAGGCAACTAATCAATTATAAACAAAAAAGAAAAATAAAATTTTAAAGTTTTCCACGAGACAGAATAAAATATTTATTTTATTTCAAAAGAATACTTAAAATAGAATTTAAATAATTATAATCATTATAATTAAAACATTATTTTAAAACTTTGCATCAAAATATTATAAAATTATTTTATATATTGCCTCTTTGGTATAGTTTTTGGAAAAAAATATTATACAATAAGGTCTGTATAAAAGTAAAAAAACTTACTTTTACGATTCCTTAACAGAATACAGGTTTTTAGCCATCAATAATCATTAACCGAATATGAGAAGTATTTGTAAAATTTGTTTCATCTTTTTGTTTTGTAGTATTAGTACTATTGCAATATCACAAGATATACATTTTACCCAATTTTATATGTCTCCGCTCAATCTGAACCCTGCGATGACAGGTGTAATGAATTGCAAGACAAGAATGATTGTCAATTACAGGAATCAGTGGGCAGCGGTATTAAAGGCAAATGCTTACAATACATATTCTGCATCCTACGATCAAAAAATAGCAGTAGGAAGGGAGGACTATTTTGGAATAGGTGGAAGTATCTGGGGTGATGTTGCCGGAGCATCCCGATTTGGAACAACTCAGGGAAGGCTTTCGTTATCTTACAGTAAAAAAATGGCCGGATACCGAAAAAAAGCCAGTTATCTGGTGATTGGTGCTGATGGTGCCCTTACTCAAAGAAGTATATCTGAAGAAGATTTAAGATGGCCAAGTCAGATAGCCTCTCCTGGTTCAGGAGTTGGAGAACCAATTGCCAACCAAAATTTTTTATATGCCGATCTGGCAGCAGGATTATTATGGTTTAGCGTCATTGATGACTATACAAACTGGTATGTAGGTGCAGCTATACATCATCTCAACAGACCAAATGTTAGTTTTTTCAGATCCAACGGAGGATCAGAGACGGCAGAATTAAGTAGCAGATTTACAGTTCACGCTGGTTTACAATATCCTCTGCAAAAAAGAATTTCTTTACTCCCTTTTGGTGTCTTTCTTGCCCAGGGACCTCACAGAGAGGTAAATGCCGGGGCCAATGTCCGTTTTGCCATGGGGCCATCAAGATTAACAAATCAATCATGGGAAATCGGAACCTGGTACAGGGTAGGATTAAAAACGAATGGTAAAGTCGGTGATGAGGAAAAAACTTCATTACATTCTGATGCCCTCATACTTTCAACAAGATTTAATTATGAAAATTTCGGAATAGGATTTAGTTACGATATAAATGTATCTGGATTGAGACAAGCGAATCCTTTTAACGGAGCTTTTGAATTTTCTTTGATATACAATATTTGCGGTCCTGAAAACAGAGGAGTCTATTGTCCTCGGTTTTAATGATTCCGACATGTTGATATTTTGAATATTGAATTCCTAAAACATAAAGTTTCCCCCAGGAACAATTAAATGTTTTGTAAACATCTTTGATTAAATTTTTTATTCAAACTTTAATCAGGGGATTTTATATATTTATAATGTTTTTTTGAATTGATGAATTGCGATTAATATGAGTAATTTTCAAATCAAACAATCAGATACTTTAAAATAGACATTAAATTTTTAAGTTATTTAATTTGACAAGTTATGTTTGGTAGTAAAAATGATAAATCTTCCTCCAATACAAATCCTGTTGCCACAAATGTTAGTAATAGTATTGTTGAAGGAACAAAAATCACCGGGGATATAATTGCTTCCAATGATATAAGAATCGATGGCGAATTAACAGGTAATCTGGATTGTAACGGCAGGGTTATTATAGGTCCCCAAGGGAAAGTTGAAGGAAAAATTCAGGCACAGAATGCTATCATTGAAGGTAACTTTTTAGGTGAAATTCTGATCAGGGAATTACTTTCGATAAAAGAAAATGCTTCAGTAATTGCAGATATAAGAACAGATAAAATCAGTATTCAACCAGGCGCTGTTTTCTCAGGAAATTGCACTATGGCTGGTCAAAAATTAAAACCCCTTGTAAACAAGGAAATGCCTCAAGCAAAATAAATGTCTCAGGACCAAGACAATAAAACGAAAATCAAGAAAGTAGGCACGGCTTATCTCCAATACACCGGCCTTGCATTTCAAATGGCCGGCATCATATTTTTATCAATTTTTATAGGACAGAAACTCGATGCTTATTTTCAATTCCCCAAACCTTATTTAACAGGATTGATCTCACTTCTTTCGATTACCGGATTTATTTATAAGTTGTATATAGACCTTATAAAAAATGAAAAATGACGTCAAATCATTTTTACAAATCCTTGTCTTTAGTTTCAGTACTGAGTTTAATATTATTATATTGTTATTCGGAAGTTTTTTCAATTGAAAGTTTTTTTGGCTTAGGCTTTTATTCTTTTTTTATTTTTTTGGGTTTGACACTTATTGTGTTTAAAGTGGCAAAAAAAATTATAGTTCATCCAAACCGTACTAAGTTTATTTCATTTATAATATCAAATATGCTTTTGAAGATGATTGTTACTGTAGCCACTGTCCTTATATATTTCAAAACGGTTAAACCAACTTCACAATATTTTATAGTTCCTTTTCTTACGGTATATCTTATTTTTACTATTTTTGAAACTTATTTTTTACTTAAAGTGGCAAACGAAAAACAATAAATGCAAGTATGGATAAAACTTTGGAAATAGAAATAGGAGATTTTGAAACCCTTTTAATTTCAGAAACGGATAAAGATATTTTGATTCTTGAAAAAAATGACAATTTTCTAAAAATCTTGTTTAACGGAAAAATCTTTGATGTCGTTGTAAAAAGTTCGGATGCAGATCACAAAAATTTCAAAATCAATGTTGAAGGATATGATTTTTCTGTCCACATAAATGAATCTATTGATCAGCTTATTAAAAAAATGGGCTTTCTGAAGGTAAAGTCAAATACAATAAAGGAAATTAAGGCTCCCATGCCAGGGTTAGTTCTTGAAATTTATGTGAAATCGGGTGATCAGGTCGATGAAAATCAGAATATAATGAGTCTTGAGGCGATGAAAATGGAAAACATTTTAAAATCACCGGGAAGCGGAATAATAAAAGAAATAAAAGTAGAAAAAGGTGATGCAGTAGATAAAAATCAAGTCATGATTATTTTTGAATAATTATTATTACGAAAGAAATAAGAAACTGAATTATTCTATTTTTTGATAAATGATTTCATTACAATTGGTTTCAATAAATACTTTTTTAGCTGTGGTTATAATATCATCTTGTGTAATTGCCTGATAAAGGTCTGCTTCCGTATTGATTTCGTCTTCCTTGTCCACGGAACCAAAAAATGCAAGTAAAACAGCTTTGTTTAGAATACTGACTTCAGAATAAATGAGGCTGCTTTCCAGTGTATTTCTGAGTCTCTGCAATTCTTTATCATCAATGATTTCTGTTTTTATCAAATTGAGTTCTTCCCATATTGACGCCCTTGCCTGTTCTAAGGTGAAACCGGGCATAATTTTACCTTCGATGATACAAAGTCCGGGATCAACATATCCCGATACAAAGGCATCAATGGCATTAAACATTTTTTTCCCTTTGTAGAGTTTTTTATAAAATCTTGAGGATCTTCCGTTGGCCAGCAGGTCGGTGATAAGGTCCATTACATAATATTCTTTGTCCAGTCTTCCAGCCATGGGAAAACCTAAAAATATAGCATCTTGCGGCACATTTGTATTTATCGTTTTTGACCTGAACTCTGATTGTGGAGGTTCAACAATTGTATTATAAACTATTTTTTTTCTCTTTGGAATAGGGCCAAACCATTTTTCTGCCAGGTTTTTTACCTGTGCATAGCTGGTTTTTCCCGCTACGACAAGTACAGCATTATCAGGAGTGTAATATGATTGAAAAAAATGTTGTACTTGTGTCAGCGCAGCATTTTCAATATGAGATATTTCTTTACCTATAGTAGGCCACTGATACGGATGTTTTTTGTATGAAATTTCACTCATATGGTGCCAGAAATCACCATAAGGTTCATTTAGACAGGTTTCTTTAAATTCTTCTACGACGACCTGTTTTTGAGTATTTAACACTTTTTGGTTCAGTTGAAGTTCCAGCATTCTGTCAGATTCAAGCCAAAAGGCAGTTTCAATATTTTCAGAAGGTAAGATGTCATAAAAATTGGTAAGGTCATTGTTGGTAAAAGCATTGTTCTCTCCACCGGCCAATTGCAAAGGTTTATCAAAGTCTTTAATATTTTTTGAACCACCAAACATCAGATGTTCGAATAAATGAGCAAAACCGGTGTGATCCGGATCTTCATTTTTTGAACCCACATTGTAAACAATATTTACACAAACCAATGGAGTTGAATGGTCTTCATGTACCAGAACTTTTAAACCGTTTTCCAGAAAAAATTTTTCAAACTGAATCAAGAGATGTTGTTTAATGGAGACAAAATTTAATTTTTTGATGGTAACCCTGAGACTACAATGACAATTTCACCTTTAGGAGGTTTTAAAGTGTAGTATTCTATAAGATTTTGAGGTAAATCTGTTTTTATTTCCTCAAACATTTTACTTATTTCCCTTCCAACACAAAGCTCTCGTTCTTCGCCACAATATTGTTTTATTTCTTCAAGACATTTTATCAGACGGTGAGGAGATTCGTACAAAACAAAAGTACATTCAAGGGATGATAAGAACTTCCATTTTGTCTGCCTTCCTTTTTTATGCGGCAAAAATCCTTCAAAATAAAATGAATCACAGGGTAAACCGGAAGATACAAGTACAGGAATAAAGGCAACCGGTCCAGGCAAACAAGATACCTTAATACCTTCTCTTACACATTCTCTTACCAATAAAAAACCGGGATCAGATATTCCCGGAGTACCGGCATCTGTAATCAGAGCGATTTTTTTTCCTTCTTTTAATTTAGAAAGAATAGAAAAAAGCACTTTATGTTCATTAAATGCGTGATAAGAAGAAACAGGTGTTGTTATCTCATAATGTTTCAAAACTGTACCACTGGTCCGTGTATCTTCTGCTAAAATCAGGTCGACTGATTTTAGCGTTGATATAGCCCTTAAGGTAATATCTTCCAAATGTCCGATCGGCGTAGGAACTAAATACAACATGGTGTCTTTTAAAAATCCGGTAAAAATACAATTTATATGTCTTCCTTACACAGTTTGCTTAATTTTACGTTAAATTTGTCTTTTTTAAACAACATATACCACATTATGTGTTCTTATCATAATAGGATTATTGTTTGCGAATAAATCTTATTTGTTAATGTACAAAGTGTTTACCTTGTTCGTTTATTAATATAGTTTATTTTTAGTTTACCACTTTATATCGCAGATTCTTGTGATTTTTTTTTGTGGAAAAGTTAAAATAGGGAATTTTTATTCCGGAGAAAAAAATAAAAAGATGAAACAAAATATAAAATTAATAAAATATGGATTTACCTCTTTTTATTAATCATTTTATGTTACGTTGGAATGACACAGCCTGTAAATGATGAATGCAGGTTTGCCATTAAATTAAATTATGATAAAATATACTGTTCGGATGACAATCAATTTACAAATGTGGGAGCAACTTCAGACCCTTCTTTTCCCGAGGCACAAAATGCCTGTGTATTTTTAACCTGGGAAAACGGAGTATGGTTTTCTTTCACACCCAAAAATTTTGCCGCGTCTATCAGACTTTTTGGTCAGGGAAACGGAGGAACTATACGGTCACCTAAAATATTACTTTTTGATGATTGTAATAAATTTTTAGCGTGTTCTCCCGGAAACCAGGCAGGCGTTGTGGAATTTATTTACGATAATCTAACTCCGGGGAAGCCTTACTTGATTTATGTTGAATCCTCTACAGATGGACAGGGTAATTTCAAGTTGTGTATTGACGAATTTAAACCTGTCCCTTCTCCTCAGGCAGATTGTAAAAGCGGGGTTATATTATGTGATAAGTCACCATTTGTAGTCGATAGTTTATTGGGTGGCGGAATGGACAGAAATGAAATAGAGCCGGGTAATTGTATTGAAGCTGAGTTTCAGTCTTCGTGGTATAAGTGGACATGTGACAAACCAGGATCTTTGACATTTACCCTCACCCCAAACAATCACAGGGGAAGGAATTTTGAAAGTGATGATATAGATTTTGCGGTATATGAAATGATAAACGGATTGGATGATTGTAGTCGTTCATCAAGAGTTCTCATCAGGTGTATGGCTGCAGGTGCACAAGGTGATGGGGCGGGGAATTCGTTACCATTATCAAGATGGATTGATTGTAATGGTCCGACCGGGTTAAGGTCAGGTGAAGCAGATTTTACTGAAACGGCAGGTTGTGCACCGGGAAATAATAATTTTGTTGCTCCATTATCCATGGAAACAGGAAAATCCTATCTGCTTGTTATAAACAATTATACACGTTCAGGACTGGGATTTGAAATTGAATTTGGAGGAGAAGGAACTTTTTTAGGGCCGGAAGTGGATTTTGAAGTTGAAGCACAAAATAAATTCGAATGTGATAAAACCTTACGGGTCATCAACAATTCTATGTCCCTAACGGATCCTATTGTTTCGTATTCATGGTCTTTCGGAAACAGGTCAGTTCCGTCTTCTTCAACAGATTTTGGTCCTCATGATATTTTGTATCAATCTTTTGGAAATAAAACCATTGCACTTACGGTGAAAAGTAGTAAAGGATGCCTTGTGACCCAAATACTTGATTTTTTTGTTGAACCGTGTTGTAAAGATACAAGTACACTTACATTAGCCGGAATTCCCAGAGATTTAAGATGTTTTCAGATACCTGAAGGGCAAATAACTGCTTCTGTAATCAAGGGAGGCAGTCCGGAATTTGAATATTCCATTGACAATGGTGTCACTTTTCAAACCAATGATGTTTTCAGAAACCTGAATGTCGGAGAATATAACTTAACCGTTCGCGATATTAAAGGTTGCCAACATGACACAGTGGTGATAATAAACGAACCACCCCCCGTCATTGCAGATGCAATTGAAGATAAAGAAATTGAATTGGGTGAAGAAACTACCATTCAGGGATTGGTTATACAAAGTGTAAACGGGATTGGGTCAACGGTCTGGCAGCCGGAAGCTGATATTGTAGATTTCAACCCGATTACATATCTCGCAACCGTTTTTCCTAAAAGTACAAGTACGTATATATTTACCGTAACAGACACATTAGGATGTACGGCTACCGCAGAGGTTACCATCCGGGTAAATAAAAATTATAACCTGGCTTATCCTAATGTTATAAAAATAAAAAATGCAATTGACCCGGCCAATGGTTATTTTAATGTTTTCGGAAACCGAAGTGTAAAATATGTTGAGTATCTTGAAATATACGATCGTTGGGGAAATCTTGTCTATAAAGGGTATGATAGCCGTTTAAATCTTCAGGGTGTAAATACCTTTGAATTTAATAAAACGCTTGAAGGATGGAATGGAATTTTTAATGGTAAAGAGGTTGATCAGGGCGTGTATGCATGGTTGGCTAGAGTCAGGTATATAGATGAGCATGTGGCAACTTTTTCAGGAGATTTGACCGTTTTGGATGAATAAAGTATACAGAAGTTCAATCATTTTATATTCACTATTATTTTGTATCTCGGGAATTGTTTTACATTCCTGCAAGGATATACAGGAGATAGATCAGTTTTTGGAAAAAAATATTGATGTTTTTGTCGAAAAAGGCAAAGGAATAAAAATGATATACAGCGATTCTGCAAAAATAAAAATGATATTGACAGCACCAGTATTGGAAAGGCATATACATCCCGGCAGAGAAAAGGAAATATTTGATAAAGGAATCCTTGTCACATTTATGGGTGAAAACAGTAATCCTGTTAGTTGGCTTGAAGCAAATACAGCTATAAGAGAAGTAAGCAGCGGAAAAATTACAACTAAAGGAAGGGTGGAGTTTTATGACAAAGATAAAAAACTTGAAACCCCTGAGCTTATATGGGATGAAAACAGACAAATAGTTTACACTGACAAAATAGTCAGAGTTACAGATCCTGTTCAGGGGGACACAACATACGGGTTTGGCTTTCAGGCGAATCAGAATTTTACGGTATTTGAAATTAAGAAAAAGGTTCAGGGGAAAATTAATAGTAATGAATTTCTTGGTGAAAAATAGTATCTTTGCCGCTTACATTACAAATTATATATGGTGGGTACCATAATTTTAGTCATCGTTACTATTTTGTTATCAGCCTTTTTTTCAGGTGTGGAAATTGCTTATTTATCTGCAAATAAATTGAGTATTGAAGTTTTTAAGAATAAGGATGCAAAAAAAGGTAAAATAATTACTGAATTATACAATGACCCAAAATCTTTTCTAAGTACTTTGCTGGTTGGTAATAACATTGCTCTGGTGATGTTCACAATTCTGATGACAAGTCTTACACAACCGGTGTTAACAGCTATCTTACCATTTAATATTGCAGTTATCGGGTTAATTAACACCTTTATATTAACCATCATTATTATACTTTTAGGTGAATATTTACCTAAAACGCTCTTCAGAATTTATGCAAACGAGTTAATTTTTAAATTGGCCTATCCGATTAACTTCTTTAAATTTATACTTGTTGCTCCTGCCTGGATTTTGACTACAGTTTCGAAAGGTTTTATCAAATTGTTTTACCCTAACGCAGAAGTTGAGTCCGAATCAGTGATTACAAAACAGGACTTTGAGCATTATATTGCTACAAATGTAAATGAAGAAAAGGATATTGATAAAGAGATTTTGACCAATGCGCTGAATCTCAATCTGATCAAAGTTAGAGATTGTATGATTCCCCGAAATGAAATTGTTTTTGTAGACAAAAATGATGATATGGGTGAAATAAAAAAGGCATTTTTAGAATCAAAACATTCCAGATTGGTAGTAACAGACGGCGATATTGAAAATGTGGTCGGATACGTGCACCATCAATTATTATTAAAAAATCCAAGTTCTATCAAAAAGTCAATAATGGAGATGGATTATGTTCCTGAGGTTATGAATGTTCAAGACCTTATGTATAAATTTATTAGAACAGGAACAAATATTGCTGTAGTTGTTGATGAATACGGAAGTACTGCCGGGATGATTACACTTGAGGATATACTTGAAGAAATATTTGGAGAAATCGAAGATGAACATGATGATGAAGCCTTTGAAGAATCCAAAATTTCTGACAATGAATATATTTTTTCAGGCAGATTAGAAATGGGATATATAAATACAACTTTCCCTGAGATATGCCTTCCTGAAGGAGAGTATGTAACAATTTCAGGATACATTGTCATGACCCACGGAAGTATTCCTGAACAAGGTGAAATTATAAAACTTGATAATTTTGAATTTGAAATTATTTCGGTTTCAGATACAAAGATTGAAACCGTAAAGGTTACCAAGTTGAATCATGAAGAAAAACCTTAGCAATGGAGAATTACCATAAACTTTAATTTTCAGAAAAGCACTGTTATATATAATCAGCTTTGTTGATAAAAAATCACCTCAACTCTCTTCTTAAAATTTTTCCGACGTTTGTTTTTGGTAATTCTTTTCTGAATTCCACATGTTTTGGTACTTTATAATTTGTTAGGTTTTCTTTGCAAAAGGCGATAATCTCACTTTCCTTTAGTGATTCATCTTTTTTAACAATAAATAATTTGGGTACTTCTCCAGATTTTTCGTCAGGTACACCTATGGCAGCAACTTCAAGAACTTTGGGATGGGATGCCACAACCCCTTCAATTTCATTGGGATAGACATTAAAACCACTAACAAGAATCATATCCTTTTTGCGGTCCACAATATAAAAATATCCGTCTTCATCCATGTAGCCAATGTCGCCTGTACATAGCCAGCCATCCTTTATAGTTATTTCGGTTTCTTCTGGTTTATTATAATATCCTTTCATAACCTGAGGGCCTTTGGCTTGAATTTCGCCTACTTCACCGACAGGTAAAGGGTTGTACTGACTATCCACAATACGTACATCTGTAGACGAAACAGGCAAACCAATACTCCCTTGTTTTCCGGTACCATTTAATGGGTTAACGGTAATCAGCGGAGATGACTCAGTCATTCCGTATCCTTCAGAAAGAACGCACCCTGTTATCGCTTTCCATTTGTCGGCTACAGCTTTCTGAACAGCCATACCACCACCTACCGTAATTTTAAGTTTAGAAAAATCAGTAGAAGCGAAGGACGGATGATTGTTTAGAGCATTAAACAAAGTGTTTAAGCCTGTCATAAGACTTATTTTATGGTTTTTAAATTCTTTGATGACAGACGGAATATCACGAGGATTTAAAACAAGTACCATATGAGCACCGTAACTCAGCATAGCGAGACAATTTACGGTAAAAGCGAAAATATGATACATTGGCAAAGGAGATAAAGTGACTTCATTTCCCTCTTCCAAATGATCAACCATCCATGTTTTTATTTGCAACATGTTGGATACCATATTTTTATTCGTCAGCATAGCGCCTTTTGATATTCCTGTTGTTCCACCGGTATACTGATGAACGATAACATTGTCCGGACCATTTTCAAAATCAATGAGATCAAAGTTCCGGCCTTCCCTCAAAGCATGCATAAAATTAACAGTGTTGGGGATTTGAAATTTTGGGACCATTTTTTTAATATTTCTGACAGTAAAATTAATCAGTGCTCCTTTTAACCATGAATGCATTTCACCGATTGAAGTAACAATGATGGTTTCAATTTGTGTCTTAGGAAGTACTTTTTCCAGGTTAGAAGCAAAATTTTCAAGAATTAATATTCCTTTGACACCACTATCATTAAACTGGTATTCCATTTCTCTTGGGGTGTAAAGTGGGTTGGTATTTACAATAATCAACCCGGCTTTAAGGGCTCCAAAAACGGCAATTGGATATTGGAGGAGATTAGGCATCATAAGTGCAAACCTGTCTCCCGGTTTTAAACCTCTTGAATGCAGGTATGCGCCAAAATAGGTTGATAGGGTATCAACTTCTCCGTACGTTAATACCTGACCCATACATTCAAATGCATTTTTTGACTTATATTTTTTAAATACTTCAGTAAAAAACTCAAGTAAATTATCGTATTCATTTTCATTGATATTAGCCGGAATCCGGGGCGGATAATTTTTAAGCCATGGTTTAGTATCCATATCCAAACATTTGACGTTTTGAAATTAATAAAGAAAGATTAGTTGTATTTTTACCTCAAAAATAACATAAGTGATAAAACTACAATAGTGAAATGAATTATTTTAATATTATAAGTAGTATTTTTAAAAAATATGTAACTATTCAGGTGTCTGCTTTCAGATTAAAAAAAAGACAATTTTTTTCAATCGAGGCATTTGAGACGGAATAGCAGCGCTATTGCGATAAAAATAGCCAAAGAGTCACGAAAAATTGACATTTTTTAAGCGAAATTGAGTAGACCCGAATAGATACAAACAATTAAGGAAGAGACTGTATTAAGCCTTCAGCCGAAAAAATGAATTCATTTGGGAAAATGACTAAAATTATTATTAAGGATTGGAAAGTGCGGTACTTTCTTCTGTAAAAATTTGATCTTTGGTTTCAAAAAAGGTGGGCACAATTTTGTTACAGTATGAACACGTGGAATTAAATAAAGCGACCATACCCCACTCTGATCCCGGATCGAACGCTATTTCCGCACGAAAACCATTAACAAGTCCACCGTGATAGACTAAAACCCTGTTATCAAACCTCAGAATTCTCCATCCAAGACCATAAGCACTTTCCTGTAAATTACTCCAGCGGTTGAAATATTTAGGAGCATTGGTGGTAAAGACATACGGCGAAAAAGCCCTCATCCTTACTTCTTCATTCAATACATCGGGTTGATAACCCATAATGGCTTTTAACCATAAAACCATATCAGACAGAGAGGAGTTGATACCACCTGCAGATGGAGCATTGTAGTAATGGGGCTTCAAAGGTGTGGTAATAAAATTATTGTGTCTCCCTGCCGGTTTATGTCCCACACAATTATTGGTGCAATTTGTCATAGTTTCATAAGATGCAGAGGAGTTATTCATGCCAAGTGGGCTGAAAATATATTCCCTTAATGCTTCCTCATAAGTCAGTCCTGTTGTATTTTCAATTACTTTTTCAATCAAAGCAAATGTTGCATTCTGATAATTATAAACTTTTCCCACTCTATCTTTCAAGGGATACCTGTTCATTGCCTGAATAATCCTGTCCATAGATATATTATCATCCACCAGATTTGAAAAAGCATGTTGAATATAACCGGTAGTGTGAGATAAAATATCCCTGATCGTGATGGTGTCCATTATGGACTTTGTTTTTATTTTTAACTCAGGAATGTATTTATTAACAGGGTCTGTAAGTTTAAATTTTCCTTCCTGAATTAATTTAGAAGCTAATACCCCAGCAAATCCCTTGGATACAGAGCCGATTCTGTATACCGTTTCATCATTTATTTCCTGGCCGGTTCCTTTAACTTTGGATCCGAAATGTTCCATTAATACAATATTACCTTTATGAATGACACCAATCGAAAGACCTACACAGGAGGATTCGGCCATTTTTTGTTTGCACTGCAATTCAAATTGAGAATAAAGAGAAGATATTTTATTTCTGTAGTCTTCAGAAACCGGATCTGCAGTCTCAAACTTATTTTTTATACCAGACGTTGGGTTCAGCAAACTTTCAAAAGGGAAAAGTGTAAAACAACTGAATAAACCAATACTTAGTATCCAAGAATATAATTTTGTAAAAATCACGGTTTTTAGATTGACGGTCAAATATAATACATATTATTGAAAAATATAATATTATTATTTGTTAATTAATTTTTTGTTAAAAAAAAGGTAAAAATAGGTTTATAATTGTACTTTTACAAAATAATTACGTCTAAATTTTATAAAAATTTTTAATCACCAATCACATTATAAAAATATATAAAATGAAAAAATTTGGAATTCTTTTTTTTAGTTTTTTTATCTTTAGTTATTATAGTCTCGCTCAAAACGTAGCTGAAAAAAAAGTCTCCATGAGTCTTGGTGCCCAAAACGCATACAGTGTTGATGTCGAGGGTGCCAGTAAAAAAATTCTGGAAGAAGTGTTTAAAAAAATGGTGAAAGAATTCGGAAAACTACAGGAGAATAAAAAAGCAAGAGAGTTTTTTATGATGGCAGGTAAAGCTGGAAGAATTAATGGTTCATCTCCAGTTGACATTTATGCAAAATTTGAAGAGGGAAAAGGAATGGCAACAACTTATTTTTGGGTTGATTTGGGAGGTGCTTTTGTAAATAGTCAGGAACATCAGAAACAATCGGATGGTATTAAAACTTTTATGAAAGACTATTATATTGAATGCCGGAGGGTTGTAGTTCAGGAAGAGTTGAAAGATGAAGAAAAAAATTTAGAAAAACTTGAAAAAGAACTAACCAAACTAAAGAAGAAAAATGAAGATTATCATGAAGACATAGAAAAAGCAAAAGAAAAGATAAAGGAAGCAGAAAAAAATATTGAACAAAACGTAGTTGATCAGGAGAATAAGACAAAAGAAATCGATGGTCAGAAAAATGTGGTTGGAGAGGTTACCAAAAAATTAAACAACCTCGGTAAAGACTAAATTAAGGCAACAGTTAAATTTTCCTATAACCCCGGTAAGCCGGGGTTTTTTATTATAGGTCCATACATTTTAAAGATTGGAAAACTAACCGAAAACCTAAAATTGAAGTTTAAAATAGGTAAAGGAACTATTTTTTTGTTCATGTTGTTTTCACAAATATAATTCAGTTTGTATGAGTGAAAGCCGTTACATAACCATAAGAAATTATCATGATCCTGTATTGGCGGATATTATCATCAATGCACTTCATGCGGCAGGAATTATTACATTTCCCGTTCGTGAAAACTCAATGAACTTTCCGAACCTTATAAATATTGCCATCAAAGTTCAGGAGAAAGATGTAGAAGAAGCTCTCGAAATCATAGAATTGCAAGAAAATTATTAAATGGTCTGATACACTTTTATCATAGTTGACCATATTTTTTTAATTACCTTTCGGAATGAATTGATTATTATCCTTAAATTCAATAAACTACATGACTCTGTAATGTGTTTGTTGATAACAATCTTGTATTATGCCTAATTATCTGATCAGACGACTTATACTACTTGGAGGTATGTCTATCATAGGCGTCCTGTTTATTCAATCTTACTGGTTGTTAAAAACATGGGATATAAAGGACAAAGAGTTTGACCAATCTGTCAATATTGTATTGAGGAAAGTAGCTCAGAGACTGGCAGCGTATAACACTACCGTTCTTCCAAAAACCAACCTGATTCAAAGAAAATCATCTAATTATTATGCTGTAAATGTCAATGGCTCTATTGATCCTCCGATACTGGAAGAATATTTATTTCAGGAAATAAACAATCAGTCTTTAAATATAGATTTTGAATATGCCATATATGACTGTTTTAATGATGCCCTTGTGTATGGTAATTATTGCAGTTTTGAAAACAAACAGTCGACACCAACAAAACTAAACAAACATTATAAGTTTGACGATTTGGTTTATTATTTTGTTATCAGGTTTCCAAAACGTGAAAATTTTTTACTGGCCAATCTGAATATAACCATCATATTTACCATGTTTTCTGTTTTAGCTATCTTGTTTTTTTTATATAGTATTTGGGTTATTCTTAAACAAAAAAGGTTGTCTGAGTTGCAAAGGGATTTTATTAATAACATGACTCACGAGTTTAAAACACCGATTGCTTCCATAAAAATTGCCTCTGATGTACTTGCAAATGATATAAAAACCAAAGAAGACCCAAGATTGTCGCGTTATGCACAAATCATCAGGGAACAGAATTCCAGATTAAATGATCAGGTTGAAAAAGTGTTAAACATCGCACGTCTTGAAAAGGACAGCATTGAATTAAAAAAGGAGTGGATTGATCTCAATGAGACTTTACAAAACATTATTAAAGCTGAAGATGTCAAAGTAACCAATGGCACGATGGATTGGATGCCGGGTACTGAAACTGTTTACATTTATACCGATAAATTACATTTTGTAAATGTCATTTGTAATATATTGGACAACGCTGTTAAATATTGTAAAAATGAAAATATTAAAATTCAAGTGTCTACACATTTTCAGGAAAACCATCTTCTTATAAGTTGTAAAGACAATGGGATTGGAATCAGTGAAGAAGATCAGAAAAAACTTTTTGATAAATTTTTCAGGGTTTCCACAGGTGACAAACATGATGTAAAAGGTTTCGGACTGGGATTGTTTTATGTAAAAAATATATGCAGGGCACATGGATGGTGGATATCAGTAGATTCTGAGTTAGGCAAAGGCACAACATTTACAATTGATATTCCTGAATTTAAATTTAAATTATAAAATTGAACACATATTATGATAAACTATTTTATATTTACGTGCGTTAAATGAAGATATGCAAAAAGAAAAACCAAAAATTTTATATGTGGAAGATGATGAAACTTTAAGTTTTGTCACCAAAGACAACCTTGAATTGAATGGTTATGATGTGGAACACTGTATGGATGGGGAATCTGCCATTACAACATTTTATAATAATACTTTTGATTTGTGTATTCTGGACGTCATGTTGCCAAAAATGGATGGTTTTGAACTTGCTCAAAAAATCAGGGCTGCAGATCCTAATGTTCCGATACTATTTCTGACGGCCAAGTCATTAAAAGAAGATAAAATTTATGGATTAAGACTCGGAGCAGATGATTATCTGACAAAACCATTCAGCATTGAAGAACTTATCCTCAAGATTGAGGTTTTTTTGAAAAGGAAATTTGTATCGGTTCCAGTCAATGATGTACATAAAATAGGGTTATATGTTTTTGATTACAGAAATCTCACTTTGTCGATTCGCGAATCAAAAAGAAACCTTACACAAAAAGAAGCCGATCTCTTAAAGATGTTATTGGACCACAAAAACAATGTCGTCAAAAGAGGTCTTATTCTTGAAAAATTATGGGGTGAGGATGATTACTTTTTAGGTAGAAGTATGGATGTGTTTATAAGCCGACTAAGAAAATATTTAAGTGAAGATCCAACTATCAAACTTGATAACATTCATGGAGTTGGTTTTAAACTGTTGGTTGAGTAGACTTTGATAATAAAAGAAGCTTGTGTTGATAATATTTCGGATGCGCTTGTAGCTCAAAAAAACGGTGCAGATCAGCTTGAATGGTGTTACTGCCTTTCTGAAGATGGATTGACTCCGGATGTTAATTTGACTACTGAGTTATTAAAAAACATTTTTATTCCTGTAAAAGTCATGATCAGGTGCCGTCCGGGAAACTTCATTTATAATGACGAAGAAATGGAAATAATGAAAAATGAAGTCAAATTATTTTCAAAATTGAAGGGTATAAATGGTTTTGTTTTTGGGGCGTGCACAAATGATAACAAATTAAATATTAACCAAATACGTGAAATTACAGAAGCTTCGAAAGGAATACCTGTTACTGTTCATAAGGCTATTGATATGTGTTCAGACCTTATCGGGGAAATAAAAAAGCTTAACGGAGTTCCCGGAGTTTCATTTATATTGAGTTCGGGTGGAAAGCCTACAGCCTGGGAAGGCAGAATTGAACTTAAAGAAATGCAGATGGTATTTTCCGGTCATATTATCGCCGCGGGAAAAATAAATAATAAAAATCTTGATACACTTCATGATTATTTATCGTTTACCTATTACCATGGCAAAAAAATATCGGATTGACTTTTTTAGTAAAAATTAATCTATTGTTAATGTGGTATCGAGTCATAATGTTCGTCTTATATAAGTGATATCTTTGCCTAGTAAATTAATTATTCAAACATAAAATATTGAAATATGAAATTAAGTTTTTCTTTAAAGTTTTTAACTTTTGCAATTATTGGAATGCTATTTTTTACATCTTGTACAGATGAAACAACTGAGGGCGCTGTCGTTTCTTTCGAGGCAGGAGCAGGATATCTTACAGGTGATGCAGAGGTTGTACCCGGCGGAACATTTACGGTTAATCTGAAAGCCCTAAAAGGAGATAATGAAATGAAGACCTTAACTATTAATGAGGAATCTTCTAAGGTTGAATTGAGCAGAATTGAAATTGATGGAAGTCCGGCTTTTGCCAACCCGATTCTTCTTTCAGGTGCAAATACTTCTTCTTTCAACTATGTTATTACCATTGATGCGGGTACTGTTCAGGGAACAAAATCTTACTCATTTGCAGTAACTGATACAGAAGGAACAATTACTACAAAATCTCTGAAAATAACAGTGGCTGGTACACTGGTTACCACTTTGACGGGTGTTCTGTTCAATCAGTCAGGTCCTGTAGGATTTGGTGGCCTGAACCTTTTAACAGGAGAAGGCACAGGAACTTCTGCTAGCGATGTAAATTCTCAGATCAGAGATATGGGTATTGACAGTTCTTCAACAGTTACCGGAACCTGGAAACAAAAAGTCGGAAGCCTCAACGGATCGGTTTTGAGATATATTAAAAAGGGCCAGAATGGAGTAGCAGAAAACTTTACTTTTGCGGATATAATTACAAAAGAACAATTAGTTACTCTTTGGGACAAAGGTGGCGCAACATTTTCAATCAGTGAAAAAATTGTTGTAGGTGATTTCTTAATGGTTCTACATAAAAATACTTACTTCCTTATTGAAGTTAAAGAAATAAATGTTACCACAACCGACAACAAAGACAATTACAAATTTGATATTAAGTATTAATATTTTATTATTAATAAAAAATAGTCCTAAATAGACGATACGTTTGGTGTCGTCGATTTTAGCATCTGCTTTTTTTTTATGGGCCCAGAAAAACGCCTCTTGGACTATCTTTTTTACATTATCTTCTGCTTTTTGTCAAGTCAGAAAAGACTAATTTTGCGCTTTAATACCAATACATTATGAACGACAGTGATAAAAGGTTTAAAGAAAGATGGGATTCAATCAGAAATGGTGGCAGAATAAGGTATGCTCTTGTTCATGGTGCAGGGTTTGGTTTTGCTGTATTTGTCATCATTAATCTTTGGTATTTAAATGATAAAAGTTTTTCTGAAGTTTATTTGAATCAAAGGGCTTTTGAACAAATGCTGACCATGGTTTTTGCTGGTATTTTAGGATATGGAACTATAAAGTGGTGGATGAATGAAAAAATATACCGTAAAATAGAAAACAACGAAAATAAAAAACCTTAAATAAGATATCTGCATACTCTATGTTATATCGTTTAAACTTTTTATGGCAAAGAACAAATTAAAAAAATTCAGTGAGATTAGGTCATTTGACTTTGTTTATGAAAATCCAGACCCTAAAAATCCTGGTTTGTTTCGTTATGAAACGGAACTTGTTGATTTAAAAGGTAAATGGGTTTCAGCACATTTTAAAAACAATAATCCGTTAATTCTGGAATTGGCTTGTGGCAGAGGTGAATATACAGTGGCACTTGCTGAAGTATATCCTGAAAAAAATTTTATGGGCCTGGATGTAAAGGGAGCAAGGATTTGGAAAGGAGCCAATGATGTAAGTGATAAAAAACTTACAAATGCGGCTTTTCTTCGCACCAGGATAGAACAAATAAATTTGTTTTTCGGAACAGAGGAAGTGGACGAAATATGGATAACATTTCCTGACCCTTTTACCAGAGGCAGTAAAGAAAACAAAAGACTTACTTCAAAAGCATTTTTAAAAAGATATGTACATCTCCTGAAACCAGGAGGTATCATTAACCTTAAAACGGATGACGAAGGATTATATCAATTTACACTTGAAACCTTGCTGGAATGGGAAAATGCAAAAATATTGTATCAAAATGACGATATTTACGCATCTGAATTAAAATTTAATGAACTTTCCTATAAAACTTATTATGAACGAGCTCATCTGGAAGTCGGTAAAACCATCAAATATGTACGATTTACCATTCATTAGTTTATGGAAATAATAGATAAACAAATCATAGATCTGCCGGCTACGGCAAAAGTTGACATTCGCAAACTTGATTTTTCTGAAATAGAAGAATGGATTGTCAACATGAAATTGCCGAAATTCAGAGCAAAACAGATTTATAGCTGGTTGTGGGAAAAATCAGCCACAAATTTTGATCTGATGACTAATTTATCATTTGAGCTCAGGGATGAATTGCAAAAACATTTTGAAATTCTTCCCATTCAAGTTGACAAATACCAGAAGAGTTCAGATGGTACCATCAAAACACGTTTTATCCTGCACGATGGAAACAAGATTGAATCCGTATTGATACCTGTACCCGATGATAATCGTTATACGGTATGTGTATCAACCCAGGTAGGTTGCAGTTTGTCCTGTAAATTTTGCGCTACGGGATTAATGAAGAGAGTGCGAAATCTGAGTGCTGCGGAAATAGTAGATCAGGTGGTTTTAGTCAATAAACAATGCCGCGAACATTTTGGACATCCATTGACAAACATAGTTTATATGGGAATGGGGGAGCCGCTTCTCAATTATCAAGCTACCCTAAAAAGTATAGAACACATTACTTCTCCTTCCGGTTTGGGAATGTCTCCCAAAAGAATTACGATTAGCACAGCAGGTATTTCGAAAATGATTAAAAAGCTTGCCGATGATGGTGTGAAGTGCAACCTTGCTTTGTCACTACATGCGGCAGATGATATGAAAAGAAATGAAATCATGCCTATCAATGAAAATAACAATCTGGAGGCATTGATGGAAGCTCTTCAGTATTTTTACAGGCACACAAAAAACAGGATCAGCTTTGAATATGTAGCACTGCATGGCGTCAATTTAAGTATGTCGGATGCCAAAAATCTGGCCAAACATTGTCGTAAATTTCCTGTTAAAGTGAATATCATAGAGTATAATACTGTCGAAGGCCTTCCTTTCGGAAGAGCTGCGATGGAAGAAACCGATGCTTTTGGTCTGGCTCTCAGGAATCTGGATGTGACAGTTACCATAAGGAGGAGCAGAGGGAAAGATATTGATGCAGCCTGCGGGCAATTGGCCAATAAAGAATAAAATTTATATACCATGCCGACAAAGTGGTACGAATCAGAAGTCATTTCGATTAAAACATTATCACCTCAGACTAAGGAATTTGTACTTAAAGTGTCTGAAGAAGAAATATTTTCTTTTCTTCCCGGACAATTTGTTACCATGGATTTGCCTTTAGGTGAAAAAAGATACCAAAGATGGAGAAGTTATAGTATTGCCAATGCTCCGAATCAAAAAAATCTTCTTGAATTTTGTATTGTCAGATTTGAAGACGGTCTTGGAAGTTGTTACTTTCATGATGTGGTGAAAAAGGGTGACATCATTAAATGGAAGGGTCCTGATGGTGGTTTTGTATTGCCTGAAAATAATACCGGACCTTTGATATTGATTTCTACCGGAACCGGAATTGCTCCTTTTCGGAGTATGCTTCAGGATTTATTTTCCAGGGATGCTTTTATTCCGCCAATACATCTCATTTTCGGTACCAGAAAAGAAGAAGATATTTTATACGGCGATGAATTGGAATATTATTCAAAAAGATATCCCGAATTTTCGTATAGTATAACATTATCCCGTGAAAAAAAACCGGGATTTATTCATGGATATGTTCATGAGGTTTATATGAACCCTGATTACAATATTCCTGATGATGCTTTGATTTATTTGTGCGGTTGGTCAAAAATGATTGACCAGGCGGTAGAATTGTTATTGCTGCGCAAAAAAGTGAGAAGAGATCAGATCAAATATGAATTGTACGGGTAATAAAATCGGTCATTCTTAAAATGTACCCATTTTAACGATAGAAATAAGAACTGAATTCTGCAGTTCAAGTTGATCATTCAGCGCTTTTTCACAATAAAAAACGAATTTTATTTCCAAGGAGAACCTTCTTTTTCCTGCCTTACCGGTTTTGGACGGATTAATAATCTCAAAGAAGGGTCGAGAGACAAATAATTCCATGCCCAATTCATAAATACGTTAAGTTTGTTTTTTACGCCCACAATAGCCATCAGGTGTACAAAGAGCCAGACTAACCAGGCAATAAATCCCTGAAATTTGATAAACGGAAGATCAACAACTGCCAGTTTTTTCCCGATGGTGGCCATGGAACCTTTGTCATGATACTTATACGGTTTCCAGGACTTTTTTTTGAGTTCTGATTTCAGGTTATTTGCCAAAACGGTTGCCTGTTGAATAGCCACCTGAGCGACCTGGGGATGACCGTTCGGGAACTCTTCAGTAGAGATGATTGCCAGATCACCGATAGCAAAAATATTGTCATAGCCTTCAACCTTATTGAATTCGTTCACTTTCCACCTGCCACTACGACCTATTATATTATCTCCAAGACCAGGAATAAAGTTGGCTTTAATACCTGCTGCCCAGAGCAATGTTGTGGATTGAAGTTTTGAACCATCAGCAAGCAAAATATTGATTCCGTCATAATCCTGTACGGCGGTGTGTAGAAATACCTTTACACCGAGCTCTTCCAAAAATCTCAGGGCCATCTTTGATGCTTTGTCAGACATTCCATTTAAAAGTTTGTTTCCGGCCTCCAGCAGATACACATTCATTTGGCTGAAATCAAGGGTAGGATATTCTTTGGGCAAAACAAATCTTTTCATTTCTGCCAATGCACCAGCGAGTTCAACACCTGTAGGACCGCCTCCGACTACAACGACCGACATTAATGCTTGCCTGGTATATTTATCACCTATATTGAGGGCTTCTTCATAATTAAAAATAATTTTATTTCTGATAAAGAGCGCTTCTGAGACTGACTTCATGGGTATGGCATTTTCCTGAATGTTTTTATTGCCAAAATAATTAGTATCACCCCCTACAGCCACAACGAGATAATCATAACTGAGTTTGCCGGCAAGAGTAGATATTTCATTTTGGTCAGGATGAATTTCCAATACAGTAGTCATTCGTACGTGAATATTTTTTTCACTTTTGAATGCTTTCCGCAATGGAAAAGATATATCACCGGGTGCCAGGCCGGCAGTTGCCACCTGATAGAACAAGGGTTGAAACTGATGATAATTGTTTTTATCAATTAAGACTACCTGATATCCTGTGTTTGCCAGTTTGAAAGTAAGCTTCATTCCGGCAAATCCTCCTCCAATGATGACGATTCGTTTACTTTTTGCTGCCGGAATATTTGGCATATATTGGAGCGTGTCCATGATGGGTTAGTTTGTACCGTTTGTATACAATGATAAAGTATCATCTGTTGTATATCAAACAATCTTTAACAAACCTTTATGTTTTGAGTTTTATTACCAACCATCAAGGTTTATAGTCCTTGATGACATAAAAATTCCTGATGTAAAAGTGTTTTATTCTCCAAAAACTTGTTTCACCATCAATAAAGAAAAATTCTGCTTTTTTAAGCTGAACAAACCAAATTATCTATCAGACCGCTACATGATAATCCCTCAATGCCTCATTAAGAGAAACTTTTGTGTCTGTTGAAGCTTTTCTTTTTCCGATAATAAGCGCACAATTTACCTGGTAGGAACCAGCCGGAAACTCTTTGGTGTAACTTCCCGGAATGACAACTGATCTTTCCGGAATTTCTCCCTGATAATAAACAGGTGTTTCGCCCGTCACGTCAATGATTTTTGTAGATTGGGTCAGGACAACATTGGCACCGAGCACAGCTTCCTTCCTGACCCTGACACCTTCGACTACAATGCACCTTGAACCAATAAAACAATTGTCCTCAATGATGGTGGGACTGGCCTGAGGTGGTTCGAGAACACCTCCTATACCCACGCCACCTGAAAGATGAACATGTTTGCCTATCTGAGCACAACTGCCTACTGTCGCCCAGGTGTCTACCATGGTTCCTTCACCGACATAAGCTCCAATATTTACATAGGAAGGCATGAGAATGGCACCTTTTTCAATAAAACTTCCATATCTTGCAATGGCATGAGGAACTACCCTGACACCTAAGGCTGCATAATTCTTTTTCAGAGGAATTTTATCGTAAAACTCCAAAGGACCGATTTCAAAAGTTTCCATCTTTTGAATACCAAAATATAATAACACCGCTTTTTTAATCCATTCAAAAACCCTCCAGGTATCTCCCTCCCAAACAGCAACTCTGACTACACCTTTATCCAGCCATTCAAGTGTTTCGAGCACAGCTTCACGATGGATTTCAGAATTTGACAAAGATCTGTCATCCCAGAATTCAAGAATTAGTTTTTTTGTATCTTCCATATTGATTTTAATTTAATAATAAATTTGAAGTGCGACCAATTGACTGCATATTCCGACAAGATAACCGCCATAAATTTCCTCATTATGATGGGCTTTTGTCAAAAGTCTGACTGTTCCGATCAATCCGGCTAAAAGTAAAACTGAAAAAAGTATCAATTCATTTGAAATGCTGAAGCCGGTGTCAAGTAATGGCAAAACAATATCAATGGTGGAAAAAGGGTAAATACTGTACAAAAAAAACATGGAAGTTGTCAACCCTCCGACTCCAATACAATGTAATGATATTTTGGAAAAACTATTGAGAAACAATCCCAAAAAAACAGCAATGACGGAACCGAGAACAAAAGAGGACATCATATCCGGAATGAGGGTGTTTTGTCTGATATTCACATACAGCCATAAATAAAAAACGGCTATAAGAATAAGTGGTCCGATTCTTTCTTTTTTAGTTTTTAAATCGAATGAATTAACAAGACCCTGCATTTTCATAAGCGCGATTCCGAAAAGGGGAAACATAACAGACAGGGCTAAAAACGATAAAATGATAAATGTCTTTTGCCTGGGGTCCGGGGTTATAAAATATTCAGGAAGTGACATACGGAGGTACGTCAGCATATAAAACACCATAAAAATCGGATGAAATAGAAACGATACCAATCTTGAAATATAGTGGACCAAAATGTTTAAATTAAAGTACAAAATTGATAAAATATATTGGTTGAATCACCATGATGATAAAATTTTCTTTGAAATTGAGTAATAAATCGCTGAATTGACAAAAAATATATAATTCTTTAAGTTGACAATCGGGATTTATTTGTATATTTGTAAACTGAAAAGCAAAAGTTATCTATTGTCCCCTTGATTTTTACGTTTGGCTCAATTATTGAGTAACAATCAGTGGTTGAAAGAATTTGATTATAGGTTTTAGTTTTAAAAAACTATGTAAGTATTTGAAAAAATACATTATAATCAATTCCAATGCTCTTTATAAAAATTTATTACGAATACGAAATACTTTTGATTTTCGTTTAAAAATATAGAATATTGTTTTAATTTTCGTTAATTTGACATATATTCTTTAATTTTGCGCTTTATTTACATAAACTAAATAATTCTTCTTATGAGGAAATTTATATTTGCATTATTGGTATCTCTGATCGTTTTAATTCAGAATAATCAGGCTCAGATAGTTGTTAAAATTGCCAATGTTGAAGTGGCTCCCGGTACACCCACTGCTACTGTTGATTTTACAGTAGATGGATTCACAAATCTTGTGGGAGCACAATTTTCTATCAATTACGACTCATTGGTTCTCAGTGTAAATTCTGTTTCTAATTTAAATACAACGCTCAACCTAAGTCCGGTTCCAGGTAATAATTTTAATTTTCCCGGTACAGGGACCACAAAAAAGGGACAGCTTACTTTTTCCTGGAGTGATGGAAATCTTGCAGCAAAAACCCTTCCTAACGGAACCAGAATGTTTTCAGTTGTCTTTAATGTTTTGGGAGGAGTTGGTACCAGATCTGATGTGTCCATGACGAGCACACCATTGACCATCGAATTTATTAATGCCAATTTTACTGTAAATCCGAATGTTACTTCAGTAAAAGGATCAGTAAAAGTAATGGGAACCAACCCCAATCCTACAGATCCATGTCCTGATGTCCCTTGTCAGAATCCCGGCAACCTGTCTTTTGCAGGAGATACTATTAAAGCCAAAACGGGATCAAATGTCAAAGTGCCTTTCAGAGTTAAAAATTTCAAAAATATTGAAGGTGGTCAGGGTACATTTTCGTGGGATACCTTGCAGCTGAAATTTGTAAGTGTAAATTCTACATTGTTAACCGGATCAGGATTAAGTATCCAATTTCCAAATGCGATTCCCAATGGGCAAATCCGTTACAGTTATTTTAACACAGGAAGTATTCCTTTGACAGCACCTGACAATTCCGTTGTTTTTGAAATCACTTTTCAAGTATTGTCTGCTTGTGTTGATACAGCAAGAGTATGTATGGGTAAATTGCCGGTTCCGGAAATGGACTGGGCAGTAGACATGGGGGGTACCATCGTTTCTGTACCATTTTGTGTAAAAGCGGGCACCGTATTAATAACCTGTGATGATCCTCCACCACCTGTTAAGTTAAAACTGAATACTGCCATGGGGAATAAAGGTTCAACCGTTTGTCTGGATGTAAGAGTTGATGATTTCGAAAACATCCGGAATATGCAGTTTTCGTTTACATGGAATCCTGCAGTATTGAAATATGTATCCACGGGCATGTATGATTTAAAAGGTTTGAGTCAGGCTTCATTTTCAAATAACAATCAAACAAGTGTAAATCTTTCCTGGAACACAGGTGATAATTCCGTGGTTTCTGTTCCAGATAATCATAAAATATTTCAGATTTGTTTTGAGCTGATAGGAGACTGTGATACAAAATCAGCCGTTCAGATAGTAGGTACACCCTTGGCAATAGAAGTGGTGGGAATATCCGGTAGCAATAATGATTTTGAATTTGACACGGAGATTACCAATGGTGAGATTTCAATTAAATGTCCTACGACAGGAACTTGTACCATTAATAGTGTTACTAATGTTTCCTGTTTTGGTGGAAATAACGGAGCAGTAAGTGCAACGGTAACACCAGCATCGGGATCAACCAATTGTATGTGTGTGTGGAAAAACAGTCAGGGGGTTATCATAAAATCTTCTGCCAATTTAAGTGATTGTAATCTTGCCAACGTGGCATCCGGTTCATATACTCTTGAATTGATTTGTAATAGTCAATCACAGTGTACTTCACAAGCCAATGTTGGTCAGGCAGACAGAATCAATATACCTGCAACGGGCGTTACCAATGTAAGTTGTAGCGGTAAAGGCGCAATTAATGTCACCGGAATTACCGGGGGGACTCAACCTTTCAATGTATATACCTGGGATCCTAATGTCGGAAATACTTCCAATCTTACCAACCTTGATGCCGGAACTTACAGATTGACAGTCACGGATATCAGAGGTTGTACAGGAACGCAAACGTATGTTATCACTGACACCAGAACTGAAATGACGGCAACAGCCACTCATACGGACGTTTCCTGTTTCGGAGGAAATAACGGAACCATAACAGTTTCGCCAAGTGGTGGTTGTCCACCCTATAATATTACAGGGGCTGTAATGAATCTTTCAGCAGGAAATTATACTGTCACCATCACCGATTCAACCACGCCGGCAAATGTTGCTACAGTTTCCGTCACTATCAGCCAGCCTTCCGCTGTAACAGTTAGTTCTACAATAGTTGATGCCAACGAAGGACAAAACAACGGTTCAATAACACTTATACCTAGGGAAGGAACAGGCCCATACAACATAACATGGCAGAGCACAGCAACTCAAATTGCTCCCAATACAAACCCAGCTACCAATCTTAGTCCTGGAACATATAATGTCACGGTATCAGATGCTAATAACTGTACTTTGGTGGTTTCCAACCTTGTAGTTAAAGAAATATCAGGTCCGGCTGTTAAACCTGTTCTTCAAACGGTAGGCGTCACTTCAAACTACAATGGTTTCGGAGTTGATTGTAACGGAAATTGTACCGGTGTTATATCTGGTACGCTTGCAGGAGGAACACTTCCTGTAAAACTGATTATTAAAAGAGGAACATTGGTGGTGGAGGAAATAAACCTGACGGCAAATGGAAATTTTGTTTTTGATGCTTTGTGTGCAGGATCGTATACTGTTGATGCCGTTAATGTGGCAGGAACCACTACAGTTGCCAATATTGTGATGACAACACCAACACGACTCATTGCCGGGACACCGACGATAGAGTGTACAGAACCCGGTTTAGAAACCGGTAGTATAACAATAGATGTAAACAACAGCGGAACAGCACCTTACACATATAATTGGTCAACAGGATTAAGCACAACTAATGTTCATGAAGACTTAGGAACAGGAATATATGGAGTTACAGTGACTGACGCCAACAATTGCAAAATCACCTTGAATAATCTTGATATTTTGGATTGTGGTACACAACCTGGTCCTTGCGGAGTAGGTACTTTGGTTTTAACCCCTGATGGAAACGGACAAAACGACTTCTTCATAATTACATGTTCTGAAGATTTGTTGGGAACTCTGGCTATCTATGACAGATGGGGCAGACTGGTATATAATAAAACCGGTTATGACAATTCATTTATTGGAGAGGATAATAACGGAAATTTGCTGAACGAAGGCGGGTATATCTGGATTTATGAAGTGAATTACGGTAATGGTAATAAAGAAGTTTTTAACGGTACCCTTACTATTCTCCGATAATCAAACCTAAAAAAAAGCAGTAATGGACATTTTGAAGAATAAAAGTAAAATAGAGATGAAAAGATTTCAATTGTTACTCATCATTTGTATTGGATTTATAAGTTTTACAGCTTTTGGTCAATCCAGATATTTTGATGAAAGATATATCTATACGCAATCAAATATTTATCCTCAATTAATCAATCCGGCTGTATACGGATCAAAGATGAAGCACAACATTTTGGTCAATTACAGAAGAAAATGGGCAGGAATCAATGATGCTCCCAGTACCATCACGATGGCATATGACGGACCTGTAGCTGATCGGTTGGGTTTAGGGGTTTTGGTATTGCGGGACAATTTTGGATTACTAGAAACTACAAAAGCAATGGCCGGTGCAAGTTATACGATAGTTGGGGATAATAATCAGATAGGCTTTGGTTTGTCGGGGGAATATATTAAACATGGATTAGGTTCAATAACTGATCCTTCCATCATTTCTGATCCCAGAGTTGTTCCTGCATTAGCAGGAACGGAGTATTTTGATGCTTCAGTGGGTATTTACGGTATTTACAGGAAAAAATTATCATATGGTTTGGTTTTGCCTTCATTAATAAGTAGCAGAATCAATGATTCAGGATCTAATTCTACGTCAGAAGACAGAAATGTTGGATTTATTTTTCATGCCGGGTATGATATCAAAGCCACTCAGGCAGATGTAGTTTTTAAACCATCTGTATTCCTGAAGAATCTGGCCAATGTACCAACCCATCTCGATTTAAACTTAAATGTTTCTTTTCTTGAAGAAAAATTTACAGGTGGAATTTCCTATACTGTCGGGGCTGATAAGAGATTAGGATTTTTGGTCGGTGCCAGTATTGATAAATTTCACTTTTACTACAGTTACAATACTTCCTCAAATCCTTTGCAGGATTATAACAACGGTTCGCATGAAGTAACTTTTAGTGTAGCCATTGCAGGAAAAGCCAAAAGTAATATGTAAAGATTTATCATTTTTGTGAAATATAAAATATATCAGGGTTATTGATTCGTCAGTAACCCTTTTTTTTTAGAAAATCTTATGAATTCAAAATCCAGTCTTACCCATTTTATAAAAAATGAAGCTTTACTACAAGGTTTTATGTCAATAGGCATAGGGAAGGCTGAGTTTATGGACCCTGAAGCCTTCAGACTGGAACAGTGGCTTAAACAAAACTATCAAGGTGAGATGACTTATATGGAGAATCATTTTGACAAAAGAGTAGATCCGAGATTGCTGGTTCCCGGTGCAAAAAGTGTTATTTCCTTGTGTTATAATTATTTTAATCCTGTAAAACAAAAGGACCCGAAAGCACCAAAAATATCAATGTATGCGTATGGAAAAGACTACCACAAAGTAGTTAGGAAAAAACTGGAAGGATTACTTCTGAGCATAATAAAAAAAGTGGGAGAAGTAAATGGTCGAGTTTTTGTAGATTCAGCTCCGGTACTGGAACGTGACTGGGCGAGAAGAAACGGATCGGGTTGGGTTGGAAAAAATACATTACTGATAAACCCTAAAATGGGTTCCTGGTTTTTTTTAGGTGAAATCATACTTGATATTGAACTTGACTATGATGGTCCAATAAAAGATCACTGTGGTACATGTACAAAATGTATTGACGCATGCCCAACGGAGGCCATCAGTCCCCAAGGTTATTTTATGGATGGAAGTAAGTGTATTTCTTATCTGACTATAGAATTAAAAAAAGACATTTCTTCAGAATTTGCCGGGAAAATGGATAATTGGATGTATGGTTGTGATATTTGTCAACAGGTATGTCCATGGAATCGGTTTTCCGAACCTCATCTTGAAGAAGCTTTTTTACCCAAAGAAGAATTACTGGTAAAAACAAAAGAAGAATGGGAAAACCTTACGGAAGAAATGTATCAAAGATTGTTTGAAGGTAGTGCTGTAAAAAGAACTAAATATGCCGGACTGATAAGAAACATAAGATTCCTGGGAAACAAACCATTACATTGAAACGGGTTGTTTCGGGCTTGAAATCCAAAAATTATTAATGCCTTCACCCTGTATAATAATTAACTGTTGCAGATTTAATAATTCAAGCAAGGCAAGAAATGTGACAACTGCATGCATTCTGTTTTCCAGCGTTAAAAAAAGCTTATCAAATGGAATCCGTTTATTTGATATAAGAATTTGACGAATATAGGTTTGCTGATCTTCAACTGAATAGGCGTAATTTACAATTTTTGGGACAGGTTTATTTGAGTCTTCTTCAAATCTTTTGAGAACTTTTTGAAAGGTCTGAAATAGTTTATATAAACTCAAAGATTCCAGTTCTATATCTACCAAAGCTTTCTCAGAAAGTTCTTTAAATTCGAAGGGCAGATTTCCCCGAACAAATTTTTCGTTTCTGACATCTTCCATATGGCTCAGTTCGTGTAGAACTTCCTTATATTTTTTATATTCAAGAAGTTTTTGTACCAGTTCACCTCTGGGATCTATCTCATTTCCCAAATCATCAAGTTCTTTTCTGGGAATGAGCATTTTAGCTTTGATACGCATTAAAGAAGCAGCCACCAGAATAAATTCACTTGCGATATCAATATTCAGACTTTCAAGGTGCCTGATATAATCCAGGAAATCCGTAGTTATTTTAGCAATAGGAATATCATGAATGTCAAGTTCATCTCTTTCAATAAAAAACAGAAGCAGATCGAAAGGACCTTCAAATTGAGGTAAAACTATCTGATAGGTATTCATCATCAATCATTCATCAGATAAGGAGAAAGTTGGTCTGCAATTTTACGGTCATTTGAAAGCCTCGGTACTTTGTTTTGTCCTCCCAGTTTTCCCTGATCTTTCATATAATTCCTGAAGCTGTCTTTTTTCATAATACGAATCTTAAGTGGTCTCAAAATATTGCCCTTAATCAGATCTTCGTAGTATATGTTCTGAATACACATAGCTTGATCAACTTCTTTGGAAAAAGTTTCAGGGTTTTCCGGTATTTCATCAAATTCGATAAACCACTCATGATAGGCACTTCCGCCTTCAGGAGGAGAAACCTGAGGTGCCACTGTAAATTCAATCACTCTGATGTTGTGTTGATTGCATACGCCCATGAGAGCTTCTTCAACTTCTTTTCCGATGACATGTTCACCGAAAGCAGAGATAAAATGTTTCACTCTTCCTGATACAATCAGACGGAACGGATTCAAAGACACAAACCGGACGCAATCACCTATGCTATAGCCCCAAAGGCCTGCGTTATTATTGATTACAAGGGCATAATCCACTCCTGTTTTCACCATGCTGAGATCAAGGCGCACCGGATCCTTTTTATGAGCGTCTTCAACTGGAATAAATTCAAAAAAGATTCCCGAACGGGTATTCAACAAAAGTCCGGGTCCTTCAAGCGTGTCCTGGTAGGCAATAAAACCTTCTGATGCCGGATAGGTTTCCACACTGTCAATTTTTCGGCCGATTAAAGACTCCAGTTTCGCTCTGTAGGGTTCAAAATTGACTCCTCCGTACATAAAGAGACTGTAATTTGGGAAAACTTCCAGAATGTTGGATTTACCTGTTTTTTCGAGGATTCTTTCGTAATACATTTGCACCCAGGGAGGAATTCCGCTGATTAGGCGCATATCTTTTTTATAGGTTTCTTCAACAATTTTATCAAGTTTTTCTTCCCAGTCGTCAATGATATTGGTATCATAGGATGGCAATTGGTTTGTTTTGATCCATGAAGGTACTTCATGATTTACAATACCTGACAATCTCCCCGTAGGAATACCTGCTTTTATCTCAAGTTCAGGAGAGCCGGAAAGAAAAATTAATTTACCTTTAAAAATATCCGCATTCCCTGATAGGGAAATATAATTCATCAATGCATTTCTGGCAGTGACGATATGATTCGGCATACTTTCTTTTGTAATGGGTATATATTTAACACCACTGGTTGTACCGGAAGTTTTCGCCAAATATTTTGGTTTGCCAGGCCAAAGTACATTTTCTTTTCCCTGCAGAATTTGTTCAACATAGGGTTTGATTTCTTCGTAGTCTCTTACAGGAACATTATTTTTAAAATCATCATATGAAATAATGGATGCAAAATTGTGATCAGTGCCAAAAGTGGTGTTTTTTGCTTTTTGGACAAGATGTCGCATGATTTTTTGCTGATCACTTATAGCAGTAACTTTGGATTTGTCGATTTTTTTTCGGGAGATGTTGGCAAAAAGGCGGATCACACCAACTTTTAGATTCATTTTATGATGATTTCATTTAAAAGGCAAAAATAGTGTAATTATTTAAAATGTTAAGGTTGTGAATTAAAGAATCAACAATAACTTTAAAATGATGATGTAAAATTATAGGGGTTAACATTATCGGATGAAAATGAAAAAACCGAAAAAATGTATGTTGTTGTAAAATATTTTAACAAAATAATGGTTCAACATGGGATTGTACTTTTTCTGTAGCATAAATTATTTCATTTCTTTTTGTACATTCGTTATTATTTTGTGATCTTGATAAAAACTTATAGTATAAATGTATCCGTTATTAGTGAAAATAGTAAAAGAATAAGAAATATTTTTCAGGAATGCTTATTTTTCATTTTTTTGGAATAGTTTTTTCTATATAGTAATCAGTAAAAATATTTGGTGAATGTACCTCAAAACAATAATCCAAGGCAGGTTGGAATTTGGTAATATTAAGAGTTATGAGAAAGTGACCAAAATGTTTTTGCAAAGAATTGAAACCTATTACAAAACAGACGTTCTTTTTAAATTTGAAGATATCTTTAAAGAAGAAGAACTTGCTTTGGAAATTCCCAGATATGTCAATCAGGTTACTGAAAAGGCATTTAAAGTAACCACAGGTATATTAGCATATTGTACTCAATTTGCTGTATCAGGATCAATAAGGGCCTGGTTGATTAAAGAAGGAGAGGTGGTTGGATTTGAAACATTGGAACCGGACAGTGATAAAGCAGCTGTTCAGTCTTTTGTAAAAGGACGAAAACTGGTAAAAGAAAAGGGAAGAGAATCTGAAGCTTTGTCGGCATTAAGTATGGCTATTGAAAAATACGACCGCCATGCTCAGGCTTATGAAAGAAGGGCAAAGGTTAATTTTATCATGAAAAATTACCATGATGCTCTAAGAGATTATGATAAATGTATACTTCTTGATTCCAGTATTCCCACAGCTTATTATGGGAAAGCCAAAATTTATATTCAAAGAGGAGATTTTAAGGAAGCAATTCCGAATCTGGAAGAGTCTATAAAAAAATCCATTGCTTTGCAAACTTTGTATTGGAAATCCAGAAAACTAAAGGCGGATTGTCATATAGAGCTTAAAGAGTGGGCAAAAGCTGCGTTTGACCTGAAATTGTTTACAGCAAGAAAATTTGATAAAACAGATCCCAATTTATTCTGGATGAGGAAAGCTTTATACCAGTATGGATTGGTATTAATTGAACTCAATGAATTTTCAGAAGCTGTTATTGCTTTTGATAAGGCATTAAATACACAGGGTAAAGATGATGGAATGGACGAAGCAGAAATTCTTACTTTACGAGGCATTGCCAAACAAAAAGCCGGTAAAACAGGATATATTAAGGACATAAAGGATGCTGCTCAGAAAGGAGGTAAAAGAGCAAAATCTTTACTTAAGAATTTATAGAATCCTGTAACAAAAAAACTTTACGTGTATTGTGATTAATTGGGCCACATAATGGTCTCACCATCTTCTGCCACATCAGGAAGAATTTGAAACTCAACGGCTTCTCCTTCATCAAACCACACCAGTAGTCCGATATCTTCAGATTCAATAAGATAAAAATTTGGATTATCTTCATCTGAAAGATCTTCAGAATTAGTAATTTCAATTCCAAGATTTTCAAAAAAATCTTCAAATTCATCCAAAGGAATTCCGACGACAGACCTTCCGTGAAGTGTATAAAAGGCATCACTACCGGATATGGAAACCAACTTCCAATCGTATAGTCTGTCAAAAACCAATGAAATTTCCAAATTGTCATAATGCCATGAAACCAGATCATCATTGACTTCTTCGTCTATACCTGGAATGTTTTCAATTTCATCAGGTTTGCCAAGCAGACTTGAGACTTGATCTTTAGTCATTCCGAATTTCAATTCACCGATACCTTCACCGAAATTTATTTCTTTAATATTGTTTTTCATTTTTTTTATTTTATAAATAAGGGTAAGCAGAAATCCATATTTCATGGAAAAGAAATCAAACTTACATGTAAATAATTGTATTGAAGTGTAAAAATAAGGAGAAAAGCGTTTTTTATTTGAATTATTAATTGGTTTGGCTAATTATTAACATTGAGAAGTATTAAAATGAAAACCAATTTAGGAGTTGTTTGTTTGATGTAAAGTTATAAATACAATGGAGAATCCACGCATTTACACTCAAACCAGTTCGGGAATACAAATAAGTGTTGTTCCGAAATTTATCTCAAAAGATTCTAATCCAGCCATTGGCAAGTTTATTTTTTCATATGATGTCGAGATGGTGAATACGAGAAAAAATACAGTCAAATTATTAAATCGTCACTGGTTTATTTATGAAAGTATATTAATAAAGAGAGAAGTCAAAGGAGAAGGTGTTGTTGGGGTCCAGCCCGAAATTGCTCCCGGAGAATCTTTTCATTACACTTCATGGTGTCCGATTAATAGTTCAATGGGTAAAATGGTTGGTAAATATGAGTTTATTGATGAAGTAAGCAAAGAAAAATTTTCTGTACAGATTCCTGAGTTTATACTGACGGCTGATTTTATTTTAAATTAAAAATATATTTATTCAAACTTTACTTTCCGGATTATAAAATTTAATGTCGCGGAAATGTGTATTTTTGCATCTTTTTACACCAGTCAAAATAAGATAAAAGTCTTCTTTTATGAGTGATCAAATCAAACATGAATGTGGGTTAGCCTTAATCAGACTTTTAAAGCCTTTGGAGTTTTATCAGAAAAAATATGGAACTGCATTATACGGACTTAATAAAATGCAGCTGTTATTACAAAAGCAGCGAAACAGGGGTCAGGACGGAGCAGGATTGGTGACCATAAAACTGGATACTGAACCCGGAACACGGTTTATTTCCAGGAAAAGAAGCAATAGTCCACAATATCTAAAAGATTTGTTTGATGGAGTGTATTCCCATTTTCAGGATGTAAGCCCTGAAAATCTAAATGATGCTGTCTGGCTTAAAGAAAATAAACCTTATGTCGGAGAGTTGTTGTTGGGACATTTGAGGTATGGTACCCATGGTGCCAATACCATTGAGACGGTTCATCCTTTTTTACGTCAAAACAACTGGATTACAAGGAATTTGGTACTTGCTGGAAACTTTAATCTCACCAATGTTGATGAATTGTTTAATGAATTAATTGGTTTTGGTCAATATCCTAAAGAAAAATCAGACACAGTAACGGTACTTGAAAAAATAGGTCATTTTCTTGACGATGAGGTACAAAGACTTTTTTCATGGTTTAAGCCTGAAGGATATTCAAATCAGGAGATTAATTCTTTGATTGTTGAACACCTGGACATACAAAGGTTGTTACAAAGATCAACCCGTAAATTTGACGGAGGATATGTCATGGCAGGATTGATAGGACACGGAGATGCGTTTGTCATGAGAGACCCTGCAGGTATCAGACCGGCATTTTATTACCATGATGACGAAATTGTTGTGGTTGCATCCGAGAGACCGGCTATTCAAACTGTTCTTGACATACGGTATTTTCAGGTGAATGAATTGAAGCCTGGTCATGCGTTGATCATCAAAAAGAATGGCAAAGTTTCAGAGGAGATGTGTAAGGATCCTGTTCAGAAAAGCCCTTGTAGTTTTGAGCGCATTTATTTCAGCAGGGGAACTGACAGGGATATCTATCTTGAAAGGAAAAAGCTGGGACAACTGCTGGTAGCCAAAATATTACATAAGATAGACTATGACTTGGAAAATACTATATTTTCATTTATTCCGAATACGGCGGAAGTCGCTTTTTTTGGAATGATGAAAGGACTTGAAGAAAAATTGAATGAGATAAAGACAAGAAAGATTCTCGAATTACAAAAAAGTAATTCCCTTACAGAAGAAAAATTAACAGAAATTTTCAGATTATCGGTCAGAGCAGAAAAGCTGGCGGTAAAGGATGAAAAATTAAGAACCTTTATTGCAGACAAAGCATCACGTGGATTGATGGTTTCTCATGTATATGATGTTACTTACGGTATTGTAAAAAACGAAGTGGATACATTGGTTTTAATCGATGATTCAATTGTCAGAGGTACCACCTTAAAAGATACTATTATCTACATTCTTTCTACTTTGCGGCCTAAAAAAATTGTTATTGTTTCTTCAGCGCCTCAGATCAGATACCCGGACTGTTATGGTATTGACATGAGTAAAATGAAAGAATTTGTTGCGTTCAGAGCATTGATAGCATTGTTGGAAGAAGATGGTAAAAGCTATTTATTGCAGGAAGTATATCAGAGATGTGTTGAGCAGGATTCACTACCGGTTAATGAAATGACAAATCAGGTTAAATTTTTATATGATCAGTATACTGACGAGCAGATTTCTGCTAAAATTTCTGAATTGGTAACACCTGAAAATATTTTGCCCGAAGTAAGTGTCATTTACCAGTCCATTGAAGACCTGCACAAAGCCTGTCCTGAACATAAGGGAGACTGGTATTTCAGTGGAAATTATCCAACCCCGGGAGGAATGAGGGTAGTCAACAGAGCTTTCATAAACTATATGGATGGTAATGACGAAAGGGCTTATTAATCCTTTGAGACAACTTTATTTTTTAAGGCAGGGAATATTTTCTGAAAAATTGAAAAAAGGATATAATATTATTTCCTTAAAAAAATTTTTATATATCCTTTTCGCCTGATAATCAAAGAAAAATATTAATTTTGCATCCCTAAAATAATTTCCAATCATTGAGATTTAAATATAATGAGACTTTTTAAGTTTTTTACACAGGAATTAGCTGTAGATTTGGGTACTGCCAATACATTAATCATTCAGAATGATAAAGTAGTTGTTGATGAACCCTCAATAGTAGCCATTAACAGACAAACCAATGAAGTCATTGCGGTTGGTAACCGAGCCATGCAAATGCATGAAAAAACACATGACAATATAAAAACCGTCAGACCATTAAAAGATGGAGTTATAGCCGATTTTCAGGCAGCTGAAGCATTGATTCAGGGTTTGATCAATATGATTGGAGAAAAAAGAAGATTTTTTACGCATCTTAAAATGGTAATTTGTATTCCTTCGGGAATTACAGAGGTTGAAAAAAGAGCTGTTTTTGATTCTGCTGACCATGTTGATTCCAAAGAAACGTATTTAATACATGAGCCAATGGCGGCTGCTCTCGGTATTGGTCTTGATGTAGAAGAACCCATTGGTCATATGGTCATTGACATAGGAGGAGGAACAACTGAAATAGCTGTAATCGCTCTTTCCGGAATCGTTACTGATCAGTCCATCAGGATTGCGGGGGATGAGTTTACCAATGACATTATAGACTTCATGAAAAGAAAACATAATCTTTTAATTGGAGAAAGAACAGCGGAACAGATTAAAATAAACGTTGGAGCTGCTTTGTCAGACATTGCAGATATCCCCCCTAAGTACGCGGTTAATGGAAGAGACTTACTGACCGGAATACCCAAGCAAGTTTTTACTACCCATGTTGAGGTAGCAGAAGCATTGGATAAATCTATTAGTAAAATTGAAGAGGCAGTGCTTAAAGCTTTGGAAGACACACCACCGGAATTGTCTTCAGACATTTACCAGACGGGTTTGTATTTAACAGGTGGAGGAGCTTTGTTGAGAGGACTTGATAAAAGAATTTCCTTAAAAACGAAGCTGAAAGTTATTATTGCGGATGATCCATTGCGGGCAGTTGTAAGAGGAACAGGCCTTGCACTAAAAAATTCTCACAGATACACATTCCTTATTGACAGGAAAAGTATATGACCTATAAGTCCGGACGTGTATGAACGACGTTTTTCAATTATTTATAAAATATGGGTTTCACCTGATTTTTATAATTCTTGAGATTACGTGTTTTTACTTTGTCATTAATTATAACCGCTCCCAGCATGAAATATTCTGGAATTCATCCAATGTATATGTGGCAAAAATTGCAGCATCAACACAGAAAATAAATCAATACCTCAATATCCGATCCGTCAATGACAGCCTGCTTAGGGAAAATGCCAATTTAATTGAAAATCTTATCAGAATAGATTATATTAACAAGGAAATACCGCAACTTGACAGTTCATTTTCTCAATATTCTGTTATTCCTGCTTCAATTTGTAATAATACTTTTCATCTTACGAACAACCATATTACCCTTTGTAAAGGCAGAAGAGAAGGTATCCTTCCCAATATGGGAGTTATATGTGAAAATGGGGTAATAGGTATTGTGAGAAATGTTTCTGATAATTATGCACATGTTGTTTCTATCTTAAACAGTCAGATTAGAATCAGTTGCGCGGTAAAGTCAAGAAACACACACGGAAATCTGGTATGGAAATCCATGGATCCGCAAAGAATGGTATTGGAGTCTGTCCCCAAACATCAGTTTATCTCCAAAGGGGATACGGTGATGACAAGCGGATATTCCACTATATTTCCCAAAGGTATATTAATCGGAAAAGTTGAATCTTTTGAAGTTGTTCCCGGAAGTAACAGCTATGATATTGTGGTTAAATTATTTAAGAATATATCCTCCCTGCAATATGTATATGTAATTAAAAATGTATTGGCTGAAGAACAATTAAACTTGGAGAAGGAGGTAGAAGATGAATAAAATTTTAACTACGCAAATCTGGAGATTTTTTTTGGTTTTGCTGGCTCAAGTATTAATTTTTAAACAGATTCAGTTCAGTGAAGGAGCATTGAAATATATTCATATTTTTATTTACCCCTTATTCACATTATTGTTACCCATTAAATTACAAAACTCCTTAGTATTAATTTTGTCTTTTATTATGGGGTTATTGGTAGATTGGTTTTATGACTCACCGGGAGTACATGCAAGCGCATTAGTTTTTACAGCCTATATCAGACCTTTAATTTTTGGTATACTTGAGCCTTATGAGGGGTATAATATAAACGACGTACCCAATTTTAATAAACTGGGATTTGGATGGTTTTCTTCTTATCTTTCCATATTACTTTTTGTCCACCTATTTGTATATTTTAGTGTAGAAGCTTTTTCATTTGTTTTTATTTTTGACATTATGATGAATACGTTGCTCACATTTGTCGGTTCTTTTACGGTAATATTACTTATCCAGTTTATCTTCAGATCCAGATAATATGGATAATCAGGAGCGTCAAAAAATAATATATATTATAGTGGTAATCTGCGCGTTACTACTCATTTTAAGGAGTGCCCAATTACAGCTTTTTACAAAAAAATATAAGGAACAGGCCGCCAAAACCACGTTATTCAAAAATGTTATTTACCCTTCACGGGGATTATTGTATGATCGTAACGGGAAACCATTAGTTTTAAATTATCCTATTTATGAAATTCAGGCCATTAAAAATAAAATACAGGCAGGAATGGACACCGTAGAATTTTGTAAATTATTGAATATTGATAAAACAACTTTTATTAAAAATCTTCAAAAGGACTGGACCAACCCCAAATTTCATAAAGCTATCCCTTTTGTTTTTTTGAATAAAATCAGTCCCGAACAATTTGCCGTTTTTCAGGAACACATGTTCAAATTTCCCGGCTTTTATCCGGTGCAAAGATATATAAGAGCTTATCCACATAAAAATGGCGCACATGTTTTGGGTTATATGGGAGAAGTAAATCAGGAAATTATCGATCGGTTTAAGGACAAATATGCTCCCGGTGACTATATTGGAATTTCCGGGGTTGAATACGCGTATGAAAATGAACTTTCAGGTAGAAAAGGGGTAAAATACATACTTAGAGACAATCTTGGAAGAAAAGTCGGATCATTTGACAATGGCAGTTTGGACTCTACAGCTGTTTCAGGAGAAGATATGGAACTGGGTATTGATCTTGACTTACAGGCATACGGTGAAATGTTATTACAAAATAAAAGAGGGGCTATTGTGGCCATAGAACCTTCGACCGGTCAGATTCTTGCATTGATTTCATCACCCGGGTATGATCCTAATCTATTGACGCTCAATGAAAACAGGGGAGAAGGAATTTTTAAATTGGTAAATGATAGCATAGATAAACCCTTAAATAACAGGGCAGTTACCAATAAGTATCCTCCGGGTTCTATTTTCAAACCCATTTTATCCTTGATTGCACTTGAAAAAGGCACCACCTATCCGTCCAAGCCTATCTTTTGCCCCGGGTTTTACAGACTCAGTGGATCAAAAGTTCAGAAATGTCATGCCCATGTTTCTGCAAGTGACATTAGTTCGGCTATTCAGCATTCATGTAATACATACTTTTTTCAGATGTACCGAGATTTTGTAGATCAGTATGGGTATAAAAATCCGGGAGTTGGATTGGATACGTTGGTAAGTTATTTGGAGGATTTTGGTTTGGGTAACAGATTGGGCGTAGATGTCAGTTATGAAAATAAAGGATTTATACCGAATTCTGAGTATTATAATCGGTTGTACAGGAAAGAATCAAACGGTTGGCGTTCAGTTTGGACACTTTCACTTGGAATCGGACAAGGGGAAATGCAGCTCACAACCATACAGATGGCCAACCTAGCAGCTATACTAGCCAACAGAGGTTTTTTCTATACACCGCACCTTATTAAAAAATATATTTCTGGTAAAGCTCTTCCTCTGAAATATACCATTCCCGAAAAAGTAAGAATACATAAACGACATTTTGCACCTGTGATTGATGGTCTTGAAAAAGTAGTATTATTTGGAACGGCAAGAGTTGCTTACGTGCAAGGACTTGATATTTGTGGCAAAACAGGAACTTCTGAAAATGTTCATGGAGAAGATCATTCTGTTTTTTTTGGGTTCGCACCAAAAAACAGCCCTAAAATTGCCATTGCGGTTTTTATTGAAAACGCCGGATTCGGAGCGCAGTGGGCTGCACCTGTTGCCAGTCTGATGATTGAAAAATATATCAAAAAGGAGATCAGCCCTGACCGAAAGTACCTTGAAGACAAAATGATAAAAGGAATCCTGGTGGAAAATCCTGCTGAATTGATTGAAATTGAGGAATAATCAACTTTCAACTCAATGACTCTTAGGCATGAATTTGTGCTACTTCAATCAGATTTTTAAAGCCTTTTTAAGATAGACAATTGACTGCCGGCAAAATTTATGTCATGTCGGTAATTTTCTGTCCTATACACTGGATTTAATGCATTTCCATATAATACTTCCATCGTAAGGAAATAATTTTTCCCTAACGATTTTTTATACCCAATTCCGACAATAGCTGAAAGGTTAAGTTTATTTATTTGCAAGGCATCATACTCAACGCTGAAATGTTTGTTTTTTATGATATCATGATGACTGAGAATGGCTACCTCTGATATTTGATTTCTAAGAACTATTTCAGTCCGAATTCCTCCGGTAAGATATATACCTTTTCCTGATTCCAGAGGATAATAATTTACTGATAATGGAACAGAAAGTATATCTGACTCATTGGACATGCCAAAATCAAGAAGAACATTTTCATCTTCTAAAATCTGACTTCCTGAGGTTCTTGACAAAGTGAGGTTAGTATTTACGTTACCTAAACCTGTGGGCAAACTATGGGTAAACCGGTTTTCATAATCAGCACCTGTATTGATTTCTGTTAGGGTGGAATAAGGAAGATTGACCTGATATTCTGAACGCTGATTTCTTTTATAATATTCAATACCACCTGAAAAAGACCATTTATCTGACAAACGGATATTTGTTTTTATACCAAATAAAGGAGATATTTCCGTTTTTTCTGCTTTTAGTAATTCTGAAAGCGGGTTGGAAAATTTTCCTTTTTTATGGTCTATCCAAAACAACATACCTATTGAGGTGCCTAATAATATGTTTTGACCTACTGACTCAGGTGTTGTTTTAGGATTTTCGGTAAAAACAATAAGGGGTCTTTTAATAAATTGTTCAGGTATTTGAACAAAGGGAAGGTAGTTTAAAGTTTGCGGCGGAAAAACCGGTTGGATGGTTGTCTTCTCAGCATCAAAAGATAATTCAACATTTTGCGAAGGAATTTCATCCTTTTTTTGCAAAATAACTACTAATTCCTTAGAATTTTTTGACTCAACATTTCCTGATACAGTTTTCTTAGTTCCGGAATATTTTTATGAAAATCAGATGCTGTATTTTCCTTAGAAATTTGACGGATATTTTGAACTAAAGGGACTTTTTTTATTTCCTTTTGGTTGTCAATAGAAGTAAATTTTTGTGATTCCTGATTTTCTTTGCAGGCAAATAAAGCAGTTTCAAGGTTAGAGATTTCTTGTTTTTGTTTAAAAAACAGGTAACCAAGACACCCGGAAAAAAATATACATGCACCTAAGATAAAAGGCATCCAATGAAATAATTTTTTTACTTTCCCTTTTTTCTCCAATTCAGATGATATATTTTCCCAAATGGAATCATCAGGAGTATTCCAGTACTCCGGTCTGATAAGTTGATTGAACTTATCTCTGAAAAATTTTTCTATATTATGATTGTCATTCATGTTTGTTATTTTAATATCGTTTCCAGTTTGCCTTTCAACATATTTTTGGCTTTCATGAGCTGAGTTTTTGAAGTACTTTCTGAAATACCTAATTGTTGACCTATTTCCTGATGGTTAAAACCCTCGATAACATATAAGTTAAAAACAGTCCGGTACCCCAAAGGCAGGCTTTGTATCATTTTCGTAATATCTTTTAGATGTAAATCTGAAATAATATCTGCATCATTTGGCACTTCATAATGAGACTCAGATATCTGATTGAATAATAATTTTTTCTTTCTGATTTTTTCCAGACACGTATTAATAAAAACTTTTTTAATCCATGAAATCAAATGACCTTTATTATCATCATACTGATGTAAATCTCTGAAAACCTTTACGAATCCTTCCTGTAATACATCATTGGCATCTTCTATATTGTTGAAATATCTTTGACATAAAACAAACAATGTAACCTTGTACGACTCATACAATTCCTTTTGAGCCGATCTGTTTCCAGCTATACATTGTTTGATTAATGAAGGATTCATACCATAAATGTGTTAGTAATAAAAAATTAGTTGCCTGGCATGAACAATTATTTTTCGTTTATGTTTTTTGTAAAAAAGATTAAACAAAATATTTTTTTCAGGCAACCTTTCAACTCTTTGCCTCACTAATAGATATGTATTTGTAACTTTTATTTAATTAACTCAAAAAACATTCACATGAAATTAAAAATTTTACTTTTAGTAGTGATGATGTCCATCGTTCGGATGGTCCAATCCCAGACTGTGGTAGACATTATTGTCAACTCACCTGATCATGACACATTAGAAGCCGCAGTGGTAGCTGCCGGACTTGCGGGTACATTAAGCGGCGAAGGTCCGTTTACGGTTTTTGCGCCAACAGACGATGCTTTTGGAGCACTTCCTGCCGGAACCATTGAAGCATTATTGAATGATATTCCTTTATTAACTTCTATTCTGACGTATCACGTGGCTGGAGTCAATGCTTTGTCTACTGATTTGTCGAATGCACAGGAAGTAGTAACTTTAAATGGCGAAAGTGTAACGGTTACCATTAATGCAGAAGGTGTTTTTATCAATGATGCCAAAGTAACTGTTGCCGATCTGGTAGCAACCAATGGAGTGGTTCATGTTATCGATGCCGTGTTACTTCCGCCAGCAGCAAGCAATACTGTTGTTGATATCATCGTCAACTCTACTGATCACGAAATTCTTCAGACTGCGGTAGTAGCAGCCGGATTAGCCGGAACGTTGAGTGGTGAAGGACCATTTACCGTATTTGCTCCCACGGATGCTGCTTTTAATGCACTTCCTGCAGGAACCATTGAAGCATTATTGAATGACATTCCTTTATTAACTTCCATACTGACATATCATGTGGCCGGTGTCAATGCCCTTTCAACAGACCTGACAAACGGACAGGAAGTAGTTACCCTAAATGGTGAAAGTGTTACCGTTACCATTAATGCAGAAGGTGTTTTTATCAATGATGCGCAGGTGACTGTAGCTGATTTGGTAGCGGACAATGGTGTGGTACATGTTATCGATGCCGTGTTACTTCCGCCAGCAGCAAGCAATACTGTTGTTGATATCATCGTCAATTCACCGGATCACGAAATTCTTGAGACTGCGGTAGTAGCTGCAGGATTAGCCGGAACGTTGAGTGGTGAAGGACCATTTACCGTATTTGCTCCCACGGATACTGCTTTTAATGCACTTCCTGCCGGAACCATAGAAGCATTATTGAATGATATTCCTTTATTGACTTCTATTCTGACATATCATGTTGCAGGAGCCAATGTTTTGTCAACAGATTTGTATGACGGCAGAGAAATCCGGACTTTAAACGGCAAAGTTGTAAGGGTAAATATTACTCCTGATGGGGTTTTTATCAATGATGCAAAGGTGACCGTTGCAGATATCATCGCAGACAATGGGGTAGTACATGTAATTGATGCTGTTTTACTACCTTCTTCAATTACCTCAGTATTTGATATCATTGCAGGTTCAGACGTCCACAACACCCTGGAAACAGCCATCAGAGCAGCAGAATTGGTTACTGTTCTTTCAGAAGAAGATGAATCTTATACAGTTTTTGCGCCTACAGATGCGGCATTTGCTGCATTACCGGCAGGAGTATTGGAAGCAGTCCTGGCAGATAAAGATCTTTTAAGAAATGTTCTGGCTTACCATGCTGTAGATTTTGAAATTGATTCTACAGATTTGTCATCTGTTGAGGACTTTGGATATCTTCAGATGCTGAACGGAAAAACAGTAACTATAGAAGTTAATGGCGATGGTATTATTGTAAATAATGCAAAAATCATCGTTGCAGATCTTTTTGCAGACAACGGAGTGGTACATGTCATTGATGCGGTGTTACTGGCACCGGATTCAACCATTATAGACGTGGTCAGAAATTCACCGGTACACACTATATTGGAAAATTTATTAGATGCAGCAGAATTTTCTACACCTTTGGAAGGTTATGGACCTTTCACTTTATTTGCACCGACAAATGCAGCGATTCAGGCTTTGCCTGCAGAAGTTATTCAGGCACTTACAGATGATCCGGGATTGCTGGAAGATGTGTTAGCCTACCATTTAGTACCAGGTTCGGCCCTTTCTTCTGATTTGTCAAATGGTCTTGTGATAGAAACCTTATTGGGCAAAAATGTCACGGTTACTATCAATAATGATGGTGTATTTATCAATGATGCTAAAGTTGTTATTGCAGACATAAGAACCGATAATGGGGTAGTACACGTGTTGGATGCTGTATTGTTACCAAAATCAACAGTTATAGATGTCATCAATGAAGTAGAAGATTTGTCTACGGCTGCATTATTAATTGATTTTTCAGGATTGAATGCAGTACTTAACGGAGATGGTCCATTTACCGTATTTGCACCGGATGATAATGCTTTTGATAATGCGCCATTGGAATTACTGCAATATGCAACCGAAAACCAGGAAAATCTTCAGAATGTATTGTTGTTCCATACCGTTCCCGGAAGAGCTATGTCTACAGATCTTTCCAACGGACAGAGCCTGGTCACTGCTAATGGCAAAACCTTATTGGTGAGCATCAATAATGACGGAGTATTTATCAATAATGCCAAAGTAATTCAAGCAGATCTTGAAGCTGAAAACGGAGTGGTACACATTATAGATGAAGTATTAGACATTCTTACATCTCTGGATGATATTATAGAAAATAAAGTAAGTATATACCCTAACCCTACCGCTGATTATCTTCGCATATATGATAATACTTACAGCAGCAATGCAGTATATTTTATTACAGATATGCAAAACAAAATTGTGAGACAAGGGAAGTTACAAGAAACAGAACAAATAGATGTTCGTGAAATCCAATCCGGTCAATACCAGCTATTGATTCAGGATGGTGTCACAGTAAGCTCAGGAAAGTTTGTAAAAGTTTTCTAATAGTTTTTGTGTTAATAATTAGTTTGCAAGACAGCCCTCCGCTTCCGGAGGGCTTTTTATTTACTATAAATATCTCATCTCTTCAGCTTTACAAATATATTTACATATATCTTATATTTTCCAATATCTCTAAATACAAAAGCTGTTTTTATTTTCTTGTGAAGACACGGAAAAACAGGACAATTTAAAAATTACCAGTAAAATTACTTTCAAAGTCTTGTTTAAGCAGATTTCAATCTTTAAGAAATTAACATGTTGACATAAAAAGGTGACATCGTATAGCCATGATATCCTTTAAGAATATTTCATATGAATCCGTTTTGTGGAACTTAGAATCGATGAAATTAAAATTCTGTTAAAATTTATTTTGTATTAAAAACTACATTATTTTTGTAAAATAAAATGAACTGAAAGAATGAATGTGAAAAATAATTGATTAAACAAAATATTTGAGTATTGTAAAGTAGCCTTGAAGTATAAATTCTATTCGTTAACTGAAAAACTAAAATTGTATGATAGTACCGTCCATGACCTTTCAGGAAATTCATGAAGAATTGATTAAAGACGCATTAGATGTTTTGATAAAAGTTTTTTCTTTTCGAAAACAATTTGATAAAACAGTCCTGAAATCAACCAGGTATCCTGTCATAAAATCCTATGATTTTATCACCAGGGAAAGAAAAAATAAATGTAATGTTACATTCAGAGCCCAAAAAAGAAGTCAGCGAAGGAATCCTATCATTGGGATTTATGCAGTTTTTGACCGACCGGAAGGAAAATATGCGGTATCTCCAAAGATGGATTTTACTGATATCACCATTTATCCACCTCATTTTTTTAAGAGATATAGGGAAAGAATTTTGAAAGACGATTCCATTACAAATAGTAAATTGATTAAATTATACTTTAAAGATGATTGGGGGTTTAAAGGGGCCATCGTTGATAAAAACTTCGAAGCGGTTTGCCGTAGTTGTGAAGATTTTTCGCCGGATGAAAAAATCAGTTTTGTGGCTGCCCTCACTCAAGGTTATTGTTTTGGCGAAAATCAAGGCACTGTGTGTATTTTGAAGACTATAATCTCAGAAGAAATGTTGTTTAAAAAACAGAAAAAAGTTTTCAAATCACTCCAGGAGACATTTCACGAAACGAACACGGAAAGGTATGGTAAAATTTTGTATCCATACCTTAGTATGTCAGGATAGAATGCTAATTATTAGTTTTTGTTGGATTTGTTGGATTTGCTTGATTTGTCAATCTGTATCAACGTGGAGTACAAGGGACTACCTTTCCGGCCATCTGCCCGGGTTTTACCTCAATTCTGAAGGTGCCTCTGGCAAAGTTGGCCTTGTAAGGAAAAAAAATCAGTATTTGTAGACACATAAGTTTCTCTGAAATCTTTACAAACATTTACCTCTGATCTCTATGTTCCGAACTCCGAATTTTCCTCTCCGAACTCCGAACTTTCCCCTCCGAGCTAATCCATCACCACTTCCCTCTGTAATCCACAACCAACGGTTTGCTTACCCAAGGATTGTTTTTAATATAAAACCGCCAGGGCCTGTGCGAACATTCCCCTACGTGTTTGCTCATACCTACCCTTGGTCCGGAAATAATATCATGCAAGGGTATTTCGTTATCTTCATACAATCGTAAGGGAGAGTTAATTTCATAAAATTTCTGACCGTCCATTTCTTTGTTGATCCCCAGTGCAACGGTAAGTTTCCCTGGACCGTTGACCAATACCGGTTTATTTAGGTTGATGTTTCTTCTGTCCATCATTTTTTCCAATCCTTCCAAAGGTTGAATGGCCCGGATCAATACGGCGTGTGCAAAACCTTCAGGTCCGGTCACAACATTGACCATGGGGTGTACACCATAACAAATGTACACATAAGCATGTCCTCCTTCGTAAAACATGGTTTTTGTCCTTTCTGTACATCTGCCACCATAAGCGTGGCATCCCCTGTCATCCGGTCCGCGGTAAGCTTCTGTCTCCACAATCATCCCGGAGGATACAACGCCGTTTATCTCTGTTACCATGGTTTTTCCCAGAAGTTTTTTTGCCATAGCTACTACATCTTCATTCTGATAAAACGACGCGCTTAACAATTTCATTTCAGGGTTTTGAATTTTTATCCGGAACAAAGGACATCGCTCTTTCCGACAATGCCGTAATAGTCAGACTCGGATTCACTCCTATATTGGCAGATATCATACTTCCGTCACAAATCCACATATTTTTATAATTAAAGACCCGGTTCTTATCATCAATAACGCCTTCGCTTTCATTTTTTCCCATACAAGCCCCTCCGAGAATATGCGCCGTCGTCGGTATGCCCAATAGTGTTTCCGTATTCAAAACCATTGCTTTTCCATTGACGATGGCTTCTGTCGTTTTAGCCAGCTCCTGAGCAATGGGGTTATAGGCTGAAGGCGCTTTTCCTTTTTCCATTTTACTGGAAAGTCCCCCCCAAAACGGACTGGCAAAGCGTAAGGTAGAATCAATACTTTCCATATATAAAAGAATCTGAGTGCGTTTACTCCAGTCGTCTATAAACAGTGCTTTCAGGTTTTTGACCGGATGTGTGATGAGGTCGACAACCATTCCGGCAAGTCTGCCAACCGCATGATTACTGCTGACCATCGGAGCCATAAAAAGTCTCCAGAATCCTGAACCTTCAGGGTATTTTACGGGTTCCAGGTGACGGTTTTCATCTATTTCCAGGATAGAGCCAATGGCAATGCCTTCAGAAAAATTGGCTTTTTTATCAAAACTGGTGACGCCTATCAGACTTTCAGAATTGGTTCTGACACCCAGTCCTAACGTCGATGAGAGACGATTCAGGCTATTATTTTTTAATTTGAGCAACAAAGACATGGTACCCAAAACACCTCCGGCAAAAACAACAGCCTTGGCTTTTACTTTCGTTTTTTTTCCGAATGGAGAAAAAGTAGATTTATAAGTAATTTCGTACCCATTTTTTCCTTCCTGATCAAGAGGCTTTACATCCGTCACTTCCTGCTCTGCGATAATTTCAGCACCCAAACCCTGTGCAAGAAACAGGTAATTTTTGTCCAGCGTATTTTTTGAGTTGTATCTGCAGCCCAGCATACAACCTCCGCACAAAACACAACCCGTCCTGCTTGGACCTTTGCCATCAAAACATGGATCGGAAACCTCTTCTCCGGGTTTACCGAAATAAACGGCTACATCAGTTTTTAAAAAGTGATCTTCCCTATCGGTTTGGCGGCCAAGTTCCATCATTATTTTTTCACTTTTACCGGTGTAGGGGTGGGTATTTGCCCCAACATTTTTTAGCTGTCTCATAAAAAGGTTTTAATTCATTTTCCCAGTCTCTCATTCCCTTCCAACTGCCGGAATTAAAAAAGGGACTTTTGGGAACGGGCAAAGTATTGGCATAAACAAGAGAACCTCCACCGACTCCTGTACCACTCACTACGGTGACATGACGAAAGAAGGAAAGATTGAACAATCCTTTCCAACCCAACGAAGGCATCCAAAGCCATTTTTTGAGATTCCAGTTGGTTTTGGGAAAATCTTCCGGTTTAGAAAACCATTTCCCTTTTTCTATAACCAGTACTTTATACCCTTTTTCCGAAAGGCGAAGTGCAGAAACCGAACCACCGAAGCCACTGCCAATGATGACAAAATCATACTCTAAATCCATTCCTTTGGAAATTTCAGGTAAAGTTATCAATTTGCAGACAACAAAAATGAATTAAGAAATTAATTAATCAGCACTTGGGGACAAACGGAAATAAATTCTTATTTAAAGGGGTGGCGTATGATATAGTCCATTTTTGGTTTTACCAGATTCAAAACAGGGCTGACAACCTTATTCCAGATTGGATTGATGTGTTTGATATACAAGTATAAAGGGAAATCCACAGCACCAATAGTGGACTTAATTTCTATAGCAGTACGAGAAAAATCTATATGAGATTTTTTATGGTGAATAGCCTGTTCAACAATATCATATAACATGTTAAGATATAAGTGGCAATCCTTGTTTTCTGATTTATCATAGCCTAAAAAATGGGCACTCAGATGGTTGCCATTGCCGATGGTCGTGTAGAATCCTACCATTTTGTCATCTAGCCAATATGTCATAAAAGTTAAATTATCGCCCAGATGTTTTTTAAGTCCTGTGAAATAATTTTCGTGCAACATAAAAGTATTAAAGTTGGCATCATTAGAAATATTTTCATATAAATCATAGATGTTTTTTTGAAAAAGTTGTATTTCGTCAGCATTAAATTCTTTTTTTATCACGTGGGAACTGTCTTTTTTTGCCTTTTTAAATCGAACGCGATATTTGGATTTCAAGACATTGATATAATCATCAAGTGTTTGCCATTCAGGCAAAATTTCCATAGCCATAGTAGGTTGAACTATGAATTCTATAAAACTGTTTTGTGAAATAGATTCTTTAAAGCTGGTATAAAAATCTTTTGCGATTACCAAACCTACTGGCTTACCGTGTTTATGCAAAAACTCTGTTAACGAAGCAATGGCATGATCAAGGTAAGCCCATTGATCTTTTTTATCAATATTCTCGCTGAAAACAAAACCATATGTTCCCGTTAGTAATAGGTTGCCACAAATCAGTGTAGGGAAGTTTATATTTTTTATGACCGTTCTTTTAAATTTTTCGGTTATGTTTTTTCCGGCATCTTTATTTTCTCTGATATTTTCATTTAATCGAAAATATTTCCATTGAAAATAAGCTATGCCAACAGGGGTTTTTCCTGATTTTATGATAACGTAATAAGGAATAATTCCGTCGGCCGGATTTTCTTCCAGATTTTTTAAATATTCAGTTGACAAAAAAATATTTTCACCTGCAAATTTTGACCAGACTAGTTCGATTTTTTCTACTTTTTCAAAAATTTCAATCTGGATATTTTCACAATCCATAGTCAGGTCAGGATTATTCTTTTTGCAAAGAGGTATTGAAACTACGGACATAAAATTTGAGTTTAATTAAAGTGTCGAATTATATAAATATAATTAAAGAAGCTTTGTTTAATATTATGTGCTAAAGTTTCATCAAATAATAAAATCTTAAGTCTTTTTATATTAAATTTTGGGTATTTTATTTCAATTAATCAGGAATCGTAAAATTCCATATACTGGACAAAAGCTTTTATGGTTTTTGCAGGAATAGTATTACTGCCTTTTAAATAATAAAACTATTCAGACAAAAAAAACAGGATTTTGACAATTCCATTTTTAATAAGTTGCGGATACAATATCTGATGTTGTTTTTTCAACAAATTCGAGATTATAGTTATATCCTGACGCATTAAATTCTCTGGTTTTAGCGTTCAATTGCCTTGACATAGAACTTAGTATTGTACTTCCCATAGATTTATTATTGGTTAATTTACCTTTACCGTTATCTGAATAACAAAGAAGGTAAAAATTTCCCAATTCCTTGATTTCTATATGTATCATCAGTGATTTTTCAGGTTCCAGCTCTGCATGTTTTATTGAATTCATGATTAGTTCAGTCAGTATTAGTCCTAAGGGAAAAAGAGTTTCCAGATTGAAATTAAGCTGATCCGGAATTTTGACCACATAATTTCTACCTGAGTCAATTGTCATATTTGCAAATTGATTGAGCAATTGTTCTATATATATTTTGACATTTATCTGATCAAACTGATTACTGCTGTATAGTTGTTCATGAATCAGCGATATACTTTTTATTTTCATACAGATATCTTCAAAAAACTGTATTGTTTCGCTGTTTTTTGAACTTTGTCCTTTCATGGACAATAGGCTGATCACCACCTGTAAGTTGTTTTTAACCCTATGGTGGACTTCTGACAATAGTATGGTTTGTTTGGTTAATAAATGATCCAGTTCATTTTTTTGAATCAATATTTCTTTATTTTGATCTGATATCATTTTTTGATATTTTGATTTGTGATAAAACAGGTAACTTAGTATCAAAATGCAAAGAAGCAAGATAATAAAACCTCCAATCCATATTCTGCGGGATTTTGTAAGATTTTCAATATAAGCCCTTTCTTTTAAAGTGGCGATTTCCAATTCTTTGTCAGAAATATATTGTTGATTGGTTACAAAAAGGCTACTGTCGCTGTATAATCTGGCCAATTTAATGTAGTAAATTGCAGAATCTGCCTGGCCCTCTACTTCAAATTTGGAAGATATCAATTCGCATAAATATTCGTTAATGTCATATACTCTTGGTGTTTTTTCCAAATTCTGAAGATATACTTTTGCTGAATCAATATATTTACCTGTTTCTTTTATTTTTCCCAAGTCTTTTAATGTGTTAATCACATTAATATATTGAAGTGCCACTGAGCTGTTTGACCCTATTTTTTTAAAATAATCACCTGATTTCAGTACATAAGGAATTGCCTTTTCACTTCCTCTGTTATTGGCGCCTAATAACAAATTTGCATCAGCCAAATTTAAATAGTCATCATATTTTTCTCCCCAAATGATTGCCTGATGTGCATAATATATGGAAGAGTCCTTTGTTCCGAAAAATCTATTATAAGATGAAGACCGAACGTAGTATTCTGGAAGTAAATGATTCAGTTTAAATTTGTCGATCAGGCTTTTTGCCAATAGTAAATTTCTTTTAAGATCACTTTTTCTTTTAAGAAAATCGTGCATTCTCACTAATGTCAGATATGACTTTGCCTCCGTTTCAGGTAGATTGTTTTTTTGTGCCGTTTTAATAATTTTTGATAATAACTCACTGCTTTCCTCAAATTTCTGACTGTGCTCTAAAGCAAGCGCTTTTAAATGTAGCAAGGCAAGATAATATTTACATTTTTCATCTACACCTTGTAACGAAGCCAGAGAATCTACTAAAACGATCACTTTTTTATGCTGATGGTAGTTTTGAAAGGTATTAGCTGCCTCAATAAATGGTTTATAATAAAGTGAATCACAACCAGAAGAGCAATAACTTTCGAATCCTGCTAATAAAACACAAAGTAGTACCGATATTTTTATTTTTAAATTTGCCAAAGCAGGTTCTGATTATTATATTTATTTTTTGGGTAAAAAGATTCCGGCATTTCCTTGCCTATGATACAGTTTAAATTACTTAAAGAATTTCAAAAAACAATTATTCATCAACATTTAAAAATGCGTTAGGTTGAATTATTAAGGATGAACCCGGCTGTAATTCTATAGATTTTACGGTAATGTTTTGACCTGTTTGTATTTCTATGCCTAAGCCTGCATTTGAAACAATCACAGGGGTCAGTGTTTGAGGCACACAAATGGGTGACCAGTTACATGGATTGTTCCATGCAGTGGATATACTTCCCATCCATGTTCTGGTTTGTTCCGAAGCACATGAAGGTGGTACAACGTTTACAGAACAAAGAGTTGTATGTGCATTACCTGACCCGTCTGTAGCAGTCAGTACGACAGTCTGAACACCGATATGTGCACAGGTAAAATTTGTCAAAGGACTGGTTTCAATCCGGCTGCAATTATCTGTACTGTTACCTCCTGCCAATGCATTCGCATTCAATGTGCCATTTCCGGCATTATCTAAAGTAACTGTAGGTGCAGTATTCGGGCAAATAGCAACAGGGTTTTGATTGTCAATGGTGGTGACAGTTTGATTGCACGAATTGGTATTTCCGCTTTGATCAGTTGCCACCCAATTCACTACAGTATTACCAATACCAAACGCATTTGGAGCATTGTTAAATAAACTTCCCCAGTAACCACCAACCCAATTGGAAGTAATTCCATTAAGTGCAAAATTATTCAGATTACCGTGATAGTTGTTTCCAGAATCATCATTAGAAATATTTACTATTGGACCTGGATTTGATGTATTATTTCTGTTAAAATTACCATGATTAAAATGATGAATTACAATAAGATTTGCCTGACTGTTCAATTCACTAAACCTGTTATTTACAATCTGTGCCTGAGTTCTTGCAACATTCCATATTCTTAATTCATCCATTGTGCCTTTAAAATAAGAAGCTGCCCAATCGGCTGGAGGTGGTACATCAGAACAGTCATTTTTACCCAAATGTAGATTGGCCGTGTTTGTATAACTACTTAAAGCACCTGAATTGGCCGTGAGTAACAAAATACCATTTACATACAAAGAATGTGTCAAGCCGTTTCTTGCCCATGCAACATGATGCCATTTATCATCATCAAAATTCATTTGTGTGGTTGTTGAGTTGAAACTACCAAAATTGCTGTCTCCTATGGCTTCTATGATAAATCTTCCCATTTCATCGATTTGTAAGTTCCAAAAAGAGGTGGAACCACATCCCAACCGTTTACTTAAGATGATTTGTTCACGCGGACCTACTACATTGGGTATCTTAACCCATAACTCTATTGTAAAATTACCAGTGCCAAAATTGCCAACCGTACTTCCAAGACTTACAACATCATTTATTCCATCAAAGTGTAAGGCATTTTTTACCATGATGTTGCAGTTGTCAGTGACAACAGGAGGTACTAAGGTTGTTGTACCAGTACATTGACTTGGTGTGTTGTTGATAGTTACATTGACGGGACAAGTAATTGTTGGAGGAATACTTTCACTTGTGATAGATCCGTTTGCATTGACAATTCCACATCCTCCTGTGAGTGGTATGGCATAATTAAAAGTACCATTCACAGTTGGAGTACCGCTGATTGTAATCGTATTCCCGGCCCATGTAGCATTTACTCCACCAGGTAAGCCTGTTGGAGTACCTATGCCTGTTGCACCTGTTGTGGTGTGGGTGATATTGGTTATTGGTGTATTGATACAATAACTTGGCGTTGAGGATGCTGCTCCAACCGTATTCACCGCATTTACGATTATTGTACCTGTGGCATTCACTGTGCCGCAGCCACCTGTCAATGGTATGGTGTAATTAAATGTACCAGATGCTGACGGTGAACCTGCAAAAGTTATGGTATTCGAAGCCCAGCTTACTGTTACACTAGCCGGCAGACCTGTTGGTGTTCCTATACCAGTGGCACCTGTTGTTCCCTGGCTTCTTGTGATGGTTGTTCCAATACATAGTGTAGTATTAGAAATTGTTGCTGCTGTATTATTTGGTGTCACGATTATTGTACCTGTGGCATTCACTATGCCGCAGCCACCTGTCAATGGAATCGTGTAATTAAATGTACCAGATGCTGACGGAGAACCTGCAAAAGTTATGGTATTCGATGCCCAGCTTACTGTTACACTAGCCGGCAGACCTGTTGGTGTTCCTATGCCAGTGGCACCTGTTGTTCCCTGGCTTCTTGTGATGGTTGTTCCAATACATAGTGTAGTATTAGAAATTGTTGCTGCTGTATTATTTGGTGTCACGATTATTGTACCTGTGGCATTCACTGTGCCGCAGCCACCTGTCAATGGTATGGTGTAATTAAATGTACCAGATGCTGACGGAGAACCTGCAAAAGTTATGGTATTCGATGCCCAGCTTACTGTTACACTAGCCGGCAGACCTGTTGGTGTTCCTATACCAGTGGCACCTGTTGTTCCCTGGCTTCTTGTGATGGTTGTTCCAATACATAGTGTAGTATTAGAAACTGTTGCTGCTGTATTATTTGGCGTCACGATTATGGTACCTGTGGCATTGACACTTCCGCAGCCACCTGTCAATGGAATCGTGTAATTAAATGTACCAGATGCTGACGGAGAACCTGCAAAAGTTATGGTATTCGATGCCCAGCTTACTGTTACATCAGCCGGCAGACCTGTTGGTGTTCCTATGCCAGTGGCACCTGTTGTTCCCTGGCTTCTTGTGATGGTTGTTCCAATACATAGTGTAGTATTAGAAACTGTTGCAGCTGTATTATTTGGCGTCACGATTATGGTACCTGTGGCATTGACACTTCCGCAGCCACCTGTCAATGGAATCGTGTAATTAAATGTACCAGATGCTGACGGAGAACCTGCAAAAAGTTATGGTATTCGAAGCCCAGCTTACTGTTACATCAGCCGGCAGACCTGTTGGTGTTCCTATGCCAGTGGCACCTGTTGTTCCCTGGCTTCTTGTGATGGTTGTTCCAATACATAGTGTAGTATTTGAAACTGTTGCTGCTGTATTATTTGGCGTCACGATTATTGTACCTGTGGCATTCACTGTGCCACAGCCACCTGTCAATGGAATCGTGTAATTAAATGTACCAGATGCTGACGGTGAACCTGCAAAAGTTATGGTATTCGAAGCCCAGCTTACTGTTACATCAGCCGGCAGACCTGTTGGTGTTCCTATGCCAGTGGCACCTGTTGTTCCCTGGCTTCTTGTGATGGTTGTTCCTATACACATTGTTGTATTAGAAACTGTTGCTGCTGTATTATTTGGCGTCACGATTATTGTACCTGTGGCATTGACACTTCCGCAGCCACCTGTCAATGGAATCGTGTAATTAAATGTACCAGATGCTGACGGTGAACCTGCAAAAGTTATGGTATTCGAAGCCCAGCTTACTGTTACATCAGCCGGCAGACCTGTTGGTGTTCCTATGCCAGTGGCACCTGTTGTTCCCTGGCTTCTTGTGATGGTTGTTCCAATACACATTGTTGTATTAGAAACTGTTGCTGCTGTATTTTGGCGTCACGATTATGGTACCTGTGGCATTGACACTCCAGCCACCTGTCAAGGAATCGTGTAATTAAATGTCAGAGCTGACGGTGAACCTGCAAAGTTATGGTACGACCCAGCTACTGTTACATCAGCCGCAGACTGTTGGTGTGCCAGTGGCACCTGTTGTTCCGGCTTGTGATGGTTGTTCCAATACATAGTGTAGTATTAGAAACTGTTGCTGCTGTGTTGTTTGGCGTCACGATTATGGTACCTGTGGCATTGACTGTGCCACAGCCGCCTGTCAATGGAATGCTATAGTTATAGGTGCTGCTAGATGTTGGTGTACCACTTATCGTGATCGTATTCGATGCCCATGCTGCTGTCACTCCCGGTGGCAATCCTGTAGGTGTGCCAATGCCTGTAGCTCCTGTAGTGGTTCTTGTTATTGAGGTCAATGCTGTGTTAATACATAGAGTTGGATTAGAAGATGGTAGACCAACAGACTGTATAGGTTGTGTTGGATTGCCCAGCCAGTTACCTGTATTACCCGATAGAACAAAATTGACCAATGTGCCATCGTTATTTGATGAACTACGGTCATCTAAAACTGTAAGGCCAGCGTTATTTCCACCGGGAATGGCTGGGCCATTGTTGAAATCATAATAAGTAATTAATCCTGATTCACTACCTGAAATACTTGCATTTTTAAGTAGATTAATATCATTGGCTGAACGGGCCACATTCCAAATTCTGACTTCGTCAAGCTGGCCATTAAAATTGACACCAGAACATGTGTTATTACCTAAAACAATATTGGCAGAATTATTAAATTCTGTGTAAGAAAATCCATTAATATCTTCAATCCAGTCAATATAAATTTTTAAACTCGTCCCAGACCTTACAATTGCAATATGATGCCAATTATTATCGGAAATGATGTTATTTGAGGTAACGTTTGTCCCGTTCCCACAGCTGGCATTTTGCGAACCTTCCACCATTAATTTGCCGTCATTCCTTTGAATAATATTCCAGAAATTTACACATCCACAAAAATCCCTTTTAGAAATGATACATTTATTTGAGGATGGTGTAGCAGATTTTATGCTAAATTCAATGGTGAAATTTCCTGTTCCAAAATTGCCAAAAGTGTTATTTGCATTTACCTGATCATTTGTGCCATCAAAATGTAAAGAAAGTGTATTTTCATCAACGATTCCGTTACAGTTTTCATCTACACTATTTCCACATGTTTCTGTGGCATCAGGCTTGATTACTGAATCGTTGTCATTACAATCGTAGTTGTTGGTCACCCAATTTCCAACAGGGCATGTTGTAAGAGGATCTCCACCAAACCCATCATTGTCATTATCATGATAACCACTAAATGTATTGACAGTGATCGTACCTGCAGCGTTCACACTTCCACAACCTCCCGTGAGAGGAATTGAATAATTAAATGCTCCCCCAACTGTTGGTATGCCACTTACTGTCAATACATTACCTGACCATGATGCAGTGACTCCTGTTGGAAGTCCTGTTGGTGTTCCTATACCTGTGGCACCAGTTGTCGTTCTTGTTATTGGAGTTAAAGCTGTGTTGATACATATCGTCGGATTGGAAGAAGGAGTGCCTGCTGTATTAATATTTACTGTAATGGTGCCTGTGGCATTGACACTACCACATCCGCCAGTCAATGGTATTGAATAGTTGAATACCCCAACGGCATTTGGAGTGCCACTAATCGTAATCGTATTGCTTGACCAAGCTGCATTAACACCTGCTGGAAGGCCTGTTGGCGAACCAATACCTGTAGCGCCTGTGGTGGTTCTTGTTATTGGAATTAAAGCAGTATTGATACATAAGGTTGGATTTGAAGATGGTGTGCCGGGTGTATTTACAGCATTTACAGTAATTGTACCTGTGGCATTCACAGTTCCGCAACCACCTGTCAATGGAATTGAATAGTTAAATACTCCACTGACTGATGGTGTACCACTAATGGTAATTGTATTACTTGCCCAGGCTGCTGTAACTCCAGATGGAAGTCCTGTTGGAGCACCTATGCCTGTAGCTCCTGTTGTTGTATGGGTGATATTGGTCAATGCTGTATTTATGCACAATGTTGGTGTAGAAGATGGATATCCGGGAGTGTTTACATTTACAGGGTTGCCCAGCCAGTTGCTCGAATTACCTGTAAGAGCAAAATTGACCAATGTGCCATTGTTATTTGATGAGCTATTGTCATCTAAGACTGTAAGATCAGTATTATTTCCACCGGGGATGGCTGGGCCATTATTGAAATCATAATAAGTTATTAATCCTGCTTCATTACCTATAAGACTTGCATTTTTCAATAGGTTTATATCGTTTACATTACGTGCAACATTCCAAATTCTAACTTCATCTATTTGTCCATTAAAAAAAGCATTACAAATACTATTACCTAAAATGAGATTAGCAGTATTATCATAGCTGAACGCAGAAACTGTTATTGACTGATCAATGATACCATCTATTATAACCATCAAGCTACTGCCATTTCTTGTAACTGCAACATGATGCCAATTATTATCATTAATACTTGCAGAAGATACAACTATCGTATTATTGATATTCCCTGCCTGCCTCATTTCAACTTCCAGTTTTCCATTTGAATTTACATTAAGATTCCAAAAATTATTGCTGGAGTTACAAGTTGGTCTTTTTGACAATAATACTTTTGAGGTTGCAGAAGTCTTGAGTTGCAACTCAATCGTGAAATTTCCAGTTCCAAAATTACCAATACTAGTTCCTGAAGTAACATAGTCATTTGTACCATCGAAATGCAGAGATAAGGTATTTTCATCAGTGGCTCCATTACAATTTTCATCTACACCATTGCCACAGGATTCTACAGCACTTGGTTTAATGGCTACATTGTTGTCATTACAATCATAATTATTGGTTTTGAACGTTGCCATTGATCCACAAGACCATGTGGTGGTACCACCATATCCATCATTATCAGTATCTGAATATAAAGTATAAGGTTTTCCAGTAACCCAATTGGATGTAGAGTCTGTTAAAACAAAACCTGGTGACAATGTGCCATGTGCATTGTTACTTGTACGGTCTCTTACTTCAATAAGTCCAGTATTATTCATTTCAGGTCTTCCATGATCCATCGTGTAATATCTTATCAGGTTGGCTTCATTACCTAAGAGTCGATAATTCATCCGATCATTGATCTGTGTCTGATTCAGCGCTACATCCCAATATCTAAAATCATCGATTGCCCCTAAAAAGTTATTGCCTATTTTTACACTTGTATTAGTAATTGCATCATTGATTGTGTTTGTCCATTCCAGGACTCCGTTAACATAAGTTTTTAAATTATTACTTCCGTATCCATCATGAACAAATGCAATGTGTGTCCATTGACCTGTAGAGAATACTGGATTTGTGCTTTGCGCCAGTAATGTATGAGATTGATACTGAAATCTACCAGAAGATCCAATTTTAAGCACGGTATATTTTGAACCTCCAATCCACTCAATAATATTGTTAGCATTATCACTATCCAATTTCACCCATGCTTCAACTGTAAAAGAAGTTGAGTGAGCCAGATTCGGACAAGAAATGCTTTTGGAAGAACCTCCGATATGTATTGCTTTATTGACTTCAGTATCAGTATTTCCATCACAATCATCATCTAAGGTATTACCACAAACTTCATTGATATAAGGATGTATATTGGCATTATTATCATTGCAATCTAAATTATTAGAAACAGAAACTCCTGAATATCCGCAAGTAATACCTTCACCTCCATAGCCATCACCATCCAAATCCTTAAAAACAAAAGAAGGCAGGTCGCCTGAAACAACGTTCGAGAAAGGACCTGACATAGCCAGGTTTTGAACAGAAGCAGTACCGTAAGCGGTGGCTGCATTAATAAAATTTGTTACTGAAGGATTGTTGCCAAAAGGTTGTCCGTTCTCTAATCCGTAATATGCTTTCAGATTTGATTCATTACCAACTGGATAACATATCATATCTTCCATGATTTCGCTTGCTGTTCTGGCAGCAGACCAAATTTTTATTTCGTCAAGTGAACCTTTAAAGTTGAGCCATTGACCAGCATTGCCTGCTCCAAAAATCATATTCTCCAAGTTATTGCCTGGTTGTGCAAAAGAAGCTCCGTATGTTTGTGTATTTACAAGATTGCCATTTAAATAAAACTTCAAGGTTCGATCTGCGGTTGTTCTGGTTACAGCCACATTTTGCCATGTGTTTAAGGTCAAATTTCCTGTGAAAGTTTTTTCTACGGTATTGTCATATCCACAACAATCGTCAGAATGTTTATAACGAACTTGACTTCCATTCAGACTAATGATAAATTCCAAGCCATTAAATATCAAAGTTTGTTGTCCTGATAAAATATCTGGTTTCACCCAAAAAGAAACCGTCATATCTCCTTGCAATGCCTGGCCGTTCTGCGCAATGGAAAGATGGTCATTGATACCATCAAAATGTACGGCTCTACGGCATGTTCCAGAGTTCATGGAAATAGGCAAAGACTGATTTGCCGAACTACCGCAACTGTTGACCGATCTGACCAATAAATTTCCTCCGGAACCATTGGCAGTAACGGTAATTTGTTTTGTAGTTGAAGTTCCGGTCCATCCTGCCGGCAATGTCCAGATATAGCTGTTGGCCCCGGGTACTTCATCAATTGAATAGATCAGAACTGCATTGGCACAAATTACATTTCCTCCGGCAATGGCTCCGGGTGTAGCTGGGGCTGATGTACTGCAATTGACAGTTAATGTTACTGTATTCGTAGTGTCTGTCAAACAACTATTTGATACAATACATCTGAATTTTCGATCATCGAGGGATAAACCTGCTGAAGTAATACTGTATGTAGCAGCATTTGCTCCAGAGATATTTGAATAAGTCTGACCACCGTCAGTGCTTTGTTGCCAGACATAGTTTGTCGAACCTCCACCTCCGGAAACTGCCGTGGTAAAATTTACATTTGTTCCTTCTGTAACCGTTTGTGAAACTGGTTGTGTAGTAATCTGAACCAAAACAGGAGTTACAGCAAAGCTTTGTGTATTGGTATTATTGCCACAATAATCTGTCCCAGTAATTGAGACATTACCACTTGTAGCTGAGGGTTTTACAAAAATCATATTACCAAAATAAGTGACTGTCCATCCTGAAGGAGTTGTCCAGTTCCATGTAGCAATATTGATATTAGGATTTACATAATAGGTGTAATAATTATCCTGACATGGAGAAGCAGGGCCTGTAATAGTATTAATAGTCTGCGCACTACATGTCATGCTCAATGTTGCGGCATTTGTTTGCTGTATATCACAACCATTGGAGATCAGGCATCGGAACTGGTAACTGTTTTGCCCTGAACTGATTGTATGTGCATATGTTGCCATCGTTGCACCAACCAAAATATCAAAAGAAGTACCGCCATTGGTGCTTCTATACCATTGGTAGGAAAGATTGTTTCCTGTTGCATTTACCGTATAAGATACAGTTGAACCCCTTACACCACTTTGATTGGTAGGATGTGAATTGATGGTTATGTTTCCATTCGTACAGGTAGGGCAAGTAGGGATATTCTTTGTAGAAAGAGACCTGATGACACCATTTTGCATTATCCCATGATTAGTATTGCTTGTCTTATCCGTTACTGTCAGACTGCTTGCAGTACATGTTGTACCTTCAATAGGATAATAAGCCAATAAACCACTTTCACTTCCTGCAAGTGTACAGTTCATATTGTTATTAATTTCAGTAACTGTGCGTGCCACATTCCAGATACGGATTTCATCTAAATTTCCTGTAAAATGCGTATTGGAATTAAAAACTGAACAAACCTGATTCCCAATTATTATTTTTGCTGAATTACTAAAATTGTAAAGATGTGCATCATCTATATTAATATCTAACACACCATCAACATAGCCTAATATATTGGTTCCTGACCGCACAAATGCCACATGATGCCAGTTTCCGTCAGCTACCGTTGTATTAGTTCCGATGTACTCTACTTGGTTATTACAAAGGTTATTGGATATAAATTCAGCAGTGATTTTACCGGTTTTGATGTTGAAGTGCCAAAAATTATCACAATCACAGGCAGGTCGCTTAGTTATCAAAGTACTGTTCAGATCTGTCGTTTTTACCCACATTTCAATGGTAAAATTACCGGTTCCGAAATTGCCCATAGTAGTGCTCTGAATTTCAATCTGATCGTTGGTTCCATCTAACGTCAGCATTTCGGCTTTAACCGGAACAGTACTGTTTTCAATGGTAAAATTTGTATTGGAAATATCAAAAAAGATATTACCCACAGCTTCCACTTTTATCCGGCTGGTATTTGAACACACTCCTGAAGGTAACGTGATGTTTTGTGTACCATCATTGGGGGTGGAAGCTGCCAGCACATATTCGTAATTATATCCGCCATCGAGAGAAAGACTGATTTTTACATTCTGGCAATTTACATTCACATTTGTGGTATTGGCCACATCCCAGGTTACCGTTTGACTACTTCCCTGCTGCCAGGTAACATTGGTATTTGGGGCTGTCACCAAAAATGGACCAGCAGTACCGTCTACCTGAAAACTTACTTCCTGATGAGTGGTGCCACCACAGCCCGGATGGTTATCTCTTACATACATTCTGTATTTTATATTCCGGGTATAGGTTGGCAGTCTTTCATATACCGTGGATGTATTAGATAACAGGTCTGACAATTGTGGTATCGTCCTTCTGGGCGAAGGAGAAGGATAAAACATACGTTGGATAGGAACATTTCCATCTGCAGGAGTTGGTGGTGTTTGTATAGATATAGTGGTTGCTGTAAAATCTATATTACGGATATTAACTTGCTCCCAGGAGTAGGTCAATGGATCGCCGTCTGCGTCGCTTCCAGTACCTGCCAATTCGAATGGAGTAGAGACAGGGATATGAAAACCACTGGCGGGCACAGTAGAAGTAGGTATATTATTCCCAGTATTTAATGTTTTGTAACAAGATTGAGCATTGATTTGATTGGTCATCTGTATTTGAGAATATACTCCAAAGTAGCTCAAATTACCAGCAGGAATGATATCATCCACTCCGCAATTATTTTTGTATGACATGATGGTAGTTCCTGACCCATATTCGTTGGTGCCAAATTGACCATTGTTGGATGGACCGCAACTCGTCCACGTATGGTCTGCGTTGAATTGATGTCCAATCTCATGAGAGGTAACATCAAGATTATTGTATCTCGAGAAATTCCAGGCCTTTGTGCTTGAACAAATGGACGGCTTTCCCGCAGCGCAACAGCCATTTGTAACCATTACTAATCCAATATCAAAGTTTTCGCTGCCAATCAAAGCATTGGACACTATAATATTTTCATTAGCTGATTCGCCGCCACCATAAGCTGTGAAAGGGTCGGTCGCATCATCTAAAAATAAAAGATTTTCTTCCCCAACAGGCAAGACGAATCTTACAGATAAATCACGTTCGTATATCGTATTGATTTCCCCCAGGAATGTTACTACGGCAGCCAGTGCCTGAGGTTTTGATGTCCATCCTTCTTGTTGAGCCAAACTTCCGGTTACGGTCATAGCAAGACGAAAAACCCTAAGCACATCGCCGGTTTCGTTGGGTAACATCATGCGGTTATGGCCTTCTTCATGACGATGTTCTTCAGCGTCGCCTTGCCAATCGCATTTGAATGGTTGGTCATTTGCAGGATCGTCTTTTCTCCAAAAGGATAGGTAAATTGTTGGATCATCTTTCAATATTTTTCTTATTACTACTTCCTGGCCTTTTACCATATCTGTAAAATTCGCACCAAACCCATAAGGGCTCACAGTCATTCTGCCTGTTATTAAAGGATTATCCAACGCTCTGATAATGTAACTTTGAATTTCCGGATATTTGGCAGCCAACTCAGGTTCCATCAATGAGCTTTCCCAAATTTGAAATTTTTGAAAAGTTCCGTCCGGCAATGGTAATTCAATTATGGTTGTCTTATTGCGCAAATTGCCGATTTCATTTTTAGCTGTTTTGGCCATGGCCATCATTGATTCGACTTGCAATTTCAATACTTTCCCTTTTTTTAAATCCGGCACATCTGTCAGCAAAGAAGATCTCTCTGAAAATTTACGGTCTTTTTCCGAAACAGGTGACCAGAAATTATTTTGGTCCTGTGCACTCAGAATAAAAGGAAGTAAGGCTGAAAAAATGAAAATTAGTTTTCTGAAGTTGAAAGAATTACATTTTTTACCGGAAGTAAATTCAAATGTAGAATAAGGCATAGTAAAAGTCAGATTTCGTGTCATATTGTTGAGCAAACTGGTTTATTAAAATGGTTGTAAAAATATTTCCTTGAGGAGCAAAAAAAGAAAAATAAATTCAAAATGTTATGAAAGGAATATTATTTGTTCTGAATGACATCTATTATTTTAAAAAATGCGATTTTTTAAGGAGGATTATGATGTAAAATGTATTCTGATTTTTGTAAAAAACAATTATTTTTATCTTTGTATTTTTAAATATTCAGTCAACCTATCCAAGTATAATTATTACTATAGCAGCTATTGATAAATTTTATGAAAAATCTGAAAATACTTATCGTTGAGGATGAAATCCTCATAGCTGAATTAATCAAATCTTATCTTGAAGAAGTGGGACATGAAGTGGTTGAAATCGCTATTTCCTATGATGAGGCACTTGAAAATTATCACAAATTCAACCCCGATCTTATTCTGCTGGATATAAGACTTTACGGGAATAAATCGGGTATTGATTTTGCAAAACACCTAGAATCAATGAAGTATAAAATGCCCATTGTTTTTTTATCTTCACAATATGATTTAAAGACTTTAGGTCTTGCTTTGGAGACTTATCCATATGGCTATCTGACCAAGCCTGTGAATAAAATGTCATTGTGGACAACCATAAGTACTGCCTACCAGCTTTACGAATCTTCATTATCATCTGATGAAATTCAACTTTATGATGGTAAGTCAAATCATATCATTAATATCAGTGAAATAATGTACGCTGAATCAGATCATATCTATATTAAAGTTGTAATGTATAACGGGAAGGAAATTATTTTGTGGGAATCAATGAAAAACTTTCTTTCAAAATTACCATCAGAGGTCTGCATTCAATGTCACAGAAGTTACATTGTCAATACAAAACAGATTAAAGAATGGAATTCCAATACGTTGACTTTGGTAAATGATTATAAAATACCTGTCAGTCGTAATTTCAGGGAAGCTGTAACAAAAGTTTTACAAAAATGAAAGTGACAAATAGTCAAATTTTCGGCCTGAGAAAAAGTTCACCATATTGTCGTAAATTTTACCGGATTAATTTTCAGGTAAATAAATGTCTCTGAACCCTTACTTACTATTTCTCAGGAATATATACATTCACTCATGACTCCATTTTAATCCTTAGATTATTTAAAAAAAAATTTATAGTTATGAAGCTATTTTTTATTATTTTCAAAATACATAAGTAAATAGGGTTAATATTTGAATGAATAAAAATAATAGAATCTGTTAAGGATATTCGTAAGGTTTTGAATAATTTATATAATTCTTGTTGTTAAACACTTAATTCATTGTGCTGTTATTAATTGCAAATCTGATAAAATGGAATTTTCCAACGAAGTAGTTGAAAAGGAATTATTACCTCAGATAGAGGAAATACAGTTTAACAAGTTAGAAAAGTCATATAATACTTTATTAAGATGGGAGAGCATTATTACCGTGGTTTTAATAGCCGCAGGGATTTGTACGGCCTTTTTTTTTATCCCGGAATTGACTTCAATACCCATGTTGTATATTTTCATTACAGTTTTACTGGTGATACTTTTTTTTATAGTTTGGGTAGGGTTTAATTCTTTTAAATATAAAGGATATGCATTACGACAACATGACATAATCTTTAAATCAGGCATATTTTTCAGAAGCACCACTATTATTTCATTCAACAGAGTACAGCATATTGAAATAAATCAAGGTCCGTTAGACAGATATTTTAATATTGCCGGATTAACTCTTTACACTGCAGGAGGTAGCAGCAGTGACCTTACCATACCGGGTCTGAGTATGGAGGATGCGAACAGAATCAAGGAATGGATTATGAAAAAAAAGACTTCCGATGAAGAAGAATGACTTTGATTTGACTATTCCTAACCGGGAATCTCCTGTTGCCATTTTTTTTATACTTTTTAAAACGATATATAACATTGTCACCAGGATATGGCCTGCACTCCTTGTAATTTTTTTCCGGGATAATAAAGAAAGTGAAAAATCAGAAATGTTACTTTGGGCAATTATTGTTGTGGGAGTCATTGCTATGATTTTTTCTTTTATCAATTATTTCAAAACTTATTATTTTATTCAGGACAACGAATTGTATCTTCACAAAGGAGTACTGCAGAAAACAAGGATTAATATTCCATTTGAAAGGATTCAAACTATACAGATTGAACAAAGCATTTTTCAGGTTCTGTTTAATGTTGTAAAAATCAGTATGGATACGGCGGGTAGTGACAAAAAAGAAATTGATTTCAGTGCCATTGATAAAGATAAAGCAGAATATCTTCGAAGTGTTATTCTGCAATTTAAAGAGAATAAAAATTCGATGGAAGAAACAGAGAGTGCCAATATTCCAGATAAATCAGAAAAGTTTGTTTTACAATTGGGTGTGGGTGATCTACTAAAAGTGGGAGTGACCAGAAATCATCTTAAATCCGGAGGTGTCATTTTATTGTTTTTATTTTGGGTGTACGAAAATGTAAAAGATTTAGGGGTTGACGCCGATGAATATTATGAAGAAGTTTTTACAGATAATACGGGTCTTTCATTTTATTTGATTCTTGGAATACTGTTTTTATTGATTTCGTTTTTTATTTCACTTTTTACTACTGTTTTCAACTACTTTAATCTTAGTTTAGTGAGGGTCTCATCTGGTTTTAAAATGACGGCAGGTCTGTTTAACAAGAAGGAAACGTCATCCCTGGATCATAAAATTCAGATGATTTCCTGGAGTGACAACAGACTAAAAAGGAGTTTAGGATTTTTTGACATGTATTTGCATCAGGCTGCCAGCCATGTCATGGAAAAGAAACAAAAAATGTTTGTTCCGGGTATGAAAAAAGAAAAAATAGAAGACGTTGTAAAATCTATTTTTTTGGTTGATATTCCGGATAAAAAAGAGGGGAAGGCCATCAGCAAATATTATTTTTTACGACCGGCTATTATCATCACAATGCTTTTTGTACCTGTTTTTATAACGACAATATGGTATGAAATCTGGAATTTTACATTATTTTGTTCCTTTTTATACGTTTTATTCTTAACGTTCAGATTTTTACAATATAAAAAGAAATATTTCTGTCTTACAGAAAATTACATAACCATTTGGGGAGGCGCGTTTGGGGTTAAAAATTTTATTTTCCCCCAATACAAAATTCAGGGTGTAACTATACATCAGAGTCCATATCAGAGGAAAAAAGGCCTTTCTACCATAGAATTTTATCTGGCTTCAGGGAGCGTTGAAATACCCTATATCCCTGTGGATGTAGCTAATGAAATTGTGGATATTTGTTTGTACAAAGTAGAAACTTCTTCCGTAAAATGGATGTAATATTTGGTGAAAATTAGTGTACTGATAATTGGGAAGCGACAAATTTTTCCAGAGCGATGTCCAGCATATTGTACACTTCTTCAAATTTTCCATCATAGTAGGGATCCGGAACCTGTCTGTTTTGACCCGGGTATACCAGGTTTAACAATAATTCAATGTTGGCTTCTGTCTGATGAAGTTGAGAAAATCTTTTTACTTCATTATAATTTTGAGCGTCCATGACACAGATAAGATTGTAATAATACAGATCTTCTTTTGTTATTTTTCTGGATATTTGTTTTTCTATGGACAATCCTTTGTCTTTCGCCACTTTTATGGCACGGGCATCCGGTTTTTCACCATCGTGATAACCTGAGGTTCCTGCAGAATCAACCTCCCAAGTTAAATTGTATTTTTTTATTTTTTGTTCCATGACACCCTGTGCCAAAGGTGACCGACATATATTTCCAAGACAAACCATTAATATTTTCATAGGGCGAAATTAAATATTTCAATTTTAAAAAGGGTACATATTTTAACAAATATATTAATTATTTTACATATGTATCATATGGTATTATGGATTTTACAATTATCCTGAAAATAATTGATTTATTCCATGTTCTAACTAAAAGATTAAAATAAATATAAATAATTGTAAATCAATGACATAAGATGTGTTAATAATTTAAAAACGTTTATAAACGTATATAAATATTTAATAAACGGCTGTAATAAAAAGATGTATGCATTTTTGCCCTGTAATTTTTTTTTAACCGGTCCCGAATAGATTTATTCTTAATGAAGGACATAAATTTTTATATTAATTATGATAAGTACTCTAAAAAATTCAGTTCAGCTAATTGGCAAAATTGGTCGTGATGTTGAATTGGTCACTTTTGATAGTGGCATGAAAAAAGCAAATGTTTCTCTGGCAACGGACATGTTTTATGTCAATAACGAAGGAGAAAAGGTTAAACTTACAGAATGGCATCATATTGTTGCCTGGGGAAAACTTGCATCGCTGATGCATACATTGGTAAAAAAAGGAAATGATGTAGCTGTGCACGGCCGATTGGCGTATAGAAATTATACGGATAAAAATGGTGTGGAGAAATATGTCACCGAAATTATCATTCATGATTTTTATAAAATCAGTAAAATGAATGTTGATTCTGAGAGTACCAAAGAAGAAATCCATAAAGAGGAAGTTGAAGTTCTTCCGTTTTAGGAATACATACCACATAAATATTTATGTGTGACTTTTGGTAACGGTTCAATTACAACCTTTAAAATGTAAAAGTAAATAAAAAAGCTCAATATTAATTAACATGTAAAAATTCATTAAAATGAAAACATTCAGTAAAAATTTAGTACAATTAACGGGACATTTGGGTAATGATGTTCAGATGATGGAATTTGATAACGGCAATAAAAAAGCATCTTTTTCGCTGGCTGTAAACAACACTTATAGTTCTGGTTCAGGAGAATCGAAGAAGGAAACATCATGGTTTAACATAGTTGCCTGGGGAAAAACGGCAGATGATATATGTGCCACTTTGAAAAAAGGTATGGGTGTCAGCATTGAAGGTAAAATTTCGGCAAGGAAATATGTTGATAAATCCGGAAACAACAAATATGTTACAGAGATTGTGATTTCACAGTTTGAAAAGGCAGAGAAAGAAATGATGACATCAAGTTCAGCAGAGTGAAAGTATATGTAGTTGAATTATAAATTCTAACTAAACTACTGTGTACACACTTGAAAAAGTATGAAAAATTGTAATTCCTGAAAATAAAATTGATTAAAGCGGGACGTACAATATCTGAAAATTACGCACTGACCTGAAAGTGGGATAGGGGTATTTTATGACATAAAGATGTTAAATAGCCTCTTCCCCTTTCAGTTTTTCAGCGTTTTCTGCTACCTGAAGGGCTTGAATAATTTCATCAAGATCACCTTCCACAATACTGTCTAGATTATAAAGGGTTAGGTTTATTCTATGATCAGTTACCCTGTTTTGAGGATAATTATATGTTCTGATTTTATCTGAACGATCTCCCGTCCCAACAAGAGATTTTCTTTTATCTTTTTGTTCAAGATAGTTTTTTTCCTTGACGGCTTCCTGAATTTTAACATACAATCTTTGTAGGGCAATTTCCCGGTTTTTATGTTGTGATCTTGAATCTGTACTTTCTGCCACTATTCCTGTTGGAAGGTGTGTAAACCTGACACCTGACTCTGTTTTATTGACATGTTGTCCTCCGGCACCCTGTGCCCGGAATGTATCCGTTTTAAGTTCATCCTTTCTGATATCGATTTCTTCTTCCTCAAATTTTGGCATGACGACAACTGTTGCAGCTGAAGTATGAACCCTGCCCTGAGATTCTGTTTTGGGCACTCTTTGAACTCTGTGGGCGCCTGATTCAAATTTTAGTTTTCCATATACTTCTTCGCCATACACCTCAATTACGATTTTGTTGTAACCGCCAACCGAACCCGGATTTTCATCGAGGATTTCTGTTTTCCAGCCTTTTTTTTCAAAATATTTTGTATACATTCTGAAGAGATCACCTGCAAAAATACTGGCTTCGTCTCCACCTGTGCCGGAACGTATTTCAAAAACTACATCTTTTGTATCTTCAGGATCCTTCGGAATTAAAAGGAACTTAAGATTTTCGGATGTTTCTTCAAGTTCAGGTTGTAACATATCGATTTCTGCTTGCGCCATTTCTCTGATTTCAGGATCAGAATCTGTAAGTAATTGTCTGGAACCATCAATATTCTGCATGAGAGTTTTGTATTGTTGAATCACTTCAACTATAGTCTTGAGATCCTTGTATTCTTTATTTACTTTGGCAAAAAGTTTCATGTCGGAAAGCGTCTCGGGGTCGGACAACTTTTCTTCAAGGTAGTAGAACCGATCTACGATGGCTTCTAATTTATCAAACATGAATTGATTGCTTTTGTAATATAATAAAAATTATCAAACTCAGTATTTACTGAGCAGACTTTCAAATGCAGAAACATTAAATAATTTAAGAAACCTCTTCGTCACGTATAGTACGTAAGATGTCAAACCATTGCTCATTGGTAATTTTAATCTCAAGTAAATCCGTAAATTCTTTAATTTTATTGATCTTTGGAGCACTTACAATGGGATGAATTTTTGCAGGGTGGTGCAATAAAAACAACAATGCCATTTCTGTTACTGTCCATTCGTATTTTTCAGCAAGAGCCTCGAGTTTCTCATATCTTTTTTTCCCGGTTTTTGATGTTGTAAAAATGACATCACCGGCTAAAGGTGCCCATGAAATAGGGGTTATTTTATTTTCCATACACACATCCAGAACACCATTGTACATGCATTGATGATGAAGCATGGAATACTCCATTTGGGCTGATGCAACAGGAAAATATTTTTGCATCGCATGGATCTGAGTATGGCTGAAATCAGAAACACCAAAACTTTTTACTTTTCCTGATTCGTGTAATATCTGAAGCGCTTCAGATATTTCCTCAAAATCAAGCATTGGACTACCTCTGTGCACCATATAAACATCGAGATAGCTTGAATTCAAATTTTCCAGGCAAGCTTCTACAGTTTCAATAATGTGTCGTTTGGACGTATTGTAATGAGAAATAATAAAGCCAGGTTTTTCAGCACACGGTTTGATAATTCCGCTTTTGCCTATCAACTGAATTTTTTCCCTTTGAATCCCACTTAAAATTAAAGCATCTCCAAATTCTCTTTCTGTTGTATAGTTTCCATAAACATCGGCAAGATCAAACGTAGTGACACCGGTATCAAGACATGCATTCATTAATTCTGCCATCTTGGTGGGTGATAATTTAGCACCCCAACTACCCCATCGGATAGTTCCTGCAATAACTCTTGAAAAATTACTCATCTTTAATAAAGGTAATAATTAAATAAAAATCAACATTTCAGCAGCCTGAAATATTAAATATTAATATAACGCTCTTTAGCGAGAACAAAGGTAATACCCTCTGTTTAAATTCAAAATATTTAATTCAATATTTCAATATTTTATTTTGATCAAAAAATATAGTATTATATTGTTTAAAAATGTTGATTTCTGATATGAAAAATTGACATAGTTAATGGTTAACAATTCAATACATTATATATCTGGATAAAAAAATATAATATTTTCATATTAAAAAAATACATTATATGTAATTTATTGTATATCTTTGCAGTCGCTGATTTATGTTCATGTTGGTTCCATCCCAAAAACAACCGATTTATTCATTAAACGCGAAGTATTATGCCCAAACCGATTTTCGCGCTATGTCTAGCATTTCTTGCTTCCATAGCCACTTATGGATCCTACATTCATTTTAATAACTATTTCAGAAATTCAAATGAACTGAATAGTTTGATTCAAAACCAGAATCTGGCCATAATTTGTCCGCCACCGGTAAGTGTAAGTGTCCCTTCAAATGTTTGTTCTGTTTTTGTAAATATACCTTTACCAACCTCGGATAATCCAAGTTGTCCGATTACCTTTTTATCAAATAATCTGACCGGGACTAATAATCCTAGTGGAATGTACAGTCCCCAGACATTTACACTAATATGGACCATTATGGATGGTTGTGGTATGTCAATGACATGTAATCAGGTAATTTCAATCACAGATAATACAGCACCGGTTTTGGTTTGTCCACAAAACATCGTTGTGCCATGCAATATAAACCAGGCGTTACCATATGCTAACATTAATAGTTTTTTGGCAGCAAACGGACAATCCTCTGATAATTGTCAGCTAGACAGTATTAGTTTTCAATTAGTTTCACAAACCATTATACCTCAGCCTATTCCTCTTTTGGTATATTCCAGAGTGTATAGAATAAAAGATATACATACAAATGAAGCCACTTGTATGCAAAGAATTACAGTAGCAGATGTCATTCCGCCTTCGATTATTTGTCCTCCTGATATTACTACGGGCAATAGTGACGACGGTAGAAATACGATGGTCATTGTAGATATGCCCATCACTTCAGATAATTGTGGAGTCCAATCTGTCATGAATAGTTATAACAATACAAATGATGCTTCAGATGATTATCCGGTTGGGACAACAGTAATAACATGGACAGCAACAGATTTATCTGGCAATACTGCTACCTGCAATATGTCTGTTATTGTATTTGATAATACACCACCTGACATATTTTGTCCGGATGAAGAAACATTTTCATGTATAGAGGATTTGCCTTTACCGTATTTTAATTTTCCTGAATTTGAATCGGCTGGTGGAGATGCTTCGGATGAGACAGCACTGGATACACTCAGTTTTGCCTTATTGGATGAGTTTTCAGACAATATGACTTGTCCGGAAACTATAAGCAGAATTTACGTTGTTTCAGATGAAGCAGGTAATAGTGCTACCTGTACACAAACTTTCATCATTGATGACGAAATAATACCGGTTATTCAGAATCCGGCGCCCATTGCCAACAGGCAATGTAATGATATGTTACCTATGCCGCAATCTCTTATCGCAACAGATAATTGTGGCGATGTTGTAGCGATTCCACAGGTATTGCCATTCACTCCTAATAATTGTACGGGATATACCGTTACCCACAGATGGACAGCAATGGATGATTGTGGCAACCTTGCAATTCCGGTCAGTATGAGTTTTCAGGTATTACCTGACATAGCAGGACCTGTTATTACTCCACCACAAAATATAACCGTAAATACAGAAAATAATGTTTGTCAGGCAAATGTAACTGTTCCTCTTCTTGTAGCTACAGACAATTGTAGCAGCTTTGCCATTACAAACAACAGAACCAATACACCCAATGCCAGTGGAATTTATCCGTTAGGAACTACGGCTGTAATTTGGACCGTCACAGATGCGTGTAATAATTCTAGTTCAATTACTCAGAGTATCACTGTCATTGATAATCAGGGACCCAACCTCAATTGTAAATCAAATTTGATAGTGGCCTTGAATCAATTTCCAAATAATAATGTACCTGCATCCTATTTTATCAATTCTGCAACCGATAATTGCGGAGGAAATGTTACCATTCAGGCAAGACGAATGAATCAGGCATGTGGTATACCAAATAGTAATACTTTTTCAGCCGCGGTTTCTTTCTGTTGTGCAGACGTTCCCCTTACCAACCTGATGGTTCAAATTCAGGCCACAGATGCCAGAAATCGTATCACCACATGTATGGTAAGCGTTGATGTTCAGGACAATATAGCGCCTGTTATAGTGGAAGAACTACCTGATATCAGCATATCATGTGCTTATCCTTTGGATGTAAATGATTTATCTGATTTTGGTACTTATGTGTCAGAAGGAAGTGTAAGGCAAACCATTAACATACAGGATCACTTTTATTTACCTTCAGGTAATGCTGGATTGGATGGCGTGTATTTTGACAATTGTCCTGATGTAACCGTTTCCGTAAATGTCATTAATAATCTGGTGATGTGTAATACAGGTACCATCGAAAGAGTATTTACCATTCAGGATGCCCAGGGACTAAATGTAACGACTACTCAAACCATTTATGTAATTGATATTAATCCATTTAATGAAACACAGGATATTGATTGGCCGGATCAACAGGTTTTTTTCCCGAATTGTAACATTCAAAACCCTAACCCCTCTATTACCGGAAGACCGGTATTGGGTAACGATAAGTGTAGTCAGGCAGCCGCCACGTACAGCGATTTAACATTTCCTAATAATGTTTATTGTAACGTTATCAGACGGAGATGGACAGTAGTGGACTGGTGCCAATATGTACCGAATACCAACATAGGAAGATGGACTTTTGATCAGTATATCAATGTGACCAATACTGTCCCTCCCACAATAAATCCGGTGGTTTGTCAGACATTAAATGTATGTACGGACAACGGAAGTTGTACCGGCAACCTTAATATTCAGGCTTCCGGGACTGATGATTGCCTTCCTGTTCAGATTTCCTGGACATATAAAATAGATGAAGGCAATAACAACTCTATTGACTTTACCGGATCAGGAGCAACAATAAACAGACCCATTAGCAGAGGAACGCATAAAATAACATGGGAAGCAAAAGATAAATGCGGCAATGTTTCGAAATGTGACAAACTGGTTCATATTAAAGAATGTAAAGCACCCACTGGAATTGTACATCATGGTCTGGCCATAAATCTGACAGCACCAATGGCCATGTCGACCATCAATGTCCTTCAGTTTAACAATGGTAGTTTTGACAATTGTACACCTTCCGGCCAGCTTAGATTTTCGTTTTCAGCCAATCTCAATGATGTCGTAAAAACATACAATTGTTCACATCGCGGTCAACAACCTATACAGATTTATGTGACAGACCTTGATGGAAATCAATCCATCGTAAATACGTATATTATTGTTCAGGACAATTCCAACCTTTGTAATGGTGTTCAGAGAGTTGTTATAGCCGGGGTTGTTAAAACTGTCGATCAAAAAGAACTGGCAGATTCAAAAATAATTCTGGAAGGTGGAGAAACATTGGATGATCAGATGACAAATGAAGAAGGTAAATATTGTTTTCAAAATCTGGGTATGCACAATGATTACAGATTGACAGCAAAAAGAGATAAAGAGCCTTTAAAAGGTATTTCGACTCTCGACCTGGTACTGATACAGAGACATATTCTTAAAATTAACCCGTTCATAAGTGCTGAAGAATTCTGGGCAGCTGATGTAGATGGTTCAAAAAGTATTAATACAATTGATCTGGTAACCCTTAGGAAATTGATTTTAGGTACATTGGATACGTTTCCAAAAAATGATCCCTGGGTTTTGGTAAGACAAGATCAGAGGTATCTCGATCCTGCCAACCCATGGCTTGAAAACAGTGAGTATATGTTGTCTGATTTGGATTCCAATTCAGAAAATATTCATTTTACCGGTATAAAAATCGGGGATGTAAACCATTCTTATTCCACAGATCTTCTGGATGAAAAAACAAACAGCAGGACAAAAACAAACCCTGAATTTTGGATAGAAGATGTTTTATTGAAAAAAGGAGAAATATACACCATCCCTGTAATGGCAAAAAACATAAACGGTATTCTTTCCCAACAATGTACGTTTGAGTTGCTCGGTGGATTGGACTACCTTGGTTTTGAGTCAAAAGAATTGCCTTTGCACAATGATCAGATTGCTTTTATACAAAAAGATGGAAGAAAATATATAACTTGTGCCTATCATAATATTGATCCGATTAATGTAAAAGATGATGAAATTTTATTTAATATTGTCATCAGATCGGCATATGATCAAAGGATAAGTAAGATGTTGTTTATGAACAATGATATTACAGAAAGCAAGGTATATTATGAAAATCTTGAAAATAAAAGCCTCAGTCTTTCATTTACTTCTCTTAAAAAACCGGAGACATCCGTTGTGAAACAAAATCACCCAAATCCTTTTAAGGAACAGACAATATTGGAATACCATTTAGCAGAAAGAGGACCTGTATTTATAAGTGTATATGATCCGGCAGGCAAACAGATATTCAGAACGCAAACAGATGGAAATATGGGTATAAACGCTTTCATTCTGGGGCAAAAAGAAATAGGAGAAACTAGCGGTATCCTATATGTAAAAATTAAATCAGGTGACCTGAATGAGGTTATTAAAATGATGAGGATAGAATAAAAATCAATTAAGCAAGAACCGAGTATGATTATAGCGGCCGTGGTTTACAAAATCACGGCCTTTTTTTTACATTAAACTTAATAAAAAAATATTATTTTATATTTAATGGAATATGAGGGCATTATACTTGATTTTCTTGTGAAAAGGCAAGAGGTCGGGCTCAATTTTGATGAGATAAATTTATGTAAAAAAAAGTTTGGCACCTGATTTGATTATAATTTATTGGATTATTAGGCAACGAATTTTTATTAATAACTTTTATTAATGTTAAAATGGCATTAAAAGCTGTAATAGCTGACCATCAGGCAATGTTTACTGAAGGTCTGCAGGCAATTTTACACAACATGAAATCTCCACCTATTAAAATTGTAGGTGTGGCAAATCATCCTGATGAATTAACCAGGTTGACACCTTTTTATTTTGATATACTTATTTTGGATATTGGAATTTTTTCCAATTTGGGACTGGATACCATTCAGGAAATTAAAAAAGCCAAGCCCAATGTAAAAATAGTGGTATTAACGACATACAGTGACCCATCCATGGTGAGAGATTCCTTTTTAAAAGGAGTGGATGGATACTTATTAAAAACAGGACAAATTATAGAACTCTTTGAATGTATTGAAGATGTTTTTCAGAATAAAACTTTTCTCGGAGAAGGTGTTCGACTTTCTCCTGAAAAGAAAACCGTTAAAAAAAATACAGATCCGGTTTCAGCGTACAAAGTCTATGAAGATAGATTTTTATTAAAACAAAAATTATCAAGAAGAGAATCCGAAGTGTTACGACATATTGTAAATGCCAAAAGCACGAAGGAAATTGCAGAAGAGCTTTATATAAGTAATCAAACAGTATCTGCTCATCGCAAAAGTATCATGAGAAAACTCGGTGCCAATACCACCGCAAATCTCATAAAATTTGCACTTGAAAATCAATTGGTATAGTTTTTGTAACCAATACATCGAATAGTAATCCAAATGGCCTCCCCTTGCCATCTCTATACAAAGTAACAATTCAGTTTTACGGGATTTCCTGATTATTTCTGTAAATGGTTTTGGAATCATTTTTTTAATCTTATAATTTAAATTTATTTATCCCATGAAGTTGGAGAATTTTACACTAAACACATTTGCTCGTTTTGGTATGGTTATCAGAATGAGTATTCTACCCGCCCTGCTGGTAGTGGCACAGTTTAGCGTTTCAGCTCAATGCCCACTGGCTTGCAATAATCTCGTTCAGGTATCCATGGATGACGATTGTGTGGTAGAAGTTACTCCGGCAATGATGTTGGAAGGTGTTTTACCAGCCGGATGTTCTTATGCTCAGTATTCAGTCAGAATTCTTGGAGCAAATGGACAACCGCTATCACCTGCGAACATCGTAAACCGATCGCATCTTGATCAGACCTTAACGACAGAGGTTTGGTTGGGAAACAATCGTTGTTGGGGGAAAATTCTTGTCCAGGACAAGAAAGACCCTGAAATTGAATGTCCAAGAGATGTAACTGTAGCCTGTTATTCAACAGCCGCTATTGTCTTGCCAGATGCTTTTGACAATTGTGACCAGAACGTTCCGGTTACTATAAGCAGTAATACGCTCATTAAGTATTCTTGCAGTGGTACTCTAAGTGCCGTCAGGACCCTCATTTATGAAGCAACAGATGACAGTGGAAACGAGGCAACGCCTTGTATCAGAAACATTTATTATTCAAGAGTGACATTACCGTCAGTCTTATTTCAGTTTCCACTTAACAGAGACGATGTACAGTCGCCTGCTTTAAACTGTGATAATGTACCTGTTTGGGATGTTATTAAAGAAAATGGCACACCGGGCAGAGATAATTATCCTCAGCCTTCTGAATCAGGTGTTCCAACCATCGGCGGTGTACCCATTTTACCAAACAATACCCTTTGTGAAATAAATGTAACTTTTACAGACCAAAGAGTAGATATTTGTGAAAACAGTTTCAAAATTTTGAGACACTGGAGAGCTCTTGACTGGTGTACTGGTACATTGGAGCAATCTTATCAGATCATAAAAATATTGGATAAGAGACCGCCTGCGGTTACGATTCTGCCTACTATTCCACCAGACATGACAATTACAAATTGTTTAGGAACGGTATCTTCACTGGTTGAAGTGGATCCGTATACATGTCGTGGAACATGGGATGTTGAAAGACCAACAGAATTGGTACCGGAAAGAGAATGTAATGATTGGACATATACTGTTGCATTCTTGTTAAATAATGGTACAGAGATTCCACCATTAAGTGGAGCTTATGTTACCGTAAGCCCTGATGGAATTACAAGAGTTATAGGAAATTCTGCCAACGGGTATCAGATTATAGGTCTTCCTCAAGGTTGTGCATGGATCAGATATATAGTAACGGATGCTTGTGGAAATTCTGCAACAGTATTAACAGAAATATTTGTTCAGGATAAAGTTCCACCAACTCCGGTTTGTGACCGAACAACGGTTGTAACCCTTTCCAATCAGAATAATGGCTGGGCAAGAGTGTTTGCAGAAACATTTGATGACGGTTCACATGACAATTGTAGTAATGTCACTTTCAGAGTAAGAAGGATGACAACACCTCAAAGGTGTAACATGCAGGGCGGTCCCAATACCCACAATTTTGGTCCGTTTGTAGACGTGTGTTGTGCAGATGTTGGGAGAGAATTAATGGTAGAACTTGAGGTAAAAGATGCATCCAACAATGTAAATACTTGTATGGTATTTGTAGAAGTGAATGATAAAATTAATCCAAAAATTGTATGTGCTGCTTCAAAAACCATTGAATGTAATGTTCCTCTTGAGTTTGATGCACCTACAGCCACAGATAATTGTGGTACGCCTACCATTACAATATTGAGTACTACAGGTACTATCAGCAATTGCGGTACAGGATCAAGAACAAGAACCTGGGAGGCAAGAGATGCTGGTCAAAGAACGGACGTTTGTTCACAAACGATTACGGTTGTAAATAATACTCCTTATACAGGACCAAGACCACAGGATTGGCCGACATCTCCTATTACCAAAACAGGTTGTCTCAATGTAGATACTGATCCAAGTAGTACAGGTGTACCTTTTATCAATGCAACGGTAGGTTGCAGTCAGGTTGCCTTTGCAAAGGAGGATCAGGTATTCCAGTTTGTAGAAGGAGTTTGTTATAAAATTTTGAGAAGATGGACCGTTATTGACTGGTGTAAATTCCATCCCAATACAAGACCAAACGGATCATTTTATCCGACAGGACCTACTTCTGAAAATACATGGACTTTTACCCAGATCATCAAAGTCAACAACGCTGACAATCCTGTAATTGCCAAAAGAACGGATGTAACTGCTTGTGGAACTGGTGAAACGTGTGATCTAAGGTTTGAATTGACCAATACAGCAACAGATATTTGTACACCTTCAGCTCAATTGAAGTGGAAATGGGAAGTTGCACCGTTTGATGGTCCAAATTATACCATCTTTGGAAATACAAATGATGCAACAAGAAATTATCCAATTGGAACACACAGAATACGATGGACGGTTGAAGACCTTTGTGGAAACCAGGATGTGGTGACTCATTTATTCACTGTTGAAGATTGTAAAAAACCAACACCTTATTGTATATCTGATATTACAACGGTGGTAATGCCTTCATCTGGTACAGTGGAAATCTGGGCTATAGATTACGATCTTGGCGCAACAGACAATTGTCCGGGTGAACTTTATTTCACTTTTAATTGTGAGAAACCGAATAAGGGTCAAGTAGAGTTAGGGAATAACCATTATTTTAAAGGAAATGGAATACTTGCTACTGAAGCAGAATACCTTGCAGGAAATGCGCAGTATTGGTTACATGACTCACGTACATCAGGTATTTTATTTGACTGTGATGATGTAGGAGTGGTTGATCTGAATGTTTGTGTAACGGATGCATCCGGAAACCAGGATTATTGTTCAGTTGTATTACAGGTTCAGGCGAATCCTCCTGCTTGTCAGAATTTTTCAAGAATTGCAGGTAATGTAAGCAATGAAAACAATGAAATGGTACCAGAAACTTTTGTTATCATTGAAAATATGAATACAAATGAAACCAAGGCGTTTAAAACTGACGAGAACGGATTATTTACTTTCAATAGTATGCCTGAATCAAATAGTTACAAACTGGTATCAGAAAAAAATCAGGATTATTCAAACGGAGTTTCTACACTGGATTTAGTGTTGGTTCAAAGACATATTCTTAATATCGCTACATTACCTAGTCCTTACAAAGTGATTGCAGCAGACATTAATAATGATAAAAAGATCAATACTATTGACCTTGTTGAATTGAGAAAGTTGATTCTCGGAGTATATACAGAATTACCTGCAAATAAATCCTGGAGATTTGTAGACAAGACGTTTGTTTTTGCTGACAATACACACCCCTGGCCATTTAATGAATACATCATGGTCAATGATTACAACGGAAATGCATTCGACAAAAACTTTATGGCAGTGAAAATCGGAGACGTAAACAATGATGCAAAAGTGAATTTTACATCAAAAGATACAGACACGAGAAACAAAAAAGCATTAAAACTGATTGCTCAGGATGCTGATTACAAAGCCAACGAAAAAGTATTTGTTGACATTACAGCAGATAATTACAGTGAAATATTCGGTTCTCAGTTTACATTGGAATTTGATCATGCAAAACTTCAGTTTGCGAATATTCACAGCGGAGAAATAACCATCGAGGCAGGTAATTATAATGCAGCACAAACTTACAATGGTTTAATTGCCATGAGCTGGAACCATACGGATACTAAATTCTACAACAAAAACGAAGTATTATTTACCATAGAATTTACAGCGACAACGAATGGCACAATTTCAAGAACATTAAGCATCAATTCTGACATCACAAAAGCCGAATCTTACACACAAAATTTAGATGTCATGAATGTTGAAATGGAATTCAGAACAAATACGGTATCATCCAATGTTACATTTGACCTGTATCAAAACAATCCTAACCCGTTTGCAGAAAATACAGTAATAAGTTTCAACTTAGTAAAAGCCGCACCGGCAACTTTAAAGTTGTACGATGTAACCGGAAAAGTTATCAAACAAATCAATAATCAATATCCGGCTGGATACAATGAGATCATCATTAAGTCCGAGGATAATCTTACGGAAGGCGTCATTTTCTACGAGTTGGAGAGTGAAGGTTACAAAGCCACCAAAAAGATGATTTATTTGAGCAAATGATAGTGTATAGGATTTAAAAATATTCAGAAACCCTGGCGACAAAATCGTCAGGGTTTTTTGTTTTATAAAAACTGACGAAGGAATTGAAGGCATGTTTTGATTTGCCATTAGGGCAATTCGATCCGATTTTAAATCAATCGATTTGAGTAGGATATAATCTTGCTTCTTTTTGGTTCAATAGAAAAGGTAGAATGATAAGCTGACAGTAAATGTTTATAGATTCCGCTAAATGCAATTTTCTTTGGGCGCTTAATCCTGGAAAGTCAAAGATAAATCAATGCTCTTTTTATCCTCCAACTCTCCTGCTTTCATCGTCCATTCCGGTATTTCGTTTTCTTGACTTAACATTGCTGTTTCCCAGATCATAACTGATACTAATGGTCACTCTCCTGCTGTCCCAGTTGCCTCTTCCATTTCCTACCTGACCATTAAAATTGGCGACGCCACTCCAACCGCTTTGGTAGGTAATATCATTAGCACTGATTCTGGCATTCATCTTGTCATTCAGAAACTTTCTTTGAAGACCAAGATTCAGACTATAACTAGGGTCAAACAAAAATACGCCTCCCCAAACGCCGGGACCGTTATACCAGCCTGATATTTCACCATTCCACTTTTTACCCAGGTTGAAGGTATGTTGCTGATAAATATTGTAGGACCCGGCCTGAATATCCACCACCCGTCCATCACCATAATCAGCCTGATTGTCCGTATAGGATACAGAAAAATTCATGTAAACATTCCACCATTTTGTGATGTCAAAAGGCAGAGAAAGATTGGCATTGTACAATTTCTGGTTGGCAAGGTTGTCCCAACTGATAAATCCTGCTCTTGGATCTAACTCATCCGGACCAATAAGTCGGGTGATTTGATTGGTGGTATAGCTATAAGAAAGTTTAAAACTATACATATATTTTAGGGTATAACCCAATTCAATGTTATTGACAATCTCCGGTTGCAAGAACTTGTTTCCTTTACTATAAGACAATTCACTGAGTTGTTCTCTGAAGGGATTTAATACATTATAATCAGGTCTGTTGATTCTACGGCCATAATTTAAGGAATACACATGTTCGGGATGATATTGATACACAATACCTGCAGAAGGAAAAAAACTGGTGTAATTAAAATCGACCGGAGCTTCTTCAAGTTCCGGTAAATAGGCAATCAGGTCTCCGGTAGCATCTGTTTTTTCTACCCTTAAGCCGGCTGAAACATTCCACTTAGTGGTTACGTTTTTTGCAAAATTGGCATAACCGGCATATACATTTTCACTATAGCTAAATTGATTGGAGCGGTTATCATTTCTAATGTCAATGTTTTGAATAATATTGTAAAATAAAAAGGTGTTGTCTGTAGTCACATTGCTAAATTTGGCACCAAAACCTAAATTTCCTCCAAACAATTCAGTTTCATAATCAGCCTTGGCAGTTGAAATGTCTATCTTGCTTGGAGTGTTGTACCGATTGATATAGGTACTTATAACATCAGTTTCTGAAGCATTGTAATAATAATTGGGTTGATAGTAATGTCCTTCACCGGAAAATGAACCATGATCCAGATCTACATTCAGCCGATTTTTGCCTGATTCATAAGCATAATTCAAATTGTAAGTGGCCTGATCCCTGTTAAATTCGGAAGTATTAGGCGCAACCAGAACACTATCAATCTGATTTGGGTTACTTTCCGGTCCTATAAAATTTCTATTTCGACTGGTGTTCATATTGCCAAATGTATTGACCCCAACCAAAAATCCAAGTGTATGTTTTTTATTAATAAAAAAGTCTGTTCCCCATCGTCCGTTAATACCATTAAAATCAGAAGTTGTAAGGTTTACCTCATCCAATCTGAATCCATTCTGAAAGGTTAAAAAAATCATTTCATTCCATCCGGTGCCAAAGTTGTAGCCCAGGCCACCGAAAGTATTTACTTTTTTATTTCTGTAGTTACCATTTCCGTTTATATTGCCGGTGCCATATCTTCCATGACCGTAAGTAGTACTTAAGGAACCGTTTGAACCGAGGTTTTTATCTTTTTTCAAACGGATATCTATGATGCCCGCATTTCCCTGTGCTTCATATTTTGATCCCGGATTGGTAATGATATCTATTTTATCAATTTGTTCTGATGACAAACTTTCAAGATAAATTCTAAGATCGTCTCCTGTAAGGGGGATTCTTTTGCCATCGACATATATCAAAACACCTGAGCGACCCAATACGGAAATATTGTTGTTATTATCCACTAAAACACCGGGCGCTTTGCGCAATAAATTTAAACCATTTTCCCCGGAGGAATTGATGGTTCCCTGAACATTAAAAACAGTTCTGTCGGCTTTTACTTCTACAAGAGCTCTTTTAGCAGTAACGATCACTTCGTCAAGTTGTTTGGCATCCTCTTTCAATACAAGAGGGGAAAGTTCAACAGATTCATTCTCTATTAAAAACGGATTGAATATGCCGTCTTTGTATCCGATATAGCTGGCTTCAAGAAAGTACGATCCCGGCTTTAACCTTTCAAAACGGAAAAAGCCGTCTTCTGATGTAATATCGGCTTTCATCAATGTGGAATCTTTTGCAGATTTAAGTACAACGGTGGCAAATGGTATACTAACGTTATTTTCATCTGTGACTTTACCCGTTGCAGAGAAATCCTGTGACATTAATAACAGGGAAGTTTTTAAAAGGATAGTTAAAGTAAAAATTACTTTGGACATACTTTTAGAATTGAGATTAAGTATTAAAAAGAGCGATTATTTTTCAGGAGCCATCTTTAGTGAAAAGGCTCTAAAATTTAAATCAAACTTACAACACAATTTTCTGTCTGATGCAGATTTTAAGTCATTATTAGATTAACAGGAAAAATTGTTCTACCAAGGACAATAAAACAGCATACAGAATAAATACCGATATAGTTGAAAATTTCGACAAACGCTTATGAAAGCCATCATGATTTATGGGAACATTTTTTCTTAATTTCATAAACACCATCGGCAACCTTACCTTTTATGAAACAAAAAAAGCGGCATAAAGCCGCTTCTTTGTTTTTCGTTTCCCTTTTAAGAGGAAATATTAGTTAACTGCATCAGTTAAAGTTTTACCAGCTTTAAACTTAACGGAAGTTTTAGCGGCAATTTTGATGGCTTTACCAGTTGAAGGGTTTCTTCCTTCTCTTGCTGGTTTGTTAACTGTTGAAAAAGTTCCGAAACCTACAAAAGCAGCTTTGTCACCACCTTTTAATGATTTTTCAATTCCACTGAAAACAGCGTCAACAGCATTTCCGGCTTGTGCTTTAGTAATTCCAGCAGCGTCTGCAACTGCATTGATTAAATCTCCTTTGTTCATTTTTCTAAGATTTATAAGTTTATAATTAAGAGTGCAAATGTAATGCTATTTCATATATAAACAATGTTTATGTATAATTAATTTTAAAAATCTTTAATAAACATAACATTTTTATATTTACAAAGTACAATTGATTTTTATATTATATATTAGAATCATCCTCAAGATATGATATTTTTGATAAATTATATATTTTCAACTGATTTTAAATTTTAAAATTTAATGGGAGAATTACTTTTTTCAAAACGCTGGATTGTTTTATAAGATTTTATTTTTTTAAGGGCAAAACAAATTTTAAAGAATTCACGTTCTAAGTAACAAATGAAGTCTGATGGATTCATTAACCTCAGATTGAGTTTATATTTTTAAATGTGTATACTTTTTTAGGCATCAAATTTTTATGAATAATGACCAAAAAAAATTCTTTTATATATCCGTTTATTTTTTTTATTTTTTTGACGGTGATTTCTTTTCAGTTGTCATCCTGTAAAACTAAGGAAGGCTGTGGACTGGAAGAGAAGTATAATAATCCAAATATGAAATCAAAAGAAGGAAAATCAAATCTTTTTTCGAAAAAACAAAGAAAAAAAATGGACAGGAGCTAGAAAGTCCACTCATGGGAAAAATATAATTCTATTTTAATGTCTTTGTTATAAAGATTCTCCCCGCAGTCTTCTGTATCTTTTTTTAGCTTCTACTGCATACGTACTACCACTATAATCCGTATATAGTTTTTCATAAAGTTCTTTTGCTTTTTCAGGATTTTTTCTGACTTCTTCATATAATTCTGCCAGCTCAAACAAAGCATCATCGGCTTTAATTTCTTCAGGGAATTTTTCAAGAAGATTTTCAAAAAGCGAAATGCATAAATCCGCTTTTTTTTGTTTTTTGTATATCTGTGCTTTCAGATAAATGACGTCATCTTCCAGAGAGTGGTTTGGATAAATTATTTTTATAGAATCCAAAAGGAGAATAGCCTCGGTAAATTTATTCTGGAAAATTAATAGGTCTGCTTTGGAAAACATTTGTAATGTTGCTTCTGTCGTATCCAGACCTAAATTGTCCATAATCAGTACGGACATATCAATAGCATCATTACTGATAAGTTTTGATGTAGCGCCTTTTAAAATTTTAAACTGTTCCTGTGCCCATTCAAAATCTCCGGCGTAATATGACAATTTTGCATTTTTGTATCTGGCATATTCTCCGAGGTTCCCTTCCTTAAAATCTTTGTCTACCTGGCTGAAAAACAAACTTGCCTCCCAGCGATCACCATTCATGAGGTAATAATCTCCAAGATTAAGTTTAGCCTGAGCAATCATTTCTTTTCCAAGACTACCAAATGAAATTAGTTCTTCCAAAGTAGTAATCGCAGTTGGCAGGTCGTTTAGGTAGAGTGCTTCAAATTCGGAATATTCCATCATTAAAGCAGCCGTTTGGGTATTCTTGCCCATGAGATTAAAGAAGTCAAGATATTCATTTTTTAGTTTCGTTAAATCTTCTGTTGTGTATTCAAATCTTTTTGTAACCTTTGCTTTTCTGGCATTGAGAAGACCGCGCCTGGCTTCAATATAGAAAGACGAGTTTTTAGGTTGGTTTTCTGAAATATAAGAAAATCCGTCTATGGCATTGTCATAATCCTCGTCATCGTAGGCTATTCCTGCGACTTCAAAAACCCTGCGACCATTTTCACCAAATTGTAAATCCATTGCTTTTGCCTGGCGCAGGGCTTTTGTATAAACTTTCATGGTGATAAAGGTCCACTGTAACATCTCCGGATAGGTAGGGTCAGATGGATGTTTCTGCACCAGTTCATATAACTGGGTTTGTAATTCGGTAAAATCTTCAGGCTGCAGATACCTTTGTAAATCAGTCTGAACCCTGTTGATATTGTGAATGTCTTTGTTTAAAAACTTCAGATTGTATTTTATCATATTAGGAACGTCTCCTTTTCTTCTGTACAAGTCCGCCAGATTATAGGTGTACAGGTTAGAAATTTTCGTAATTTCTTCCCCTTTCAGATAGGTTTCAATAGCCAGATCTATTTTGTTTAGCTGACCAAAGGATCCTGCAATCTGGGAAATCATATTCTGATCAGGCGTCAATTTTTCTATACTTTTTCTGTACTCCTTATCTGCTTTTTCTTGTTGTCCACCTCTTTCGTATATATTTCCCAAGGAAACGTACAAATTTAATTGATCTTGATTTCTTTTTAGCTCATCTTTTACCGTTTTTTCTGCCGCTTCAAGATCATTTACTTCAATCAGACATTGCACATATCTTCCAAAATAAAATACATTTTTATTGTTTTCATTGAAAAGAGTAACATAGAGCTGACCTGCTTTTTCATATTCGCCATTATTGAAGTACTCATTCGCAAGATTGGCTTTCTGAGCGGTCTGAGCGCACAGGTTTTCTACAAAACCTGTATATAAACATAAATGTAGAAAAATTAATATAATGTACTTCATTGGTTGAATTAATTAAAGGTAAACATCTTTCATTCTGTCAAAGTTTTACCATCCGGGAATAATGTTTAAACCAAACTGAAATCGACTTCCCTTTGTCAGTATTTTTGCATAATACGGCTCGACTATGAGGGCACCGAATAAATTTACCCTTAAAGAAATTCCGAATGAACTCAGTATGGAAGGTTTAACGTTTTGAAAATCATATAAAGCATTTCCAAATTCATCCAGCACTATATTTCCGTTTTCATCTCTTACTACCGTATAAATTTCTGTACCTGTTTTAAATTGGTTAAAATCATCAAAAACGACACCACTGTCGAAAAACAGGTTTAGATCAGATAAAAATCCTCTCAATGGAAGTAAAGCAAGCTCTCTCGGGCCTGTAAATGGCAACCTTATTTCGCCGCCGGCCAACATTACTTTAGATCCAAGTAATTGTCTGAAGACGAGTCCCAGACTTTCCACATCAGCATTGATGATTCCGCCGAGTCCGCGTAAAAATCCCATATTACCCAAATAAAAAGGATATACTTCATTCACTTCTTTTTCAACACGGATATAGTTGGTTGACCGCAATGCAAAACTAAAAGGTTTTACCCAAAAGTATTTTCGGGCATCTGCAAGGACTGCGGTATATTTATTGTTGCCGAAATATTGTTCAATACTGAATCGGAACCGGTGTCCGGCCAAAGGAGCAGTAAACCCGAAAAAACTGTTGTCTCCTACCAATCCGATATTAGCATTGGCACCAAATCCTTCCAATATTGTGTAATACTGATCTAATTGAAGAGATTCACCGGTTTCTATTTTTACCCTGTCAGACCCAATCAATTGATATCCTGAAAATTGATTGCCTACATAATAGTCGCTGTATTCGTCCCAGCGGAAAGAACGATGTGTCGCCCCAAAACCTGATTCTAGACGCATTGTTGAACTGAAAGGATAGTGGGCAAAAACATTTATTCCTTTGTCGAAAATTCGGATGAGGTTGGTTTTAGCGGTAATTCCTTCATATAAAACACCGTCTATCAGTGCTCCGTTTTCAAATGACTGATAACCTGTTCTCAAAGGTAAATGAGATACACCAAAACCCCAGGCGATTCTGTTTTCACGATTTATATAAGAAGCGACACCTCCAATATCAAGAATTTCACCGTTCATAAAAAACTGACTGAAAAGTTGATTATCACCTAATATGTCACTAAAAATCATGGCAACACCTCCTCCTAATCCTACATTGTTGTTAAAAGAACCGGTATTGGTTCCCATTCCCACCATTCCGGCACCTCCTGTTATGTAATCAAGTTTAAAACCCGGTTTGTATTTTTTGTCCATGGCATAAAAAGTATCCTGCTTTTCGGGATTGTCTACATTTTGAAAATGGGGTCCGACGATATCGTTAGCGAGATTTTGAAGTGGAGGCAGACTTCCTTTAGATAAATTAATGGTTTTCACATCCGTTACAGGAATATTAAGCAATCGTTCGGAATTGCTCTGGTAGATGATGTATTCATTATTATAAAAATGGCTGAAAACAATTCTATCCCTTTTCGTGCTTGCGGAAATCATAGGTGAATGGCTACCAATACCGCTGATTCCGGTAAGAATTTCTGTTTTTTGGGTAACATTTCCAGTTTGAATATTGTAGTGATAAAGATTTCTGAAACCATCTCTGTCACTAACAAAAAAAACATTTCCTTCATGGTCATAAACGGGATTGATATTGTCTGCCCCATGAAAAATATCAGGTACTGTGATGACATTTGTCGTTAAGTCCATAAAGGCAATGTCAAATGAATATCTTCCATTCTTGCGCCCTTCAGTATAGGAACGTTTATCATAACAAAAAACAAGTGTATTTCCATCAACAGAAAAAGAAAGCATATTTTCACTGAAGGGGTCATTGGTAATCTGCTCAACCTTTCCCGATTTTACATTATATTTGTAAATATCCGTTTGTCCGTTGACTAGACCTGTGAGGTAAATATCTTTTCCATCAGGGCTGTAAACAGGATTGGCAAAAGCGGGAACACCCTGTACTGCCAAAGTTGCCACCGTTTTGGAATTTTTTACATCTTTTATGACAAGTACATTATCCCCTTTTTTAATACCTACAAAAACAAATCTTTCGCTGTCAGGAGACCATGAACCAGCAGATTCCATAACATTTATATAATCAAGATCGCCAGAACCTGTTGAAGAATACACTTTTCTGATGATGTCACCTTTTTGAGCATCCGCAAGGTAAAGGTCGGTAGTGAAAATGTTTTTTTCTGACAGAAATATAATGTATTTGCCATTAGGACTTATAGAAGGAGAAACATTAACTCTTCCTCCATTTTCCGATGATATAAGCTTTTTCCCTTGTGGTTTTTCTTTTTTATCCTGAAGAGAATAGAGGTCTTTCATATGATGGTGCCAGGCTTCAGTAACGGTTTTGGTGTCTACACCCAAAGCATCGATAAAACCAAGTTCCAGTCCATATTTTCCGGTACTTAAAAATAATGGATTGAGCTTATCGTCTCCGAAAGTACCGCCTATAAATGCCATAAGGGAATGTCCATACCGATAGGGAAAATATCTGTAGTTATCCATTTTTTCAATTTTTGGCAAGTTGTCATTCAGAATGGCATCACGCATCCACATCGCTGTAAAAGGGTCAATGCGACCTAGTGAAAAATATTCAGCCATTCCTTCAATCATCCATAAAGGAAGATTGGCCAAAGATTGTAAATTGGTTGAATCACCTGTTTGAATATTATTATATTGAAATGCGTGTACCAATTCATGTGCTAACACGTGATGGGTGGATTGGTTTGAAAAAGTCAATGGCAATATGACTCTGTTTTTTAAGGCTTCTGTGACGCCGCCTGTTCCAATACCAATTTGCCCTGAAATGGTATTGGTTTGTTGAAAATCAGCATGGTCATTGTAAAAAATGATGGGATTTTTAAAATTGATGTCCTGAGTGAAAATATTTTTGTGGTTTTGGTACCATTGTTCGGAAGTGGATGCCAATTTATCAGTCAGTTCCGCATTTTTCAAATAATGATGAATTTTAAAATGGGGTGTTTCCACTACCTGAAAATCAAAATTCTGGTAAACAGGTTTATTTCTGCCGAATATCTGTGCTTGCAAAGAATACGTAAGACAGGACAACAAAAATGGTATAAAATAATTTTTCATTTTGGAAAGATTTTAATAATAAACACGCCTGACTACATGCATTGGTAATCATATTAAATTAAGGAAGTGTGAAAAAGTTTTTACTAACCAGCGAATTCATAATATTGGATTTTAAAAGTATAACGTATAATTGAGAGGAAAATTCCCATTTAAAATGTAAAATTATTTAAAAAAATAAAAAAATATACTTCATGTATAAATTTCGCAAGTCGTTGTTTATCAACAATATAAGAAATTATTTTTGATTAAATAAAAGCATGTGGCAGCGTTTTTTATTAATTAAATGTTAATAATTAGTCAAAATGTTTACATTTATTTAACAAATCATTCTATATTTACCGTTCAAATTTTTGTAAACCATATTATTAATAACCAAAATAATTTTACGTATGAAGCAAGTCGTATTTTCTATTTTGGCCGTATTCTTTACGGTCAGTATGACGTATGGCCAATCCAGGGTTTCAGGTAAAGTCACAGACTTGGCCGGAGAAGCGTTGATTGGAGCAAGTGTCGTCGTTAAAGAAGCTCCCACTGTTGGTACCATAACGGATATCGACGGTATGTATGAGTTGAATGTGCCCTCAGGTGGGTCAACTTTGGTTTTTTCCTACACGGGATATGAAACCAAAGAAATGGCAATCGGAGGTTCTTCGGTAGTGAATATTTCCCTCAATGAAGGAAAATTGTTGGATGAAATCGTTGTCACCGCATTGGGTAATGTGAGAAATGCACGAGAAGTTGTGTATTCAAACCAAACGGTTAACAGTGAAGATTTGAACAGAAACCCAAACAAAAACGCACTTGAAGCCTTGAGAGGAAAAGTAGCAGGGGTCAGAATCACCACAGGTTCTGGTTCGGTTGGAGCTTCCAGTAAAATTGTATTGCGTTCTGAGGCCTCCCTTACAGGTAATAACAATGCACTGATTGTTGTCGATGGTATTCCGATTGACAATAGTTCAGTATTGGGTGGTGAAAGAGCCGGAGAAGGTGGATATGCCGATTATGGAAACAGATTCGGAGATATAAATCCTAATGATATCGAAAATATCACTGTATTAAAAGGACCTGCAGCCACTGCCTTGTACGGATCAAGAGGCGCTTCCGGAGTAGTATTGGTAACCACCAAAAAGGGGAAGTCCGGTAAGCCAAAAGTTAGCTTTAACTCCACTACTTCCATGGAAAAAGCATATGTATTGTTGAAAAGACAAGATCAATATGGCCAGGGTTTGATAAATCCTGACGGATCCACCACTTTTGATTCAGGTGAAAACTTTTCTTGGGGACCTAAATTTGATGGCGTCGTAAGACCATGGACAAGTCCGATTGATACCGATGGAGATGGAACCTATGAGTTTTTATCAAGACCTTATTCAGCAGTTCCTGACCAATTGGAAAACTTTTTCAGAACAGGAAGGACAAACATAAATAATGTTGCCATAGAAGGAGGAAATGATAATTTTACTTACTATGCTTCTTATTCAAACACTTTCCAGAGAGGTATTCTTGACAATACAGATTACAACAGAAACTCATTGAGTTTTAATGCTACCGCCAATTTAACAAAAAGGTTGAAGTCGTCTTTTGGTCTGACCTATGCGTTTATTGACCAAAATACAGCATTGGAGGGGTCAAGAGCATTTGAAGGAAATAACTCCTATGCCTCTGCCTTACAATCACCTAATAATATTCCTTTTAATGAATTGAGAGACTATAAAAATCCATATCATAGTTTTGGTGGATATTATGGTACGTATACAATTAATCCTTATTTCATTCTTAATGAATACAGAAATCAAGGTAGGATTAATAACTTAATGGGTAATTTTGCCATCAGTTATGATATCCTCAAAAACTTAACTTGGAATACTAAAATCGGAACTAACGTTGTTGGAACGAATGTGGAAGAAAGTACACCACAATATGCTTACAAAAATCATTATATCTGGGAAGATGAGCTGAGACTTGTCGAAAGAGCAGGTCGCCAGTCCAGTGGTGGTTCTTACAGAAGGGATAATCTGAATACCCGAAACGTTGACCTGACATCCACTTTAAATTATAACACCAAACTAGGATCTAGTGGTGACTATGGTTTTAATGCTTTGGTTGGGTATAACATTTTTGACAGAAATATTACAAATAATATTGCTGAAACAAGAGGAGGTTTGATCGTACCGGGAATTTATAATCTGGCAAATTCAGTTGAATTGGCAAGAGCAAGACAAGAAGATCAAAGATACAGAATTATGGGATTTTTTGGAAATCTTCAATTAGACTGGAAGAATAAAATTTTCCTTGAATATTCTGCCAGAAATGACTATTCTTCAACTTTGCCGGTTGATAATCAGTCATTTTTTTACCAGGGTTTTGGAGCTTCTGCCGTTCTTACGGAGTTATTTGACATACAAAATGATAAAGTTAACTTTTTGAAAGCGAGAGTTAATTATGGTACAACAGGTAAAGACGCCGGTTTGTATCTTTTAAATTCTGTTTTTGTTGGAAACCCATTGATAGAAGACTGGCCTGATATATATGATATAACCTTGCCATTTAACAATCAATCAGGTTTCAGCCGAGGAAACCAGATTGGTAACCCTGACTTAAAACCTGAATTGACAACTACATTGGAATTAGGTTTGGACGCAGGATTTTTTAGAGACAGAATTAGTCTGGACTATACATACTTCAGATCCGTGCATGACAATCAGATCGTAATTGTAAGTTTGTCTGACGCTTCAGGATTTGGTAATACACCTAAAAATGTGGGTAGAATCATAAATAAAGGTCACGAAATAACGTTGGGTTTAAAACCATTTACCAACAAAAATGGGTTCCATTGGAATATAGACTTTAATTTTACTTCCATCAACAATGTGGTTGATAAAATTTCTGATGAAACAGATGAATTGGTCATTTATGACAGTGGTAGAGGTGTAACTCTGGTTGCTGAAAAAGGAAAACCATTCGGAACCTTTAAAGGAACAGCTCCAAGATTTGACCCTAACGGTAATCAGATTGTAGCAGGAGGTTTACCGGTTTATTCAGCGGAAGCACAAGCATTGGGAAATATCCAGCCTGATTGGATAGGAGGATTCAGTACACAAATCGGTTATAAAAACTGGTCATTCAATGCTTTGTTGGATACAAGACAAGGTAATGATATATTTTCATTAACCAAGTTTTACACAGAATTTAATGGTACTGCCTCAACAACCACTATTTTTGACAGAAAACCTTTCATTATTCCTAATAGCGTTGAAGAAACGATTAACCCTGATGGTACAGCAACGTATACACCGAATACAACTGAAACCTTGGCAAATGCATTTATCGATGATGGTAACTGGGGAAGAAATATTTTGGATGGTAGTTTTGTAAAACTCCGTGAAGTGGGACTTTCCTATGTTTTTCCAAAAAGATATGTTGATAAAATTAAAGCATCTGATTTGTCATTAAGTTTATTTGTAAGGAATCCTTTTATTTGGTTACCTGAAGAAAATTCATTTGCAGATCCTGAAGTAAACGGACCGGGAACGGCTCAAAGTAACATTTCAGGTATTGAGACAACACAAACACCACCATCAAGAAGTTTTGGTGTATCTCTTAATCTTAAATATTAATGAAGTTATGAATATTAAAAATTTTATAATAATAGCCTTATTTTCTTTCACCTGGATGTCTTGCGGACAAGATTTAGCGGATCTGAATGTAGATCCTAATAATTCAGCTACAGCAAGACCACAGGAAGTTTTGACTTCAGGTCAGGTGAATTACGCCAATGTTTTGACGCTATAATGAATCAAAACTGTGCTCTTTATGCCCAATATTGGGCCGGGGGTCCCGGAGTAGCCATTCTGGATCACGAGAGGTACTTTTTTGAAGCAGCTGATTTTAATGGAACCTGGAGCAGGTCCTATAGACAGTCTTTGTCTGATCTTAGTTTTGTTATAGATAATGGTAACAATTCAAGCAAGGCAGCGGCTCAGATTTTAAGCGTACAAATTTATCAACAACTTGTGGATGTTTTTGGAGATATTCCATATTCTGAAGCTTTGAGAGGAAGCCTGGATAAAGGAAGTATTCTGACACCAAAATATGATACAGGAAAATCCATTTATGATGATTTGATAAAAAAAGTGGATGCCGCCCTGGTTTTATTACAATCACCTGAAGCTATGGGTACTGAGGATCTTATCTATGGTGGTAATAGTGCTAATTGGATTAAATATGCGAATTCATTAAAATTAAAACTTTTAATGAGACAGGCAGGTAAAGATGCCACGGTTGCAGATGCTGTAAAAGCCGTAGTTGCAAAAGGAAATTTTATTGAATCTGCATCGGATATGCCGGTGGTTACTTTTTCAGGAACTACAGGGGGTTGGAATCCTCAATTTGCCAGAAATGAATCCGGGATTAAAATGTTTTACGTTGCAAGCAATTCTTATGTCAAAAAGATGGAAGAATTAGGAGATCCAAGACTGGAAGTTCTATTTAATGACGCAGTAAATACAGGAACTATTGTTGGTTTGGATCAAGGCAATATAAATGATTTGATTTCACCTCAAAAGGCTGATTTCAGTTATCCGTCCACAGTACAATATTCTGCCAGTAACCCTGTGGTTATTATGAGTAATTGGGAGGTTTATTTCTTAAGAGCTGAAGCTGCCATGAGATTCGGAACAGCTGACGATCAGGTTGATATGTTCAATAATGCTATCTCTTCTCATTTTGCTTATGTTGGTGCAGGTGATGCCTCCGATTACATTGAATCAAATGCAAAACTTGACCCGGCAGCAGCTTTGGATACAAAATTGAACATCCTGAGCTCTCAGAAGTGGATTTCAATGTGCGGTATTCAGGAAACAGAAGGCTGGATAGAAACAAGAAGATTTGACAGACCAGGAAATCAGGTATTTACTGGTTCCGGAACAGGAATATTCAGAACGCCAACAAGAACTGTATTAGGCCAGGGAGTATTTCCTTCCATCTTTTTGGTACCTCAATCTGAGTTGAGTTTTAATCCGAATGCTCCGAGAGATAGAAAGATCACAGATAAAGTATTTTGGGATAATTAAAATAAAAAATAAATAAAATGAAAAGTAGTATAAAATTATCAATATTTAGCTTTTTAATACTTGGATTTGGTATCTTTTCCTGTGGTGACGAAGACTTGGTTACTTATCAGGAAGGAGGAGTATTAAAAATTGCAGATGCCTATCTGGATATTCTTACACCAGTTGTTTCATTTCAGGCAGGTACCCCTGATTATTCCATTTCAATGGATATTATCAATGGAGAAAAAAGAGTAACAAAAGTAAATGTTTACTCAATATATACAGATGCAATTTCCGGTAAGACCTCCAACGAGGTTTTGCTGACTACCATTGATGTGCCTGCAGGCGCCAAAGTCAATCTCAGTAAAAAGCTGACCTTTGCCGACCTTAAAAACGGAATTACCGTAAATGGTGGTCCACTTCCTGATGATCAGAATAAATTATCTGTTGGATCAGGCTGGAAACTTCGTTTTGAGGGTGAAACCAGTCTTGGCAAAGTTGCTTTGACCGGAAATATCAATCTTGCGGTTTTGAGCCGATTTGCAGGAATCTACAAAGTGATTGAATCGCAATATGTAAGAATAGATATACCTCGTCCGGACTTGTCTTGGACAGGACAGAACCGATTTATTGGTTCCGTAGATGACAACACATTTTCTTATAATGATTGGTGGGGTACACTTGCCTGGACAGGACAATCTTTCAGATTTAAAATAGATTTTGCAACCAATAAAATAGAGGTTCCTATTTTGGTAAATGGGGCATTAGTAAGTGGTAATAGGGCATTAAGTTGTGAAACAGAACCACAATTTTTGAATTTGGTACCATGTGACGGATCGAATGTATTTATTCCGGATGAAGTAAATGGTAAACATATCATTAAATTAACTTACGGTTACTTTACAGATGGTAGTGGTCCAAGACAGTTTTACGAGGTTTTAGAAAAAGTTCAATAATTTATTAAAAAAATTGAAAATGAAAATAAATAAATATATCATTTTAGCTTGCCTGAGTCTATTTTACATGTCTTGCGCAGAAGAAGACGCAGATGTATCCACGGTAACGAAGTTTCCGGCTTTTACCCTTGATGGATTACAGGATAAATATGTATTTGATGAAGCAGATACAACGATTTTACTTCCGTTTACCTTTAATGACAATCAAATCTATGAAATAGATATTGATGTTGTTGTCGGAAGCGGTACCACTGCAACGGAAGATGAAGATTTTGCTTTGGGATCTCACAGTATTACAGTTCCTACCTTAAAAAAATCAGGAGTCATTGAATTCATTTTAGGATCGGACATCTTTTTAGAAGGAGATGAAAAAGTATTTTTAGAATTAACTTCTCATTTGCCTTCCGGACTTAAAGGAACCAAAATCATCGAAATTACCATTAAGAATGTTGGTGGTTGTCCGCCATATGTTCACGATGATTTTGTAGGTGATTACGAAGTTGTAAGTGATGCATGGGCGGATTATGCAGCTGGAGCCACTGTTGCAGTAGCCAGCGCTGGTAATAATATTCTTTCCTTCAATTACAATTGCGGGGCGAATGCATTACCAATTTTGTTAAATGTAAACACAAACACTTTTGGTATTTCAGGTACTAAACAGGAATACTGCAGTTACGATCTTCCGCCACTTACCAAGTTTTTTGGTGATATAGTTGAAACCGGAGCAGCAGCCAGTTTTGTAAATACCTGCACAAATGAATTGATTGTTACCATAGCACATACAGACGCAAACAATACTGCTTATGGTTCAGGAACAATAGTACTAAAAAAGAAATAGTATATTTTTTTTTGGGTATAAAATTTAAAGGGCTGGAGTTAAAATTCCAGTCCTTTTTTTTTGCTTTAATGTTCTTATCTATCTTTTTTAAAAAAGGCATTCAAATTTCATCAATTTTGTATTCAACATAATTAATAAAAGCTACATTCCTGCCTTTTAAACTTATAATTTTATCTTTGCACAAATTATTCAGGAAATAATTGCAGTTTGTATCTTTCATATAATTTTCCTTCATGATTGCCGAACATTACTTTGAACTTCATACATTAGCAGATATAATATTTAAATCAGATTTTGAAAAAGTTGAAATATCTGATGCATGTTTACAAAGAATACAAACTAACAGGAAATATCTCGAATCAAAAATATCAGATCCTGAAAGTATATTCTATGGAATAAATACAGGATTCGGCTCTCTTTGCAATATCAGAATTTCTGATCACGAACTTGAAGACCTTCAGCATAATCTGGTATTGTCTCACGCTTGTGGAATGGGTGAAAAGGTGCCATACCACATTTGCAAAATAATACTTTTACTAAAAATTAAAAATTTTACCATGGCCTTTTCCGGAGTGAGACCGGAAATTGTAAAAAGACTGATAGATTTTTATAATCTTGACATCATACCTGTGATTTATGAAATGGGTTCGTTAGGTGCTTCCGGTGACCTCGCTCCGTTAGCTCATCTGAGTCTGCCTATTCTTGGCAAAGGTCTGGTTTATTACAAAGGAGAGATAAAAGAGACAAAAGACGTTTTACCTGAAGTTCATATGCAACCCCTTACTTTGAAAGCAAAAGAAGGACTTGCTTTATTAAACGGCACACAATTTTCACTTTCATATGCATCATTTATTTGTTCAAGTGCGTACAAAATATTTCATGTTTACAATGAAATTGCGGCACTTTCGATGGAAGCTTTTGCCTGTTCTGTTTCACCTTTTGATCCGCTGATACATCAAATCAGACCACATGAAGGGCAAGTTTTAACAGCGAAAAGAATTTATAATTTGTTGTATGGCAGTTCATTGAGAAATCTACACTATAGTGTGCAGGATCCTTATTCTTTCAGATGTGTTCCACAGGTACACGGAGCAAGTTATCAGGCTTTCAAACACGCAAAAGAAGTCATTGAAACGGAACTCAATTCAGCTACAGACAATCCTAATATTTTCGACGAAGAAGATAAAATTTTGTCGGGTGGCAATTTTCATGCACAACCCCTTGCATTAGTTTTGGATTATATGGCAATCGCACTCGCCGAATTGGGAAATATTTCAGAAAGAAGAGTCTATCAACTGATCAATGGCGACAGGGGTCTTCCTCCTTATCTCGCACCTGAACCAGGTTTACACTCAGGTCTTATGATTGCACAATATACAGCGGCGTCTATTGTAAGCCAAAATAAACAATATTGTACACCTGCCTCAATTGACAGTATTATTTCCTCTAAGGGACAGGAAGATCATGTCAGTATGGCAGCCAATGCAGGAACTAAATGTTACAAAGTGCTGGAAAATGTAAAAATGCTTATGGCCATCGAACTACTTACAGCTTGCCAGGCTCTTGAATTCAGAAAACCATTTAACATTCATCCGGAACTCGAAAATATATTTATCAAAGTCAGGGATAAAATTCCTTATATGGCTGCAGACAGGTTACTTCATGATGATTTGGTGCTAAGTCAGGAATTGATAAATGAATTAGTAAGTGATAAAAAGTTTTAAATTTTACCGGTTTTGAAACAAGATAGAAATCTCTGATGTTTATTTCTTTGGTAGAGTCAGATACACTTTATCCATTTTCGAAAATATAATTTCATAATTAATACTTATTTTTGCAACATGATTGCAACAAAAAACCTTTCTTATTCGTATCCCGGAGGAGAATCCTTCGTCTTTCCTGACATAGAGTGCAAAAGGAGAAGAATTATTACTTGTTCTTGGAAAATCAGGTGTTGGAAAAACAACCCTGCTTCATTTATTGGGAGGTTTGATTACAACCTCAAAAGGGGAAATTCAAATTGGTAATCAGATTATTCAACAACTGTCCGGTAAAAAAATGGATACTTTCAGAGGTAAAAATATCGGAATTATTTTTCAGAATAATCATTTTGTTCAGGCGCTCAATGTAATTGAGAATCTCGAACTTGCGCAAACCTTAGCAGGCAATCCAGTGAATAGAAAAATGATAATGGAATTGTTGGAAAGATTACACATAGGGCATAAAACGTATAGTGAGATCCACCACCTCAGTCAGGGAGAAAGACAAAGGGTTGCCATTGCCAGAGCAATGGTAAATCACCCTGCAGTGATTTTGGCTGATGAGCCTACCTCAGCGCTAGATGATAATAATACTTTTGAGGTCGTCAATCTTTTACACGAACAAGCCAGGCAAGTCGGTAGTGCTTTGATTATAGTTACGCACGATACAAGACTGAAAGAAATTATTCCCAATCAAATTATTCTTCATTGAAATCAACCATTGTTCAAATGCGAATCCCTATTTTAGCCTGGAAAAACGTTATAAAAAACCCGCTCAATTTAACATTAAATGTTCTTTTGTTTGGTTTGGGTCTTGGATTGATTTCATTTTTGTTGTTATTTAACGAACAACTTAAAGAAAAATTTGACAAAAATCTCGCAGAGATAGATTTGGTCGTCGGGGCCAAAGGAAGTCCTTTACAATTGATCTTGTGTGGCATGTACCACATTGACAATCCCACCGGAAATATAACTGTAAAAAGTGCAACTCCTTTACTTCGCCCTCTGCATCCGCTGATTAAAAAAGCAGTTCCTTTATCCTTGGGAGATAACTATAAGTCTTTCAGAATTGTGGGTACAAATCATGAATTTCTTGATTTATATGAGGCCAAACTCCAATCGGGAACGTTGTACAAAAAAGATTTTGAAGTCATCATAGGCGCTGCAGTAGCCGATGAGACTAATTTAAAAATAGGCGATACTTTTGTCAGTTCTCATGGCTTTGGCAGCGATGATGACCACACCCACGATGAAACTGATTTTGTGGTGACAGGAATACTCCAAGGGACTGGCGCTGTTGTAGATCAACTTATTCTGACCAATACAGCTTCCATTTGGCTGGTTCACGATCATGGGCACGACCATGAAGAAGAAGGAGAGGTGCTTCCGGTTATCCCTAAGGATACTATAGGCATAACTGGTGAAGATATAGTACAGAACAGCAATGAAGACCTGATTAACCATCCTGACCAGGAGATTACTTCTGTTTTGATTCAATACAAAAACAAAAAAAATTTTCAGGCCCTTAACTTTGGCAGAAATATAAATGAAAATACGGATATGCAGGCGGCATCTCCGGCGATTGAAATCAACAGACTGTATTCCATGGTTGGGGTAGGAACAGACGCATTAAGGGCTTTGGCTATTTTAATTGCCTTTGTTTCCGCTATCAGTATTTTTATTTCTCTTTATAAAAATATGAAGGAAAGAAAATACGAACTGGCGCTGATGAGGGTGATGGGTGCCGACAGATGGAAAATTTTTAATCTTGTCATCCTGGAAGGTTTGTTTTTATCAGGAATAGGATTTTTTGTAGGAACGGTTTTAAGTCATGTTTCTATGGAAATATTATCAGAATATTTGAAAAAGGGCTATAAATATACTTTTACAGGCTGGACTTTTTTACAATACGAGTGGCTCTTACTTTTGGTTTCCTTACTTATTGGATTATTTGCAGCCTTGATTCCGGCTTTTCAGGCATCTAGAACAGATATTCATAAAACTCTTGGAGAAAAATAGATTTTATAAATTACTATCAAGTTTTCGGTGATAACATCCATAATAAATTGATAAATAATTTGGTTTTATAGTAACAGAAGTCACTTTTCTTTAAAGATGCATAATGCCAAATAACTTTATAAATAGCAGTTTAAAATTTCTGGCCTACCTGTCAATCTTAATGTTATTTGCGGGGTTTTTATACAACAAACCTATCAACAACATAGGTTTAACCTTAGCCGGATTTCATGCACTCATTTATGTGAAAGAATCCTGGGCAAAGCTAAAAGGGCCTGTTTTGTATGTATTACTTGCTTTGATTTTACTGCCTTCTGTTCATGATATAATATTCAACGGATTGTCATTTTTCCATGTTCAGAATACCTTAAAATGGTCGTTGATTGTGTATCCATTATTTTTTGTAAGTTGTATGAGATACCCTGATTTTTTTAAACATACCATTGTTATTTTTTCCTTATTTATTTTTTTTGGATCGGTAATCAGTTTGGTGGAATATTTTAATAATTATGAAGACATCAATCAAGAGTACGGAATGGCTAAAGTTATGAAAGTTCCAGCTTTTTCTGACCACATAAGATATAGTTGGGCTATAGTTGTTTCCATGATTTTTGCCTTGTATGCGTATATGAATTTTAATATCGGTAAATTCAGATTTTTATGGATTATTTACATCATATTTAATTTTCTGTTTTTATTTGTTTTGTCTTCAAAAACAGGGCTGATTACATTATATTTAACCACTTTGGTGCTGATCGGAGGATATATTTTTACAATGGACAGACGTAAGGCTTTTCTGATAACTGGTAGTATAATTATGATTCCTGTGATTGCTTATTTTGTCTTTCCTTCATTTCAAAATAGAATTGAATTTATAAAATACGATTACTATCATTTTGTGCGAAAAGAATATAAACAAGGACAGAGTGATGCCTTACGCATGTATTCATTGGAAGGAGGTGTGGAACTGATTGGCCGACATCCTGTAAAAGGATTTGGTTTTTCAGAAATACAGAAAGAAATGAACCAATGGTATAGTATTAATAAACCATTTTTGAAGAAATCTGATTATTTTTTACCCAGTTCAGAGATTGTCCTGTATTGGGCAAGTTGCGGTATATTTGGGCTTATTGTTATTTTATCATTTGTTTTTGTTCCGTTATGGGAATACAGAAAAAATGTTTTTTTTCTGGCCTATTTTATTCCGGTGGTTTTTAGTTTTTTGTATGAAACCCATCTGGAGACGCAAACCGGCATTTTTGTTTTTGGATTTACCTTTGGGTTGGTTTTTACCTTGGCTTGGGCTGAGAAAAATGGAGTCAAATGGAGTCAGAACAAAGGAAGTATTGTAAATTTACCGAATAAATAATGTTATGAAATTTTCATCCTCACTTTGGTTTTTTTTATTGGCTGTGACTTTTATTTTTGTTTCCTGTAAAGACAAGAAGGGAAATGATGAAAAAGAAGAGACACCTCTATATGAAACGGCGGAATTCAAAGAATTTTATAACAAGTTTTCCACAGACAGCGCCTTTCAAATGGATCATGTTGTATTTCCTCTCGACGGTATGAAAGCACCTGAAAATGATACGATGGCAGTAAAACATCAATGGCAAAGAGAGGATTGGAAAATTCACACCACTTTTGACGATGCCAATGGCACCTTTTCAGTGGAAATGCTGGATTTAGCGGGAAAAATGGTTATAGAAATTATTTCAGATGAGTCCGGAATGTTTTCCATGGAAAGGAGGTTCGCCAAATTGTCGGACGGCTGGAATTTGATTTATTATAAGGAGATGGGTAAATATAAATAAATGTTGTCGAGAAATGATTTTCTAAAATGGTTGCTGACATCCCCTTTTTTATTCGAAATGACAAAAATGAAGGAAGTATTTAATTATTTTGATTCAACATCGAGTACTCCAAAGATGCCGGTTCTGTTTTTAGGGCATGGCAGTCCAATGAATGCCATAGAAGATAACCAATTTGTTCAGGGATTTAAAAAAATGGCAGGAAAAATTCCTAAGCCCGAAGCCATACTCTGTATTTCTGCTCATTGGTATATTAAAGGAACGAAAATAACTGGAATGGAAAAACCACGAGTCATTTATGATTTTTATGGTTTTCCCGAAGAATTATATAAGGTCAAATATCCGGCTTCAGGTTCTCCTGTGCTTGCACAAACAGTACAAGAATTAGTAAAGCCAACACAAACTATAATTGATCAGGAATGGGGTCTCGATCACGGAGCCTGGACCGTACTCAAATACTTTTTTCCAAAAGCAGATGTGCCTGTTATTCAAATGAGCATTGACCAAAATCTTAGCACAAAGGAACATTTTGAATTGGGAAAAAAATTAAGTTCTCTGCGAAATAAAGGAGTATTGATTGTAGGAAGTGGAAATATTGTACATAACCTTTCTTTGGTGGATTTTAATAATTTTCACAAGGATAATTTTGGTTATGACTGGGCTATTGAAGCCAGGGTGCAGATCAATGATTGTATTTTAAATGAAAATTATAATCCTCTCTTTCAGTACAAGTCTTTTTCCAAAGCATTTCAGTATGCAATACCTACGCCGGAACATTTCCTGCCCATAATGTATATTCTTGCTTTAAAAGAAAAAAATGAAACCATCCATTTATTTAACGATAAATTGCTGGCAGGAAGTTTAAGTATGACTTCCCTCTATATACATTAGATTTATACCCAAAACAAATCAGAAGCTATTTTGTCAGCAAATAATTTACCTTCCCTGCTTAATCTGAATATATTGTTTTTTTCCGAAACATAACCGGATGCTGTATACCCTTCAATCAGGTTCAGAAAATAATGTTTGAACTCCTCATCCAGCGCAGCAATTTTTTCTACATCTACACCAAAAGAGGTTCTCAGTCCTGTCATAATATATTCGTTGTACCTGTCCGCTTTACTTAACGATTCTTTTTCAGAAGGGATGATACCATTTTCAATACTTTTGATGTACAGCGCATTATTTGCGACATTCCAGTATCTTGTATTTTGATGATAGGAGTGAGCTGATGGTCCGACACCCAGATAACTTTCTCCTTTCCAATAGTTTGTATTGTGAACGGCCATTTTACCGGGAATGGCAAAGTTCGAAATTTCATAATGTTCAAATCCAGCATTGCCGAGAGATTGCATCAGGAATAAATATTGTTGTTCTGCCAGTTGATCATCAGGAGACAAAACCATTCCTTTTTTTATCTGATGCGCCAAAAGTGTTTTGTTTTCTACAGTTAGTGCATAGGCTGAAATATGGGGAATACCTCTATCTGTTAATTGTTTGATATTGTATTCCAAAGAGTTCAGTGTAGATCCGGGAACACCATAAATCAAATCACAAGTCAGGTTTATCAATCCATTATACTGAGCTATTTCAATAGATTGTTCTGCCTGATAAACATCATGAGCCCTGTTCATAAACTTTAATTCTTCAGCAGAAAAAGTCTGAATTCCAATGCTAAGACGATTGATACCTGATTTTTTCCAAAGTTTACAGGATATGTCAGTGATATCGTCAGGGTTTGCTTCTAATGTAATTTCAGTATCTTCATTCCAATTAAAATATTTGTGTAAACTTTCAAAAATAGTATGAAGTTCCGTTTCGTCCAGCAAAGATGGAGTTCCTCCTCCAAAATAAACAGAAGTTAAGCCATTTCCCGGAAGGAAATTAGATTGAAGACTTATTTCTTTGCAAATGGATTCGACCAATTTTTTTTTCAGAGAAAGGTTAGTAGAGAAATGAAAATTGCAGTACGAGCAAGCTTGTTTACAAAAAGGTATATGAATATATACGCCCGGCATCTTACAATTCGTTATTTTTGAATCAATTTGTAAAAATATACTTTTTAAGTCCAATCAATCATATGAGGATAATATCCTTTTTTATTTTTTTTCTTTTAACCTGTACGGGATTTGGACAAAAATCATTTTGGCTAAGGTCACAATATACCGATTCACCTGAAATGATTTCAAAAGAAAGTAAATTTAAATCTTTTTCTGACTCATTGAAAATGAGGCTTCATCTGAAAACCGAAATAGAAGAGAGGAAAAAAAAAGGGTACATTCTGACAAATTTGGATTCATTGGTCTGCAAAAACGATACTTGCCTGGCATATATTTTTACAGGTAATGAATACAGTTTTATGAACCTCGAACCGGATACAACAGGAATATCTTTGTATGAAAAAAATATTGCGGTTAAAAGATGGAAATTATATAAAAATAATCCTGGAAGTTGGCCTCAATTTGCTGAAGATATCACTAAATATTATTTGTCCCAGGGTTTTCCTTTTTGCCGGGTATATTTGACAGAAATGGTCAGTGAAAATAATAAAATAGATGTAAAATGTAAGATAGAAAAAGGAGAATTTATTCAATTTGACTCTATTGTCAATAAAGGGAATCTGGAGATTAAGAATAATTTTCTGTACAGGTATTTTTTATTAAAACCCGGTGCGAAATATGACCATTTTCAGGTGGCCAATCTGACAAAAAAATCTAAAAATTTATTGTTTGCCACTACTTCTTCAGAACCTAAAGTAACATTTGATAAAAATAAGGCTATAGTTTACCTGTTTCTCAACAGGGCACAGATCAATAAATTTGATTTTATTCTTGGTATCCTACCCAACAATAATCCTGTCACAGGCACAAAAAAATGGGTCATTTCGGGAGATTTAAAAACTGAATTTTATAATCGTTTTGGGTTGGGAGAATATATATTTGGGCAATATAAAAAACTTCAACCTGAAAATCAAGAGGTTATTGTTAAGTTTTCTTTGCCCTACATTTATAATTTTGCTTTTGGGGTTGATACGGATTTCAGATTGTTTCGCAACAGCAATCAACATATTGATTTATTCCTCACAGCCGGAATTCAGTATTTATTCAAAGGATTGAGTAATGTCAAATTCGGTTACCACTACAAATCTTCAAGATTGATAGATATTAATGTTGAAAGTATTAAAAATTCAGGTAGATTACCTTCCAATCTGGATATTTTATACAGATCGGGTGTCTTGAGTGTTCAAATGTTGCAGACGGATTACAGGTTTAATCCGACAAAAGGTCTTTTACTGGATTTCCGTTGTAATATCGGGCAGAAAGTCATCCTGGAAAATAGTGTTATTTCGGGAATTGAAGGTTTTGAAAAAGCGTATGACGACGTTAAAAAACCCACACTTCAGTTAGAATCTGAAATGGATATTCAGTATTTTATTCCGCTAAAGACGTACGGAACATTTCGTTTAAGGGGTATGGGTGGTTTAAAATTTAATACATTTGGTATTCGTCAGAACGAATATTTCAGGATAGGAGGAAGTGCTACTTTAAGAGGTTTTGATGAAGAGAGTATTTGGACTGACCGTTATTTTGTCTTGAGCGGTGAATTCAGATTGTTTTTGGACAGAAATTCATTTTTGAGCCTTCCCTTTATTGATTTTTCTGTAAACCGGCTTTTGATTGATGAAAAAATGGTTATTGACAGAGCATACGGCGTTGGATTAGGTATCAATTTTAATACAAGAGCCGGAATTTTTAATGTTAGTTTTGCAGCTGGAAGCAGATTGCAATCTTCATTGGATTTTGGAAATATGAAAGTCCATTTTGGTTACGTTAGCCTGTTTTAATTAGACCCATCTCAATAGATATGTACCTTTTACGAAATAATAGTTTTTAATAAGAAATGAGTACTCAAAAAATTCAGATAGAAGAATCGTGGAAAAAAGTATTACATGATGAATTTGAAAAACCCTATTTCCAAAAATTAACCTCTTTAATAAAGGAAGAGTTAAAAAATGGAAAGGTATTTACCCTCCGGAGCCTGATATATTTAAAGCATTTGAAATGACACCCTTTGAAAAAGTAAAAGTTGTGATTCTGGGACAAGATCCATATCACAACCAGGGAAGCTATGGGATTAAGTTTTTCTGTCCCGAAAGGAACCAAAATTCCCCCTTCATTAAAAAATATATTCAAAGAAATCAAAGATGACGTCGGTTTGGAAATACCCGATCACGGTGATCTGACAAATTGGGCAACGCAGGGTGTTTTTTTGTTAAATGCTATGCTGACAGTAGAAAAAAACAGAGCAGGAGCACACAAAGATATAGGATGGCAGACATTTACCAATGTGGTGATTCAAACTTTGTCATCGCAAAAAAATAATCTGGTTTTTCTATTGTGGGGAAATTTTGCCAGGAGTAAAAAAGAATGGATTGACACTACAAAACACCTTGTACTGGAAGCTGCCCATCCTTCTCCTTTGGCAGGTGGTGCCTTTTTCGGTTGTAAACACTTTAGTAAGGCAAATGAATACCTGATTAAAAACGGACAAACCACCATCAATTGGGAACTTAAATAAATTTATTAAAATAATGTATAATAATATTTCAAACTTCAAAAAAGCCAACACTGGCACCCACCCATGTTTTATCTTTATTATATTTAACACCGACCATTTTACCTTTCGACATACGCACAAGATTATTGACAATAAATGGTCTTTTTTCTTCTTTAGGCCATAACATCAATAACCTTATTTCGCACTTTACCGGATCTTCCGGTGATTGAATTACCGGTTCGTAGTGAACTTTTTCCTGCAGGATAAAATTACTTCTGTCCTCTACGTTGTCCAGATCCTCTTTGGTGACATCGATGATGACTCCGGCGCCCGCAAATGAAAACAAGGGTTTCAGGACATAATTTTCAAGGTCTTCCGGATAGGTAGTCAAATCTTTCAAAAACAAGGTCTTAGGGACATATTTGCTATTTAGAAAAGGAAGGATAAATTTTGAAATTCGGAAAACCAGTTGGGATGTCCTATCCACTCTACCTCCAGGTCGTCTGTAAAAGAAAAATTCAAATTGAGATCACTCCTTTGATCGAGTTCGTCAAAAATAACCCGGTTGTATATTTTTTTGATTTGTATTTTATCTCCTTCTTTATTTTTGTAATAAAGTTTTTTTCCTTCCTTTAAAACTTTGGTGATACAAAGGCATGGAATACCCAATTCCACTGAAGTACATAACATATCAATATAGGTAGTCTGTTTTTCAGGTTCTATCTCCAGCAGTACTACATGTTCAGGTTCAGTATCTCCTACGATGATATCTTTTAACAGCTGCACGTATTCCCTGTTGTTCATTTGCTTAAAAAAAGCCGTAAAATGATCCGGTATCAACATTTGTCTTTTAAAAGCATTGCTGATCATGATCTGGAAAAAATATACAGACGGAAAGCCCTGGATTTCGATGAGTTTTGGAAAGGGGTCCCCGTTTTCATCAAGTGTAATGCCAAAATCCATTTGTAAAAAAGTAGTATGATCATCTTCATTCGGAACTATGTATTTGGGATCATACAAAGCGGGTTGAGAAATAGTCTTTAGATCCGTTCTCAGCAGGACATCCGTTATTTCTTCACATGCTTCAAGCAATCTTTTTTTGAGTAATGAGGGAATAAAAAAAGGACTTTCAGCAATTCTGAAATTTGGAGTTTCGTTGTATTGATTTTTCAAATCTTCAAGCAAAGCCTGATATTTTTCCTCACTAAAATTCTGGTTATACCATTGTCGTACTGATCGTATCATACCAATACTGCAGTTTGCGAATAAATGGAATCCAACGCGTTTTCTATAAAAGAGGGAAGTATAGTGTCGTGTGTCAATGCTATTTTATCAGGGTCATCCAAATGGTCCATCATGTTGTCATATTTTTCTTTTCCAAAGTTTTCAATCACTTGATTTCGGATTTCTTCTTTCCCAAAATGTAAGGTCATACCTTCAGGATCTGCTTCAGGATGGAATTGAGTTCCGACAAATTCTTTTGAAAAACGCACTGCCATAATGGCTCTTTCGAATTCTACATGGCTTCGGATTTTTTCCAAAGCAAGTATTTTGGCGCCATGTTTCTGGAAGACGGTTAGATCCGGTTGTATCAACTGCCAATCCCGACTGTCCACCGCATAAAAAGGGTCAGGGAGGTTTTTAAAAATAGGATCTATCTCTCCAAATTTGGTTTTGTGCACGGGCATAATACCGAACGAAGTAGATTTTCTCTCTGTGATTTCTCCCAGATTAAAATGATGGCAGGCCATTTGAAAAGAGTGACACACAAAAAACATATATTTTTTGGAATCATTGTTTTGCTGATTGTATTCCCAAAGGTCGTCAACAAGCTGATACCATTTTTGTCCCATATTCCATTTCCTTCAAGAGGATTTCCGGGACCACCACTTGAAATATACACATCAAAACTTGTATCAGGTACTTCGTTGGTGATTCTTACATCAAATTCAGTGATATCAAATTCTCTTTTATAAATATTGGCAATATCTCTGATGCACCGCATCCCCTGATTGGGTCTGCCGGCATTCATGTCTAATAGAGCCAGTTTTAATTTTTGATCCATGGTGATTTAACTTTAAACCCGGGAAACATCAGAAGTAAACTTTCGTTTACTTCTTGGGCTGAGTAAAAATATTGCTGATAAAAGTTCCCCACGTAAGGTTCATTTGTCCTTCTTTATGTTTTTTGGCTTTGTCTATCGCCATTTGTGCTGCATTTTCGACAATCCATTCATAATTTTCCTGACCTACAGAACTTACTTCAGCGTCGGGCGCAGGATTACAAAAATCAATAGCATACGGAATACCATCTCTTACCGCAAATTTACGGCATTAAAGTCATAACCCAAGCCCTGACACAATATTTTCGTATATTTTTCAACAGTCGCCAAAAGCTTTTTATCTTTTGTGGGATTGTCGACTACATACCTTAGATGGTGTGGATTTCTTGGCTCATATGGCATGATATGTACTCTGTCACCACCCCGGCAATAACATCTGAAATAGTGATCAAAAACGATTTCTTCCTGCAACATCATCACCAGTTGTCCTGTTTCGCGTGTTTTTTGCCACAAATCATTTGGGTCAGTAACCCGATATACACTCTTCCATCCTCCACCTGAAAAATGGTTTCATATAGGCAGGAAAACCGATATAGGTGAAGATTTTTTCCCAATCTGTAGGGTATTTTTAAGTTTCTGAAGGATTTTTCTTTTGTATCGGTCGGTCTTTCATGTGATGGCAACAAAGCGGGTATTCGGCACCGGCACCCCCATTTTTACAGAAAGGCAGTTGTTAAAAAACTTTTCGTCAGCACTCCACCAGAAAGGATTGTTGATGACGGCAGTCCGTTGAGAGCAGCATTTTTTAAATAGGCTCTGTAAATGGAACATCCTGAGATATCCCCGTCAACTATTACCATATTCTGTTGGATCAGCTTGCTGAAGGACATCTATTGTCACTGATTCAGCAACAATATCTTTTATCTTTTTGGAATTGACCCTGTCAACAAAAGCCTGAAATGATGCTTCAAATCCGTATAAAATTCCTATCTTCTTCATCTGTTTATGCTTATTTTATTTTTAATTGTCAGGCAGGCAGGAACTTATTGTTCATGTCACTTCATTCTATTAAGGTATTATTGCGACAAAAATGTTTGAATAATACTTAATCAATGCAAAGATATTGATTTTTATATCCGGGCACAAGTTTAACCTCAAAAATATGAAGATAAGCTATTATTTTTCAGATAATTGTACAGGTAATAGTTTTCATTTTTCATATTTTTTCCCGGTAAATTTTCCAAGCCGGGCTCCGCTAAACCTTCCGGTCAAGTTTTAGAGCAATGATGACCAGACCACCAACTCCCTTTATACCTTGCAAAAAGTTTTAATTCTTCCTGCGTCGGAATATATATTTTTTCAACCCATTTGAAATAACTGAATTCTTCACCGGAGGGGAGTTCAAAAAACTTCCTTTGTGTATATCCAATCACCGGTGTTACTTCGAATTTATTAATGGCTACGACCGGAACTTTTTCAGGTATGGTTTTTTAATGTATAAACCGGTTTCTTTTGCATTGCTGAAGGGAAGATTGGTGTCGCTGTACAATGCTTTTATACCATACACACTTTGCACTATTCCAATAAAAATGACCAACAGCAATATTTTTGCATCTGCAAACAGCTTTTTATCTGACAGGGCGAGAATGGCGATCAGAAAAATAAACATCATTCCCCATTGCCGGATTCCACCGACAAAAAAGAAAAGTGAAAATAAAAAAGACATTATTAATACCAGCAGAAAAGGTATAAATAAATTTTTTTCTTTCCGGAAAATGACAATAAAACCAACGATTAAAGCGAGGGAGATTAAAATCCCCAACGTGTTCCAGCCAAACAAACTCGTATCCGGTGTTATTCCGGGTAAAAAGCATTAGTGAGATTTCCTGTAATGAAACCAGCATGCGGTCTCCGAATTCAAGCATTTTACCTTGTGTTTTGGCAATATGACCGCTCTCTCGGGAAAACGGAAATAACAAAAAATCAAGAGTCCGGCTCCTAAATATTTTACCACATCTGAACCGATCTTTTTCTTTCAAAAACCAGTATGCACCAAGGGCGGTCGCCATAAAAACTCCGAAAACCTCAGTCTGACATAATAAAAATAAAGACCAGGCGAGACCTTTATGGTTTTTTCTTAAAAAAAAGAAATTATTTCAATAAGGTTTTTGTCTTTGGCTACAAACCAGGCCTGCCACTCGTCTTTCCACAATTCGTGTACAAAAAACTTTACGTAGATCAGCAATAACAGACTTGTAAAAAATCCTGTATATTCGATGATAGAAGACCTGAACAAACTTATTTTTTGGACCCGTTCCATAAAGGTTTATTTTTCACGGTGTTGAATGACTTTCAGGCTCATGGATTCAATTCCGGCCAGGGTATCTTTTCTGCCGTATTGCTCCAGTGCGATGGTATAATTGCCGGTTTTGATTAAAATAAATGTTTTCTGACAAAGCAAGTTCTGCTTTACATTTTTGAGCAGAACAGTCACCGACCCATCGATTATTTTGAGTGGTTAGGTTAAGGGAAATGATATGATCCACTTTTTTTTGATCCGGAAATACCGTAGTCACCTTGGTATATATATTCTGATAAAAAAAATCTTTTGAGTGTTCTACATCCAGCAGAATGTCATGAGCGGGTATAGTGTCCGTAATATCGAATGAAAAACTCAATGTTTTCTGATAAGTCCAGAAACCATCAACATCTGTTTTTTTTTCGAATAGTGTTATTGGTCCGCAGGAAAACAAGGTTAGGGAATAAAGAACAATCAGGTAATTACATATTTTCACGCATCAAAATTTTTGCAAAAGTAATGTATTCTGTACAAGTATTAAGTCAAATTCTGTATCAGATTTTCATGTAGGTCTTTGGAATGTTGAATTTGGATTTTTAAAGTGAAATAGAAAGACTTAGAATTTTTCGTTTGCGATGTCAAAAATAACACAAAATCAAAGTATCGACATCGTGTCATCTGACTTTGTATTTATAACACAAGGCATTAGGTTAACCATTAATATTATTTTACATTGAGCTGCAAAATATATAGAATTACCAAACGAGACCAGTTCTAACTTTTTTGACTTGACACAAAAAAGTTACAAAAAAAGTCAAGGCCAAAAAAAGGCGATGGCAAGCACCAGTCGTTTTCGAATCTTCACGCTACCTCATTTGCCTGTTTTAGCATCTGTAATCTATTGTTGTTTCCTACCTTGTTCCGTGGGACTACTCAAAGGTGCAAATGACGCGATTGCGATTCTTCACTCCTTATCGCAGGTTTTTTGGCCAGGAAGTCGAAAGTGACTGAAACAGATTTTAAGACTTACAACCTAAAGAATCCTGCATTTTCTATAGGAGAGCAGTTTTTTACAACGTCAAAGCTCGTCAAACGATGTTCTTTCAAAAATAAAATGCCTTTAGTGGAATTTATATTACACATTCTGACTTTTATCATTTTTTCCATCAGAATAAAAATAGGTTGGGTGTAGAAAAGTAGGTTCAGGAAACCGGAAAATGAAAAGATTTTCAGAAAATTGTATTTGCTTCATTCAATTTTTAAAAAAGAGTGTATTTTTGCAGCAAACAAAATAAAAGTCATGGCATCAAACAATGAATTTGGAAAAAAAGGAGCCATTTTTGGGAAAATTATTCTTACCATCATTCTTTTTATCATTCTTTTAATCTGGATTTACCAGAAAAATGGTCATTTTTTACCTAATCCTTAATCAGGTAAATACATCTTATTGACCGTAGCGGTATTCCATGTATAAAAATAAAAAAGTAGTTGTCGTCCTGCCGGCATATAATGCGGCTTTGACACTTGAAAAAACATATAAAGAAATCCCTTTTGACCTCGTCGATGAGGTCATACTGTGTGATGATGCCAGCAAAGATCATACGGTCAGGGTTGCCGGTGAGTTAGGCATTAAACACATCATCATTCACGAAAAAAACAAAGGGTACGGAGGCAATCAGAAATCATTGTACAATAAAGCATTGGAACTGGGTGGCGATATTGTGATCATGTTGCACCCTGATTACCAGTACACTCCATTGTTGATTCCTTCCATGGTAAACATCATCGGTGAGGATTTATATCAGGTGGTTTTGGGTTCGAGAATATTGGGCAAAGGTGCTTTAAAAGGTGGAATGCCTTTGTATAAGTACATTGCTAATCGTTTTCTGACGCTTTCCCAGAACTTTCTGGTGCGGTACAAATTGTCAGAATACCATACGGGTTATCGTGCTTTCAGCCGCAAAGTCCTCGAATCCATCAATTTTAATCAAAATTCGGATGATTTTATATTTGACAATGAAATGTTGTCCCAGATTATCTATAAAGGTTTTGACATCGCTGAAGTCACCTGTCCCACTAAATATTTTGACGAAGCTTCCTCCATCAATTTCAAAAGAAGTACACAATACGGGTTGGGTGTACTCCGGGTATCCTTGATTCACTTCCTCAACAAACTCGGTGTGATGAAGTCTGAATTGTACAAATAATAGATAGGGTTGAGACCCTTTTTTCTTTTTTAAGGCCGGTGATGTATAAATTGGACATAAATGGACAAGGCCTATTCACAATTGGAGTATGTTTCACAATGAAATTTTAATCATCTTTGACAATATTTTAAACAATGAATAAACCTGCTTTTATTTCATTTACACAAAATTGCTTAATGTCTCCCAAACCCTCAAAAAGCAATAATAGAACACCAATTTTAAATTTTAAAACCTAAAACGAGTCGTTTACTTGCTTCACGCCATCAGCAATGCCAATGCTTCTTCCACTTTTTTTTCCCGGATTAATACAGCCGCTTTCTGATGTAGAAGTTCTTTTGCGGGTTTTATTCCATTAAAATGTGTTTGCAAAACTTTTTGTTTTTCCTCCGCATCGGGAAATTGTAACAGACAGGCCATAGCGGCTATCTCATTTCCCGTAAGGATATTACTTTTTACAATGTCATCAGGCAAACCGTCAAAGCCTATAGGTTTGTCAGTCACGGACTGGTGAATTTCCATAATGGCGTCACCATTGGCGCGCACATAATAATTGCGCCCCATCCTGGCCATAAGATCCAGTTTGTAAGGATCCAGTTTTCCGTCTGTAAATTTATTTTCATCAATAGAAATGTAGACAACTTCACAAATGATGAGGTGGCCGGCACCGCCGTGTTCTCCCAGTGCAATGATATCTTTCACCACACATTCCATATTGACAGGGGATTCTTTTACACCCGGTACATCGATGACATGAGAAGGTTGGGGCGTAAGACCAACTTTTTCAAATTCGCTGACGCCGGGATCAAATTCGACGGAACTAAGGGACATCTGCCTCACAATATCATAGGACACCGCATTAATGACAGCTTTTTTTGTGGTGAGTATGTTGTGGAGTGTGTCTTTTGTCGTATTGTTGGTTACCCTTCGGTTTGAGGAAAAAACCAGAATAGGTGGATTGGAACTAAAAGCATTAAAAAAACTGTAAGGTGCCAGATTGAGGTTGCCATTTTCGTCAAACGTACTTACGAAAGCAATGGGTCTGGGGGCTACTGAACCAATGATCAACTGATGCAAATCTTTGGTAGCCATATTTTTAGGATCAAAACCTTTTTTCATTTGTTTTTGGTTTAACTATATATTTAAAATATAAACCGTAACCTGTATATAATTGTTGACAACTATATGATTTGTTTTATTCCGGGGAATTTGAAAAATGATAACGTAGCCACCCTTTCATTCTGCAACCAGATTTTATGAAGTTTAATTTGAATACTTTTCTGAATATTTTGATTATTATCCTGATTTTGGGTTTTGTGGTCCGTAAATTATACCTGAAACCCAAACAGAAGGCCGGAGAGGTGTCTGTTGACTTCACGACAACGTTAAAAGATGGATCTCCTTTTACATTGTCTGATTTGAAGGGGCAGTATGTATTGCTTAGTTTCTGGGCTTCCTGGTGTGGCCCTTGCAGGAAAAAAAATGAAGAAATGGTAAGATTGTTTGATCAGTTTAAATATAGCGTATTTACCGACGGAACATCTTTTAAAATAGTGAGTGTCGGTTTGGAAAATAGTAAAGAAAAATGGGAAAAAGCCATTCAGAAAGATCGTCTGTTTTGGTATTATCACATTTATCAGGAAAATACCTTTTCAGGGCCTGTTGCCCAATTGTACAAGGTGAAAGAAATTCCTGCCACGTATTTTATCAATCCCGAAGGAAAGATAATTATGGTCAATCCTGATATTGAAGAAATTCATGATTATTTGTCAAATAAAGTCAAATAAAGTGGGAATTCTTGACATTATTACCCGAAAAGCCTTTGTAAACATGACAATTTGACGAATTATTAAAGTGGCAACAAAATTGATGAAATAAGTTATGCTTAAACAAATAAAGGATTTTATGACAGGCGAAATGGATAGCAAAAGCCCTAAAAAACCAAAAAAGGAAAAGGGAGGAGATGAAACGGTGCAATTGGAATTGCAACAATTAAAGGTTGAACTTGAAGAATCAAAAGATAAATATCTGCGGCTTTTTGCAGAATTTGATAATTACAAAAAAAGGACGGTAAAGGAGCGTTTTGAATTGATGAAAACAGCCGCTCAGGAAACCATTGTTTCTTTATTGCCGGTTCTCGATGACTTCGACAGAGCAAAAAAAAGTGCCGATGACCCTAATTCTCCGGAAGTTTTTTCAGAAGGCGTAAGTCTGGTTTACCATAAATTGTACACAACCCTTCAGCATAAAGGTCTTGTTGAAATGGAATCTACAAATCAGGATTTTGATGCGGAGAGACATGAAGCGATTACTGATATTCCGGCACCAAGTGAAGATTTGAAAGGAAAAGTAATCGATACCATTGAAAAAGGGTATTTATTGCATGACAAGATCATTCGTTATGCCAAAGTGGTAGTGGGAAAATAATTTATCAGCTAAGTTTTTGAAATGAAAAAGGATTTTTACGAAGTATTGGGTGTCGATAAAAGTGCAGATGAAGGCACTATCAAAAAGGCATACCGAAAACAGGCAATGCAATACCATCCGGACAGAAATCCCGGTGATAAAGCCGCCGAAGAAAAATTTAAGGAAGCTGCCCTTGCCTACGAGGTATTAAGTGATCCGGATAAAAAAGCAAAATATGACCGTTATGGTCACGCCGGACTGGAAAACATGGGTAACGGCAGAGGCTTTTCAGGTGAAGGTATGTCCATGGATGATATATTCGAACATTTTGGACATATGTTTGGTGATTCGGGAAGTCCTTTTGACAGCTTTTTCGGAGGAAGGTCTTCTTCTTCGCGTAGCAGTGGTGGTCAAAAAGGTACCAACCTCAGAATCAAGGTAGCCCTTACAATGGAAGAAATTGAATCCGGTGTTCGTAAAAAAATAAAGGTTAAAAAACAAGTGAGCTGTAAATCCTGCGGAGGTTCAGGGGCCAAAGACAAAGGAAGTGTTTCTACATGTGGAACCTGTAACGGCTCCGGATATGTGAGACAAATTAAAAATACATTTTTGGGTCAAATGCAGACCACCGTCGTTTGTCCGAAATGTAACGGTTCCGGAAAAAATATTACGGCACATTGTACAAGCTGCAGGGGAGATGGGCGCACCATGGAAGAAGATACTATTGAAATCGATATCCCGGCAGGCGTACAGGAAGGAATCCAGCTTTCGGTCAGAGGAAAGGGCAATGCAGGCCAAAACGGAGGACCCGCAGGTGATTTACTAGTCAATATAGAAGAAAAAACACACGATCATTTTACCAGAGATGGCAACAATGTGATTTATGACTTATTTATCAATTTTGCCGATGTTTCCCTTGGGACAAATGTAGAAGTGCCTACACTCTCCGGAAAAGGTAAAGTCAAGGTTCCTGCAGGTACCCAATCAGGAAAAATATTCAGATTAAAAGGTAAAGGTCTTCCTTCTTTACAATCCTATGAAAAGGGTGATCAGTTAATACATGTCAATGTGTGGACACCAAAAAATCTGAATGCGGATGAGGTTGCTTTATTGGAAAAATTAAGACAAATGCCCAACTTTGCACCTAACCCTGAAAAAGGAGAAAGAGGATTTTTTGAAAAAATGAAAGAGTTTTTTTCATAAAAATGGTGTAACTATTCAACATAACCTCAAAGACCTGCACGCCAAAAGCCATGCTGGCAGTGGTGAAATAACAGCATTTTAAATTAAATTTTCATTACAACTTTCCAAAACCCAAAGTATTTAATACTTTAGCAGCCTAAATTGATTTTATGCTTCGCTATTTTTGGGTATGTATAGTTTTTATGGTTGTTGGGTGTAATAAATCGGATCAGGCCGGCAGCCAAAGGCCGGTTGAAAACTGGGTTTTTCGTTCTGTGTTGGATCTGCAGCCAAGGATCCTTACTATTGCTTTACACAATAATCTTTGGGTTGCCTATCATACCAAAACAGGAGCTATGTACAAAGCCTGGAAAGGCAATGTCATGTTTGACGGTCCTGTGTATACCACCGCACATGGCCCTCAGCCTATATCCATAGGCGATTCCTATATGGTGAATCAGCATAAAAATCCCTGGTTTGTTCTTAATGAAAAGAGAGATACTGTAGATGTAAAGTTCAATTATCTCGGACACAGATTTGTGAAGGGTCAGGTTGAATTAATGTATTCACTTCAAAATCAACAATTCACCAAACCCATTTTAGTTTTTGAAAAAATAGAGTATCAAGCTTCTGAAACCGGGCAGACATTATTCGAAAGAAAATACAATACTCAAAATGTTCCTGCCTCTTTTTCGGTTCTGCAAAAAATCAATATTTCAAGCATCGTTTCTGATAAACAAATTACCACGACGGGTACATGGAATATTAAAGATAAGGCAGAAAAAAAAGTTGGGAATATTTCTTTTTTAGAAGTAGATGGGGTGTTGAATCTACTTTCCAATGCGGAGACTGTATTTACAACTCAGTTTATGGAAAAACCAATGATTCCAAATCAAAATACACTTATTGAAGAAAAAGATGAATCCGAAGAACCAGGTGAAGGCCATGAAGGTTTGGTGTTGATAGGACAAAGTGATTGTAAAACCTGTCACAACAAAACATTAAAAACAATAGGTCCTTCCTATACAGATATTGCTAAAAAGTACAAAAATACACCGGAAAATATAACTTTATTATCTTCAAAAATCAAAAACGGAGGTTCCGGTGTGTGGGGAAATCAGGCGATGACACCACATCGGGATTTGTCCGATGAAGTGATGGAAAAAATGGTGAGTTATATTTTAGGATTGCACCAGCATGAAAATACAGGAACTGACAATGTGGTAAAAACAAAAGGTATTGAACCACAGGAAAAAGTAGATGAAGGGTCAATGATTCCGGGATCTTTGGTAAAAATTTACAATTTATCCCCAACGACTCAGAATTTTAAGGATATAAAAGTAAAGGGCAAGCCTACATTTGCGGGAATTATGCCCAATTTTGACAATGTTTCAGGTGGTGATTTTAAAGAACTTGAAAATTTCTTTTTACTTGAGGCAAAGGGATATGTCAAAGTGGATACTGCGGGCATCTACATCATTCAGATATGGAGTGATGATGGTTCAAAGCTCTCTTTCGGAGGAAAACCGATTCTTGATAATGACGGTTTACACGGAACAGAATACAAAGAAATAACCGTTCAGTTGGCAAAAGGGTATTATCCGTTTGCACTGGATTATTTCCAGGGAGCAGGTGGTAAATTTTTGTCTTTTAACTGGAAGAGGCCCGGGCATAAAGAATACGAAGTCATTTCACCTTTTAATATATATCATACCACTGATATGCGAGGGGACCTTCAGGGATTTTCCTTGCCGATGGCCAATGTGTCTAAAATACCGGGAGACCAGTTTCCTTTACAGGATGTACATCCTTCCTTTGATTTATTCCAGGCCAGACCGGACGATTTCCAGCCACGGGTCGGGGGTATGGATTTTCTTTCCGATGGAAGATTGGTGGTCAGTACATGGGATGCTGATGGTGCTGTTTATATTATTGAAAATGCCCAGAGTGGCGTACCTTCGAAAATGAAAGTCAAAAAAATTGCATTTGGACTTGCAGAACCACTTGGGCTTAAGGTGGTAAATGATACCATTTATGTCATGCAAAAGCAGGAGATGACCTGTTTGGTAGATGTAAACGGAGATGATATTATAGATGAGTACAGAACTTTATCAGACGATTGGGATGTATCTGCCAATTTTCACGAATTCGGCTTTGGTTTGACCTTCAAAGAAGGATATTTTTATGCTACCCTCGCGACCGCCATAAACCCCGGAGGTGCCAGTACGCAACCTCAGATCCAGGACAGAGGGAAGGTAGTCAAAGTGAATCAACGGACAGGAGAAACCACTTTTATTGCTTCAGGACTGCGTACACCAAATGGAATAGGAATCGGTTACAACGGAGAGATTTTTGTGGCCGACAATGAAGGAGACTGGCTTCCGTCTTCGAAAATTCTTCATGTAAAAGAAGGTGCTTTTTTTGGCAGCAGATCTGTAGACCCGGAAGGCACAAAAGATAAAAAAGAACAACCTCCTTTGGTGTGGTTGCCACAGGATGAGATTGGCAATTCGCCAAGTACCCCGTCTTATATTAATATTGGACCTTTTAAAGGGCAGATGATTCATGGAGAAGTCACCAATGGTGGCGTGAAAAGGGTATTTGTGGAGGAAGTAAACGGAAATCTCCAGGGCTGTGTTTTCAGGTTTATTCAGGGATTGGAAGCAGGTATCAACCGGCTTTGCTGGGGCCCTGACGGATCACTTTATGTGGGGGGAATTGGTAATCCCGGAAATTGGGGACAGTCGGGCAAACTGTATTACGGATTGCAAAGACTGACCTATAATGGAAAACCTACTTTTGAAATGCTGAAAGTAGAGGCGCGAAGTAATGGGGTTGAAATTACATTTTCAGAACCACTTCATGGATTTGACGGTTGGAAAAAAGATGATTTTGAAGTAAAACAATGGTACTATTTGCCGACTGAAAATTATGGAGGGCCTAAAATGGATCTCAAAAGACTGGAAATTGTAAGTTCCACTTTGTCAGATGATAAGACGAAGGTATTTCTTGAATTAAAAGGAATGAAGACAAAACACGTTGTTTATATTCACTTGCTTAAAAATTTTATCAGCAAAAAAGGAAATCCATTGTGGTCAACTGAAGCCTGGTACACGATGAACTCCATTCCGACAAACAAACCGGGTAAGGTGGGGAAAGTTCCTTTTATTATTGCCGATAATATTTTAACAGAAGATGAAAAAAAAGAAGGGTGGAAACTTTTGTTTGACGGGAAAAAAATTGAACATTTCAGAAATTTCAAAAAAAATACGATAGGTGCTGATTGGACAATAGAACAGAATGCAATACACCTCAATGCAAAACAGAATCCCAACGGTCATTGGCAAACAAAAGATGGTGGAGATATAATCACCCGGGAAGAATATGAAAATTTTGAATTTGTTTTGGATTGGAAAATCGGAAATTGCGGGAACAGCGGTATTATGTATAATGTTGTGGAAAGCGATAAATATGAATATGTCTGGCAGACCGGACCTGAAATGCAGATACTGGACAATACATGTCATCCTGACACTAAATATCCAACCCACAGAGCCGGAGACCTTTATGACATGATAGAATGTAAATACCCAACCGTAAAGCCTGCCGGTCAATGGAATACCGCCAGAATAGTAAGTAATAAAGGCAAAGTTACTTTTTGGTTAAATGGACATAATGTAGTGACTTTCAGTATGTCTGATCCGGAGTGGAAACAAAGGATTGCGAAAAGTAAGTTTAAAGATATGGCTGGTTTTGGAATAGCTAAGAAAGGCTATATTTCTTTGCAGGATCATGGTGATAAAGTTTGGTTTAAAAATATTAAAATCAGGAAAATATAAAAATGGTTAAAGGAAATAGATTTGTTTCATTACAGTATTTTTTGGGACTTGTTGGCATGGTGGCGGTAATAACCTGTACACCAAAGTTGAATTCAGTATCTGCAGGAAAGGAAAAAACGCCCTTTTTGTGGAGCAATAGCACTATTTATTTTTTGCTGACAGACAGATTTTTCAATGCAGACGTTACCAATGATTACAAACCCGAAGTAATTCCGGCCCCTTTGCGGGGATTTCACGGCGGAGATATCAAAGGCATAACGAAAAAAATCAAAACAGGATATTTTACAAAGTTGGGCGTAGATGTGATATGGATGACCCCTTTGACAGAAAACATCAGCGGTTACGTAGATGAAGGTACCGGAGTAAGTTTTGGTTTTCATGGATATTGGACAAAGGATTGGACTTCGATTGATAATCGTCTGGGTTCTTCATCGGATATACGGGAAATGGTAAAAACGGCGCATGAAAATGGTATTAAGATTATGATGGACGTTGTTATAAATCATACGGGACCGGTGACCCCTCTTGACCCATTATGGCCTAAGGAATGGGTGAGGACGACACCGAGATGTGTCTATAAAGATTATACATCGACTATTTCCTGTACTTTGGTTGATAATTTACCCGATATTCTGACAGAATCCACTTCAGAAGTCAAAGTTCCGGACCATATTCAGCAGAAATGGAAGGAAGAAGGACGATTTGAAGAGGAAATGTTTTCTCTTGATATGTTTTTTAAACGAACAGGGTATCCTAAATTGCCCTATTACTACATTATCAAATGGATAGTAGATTTAATTGAAGAATTTGGCATTGATGGATTCAGAGTTGATACGGTAAAACATGTTGAAGAATTTATCTGGAAGGCTCTAAAAAAAGAAGCGAAAATCGCTTTTGAAAGAGCAAAGAAGAAATTTCCCGCAGAATTAGACAAAGATGCTGTCTTTTATATGTTGGGAGAAGTGTATGGCTACAATGCCAATAACGGCAAGATATACGATTTTCCCGATAAAAAGGTCGACTATTTTAGTAATGGTTTTGATGGTCTGATCAATTTTGGATTTACCAATGACGCTCATTTGTCGTATAAAGATTTATTTGCAAAATATGCAGGTTTAAAATCCGGGTCTTTGAAAGATGTTGATGTAATCCACTATATCAGTTCCCACGACGACGGAAATCCTTTTGATAAAAAGCGAGAAAAGATATTGGAAAGCGGCACAAAATTATTACTTACACCCGGTGTTGCCCAAATTTATTACGGTGACGAAGTGGCAAGACCACTTACAGCTCAAGCAAATGGTGATGCCGTACTCCGTACTGCTTTTGATTGGAAAAGTCTGGAAGAAAATGATAAAATGATATGTCTGGATCACTGGCAAAAACTTGGACAATTCCGTAAAAACAATCTTGCAGTCGGAGCGGGAAGCCATGTTGAAATTGCAGGTAATATTTTTGGAAGGGTATATAAAAAAGGAAAAATAAATAATAAAGTTGTGTTTGGTATTGACCTTCCTAAAGGTGAAAAAAAGATACCTGTAGGTGGTTTATTCAAAGAAGGAGATATTTTATACGACTATTACTCTAAAGGGAAAGTCCGGGTAGAAGAAGGCATGGTAAAGATGAATAATCCATTTTCATTGGTGTTACTGGCAAAATCCGAATAGTTGAAAATGGTAACTCTTAGCTATAACCCCTTAGGGGTTCAATATTGGTAAACACGTATGTAAATCATGGGTAATTATGGAAAATTAAGCAGATGTTGGCGCTTATTTTGCCTGCAAGATGCATAAATCTTGACAAAATCTTTCTAGAAATGTATTTAGCTGAATAGGTATTAAAAAATAACTGACCGGGGTTGTTTAGCTGGTTTTTCCTTTCTTATTCCAGTATGGTTAAATTTTCTATTCTTTTTTCCTGACCTTTTGGCAAATTTATAGTCAAAACGATGATATAAACACCGGTCTGAAGGGAAGAAGAAGACAGATTCCATCCGTTTTGTTCGTCATTGGCCATGAGACGGTTAGCATAATAATCCAGATTACCCCACCGGTTATACACTTCAATGTCGTATGAAATAATGTTTTCACCGTAAACGGTAAAGGTTGCATTGTTTGCTGAAGAACTGGATTTTCTTACCACATTCGGAATCAATATTTCGGAATAAAAGTTTCTGATGTCAAATGAATCTATCACGCTACAACCAATGTCATTGGTCATGGTAAGAAAATATTCTCCTGAGGGTACTTTTTCAATGTCAAAAGGAGAATGATCATTTGTTTCTTTGCTGCCGCTTACAGGCCCTTCCCATTCAAAAACAAAGGAATTGCCGGACCCGGATGACATTATCTGAAAAGAACCACTGCTGTTTTCTTTTGTTGAATTTGGAGCAATTTCGATGCCGGTGACCGATACATGATGAACAAATATATTGGTTTCGCCTTTGGCAACACAGCTAAATGAAGGTGATGGATTGAAAAGGAGATTTATTTCACCATTAAGTCCATGTGGTGAAAAATAATAGTTGCCGTCATTTTCTTCCACACCTTTCCCTTCCCAGCTCCCGGTGTACCCATCCTGCACCTGGGGAAGTAATATTCTTTCATCTGAACTGCACACATCTTCAAATTCCTGCATTTTTACAAATACAGGTTCTTTGACTTCAACGGTCACATTAAAGGTTGACCGGCACCCGGTATTATCGCGTATTTCTACAGAGTAGAGACCGGTTTTATTTTTTGTGACAGATTTGATTTCTGTATTGGCCGTATTTGCAGAGAAATTATTGGGCCCTGTCCATAGATAAAGACTTCCCCCGCTTGCTTCCAATACCAAATCATTACCTTCACATGGAATATCCGGAGATTTGACATTGCCGATGGTAGTCAATTCAACTTCTGTTTCTTTTTCAATTGTACAGTCAGCCGTTTTAATTTTTACTTTGTACGTACCTTCATTTAGTAAGGTCGCATTTGGAATTTTTGGACTTTTTTCCGTACTGAAAAAATTGTCTGGTCCTGTCCATTCCCAGGATAGACCATCAGAAGCACTCAATATGATGGTTTTGCCCTCACAAACAGGGGTATTTACAGTTATATTTCCTTCACCAATGATATTGATAGCCTGAACAGATGAACCGGTACATCCATAAGCATCAGTAACTGTCAATTGATATAATCCTGTATAATTGCTGTTAAAATTTTCTATTAAAGGATCTTTCTCCACACTGGTAAATCCTCCGGGACCTTCCCAGGAATAAAAAAAGTTTTGTGCTTCTGCTTCAAGCATTAATGTGTTGCCTTCACAAATAGGCGCATTGGTAAAAAAATTTCCGTTTACTTTATAATTGGTGGAACACCATTGAAAAAAATCTCCTTCAAAAATCAAATCCGGATTACCCAGAAAGTTATACCCGTTTACATTGGTATTGGTATTGAATACCAACTGACAAAAATTTCTGTAACTTTCAGGAAAACAACCTTTTAATTTATTGTTTTGAAAATATATTCTTTTTAGTACAGTAATATTGGACAAAGAGGCAGGGAGATTTCCGGAAATCTGATTATTGTGAATTTGAAAATTATTTAATTTTGATAATTTCCCGATGTCAACCGGAATCTCGCCGGTAATAAAATTGTTGTCAATGAGCAGACTTTCTAGATTAACCAGATCAGAAATACTCGATGGAATGTTCCCGTCCATATTGTTGAAAGAAAGATGTAAGTTTGCCAGTGAAACAAGTGATGATAAAAAATCAGGTATGTTGCCGCTCAGTTTGTTGTTATTGAGAATGAGTTTTTTAAGATTTATGTTCGATACAATTTCTGGCGGAATGGCACCGGTCATAGAATTATTGTTTAACCATAATTCACGCAGTTCTGTCAAAGAACCGAAATCGCCTGGAATGCCTCCTGTTAAGGCATTTTCATTCAGGTACATAAACTGCATTTTGCTCAACTTTCCCAGTTCGGGAGGAAGATTTCCGCTTATTTGGTTCGACGTGAGGGATATAACCCTAAGATTAGTCATATTGCCGATTTCACCGGGAATCGGGCCGGACAGTTTATTGTTGGATAAGATAAGTTCATCCAATTGTTTTAATTGTCCGAAGGATGCAGGAATACTGCCTGTTATTTCATTTTGATTTAAAAGTAATTTTTTGAGATTTGCGAGATTACCTAAATTCGAAGGAAGTTTTTTGTTAAAATAATTTAAACTCAAATTTAAAATTTTTAAATTGGGTAAAGAACCCAAAGCAGCATTTACAGGTCCGCCAAGAAGATTGCCTGATAAATTAAGAATTTCAAGATTTTGAAGTTTATTCATTTCGCGGGGCAGAGAATCTGTATTGTTGCCTATGGTAAGTTTATTATCATTTAGATTCAGGATTTTCAGTTGCGAAAGATTAACAATAGAGTCAGTGATAGGACCTTTCAATCGATTGGAGTTCAGATTTAATTCAACAACACACCCTGCTGAATTTAAGGTGACTCCATACCAGGTATCAATGGATTGTCCAGGAATAAACCAATTATTATTTTTAGCCCAGTTTGTGCCATCTGCATTGATAAATAATTGTACAAGAGCAACGGAATCTCTCTGTCTGTCACATTGTGACAGTGCCTGTAGACTATAAATAATAATAATAAAAAAAGTGTAAGCAAAACGAAATTTCATAATTTATTTTTAATACCATCCAGTTTATGCATTTCAAAATGAAAGGTATATTATTTGTCTTTGTAACATTGGTTATTGAATACAAATGTATTTTGTTTTGGTCTCTTTTCAGAATATTTTGCAAGAAACTTTAACGTTTTGCCTCTTTGTGACAAAATGAATTAAATCTATACAGAATTCACAATGAGTTTGACATAAAAAAATCACAACCTGTATTTTATTCAGAATCTGTATTTGTGACAAATTTAAAACCAACTCTTGGAATGTTTTCAATCCGAATATGTCCGTCTGAGGATAAAAATTTTCTTAATCTGGAAATAAAAACGTCAAGACTCCTTCCAAGAAAATAATCATCTTTTCCCCAGAGAGCAATCAGAATTTCCCCTCTTTTGATGATTCTGTTTTTATTTTTGATAAAAAACAGCAACAATTCAATTTCTCGTCCAGTCAATTTGATAGTTTCTTTGTCATGTGTCAGTTCCATTTCATTAGGATTTAAAACAAAATGACCAATTTCCACCACAGGTTGATGTATTACCGTATCTGAAACCATCGTGGTTGCTCTTTTGATAAAAATCTGTATTTTTAATAAAAGTTCGTCTACACTGAACGGTTTGAAAATATAATCATCGGCACCCAATTGAAGTCCTTCCAGTTTGTCTTCCAACTGCGCTTTGGCAGAAACAAATATAATAGGAATGTGAGGATTTTTTTCTCTGATGGTTTTTATCATGGTAAATCCATCAACTTTGGGCAACATCACGTCCAAAATTCCTATGTCATAATTGAATTTCAGAAAAGCAGCCAATGCTTCATCACCTTTTGAAAAATGGTGTACTTCATGACCGGCGTGTTCCAGACAGTCTTTTACCACAAAGCTTAAATTGGTGTCGTCTTCGACATAAAATATTTTTGCCATCTTTATTTATTAAGTGGAATCCGTATTATAAAATCAGAACCCTTATTTATTTCGCTGATTACTTTAATCTTCCATTGGTGAGCAAGGATAATTTGTTTTACATAGTACAATCCCAAACCAAATCCTTTAACATCATGTTTGTTTCCCTGTGAAACTCTGTAGAATTTATCAAATATTTTTTTCAGATTTTTTTGAGCGATTCCTTTCCCATTATCCTTAACAGAAATGAATAATTGATTATTTTCATTCCAGGTTTTTACGTAAAGGTTAGCTTCTTCATTCGAATATTTAATTCCATTTTCCAGAATGTTAAAAATGACGTTGGTAAAGTGAACTTCATCCGCCGTAATGAGATGTCTTTCTGCTGCCAACTCTTTAGAAAAGTGTATTTTTTTTTCAAAGGTTACTTTTGAAAAAGTATACAAAATCTGAGTAATAATTTCATGTACATTTAATTCCTTGACATGCAGTTCAAATTCTTTTTTTTCTAAAGTGGAGATATTCAGAACTTTTTCAACCTGCATATTCAGACGGTGTATTTCATCGCCGATGATTTTGGCGTAGGTTGTTATTCTTCCGGGATTTTTATGTATGTCAGGTTCTGATAAAACCTGTTGGATAACCGAAATCGTTGATATAGGTGTTTTAAATTCATGGGTCATGTTATTTATAAATTCTTTCTGAACATTAGTTATAGACTTTTGATTAAACACCACAAACAATGCATATATAAAAAATAGGGTTACAAGTACAAGTACTGCCGATGTAATCATCCACATAGGTATATTATTCATAGAAATGAGTGGATAATGTGGAAAACTGACACTAAAATAATAATCCAGATTTTCAAATTTGGGCAATTCGTCAATGGTAATTTTTTCCTGCGGTTTTTTCTTTTGAATGTAATTGCAATATACCATGGTGTTGTCACTGCAACTATAAATACTGTATTCTACATCCTGATCTATATTGAAATAATTAAAGGTGGATTGTAAATAATGGTCGAGTAAGGTAGCATCAATTTCTGAGTTTACTTCAACGATATAATATCTGGGATTTACCTTGATAACAGGATTTTTTTGAAGAAATGACGTTTTATTTTTAACCGCTATTTTTTCAGCAACCTGGCGCAAAGCCACATTGACAGTGTGTTCAAATTGATTTTCAGTAATAGAAAATGCCTGCCTGACCCAAAAAATCTGGACCAGAAATACAAACAGTATGGCGAGAATACCAAGTGTCGTCAGTATTTTTATATGACTGCCTTTCATCCGATCTTCATTTTCAATACAAAAGTATTAGGCTTATCTTGGAAACTACGATGTATTTATATCTTAACAAGTATATAACAGCAAAAAAGCTGAAATTTGTTTAATGCTGATTTCTGAGTTACCTCAAATAGTATCTTTTATTTCCACCGGTGGATAAAAGTTCGAGTGTGAGCTCCCACAATGTTTCATAAGGAATGATTTCCACAAAAGCGGAGTTTTCACTTAGTACATACGGAGAACTGATCATCTTTTCGTAAAGGGTTTTAGTATAGGTTATGGTCAGCTGTCGATTGAAATTTGCTTTTTCCGCGGCAATGATCATCTTGATAAAGCAGTTGGACCTCATGGACTCATCTTTGGTGAGATAGCGGAAAGAATATTGTTTTAAGCCATCAATTTTATCAAGTACTTTGTCCCATTTTTTTTCCAGAAAATAGAAAAGAATCTGAATAATGATGATGGAAATGTTCAGACCGGATTTGTCTTTGGTGTAAAAGGGAACGCTGTTGAGAAATCTGGAAAGTACAAAAGAATCTTTTTTATTTTCTTCAACAAGCTGCTCTGGTATTTTACCAACCCTGATGAGAAAATGAATATAGCCCGACCTGATATGCCATTCTTCTTTTTCAAGATCAAGTTTTATTTTTGGTTTGGTCTCGAGATAAACCGAGTACAGGTTTTCGTATTCTTTTTTTAAGGTGTAAATAATAAATTCAAAACTTTTTAACCTATTCCAGATTCTTGTACCAGAATTAATAATTTGTAAAGTTTCGGTCACATAATGAAGTGCTGTTTCTAATTCATTTTTATATATATACGCATTTATTATATTCAAATTATTATTTACTGTAGCACGGTTGTCAGAAAATGGTTTACTGTTAAAATATATTTTGCCCTCCTCAGCTATGTTTATGACTTTATCATAATCTTTTAGAATTAAATAATAAAAGGCAATAAGGTCATATGTAAATATTTTAATGGCATAAACATCAGATTTGTGATGAATTTGAATTACCTCATCCATATAATCCTTCAAAAATTCAAGATTTTTATGTACAAATCCTGACCTGTTTAATTGATATACATGCGAAATTTCAGCATTAATAGTATAAATTCTATTTTCTAGAACTAGTAATTTTTCATTTTTGTTTAAATGCCTCTTTATAAAGGTGCATTTTATATTTATTGGGTTCATAAAAAGCATAATGAGCATAAAGATTTTTTGAGATGAGCATAGAGTATAATGTATACTCCCATTTTACGGATTGTTTATACAGTTTTTCCATAATTTTGATAAACAGTGCTCTTTCATTTTTTTCATTGAGTATGCTGGCGATTATAAATTTTCTCTGTATGTCAAACAATTGGTTTAACCGGTTGGATATGTTTTCTTTTTTTCCGCTTTCTATCAGTATTCGGTTGAATAAATCCTGCTGAAGACGGGATTTCAACACCCCGAAATAATTGTTATTTTTCTTTTTTGAAAAAAGAATGGATTTTAATTCCTCATCACTTTTTTCAGGATGAGTCCGGATTATTTTTTCAAGTAGGGCTACTTTGTTGTCGGGTTGATAGTGATTTTTGCCCTTAAGGCTATCAAAAAGTTTTAACAATATCTTTATTTCGTCCATTGTCTGAAAAGATGTTTAAATATAAACAATTGACATACAATATATTAATCAATAAACATTTGACAATATATCCAATTTGAGGATGTAATTTAATGTATTTTTTTGTTTTTTTATATTACATGATTGATGTGTACTTTTGTTTAAAATTAAATTTATATCATAATCCAGGCAAAAGTGTCAGATATTTTATATAATAAATATTTTATATTAATGAAGATTTATCATATTTTCATAAATGTATTATATTGATTATATTGTTTTTACTTATATTTAATTTAAATATATTGTTTATTTTGACTGTAATATTTCTATAATTAATGTTACAAATGTTATACGGACAAGGTTTTATCTTTGTAATGTAAAAATTTTAAACCAACTCCAAAAAACATTAATCATGGAAACTTTAATTAAAATAATAACAAATTTATTGGATATTATCATCGATGAAGGTGATGGATATTAGTAAATAAGAAGTAAGTTTAGAACCGGATGTAGTATTATTACCGGTAGTTTTTTAGTGTTATTTTCAATGATTCGAAGATATAAAGTATATAATATCAATTTGTTATCAAATATTATTAGTAGTATATCCGTGTAATTGAATGTAATAAATTTTAATCAACAGTTATATCCCGCAATGTAAAGGTGGCATATCTTTGTATCGTAAATATAAGATTATAGGCGGCTTGAGATAGCAGGGGTGTAAAAAGAAATAGTTTGGTGTTGAAAGATTTGATGAAAGAATATGGTCGGAAACTGTAGAATTTGTCATCTCTCCAGGTGTAATCAATAAAATAGAAATTAATTTATATACTGTTAATATAGGTAGGGAGAGCTGGCCAACTTTTTAACGGGTAGTTGAGTCTGGCTCCCCTTTTTTATTTATAGTTGGGTGCGCTATATTCGTCTACGTGTAAATGAAAGTAATGTTGTTTTATAACTTCATATTTTAGTTTTGTTTTTTGAATTTACTTCGGTAAGATTCACATTTAAACATCGAAAAGATTTGTGAATTATTATTGTTGTGAAACGAATACACGTTTTTAAAAACTACTTGACTTCTCGGTATAAAGTTTCTTTTCAATATGTAACTTCAAAAACCTTCAGAAGGACTTTAAAAATGGTATTTCTCTTAAAATAAATTTTTTAAAGATTAGAAAAATTTGTGTTTTTCATAAGACCCTAATTATTTTTTTTCAGACCCTAAAATAGTATCATATACAACATCACATAGTTTTTGTCTGAATAAACTTTCATTAATTTTTTGATTTTTTCTTGAAGGGTGTACCCTGTTGGACAAAAACACGATTATTAATTCATGTTTTGGATCCACCCATGTATAAGTCCCTGTGAAACCGGAATGACCAAATCCCTGAGGACTGGATAGACTTGGTGCATTTTTTACCGATGGACCTAACTCTTTTTTATCAAAACCTAAGCCTCTCCTGTTTTTTTGATCCGGAAATTGATAATTTGTAAATTCATCAACAATTTTTTTATCAATAAATGTTTGGTCTCCTATTTTTCCACCTTTCAAAAATACATACATTAATCTGGTCAGATCATTGGCACTTCCAAATAAGCCGGCATGTCCCGATACTCCGCCCATCATGATTGCGCCTTCATCATGTACATGCCCATGAATCAAATTTTTTCTGAAAATACTATCGATTTCTGTAGGTACTATATTTTCTTTATCAAAATATTTCAATGGCAAAAATTTCAAATTATGTATACCCATTTTTTTATATACATCATGAAGATAATCGTCAAAGGATTGACCTGTTAGTTTTTTACAAAGTTTTGGGTAAAAATAATAGTGTAAATCTGAATAAACATATTTACCGTATTCCCCAAATGGTGTTTCACTTATTTGTTGTAAAATAATTTCCGGAAAATCTTCCCTTAGCCACAGAGTGTCAGTTAATTTAATAGTAAAGTTTTGTTTTTGCACCTTACTGTAATATCCGGATTTCCAAACCACCGCATCATGAACAAAAACCTGATCCCAAAGTTCTTTATTTTTTGCTTTAATCGTTTCGGAAATTAAAACGGTTTCCCTGGTTTTTTTCCCAAACCACCTGGCTAAAAAAAATGGTTTTTTAACTTTAATGACACAATATTTTTTTAATTCCGGTTTAAGTACCAGAACTTTCTTCAGTGTTTCAATACTGTCGACAGTTGTTTTCCAGAAAGGTATCCAGGGTTGTAATCCTGACCGATGTGTAAGCAAATCACGAAACGTCGCATTTCCAATAGGCTTACCTTTGTACTCCGGAAAAAAAGTGTATAAACTATCGTCAAGTTTTAATTTACCTTCCTGAACCCATAACATCATAGCCAGTGTTGATCCGGCTATTTTTGTAACAGACGCCAGGTCATAAACAGATTCGACCGAAACATCATGATGTGATTTTTCAATTAAAGAAGACTGACTGCTTTCCTTACTTCCGGATGTGGCAACATCCATGACATCTGAACGATTATTTGGAAGTAATTTGGTTTCTTGTGTATATCCATCTTCAGAGTAGGATTTCCTGCCATAAGCTTTTTGAAGAATAACTTTATCTTTATACGTTACCTGAACTACACTTCCAGGAAAATATTTTTGCTCCAATGCCATTTCCACTATTGAGTCAATTTTTGTTTCCAATTGGTAACCATTTATACCTACAAGTTTTCCTGGACCATAAGACAACCCTGATGTTTTTTCGATTATAATTCCTGAGTCCACCGGCAGTAAAGGATGAACACTAACAGGTAATTTTCCGGAAATGGGTAAACTTCCAAAAATGGCCTGTGCCAAAACCTTTTGGGTAAAATACGTTTCCTGGTATCCGGTAAGTATGGCAGTATAATTATTGAAATTGATTTTTTCAAGTCCATATGGATTACCCAGCCACAATAAAACGCTTGCAGGTAACATACCAATTGAATCCAGAATGGTTATCAATTTTTCACTCAAACCATATTTTTGTGTTGGCCTCACTTGTGTTAAAAAAGGTGCTGCAATAACTACATCATACCCTTTTAATTCTGAAATAATGCTTGCCGTTTGTATGGTATCCAATTTTTGTTTGGGTATTTCAAAATGTTTGACTTCTCCATAATTAGATACCATTTTAAACAACTGATTTTCAGGTGTTGGTAAAAGAGAAACAAGCGCAATTTTTAAATTTTTCGAATTAAGGGGAATTAATTTTTTATCATTTTTCAATAACGTAACTGAATGTTCTGCCAATGCACAATTAATAACTTGCGAAGTATAGGAATTCAAATCTTCAGTCAAATTTTCCAAATGAACAGGAGTATAATTATCAAGACCTACCCAACTTTTCGCCTTCAGAATTTTTTTCACCTTAAAGTCAAGCCATGATGTGGTAAGTCTGCCATCTGCCAGGGCTTTTTTGATAGCCTCTACCGCAAGTGGAACATCCAAAAAAGTTTCAATAATATCATTACCTGCTATTAAAGCCCTGACGATGGCTTCACCCAGAGAAATATTTTTAATGACCCCCTGCATGTCCATCGCGTCTGTAAAAACAAGACCTTCAAATCCCATTTCAATGCGCAATAACTGAGTTATGGTTTTTCGTGAAAGTGTAGACGGAATATTCTTTTCATCATCCAAAGCAGGAACGTATATGTGAGCCGTCATTATACCCGAAAGCCCCTTTTTGATTAATGTTGAAAAGGGATACAGCTCATTTTCTTTCAATTTTTCCTTTGAAGCCAAGATAACAGGTATATCGTGATGAGAATCAACATTGGTGTTACCGTGACCCGGAAAATGTTTGGCTGTACAAATAATATTATTTTCATGTAGCCCCTGAATCAGGGAAAATGCCTTTTCGGCAACATCCTCTTTATTTTCTCCAAATGACCTGAAATTAATGACCGGATTCAGAGGATTATTATTAATATCCACCACAGGAGCATAGTTGACATGAACACCTAGTCTTTTACAGTGTTTTCCCAATTCTCTTCCCATAGCGGTCAGCCATTCTTTATCTTTTGTTATGGCTCCCAGACTCATGGCATAAGGAAAACGAACCGTACTGTCAAGACGCATTGCCGTTCCCCATTCAAAATCCTGTCCAATCAATAATGGTATGTCTGATTTTGACTGTAATAAATTAACAATCTCAACCTGACGTGTTGGACTACCTGCAAAAAAAACCAGACCTCCGATTTTGTATTTCTCTATCCATTCCATCAATAATGGAACATCATGAGGTTTTCCGGAATAATTACCTCTCGGCATCAGTAATTGTCCAATTTTCTGATCCTGCGTCATGGACATAAAAACAGAATCAACCCAATCTTTATCGTAATCGCTGAGAAAAGAGGGCTGCACCTGTGAAAACACTTTTTGGTTGAGAAATAAAGTAACCAGGATGCAACAAAAACTAATTATATTTTTTGCCACCATTAAAAAGACACGTTTAATCCCCCCCGGAAATTTGCCAACTTTTGATCGAATATGTCAAAAGCACCTAAAAAATTGTCCGTAGCCAAATAAAAAGAAACAGGGTTTATTTTTATATTGACCAATGTTCCAATATTGAACAAATTTCCATTAGTAACGCTATAACTTAACCCCGTTTCAACCCATTTCCATCTTCTGGTGGCCGCCAGAGATAATTGTGCATTTGATTTTACAAATGATCTATGAAAACGCAATAATCCGTTAAATGACCACTTCTCATTCATTTCATAGGTCGCTCCCAGAAAAAATCTATTGTTTAAAGAGGTTGTATATTTTTCATCAATTGTTGTAAACGGGATCAATTGACTTAATGAGTCTGTAAAATTAAAACCGGTTGTATCATTGATATAAGTGATGGGGTCAATACCATCAAATGTAAAATTACCTTTACTTATATAATTTCTGGGTAAAAAGGTCCATGTAATAAAACCCAAATCTAATGCTGACCAGAAAATATTAATTTTTTTACTTAATTCCATATTCATCCCGATATCAAAAGCCAAACCCGTATTGTTGTAAAACAAATGATCAAAATTTAATCCCGACGGATTTAATGTAATATCGGTAATATCATTTAATATTAATGCCGAACTGCTTCTGATACTATAATCCACATCAAATTCCCATTGATAAAAATCACTTTTTGTTCTATAATTGATAGTAGGTTCGTCTGTTCGAAAATTGCTGACCCCAAATAATAATTTGGCTTTCAGACCAATGGTAAATCTGCTAATCTTTTTTTGGGCACCAAGATAAATTTCGTTATAGGTAAGAAAATCCAAAACCGGACCAATAGAAAGTGTTTGGTTAATATAAGGACCATTTCCATTCGCCACCAACTTCAGAACATCACTTGTGTAAGTAAGAGATACTCCGTTCCGAAAAGCATGACCGGCCATAAAAAACCACTTTCCAGCTTTACATCCAAAATCAATCGTATGTATATCAACATTTGCAGACAAAAGATTCAGATCATTTACGCTGTTTTGCCAACCATCAGGACGTATATACCTGTTACCATCAATATTTTTTTTTGTAAGTTGATTAAAGGTAGGTCCGTCTGTTAATATTTCAAATCGCAAATTACCTAAAGAAAGATTCCAGGTTTTTTCAAGGTTGGCTGCGGGATTGATAAAAGTCTGCTGCATTGTTTTACCCAATCCTAATAGCCCGACATCCTGTGTATTTGCTGTAATACTTGTTTTGCACACAACTAAAACAAGAATAAAAAATGTATATAATCTCTTTTGCATGTATCCAGTTGTATATAGTTTGTAATTTATTTTTTATAGTCAATCAATGCTCCCAACTGAAACAAAAGGCCATTATTATCATACATCCAAACCGAATTACTATCTTTTCCGTCAAGGGAGTTGATTTTACCTACGACGGCAATAAAACTGGCTTTCTTAAGAATTTCAATAGCTTCCTTTTCAAGCTGTATTGCCATGTTTTTGGGTACACCTTTCAATACTCTGCCCTGACTATCCAATCCGGGAGATGGTAAAAAAAGTTTATCCTTGTTTATTAAAGTAAATACTGGATTTTTACTTGCATCAAGAAAAAAAATATCCGCAGAGAGGTCCATTGGAAAGGTGTTTTCAAAAGTCATTTTAAAACCGATTTTTTCAACTCCTTTCAAAATTGCCGGGTCAAATGTTACAGTATCCGTCACTACCAAATCATTAACAGATCCATGTAAAGGAACTTCTGCCGCTACGTTGATGACATAATAACTGTTTTCATCAGCAAATCCATTTATTGAAGTGTCTTTTTCCGCATTTATTTCAGCAGAAATATCATATTCTATGGTTTTTGTTTTTTCATTAAATATGTCTCTGATGTTTGAATTGTTTCTGTCAAATGAAAAATACGTAGTTTTGGTTTTGCCGATTTCATTTAAAAAAGGATAATTAAAATCAACTCCTTTCTGAACAAATTCGCTTTCAAGATTGACTCTGTTTCCCGTTATAGACGTAAGCTCCATTCTATTAACTTTGGATCGCACCGGAAAACCAAATGAATTGTCTACAATAATACTAACCTTAGGGTTTTCAAAATCAAACGTACCTGATATCCATTTGTCAAATAAGTTGATATCAATCAAACTTCCTGAAACAGGAGATATATGATATCCTATATACCCTTCCAGATAGGCAAATTTAATTACATCAAAATAAAATTCAACTCTGTCAAGCACTATTTTTTCCCCATTACTTTTTATGGCTTCGTAATAAATATTTAAGTCGTTTTGGGTGCTTCTCATTTCATATCCATCTACACTAATTCTCTCACTCAAAAGTTTTGAGGGTGAATTTCCTGCGGATGGCATGCTGAAAACCTGTTCAAAAGGTTTATTGTTTTTAAATAAATTTAAAAACACCATTTTTACAGTTACATCTTCCTGTTCATTATGTTCCAAATAAAAATTTAGTTTGGTATCTCTGAATACCGCTTTTTTGATATTTGGACTATTTTTAAATGGAACAGGAAAAGAAAATAATGTATCCGGAATAGGAAATCCTACGGTACCGGGATATGGAGGAAAAAAATTAAACATACTTCGTCTTAACACTTCACCGTTATAAAACAGTGTGGCTTTACCTGTTTGATCTACTTTTAAGCTTACATTACCTGTAGCGTTTTCCGCCAGATATTTTATTGTGGCACTTGTATTGACCAAAGGTATTGCTAATTGATACGTTTGATCACCTATATCAAAAGACCCTTCATCATCAAACTGAGAACAGGCACTTACCATTAAAATGACAATAAACAAAAATAAAGTATGGTGACAGAGTGATTTCATCCTTACAGAATTATGGTTTCATTTTTGAATGGAATATAAATGTCCTGAAATCCTTTTGTAAACAAAAAGTTTTTAAAATTGACCTGTGTGTCTTCTTCTCCATGCACTAAAAAAACCTTTTTTACCCTTCCTTTTTGATTTTTAATAAAATGAGCCATTTCATTTTTATCACCATGTGCAGAAAACGAATCCATTATTTCAACATCAGCCAACACCTGCTTTTCCTCAAAAAAGATGTTTATTGTTTTGGCTCCGTTTCTTAGTTGCCCACCCGGAGTTTCAGGAGTACAATACCCTACGATTAAAAAAGTATTTTGAGGATTTTCAATATTGTTAAAAAGATGATGCTTCACTCTTCCTGCGTTCATCATTCCTGCTGCAGATATGATGATCATAGGTTTTTTAGAACTGTTTAACGCTTTCGAATCATTTACTTCTTTAATATATCTCAATCTGTTAAAACCAAATGGGTTTTCATCATGCAATAAATAATCCACAAGTTCTTTATTAAAACACTCAGGGTGATCTCTGTAAATGGCTGTAACATTAACGGCTAAAGGACTGTCCACGACTATGTCTATCGGAGGTAGTACACCTTGATTTTCCAGTTTATCCAGCATGTAAACCAATTCCTGAGTCCTGCCAAGACTGAATGCAGGAATAATGAGTTTTCCTTTCTTTTTAATACAGGTATGGGTAATAATATCAAGGAATTTCTGAATTTGTTCTGGTTCAGATTCATGTACTCTATCCCCATACGTTGATTCACAAATCAGATAATCTACTTTGGGCATCGGCTGAGGGTTTTTTAGGATCGGTCTTTCCGGTCGCCCGATATCTCCGGTAAAACCAATCATCGTTTCCTTTCCGTTTTCTTTAATCTTAAGGGAAACAGTGGCACTACCCAATATATGACCGGCATCTGTGAAATAAAAAGACACATTCTGGTTTATTTTAATCCATTTCTGGTAGGGAAAACCATCAAAATGTGACATGGCTACCATGGTATCACCTTCTGTATATAAAGGTTGACGAACTTTTTTAAAATCCTTTTTCCTTTTTTTAAATAATTTGGTATTAAAATAGTTAACGTCATCTTCCTGAATTTTTGCTGAATCAAGAAGCATGACTCCACAAAGATTTCTGGTTGCATAAGTACAATAAATCCGGCCCCTGAATCCATCTTTAACAAGTTTAGGCAAACGACCCGAATGGTCTATGTGGGCATGGGACAAAATGACACAATCCAACTCTTTCGGATCAAATAACCATTCATTGTTCCAGTTCCAAATATCTTCCCCACGCCCCTGAAACAGACCACAGTCAAGAAGTATCTTGTATCCATTGTCAAGTTCAATAAGATGAGAACTGCCGGTTACATATTTTGCGGCTCCACAAAATTTTATTTTCATTGGTAGAATATTTTAAGTGTTTTGATCTTTGAACCAGGAAGAATACATAACGTAATTATTCGCAATTCTTTCAATTTCCCCCTTGGTAAGTTCAGGGCTGATATCTTTTATTTTCTTCGCCGGTACCCCACCGAAAATAACCCCTGAGGGTATATGGGTATGTTGGGTGACCACGCTTCCTGCTGCAATAATGGTATTACTCTCTATGATGCAACCATCCATTACGATGGCACCCATGCCAATTAATACATTGTCATGCACTGTACACCCATGTACAATGGCATTATGGCCAATAGAAACCTGATTGCCGATATTTGTTGGAAATTTTTGATAAGTACAATGAATGACAGCTCCATCCTGTATATTTACTTTGTTTCCTATTTTGATATAGTGTACATCTCCTCTTAGTACAGCATTAAACCAAATGCTGCAATCATCTCCTAATATCACATCACCAACTATGGTAACGTTGTCAGCTAAAAAACAATTTTTACCAAATTGGGGATGTTTATTATTTACCGGTTTTATAATCATAATTTATGTTAAAAAGCAAAAATACACAAATAGTATGAATGTTAAAAAAAAAGCCTTTGTCACATGGCGACAAAGGCTTTTTTTATTTGACATTTATATATTAAACACCATCAATGTTTTTACTTAACCTCACTGTTTTAATTACCTTATTTTTTGCATCCAGTAATCTTACCATATAAATACCTTTTTTCAATTCACTGATGTCGTGGTTAGCATTATTGTAATGGAAAAGTGTTTTTACCTCTTTACCAAGTACATTATAAATAACAATTTTATTAACTTGAGATGAATTGGAAACTTGAAAATATTCAGATGCCGGATTAGGATAAACCTTAATTGCGTTGAAACTGACATCCTTAGCAGATGTCGTACATGCATACAAATTGATAGGAATTTCTCTTATTAATTGTGTAAAGTTTTTGTCTCCATACAATTTTAAAGTTACCCTTCCTGTTCCATCTTCGCCTTTCGGGAAAAATCCTATTTCAAAAACGTGATTTCCCTGACCCATTATGTTAGGGTTACTTGGGCTACTCTGTTTTGCGTTATAATCGTAACACGTAAATAAATCGCATAATTGTATCTGCCAGTCCTCTCTGACATTTGCAAATTCCATTTTCCAGTAAACAGTATATGTAGTGTCGTTTAAAACGGAAATATTTAATTTTTGCTTATCATAATTGGCAGGATCCTGACAATTGGCAACAACTAGACTGTACGGTTCCGGGTTATAGGTCAGCTGTGCTTGTGACACATAAACCAAACCAACAAACAATAAAGTGTATATAAATTTTACCATATGAAATATTTTATATTCCTTTCGGGAATAGTTATTCGGGTGCAAGATACTATAAAAAAATTTCTAAATCTTATTTCTAATTATAATTTTCACTTTTTTAAAGATTTATTAACGATTTAACACAATAAATGTCGTAATATTGCATTGTTGATTATTTTTTCTTACGATTTTAATATATAAGCGTAATATTACCTTAATTTTTTACTTAATAAAATCAATTACCAATGAAGCAGTTTTTACTCATTTTTTTATTATTATTGTCAGGCTTTACTTCCTACGGACAACTTGAATCCGGTACTTTATTGCCCGGTAATATAAGGACTACAGACATTAAAGGAGACTCGGTAGATGTATTTAAATGGCTGGCAGAAGGCAAAACAGTTGTTCTGGATATTTTTGCTACCTGGTGTGGACCTTGCTGGAGTTTTCACAATTCCGGTTACCTCAAACAACTTCATGAACAATACGGACCTCAAGGAACTGATGAGTTGCGAATTGTGGCAATCGAAAGTGATGGAACAACAGCGGAATCAGAATTATATAATTCAGCACTAGGCAATTGGACGACAGGTGTAAAATACCCAATAGTTAATAACCACACTTTTTCAAGTTTGCTTAAAATAAGTTTTTTTCCTACACTTTATATTATCAGACCAAACAAGAGAGTATTTGAAGTAGGAAGTTACAGGGGTAATAACGAAGTATGGCAAAAAGCAATGTTTCCTAAAAAACCTATTGATCTGTTGACTATTTCTGGCATGACGTCAAGAACTTTCTGTAACAATGCATCATTTGATCAAAAACCGACATTGCTGAATCTGGGTAGTGAAGATATTACAAGTTTAAAGCGGATTTCATAAGAAATGGACAGGTACAACAAGTATCCAATGCAGCCGCCATTCCTGTTTTTTCTGAAATCAAATTGCCTCTTCCGAATATTTCGCAATTTAGCGTGACGACATTGTTTGAAGCCATTGTAAAAGAAATAAATGGAAATCCTTTGCCGGAAAATGAACAATTAAAGTTCACTTCAACATATCTCAGACCGGTTGTTGAAACAGATGCATATCGTATCTTGTTTACAACTGACTTTTATCCCGGAGAAATTACCTGGGAATTAAAGGATAATAAAGGAAAATCCATTCTCAAAAATACGTATAACCCTGGTCCTGGTCAATTCGGAAGTGGAGGTGAAGATGCTCACAAAACTTTTACCCACGACATTCTTCTTGAAGAGACAGACATTTCTTGTCTGACATTGTCAATCTCTGACACAGGTCAGGATGGACTGACTTCTTTTAATCCAAATGTTAATCCAGTACCCGGTGTCGAAATTCAAAAAATTGACGGAACTGTTATCAAACCAAAAATGGACAGCGATTATACGTTTACATCAACAAGAAATATTTTGACAAAATTTATACTTTCTTCAAATGCAACTGAAGTGGTAGCGGATAAATTCAGCATCTTCCCTAATCCAACCAGTGGAATTCTTAATATTTCCAATAGTTTTGAAGATTTTACCGATTACACAATCCATGTTACCGATATGATGGGAAAACAGATAACTCCTACGTATCAAAATGTTAATTTTGTTGATATCACAAATTTTAATGCAGGTATTTATTTTATAAACATCTTTACAGATAAAGGAAATGCCGCCTTTAAGTTCATGAAACAATAATCTGAAAATATAACAAATTCAAAAAGCCATCCGGGCAAGTTTCGGGTGGCTTTTTTACATTAAAAACGTTAAATAAATTCCTGTTGAATATCCAGATTTATAATGATATCTTGCTGATTATCAATCCAAATTCCGGTCATAAAAATGCAAATAGTCTCATTCAATTTGTAAAAAAAAATGTTCCTGATCTGGATTTTTTTATTCCCGAAAATGGAGATGAAGCGACCATACTTCTTGAAGATAAAATAGAGCGTTACAGTGTTTTTATTCTTGCAGGTGGTGATGGAACTATCAACCGGGCTTTGCCCTTTTTTTTAGGCAGGAAAGATAAAATATTGTGCATTTTTCCATTGGGTTCGGGAAATGGTTTTGCCAGAGAAATGGGTTTTACAACCGACTTTGTACAACTTTTATCCCACATTCAAAAAAGGGAATCTCTATCCGTTGATGTCGTCAAAATTAATGACCATTACAGTATTAATGTGGCAGGAATAGGATTGGACGGGTATATTGCACATCTGTTCAGCCGGGAAAAAACAAGAGGTTTAATGAAATATGTATTTCTGACCCTGAAATCTTTGTTTTCTTACCGCCCTTTTACATCAACAGTTCAAGTCAATGGTCATATTTATCAGGGTAGTTTTCTGGGCATTTCGATTGCCAATAACCGTCAGTTTGGAAACAATGCATATATTGCACCTGAAGCAATACCAAATGATGGATTATTTGATATCATCATGATTAGACCATTTCCTTTTTATTACTATCCGATATTTTTTTATAAGTTGTTTGCCGGTACCCTGACCGCAAACAAATATCTGATTATACAACAATCCAATAACCAGGCTGAAATAAAAACAAATTATCAGTTTGCACATGTTGACGGAGAATCCGTAATTTGCAAAGGAAATGTTTTGATAGAAATGATACCTCAGACTGTTCAGATATTGAAAACTAAAAAAACTGAGCTTCTGTAAACCTTTTGTTTATAAAATAAAAGAAAAAACTTCATTTATATTTAATTAATCAATAAACATTTGAAAAAACGTGGTGTTACGACCCCATGATTACAATATTTCTTTCATTATTTTTTGTCCTTGCGCTCAATCTGATTGCCTACTGGTGGGCGTATAAAAACCAAAGCGACAAACTCACGGATATCACGTATAGTGTATGTTTTATATTATTGTCAATTTTTTTATTTTTTTATAATGGTCAACCAGGTCTACCGGAATTAATTTTGACAGCTATGGTTGTATTGTGGGGTTTAAGGCTGGGAGGTTTTTTATTGTTCAGGATTTTATCTATTAAAAAAGATGAAAGATTCGATGATTTTAGAAACAGCAAATCCGGTTTTCTGAAATTCTGGCTGCTACAAGCATTCAGTATATGGTTTTTATCGCTTCCTTTTGTGATTGGGTTAACCACTTCTGAAAAACTATTATTGCATGTTCCGGCTTTAATACTTTTTATTGCAGGATGGCTCCTTGAAACCATTTCAGATTTTCAAAAATATAGTTTCAAACAAAGATATGGAAAAAACGCAATAGTTCAAACAGGAATATACAGATTTGTCAGACACCCCAATTACACCGGGGAAATAATGATCTGGCTGGCCATTTTCTGGTATGTAAGTCCTGTTTTAAAAGGTTGGGACTGGCTATCTCTTATAAGTCCTTTATGGCTGATTATCCTTCTTCTTTTTATTAGCGGAATTCCACTTATTGAAAAAGTAAATGTAGTCAAATATAAAGATAACCCTGAATATCAGAAATATATTAAAAAAACTAAAAAACTTATTCCTTTCCTGTATTGACTTTTTCAATCCATTCCCTTGCGTTCACAAATGCCTGAATCCATGGAGTTACTTCGTCATAGATACCTTTCTCCATTTTAGGGTAATTTGCCCAATTCCAGGGAAATATAGACCTTTCAATATGAGGCATTGTCACCAGATGTCTTCCGTCATCACTGCACAACATAGCAACATTATAATCTGAACCATTTGGATTTGCTGGATAACTATTGTTCAAATACGTGCTGATAATATGATATTCTCTTTCATTTTTTGGCAAGTGAAACTTTCCTTCACCATGGGATATCCAAACACCTAGTTGACTCCCGGCTAATGATTTCATCATAACTGAGTGATTGGGTTGAACAACAACATTTAAAAAATTACTTTCATGTTTATGGCTGTCATTCCATTCCATTTTTGGTTTTATATCATGACCCGGATTGATAAGGCCCAGTTCAACAAATAATTGACATCCATTACAAATACCTATGGATAATGTGTCTTTTCGTTTAAAGAAATTTTGAATTACTTCTGTTGCTTTTTGATTGTATAATAACGCTCCTGCCCAACCCTTTGCAGAACCTAATACATCAGAATTGGAAAAGCCTCCTACAGCGCCCAGAAACTGAACATCTTCAAGCGTTTCTCTTCCTGACATTAAATCAGTGGTATGAATATCTTTTACTTCAAATCCTGCCAGGAATAATGCGTTGGCAAGTTCCCTCTCCGAATTACTTCCTTTTTCTCTTAAAATGGCTGCAACAGGTTTATTTGCCGGCATGGAAGGTTTATTACCTGTAAAATCTACAGGGAATGTAAATGAAAGCGGATATTGATCAAAATTATCAAATCTTTCCTTTGCTTTCATTTTACCCGATTGTAATATATCGAACAAATAAGAAGTTTTAAACCATCTCTTTCTCAGATCTTTAGTTTTAAACCTGGTTGATGTTGCTTTATGAAATATATTTATCTCTCCATTTTCATTCGGACTGGCTATTTTGATAAATGAAATTCCCTTTGAATTTAGCGTATTTTCTATGTCCTGGTGAGCTTGTATACATATACCATTGTTCTCTGAAAATAAATAAGATATCAGGTTTTCGGAATCCGGTACAAAGATGTCGATTCCGGATATTTCAGAACTAAATACCATTTCACACAAAGTGACAATTTTTCCGCCACTACCAATATCATGGCCTGCATTTATTTTTTCCAGATGTATACATTCCTGAATAGTTTCAAAACAATTTTTTACATAATCGGCATTTTGCGCATACGGTGCTCTATTTCCCACAAAATTCAGTGTCTGGGCAAAAGCAGAACCGCCGGTTACATTTTCATCTTGTGTCCAGTCAATAAAATATATGGAACCTCCGTCTTTAATGAGATTAGGTTCAACAACTTTTCTAATATCTAAACATTCCCCAATGGCAGAAATGATAACGGTGCCAGGCGACATAACTTCCTGACCATCAGGATATTTTTGTTTCATCGAAAGACTATCTTTACCTGTTGGTATGTTAATGCCCAAAGAGATGGCAAATAAACTGCAGGCTTCAACAGCCCTGTATAATCTTTCATCTTCCCCCGGATTTTTACAAGGCCACATCCAGTTTGCCGACAAAGAAATACTGCTCAAACCATTTGTCAAAGGTGCCCAGACTATATTGGTTAAAGCCTCCGTTATGGCACAAATACTTCCTGCTGCAGGGTCAATCAAAGCCGTTGCCGGAGCATGCCCTACTGAAGTGGCAATTCCAAAATAGGTGTCATAATCTAAAGCCATTACACCGCAATTATTTAATGGCAGCTGAAAAATACCGGTACATTGCTGCTTGGCAACTCTGCCTCCTACACACCTGTCTACTTTATTCGTAAGCCAGTCTTTGCATGCTACAGATTCGAGGCTTAGCACGTTGTGCAAATATTGTTCAAGATTATTTTCGTGAAATTTGATTTCCTGAAAGGAAGTTTCATTTTTTTTATCCGTCATTATAAATTTCGGCGAACTTCCAAAAAAATCAGATAATGTAAGATCTATCGGTTTTTTATTGTTTTTTTCAGAATAAAAACTGAAGTGGTGATCACCTGTAATTTCTCCGACGACATACAATGGTGCTCTCTCCCTCTCAGCAATTTTAATGAGCAATGGCAAATCTTTTTCTGCAATAACAAGACCCATCCTTTCCTGGGATTCATTGCCGATAATCTCCTTGAATGAAAGTGTCGGATCTCCGATTGGCAATGTGTCGAGATTTATTTTTCCTCCGGTAGATTCTACCAGTTCAGAAAAACAATTTAAGTGTCCGCCGGCTCCGTGATCATGAATGGAAATTATTTTGTTGTCTTCACTTTCCACCATGGCACGTATGGTGTTGGCAACTCGTTTTTGCATTTCAGGGTTCGATCTCTGGATGGCATTTAATTCGATGGACGAACTGAAAACTCCCGTATCTGCAGAAGAAACAGCGGCCCCTCCCATTCCAATTCTGTAATTGTCTCCTCCAAGAAGAACAATTTTATCCCCATTAGCAGGATGTTTTTTCTTTGCCTGATCGGCATGAGTATATCCGATACCACCTGCCAGCATGATGACTTTGTCAAAGCCCAAACTTTTGTTTCCTTCAAAACATTCAAAAGTATACAAAGAACCGCAAATCAATGGCTGTCCGAATTTATTTCCGAAATCACTTGCACCGTTAGATGCCTTAATAAGAATATCAATCGGATTTTGATACAACCATTTTCTTGCTTTATTGGATTCTTCCCATTCTTTACCGGGTTCAAGTCGCGGGTAAGCTGTCATATATACTGCTGTACCTGCAAGTGGCAGAGAGCCCTGTCCACCCGCCAGACGATCTCTGATCTCTCCTCCCGAACCTGTTGCAGCACCGTTAAAAGGCTCTACCGTAGTAGGAAAATTATGGGTTTCCGCTTTCAGTGATAATACCGTTGGAATGGATTTTTTATAATAAAAATCTGCCCTTTCACTGGATTTAGGTGCAAACTGGACACATGTAGGACCTTCAATAAAAGCAACATTATCCTTGTATGCAGAAATGATATAATTTGGATTTTCCTTTGAAGTTTTTTTGATCAACTGGAAAAGACTTTCCTTTTTTTCTTCACCGTCAATAACAAAAGTTCCGTTAAAAATTTTATGCCTGCAATGTTCAGAATTAACCTGCGAAAATCCAAATATCTCAGAATCGGTCAACAACCTTCCCAATCGGCTTGAAACATCCTGTAAATACTGAATTTCTTCATTGCTTAGTGACAAACCTTCTTTTTTATTGTAGCCGGCAATATCTTCAATGTACAAAATGTCTTCCGTTAGTATGGGTATCGAAAAAATATCCTGATTGAGTTGCCCGAATACCTGTAACAACATTGGGTCATATCCGGTTTCTTGACTTGTTGATAAAAACTTTTCAATCCTGGTAATACCTGAAACACCCATGTTGATGGTTATTTCAACTGCATTGGTACTCCATGGCGTGATCATAGTCGGCCGTGGTCCGATAAAGTAACCATTAATTATTTTATCATCCAACAAACCGGCATTACCGAATAACCAGCATAATTTGTTTATGTCAGATGTTTGAAGCGGATTTGAAGACTCAACTGCGTAAATGTTTTCATTTTCTTTAAAAAAAGTCAGCATATGATGAAGGAGGATTGAATGTAAGTGCAAAATTACGTTTCTTGGAAAAACTATTCTAACTGAAACCAATATAAAAAAAATTTAATACGTGATTAATTCCAAAAAACAAGATATTTTTTATAATCATTAATAAAAACACAACCATTAGTTTACCTTTATACGCACTCATTAATACATTATGTCATAAAAAATCATACTTGTAATGTTAAAATATTCTTTTGCTTTTGAAATCTGTTTTGAAAAATTTGTAACATTGCACATTATTAATAATTTTAATTAATGATTCTTGTTGCAGACATTGGCAATTCCAATATTGTACTTTCCCTTTACAAGGATAGTGAATGGTGTCATACATTTCGTCATGAAACAAAAGGTGTACAACAGGAATTTTACTACGAAATAGCGCTTCGTCAAATAATAATGGAATGGGGAATTCACTCTATTAATGTCCGCTTTGCCGTTGTGAGCAGCGTTGTACCTGACCTAAATACTCATATTGTTGAAGCTATAAAAAACGTAATTTCCTGCCCTGTTCTTTTACTGGGACCTGAAACTTTTAAAAATCTTGACATATACGTTCCTCTGCCTTATGAAATAGGGTCTGACCTTGTTTGTAATGCATACGCAGCTTTACAAAAATACGGTCAAAAGGTAATGGTTGCTGACTTCGGCACAGCATTAAGTTTTGTCGTAGCAGACCGGAAAGAAGGCATCGTTGGTGTGATTATTGCTCCGGGATTAAAAACCGCAGCTGCGTCTCTGAGTGATCAGACCGCACAACTCCCTACCGTTCCACTTGAATATCCAACTTCCATTCTTGGAAAAGATACTAAAACCGCCATCCAATCCGGAATCATGTTTGGTTATAATGGACTGTTCAAAGAAATCAGTTTTCAAATAAAAAAGGAAATGGGATCTGACATAATTATCATTTTGACCGGAGGACATGTTTCTATAATTTCGGGAATCCATAAAGAAGCAGATATTATAGATAAAATGCTTACACTGGACGGAATGCGTCTTATCGGAGAATTTATGTTTTCTCATCATCCGGATCATTTTCAATAATAAAAGTGGACAGAAATTATTACCGGCAATATTATGACCTTGAAAGATCAAACTGGTGGTTTGTGGCAAGATCCTCTATCATCAGCCAATGTCTTGAAATTCATACAGAGCCATTATCACCTAAAAAAATTCTCAATATTGGCGTGGCTACAGGAGCCACCTCAGATATGTTAAAAAAATTTGGTACTGTTATATCTTCAGAATTCGATGCAGAAACCTGTACATTTTTGCGACAGGTTTTAAAAATGGAAGTTATCGAAGCATCCGTTACAGAACTCCCTTTTCCTGACAATGAATTTGATCTTGTTTGTGCTTTTGACGTAATTGAACATGTAGAAAATGATGAACAAGCTATGGAGGAAATGAAAAGGGTTTGCAAAAAAGGAGGATATGTAGCTATTACGGTCCCGGCAGACAAAAATTTATGGAGTCCACATGATGTCATCAATCACCATTTCAGACGTTATAGTCTGAGCGAAATGGAGAATCTGGTTTCTGCAAGGAAATTACAAATAATGTATATAAGCTGCTTCAATTCTATCTTGTACTGGCCCATCCGATTCGTAAGATTTTTTAAAAATCTGATTCAAAAAAAAGACGCTCCGACTTCTGATTTTGATACAGCTCTACCGGCCTTATTTAACCATTTTTTGCTAAGGTTATTTTCGTTTGAAAAAACATGGCTGGGAAAGAAAAAAATATCTTTTGGGGTCTCATTGATTTGTATTTGCAAAAAATAATAAAGCCCACTTCGGAAGACCTTTGAACCTTAAAAAATACCCTATCTTTTGTGATAAGAAGAGGTATTTTACCTGCAGGAAAGACAAAATAAAGTATGTTAAACCCAAATTCCGCATTAGACTTTATTCGAATGTATAAATGACAAAATAGCTGGCATTGTCCGGAGATTTTATCCTTCTGATGTCTCGTCTCGTCTCGTCTCGTCTCGTCATTATTGACGAGACGAGACAAGACTATGAGGACATAAAATTGAGAATGACCAAACGATGTTAAGCAAAATCGTGATGCGAAATCACGATTTAGTGAGGGAACCATGCAAAGCTTTGCATGGCTTCTTATGTTGTCAGATTTCCATGCAGTTCATTTCAAATGCGGATTCTGGGTTTTATTTTTCCAAAGAATAAAAAAGTATAATATATAGATTTTTGGTCATTAAATGATTATCTTTATATTTGCATGAATTAAAAATTTATGCAAAAAAAATCAGAATCACTTAAGGTCAAATCTGAAAAAACAGATGCTGCATTTTTTGACTTTCATTCATTTTTATCAGGCAAAATATTTACATGGATTGGAATTATTTTCATTTCTGTTTTGATTTTTATTTTGCGGAGCAGGCTACTTCCTATACCTTTTGAAAGAGATGAAGGTGGATTTGCGTATATGGGATATACTTGGTTGGAGGGCACTTCTCTCTTTACAGATTATGTAGATGTCAAGCCACCTTTGATATATATACTTTATGGAATATTTTCAAAATTATTCGGTGCTGACCCATCGGGAATTCACACAGGTCTGATGTTGTTTAATCTTGGTTTTTCCATTACCTTTTTTCTATTTCTGAAAAAATATTATCATAGTGGCATTGCTTTATTAGCTTCCGTTTCATTTGTTCTGCTGTCTTCGATGAGCAATGTTTTTGGATTTGCAGCCCATGCCACTCAATTATTAATTTGGCCTGCTATCGGAGGTTTATGGTTGACAAGACAAGGTCTGGAACAGGAAAAATTATTGAAAATTGCTTTAGGCGGATTTCTGTTGGGTATTGCCTTTCTGATAAAACAGCAGGCTTTAGGTTTTATGTTACTGGCAGGAATATTTTTATCATTCATAACTTTGTATCCAAAACCCAGATGGGTATTTTGGTTAAAAACCGGAGCTACCCTTACCTTTTTCGCTGTACTTCCTTATGTCCTTTGTTTGATTTGGTTTTATTTTACCGGAGCCCTTCATAATTTTTGGTACTGGACATATGTGTGGCCAAGTCAATTTGCTGCCAAACAGACAGGAAACATTGAACTTTTTAATATGATGTACGGTATGGTCTCCCGCAATACGGAATGGATTTGGTATATCGGTTTATCAGGTTTAATGCTCATCTGGTTTACAAAAATCCCTATAACTGAAAAGGTATTTTCGCTATTACTCGCTTTTTTCGGATTTCTGGCTCTTTCGATTGGATTCCATTACTACCCTCATTATTTTGTAGTCTTATTACCTGCTGTATGTCTCGGATTTGCTTTGGCAATGTATTCGATAGGTACTTTTTTACAAAGGATTAATATTTCTTCCGGAATTTCTTATCCTCTGGTCATACTTTTTTCTTTAGCCCCATTGTTTTTTACTTTTAAATCTTCAAAAGATTATTATTTTAAGGATAAGCACGCCAATATATTGAGAAATGTTTATGGTGCCAATCCTTTTCAGGAAAGTTATATAATGGGAAATAAAATTAAAAAAATGAGTTTACCAGGAGATTCGATTCTGGTTTTAGGGTCAGAACCTCAGATTCTTTTTTATTCAAAATTGCCCTCCATAACAGAGCATATGCATTACTACCAGTTGGTAGATGGTGGCAGTCAAAATGACAGTCTTCAGCAAATATTAATCAATAAAGCTGAAAAAAGCAAACCACGCTTTTTGGTTTTCAGCAGAAACGGTTATTCATGGCTTAACAAAAATCCTGAAAGTAAATTATTCACTTGGTTAAACCCGTTTATACAACAAAATTATACCTTGATTGGCATGGCCAATGTCAACAAAGACAAACCAACAACGTACTTGTGGGACAAGGATGTCAATTATGATAAAATGACAAATGAAAGTTTATTATTATTCTCGCGAAATCTTAATTAATGGCTGCTGATGTTACGCTAACTTTGGTCATTCCTTTATATAATGAAGAGGTCAATATCCAAAAACTTTTTGAAAGGTGTACTTCCGCTTTGACTGCCTGGACAGAAGCCTATGAAATCATTTGCATTAATGACGGAAGCAGTGACAAAACACTGGAACTCCTTAAATCCATCCACAAACTTGACTCCAGATGGAAAGTTATTTCTCTTTCCAGAAATTTTGGACACCAACAGGCATTTTTATGTGGCCTTTCACGAGCAACCGGACATTTGGTTGCTATGATGGATGGAGATTTACAGGATCCTCCTGAATTACTCAAAAAGTTTTATGAAACCATGCAAGAAAGTGATTGCGATGTTGTTTATGGTATTCGCTCGAAAAGGAAAGAATCTGCTTTTAAAAAATTAATGTACCAGTCATATTATAGAATATTAAAAAAAATGGCCAACATCGAAATTCCTTTGGACAGTGGTGATTTTTGTCTGATGAAAAAAGAAGTGGCCTTCAATTTAGTAGCTACGCGTGAACAAAGTTTATTCATTCGGGGCATAAGAAGTTGGCTTGGCTATAAACAAGTGGGTTATGTGTATGAAAGAGATGCCCGATTCGGCGGAGAACCCAAATACACATTTAAAAAATTATTCCAATTAGCGTATAATGGAATTTTCAGTTTCAGCCAGATGCCTGTTAAATTGTTGACATCGCTTGGCTTTTGGGTTGTTTTGATTTCCGTTTTTTATAGTGTATATGCTCTGTATATAAAAATCACAAGTCCAAATGTGCCTCAGGGATTTACAACACTTGCCATTGCTATCTTTTTTTTCGGTGGTGTTCAATTGATCGCATTGGGTATCATCGGAGAATATGTCCTACGAATTTATGATGAAACCAGAAACAGACCACTTTTTATAGAAAAAGAAGTCTTGTGGTAAATAGTAAAACGGAATTCGAATTGATTGACCAAAATGATTAATTCTATTATTTTTGCATTTTTAATCTTTCTTCCTTTGATAACCAAACACTTTAAAGCAATGGTTTTTTGTATAAAACACTTTGAAAATAAATACCATTTAATCTGTTTTGGTGACAAAAAGAGTTTAAATCAAAATTCATGAAGTCCTTAGTATTATGGTTATGTATACTCTGCCCTGTTTTTGGATGGACGCAGGATGAAGATGCAGAAATGTTAAGAAAAATTCATGAAACTACCTTGTCAGTAGGAAAATCATACGACTGGCTAAGAGAATTATGCGTCAATTATCCGGGTCGGTTGGCAGGTTCTGAAGCTGACCTTGGGGCATCATTGTATACCCTTGATGTATTAAATACACTTGGCCTGGATACGGCTTACCGACAGGAATGTCAGGCTTTATACTGGAAAAGAGGAAAAGTTGAACAGGTTTTTCAGGTGATGAAAGACGGAGGACTCAAGCCATTAAATGCGGTTAGTCTCGGTAGGGGTGGATCTACCCGGGAACAGGGAATTACCGCCGAAGTTATTGAAGTGAAGAGCCTCGACGAACTGTCATCCCTGCCCGGCGAAAAAGTTGCCGGTAAAATTGTTTTTTTTAACCGGCCTATGGATCCTTCCTTTGTCAATACTTTTCGTGCTTACGGAGGTGCAGTGGATCAAAGGGTTTATGGACCTTCAAGAGCGCAGAAAAAAGGAGCTGTCGCCGCTTTAGTGCGATCTATGACATTGCGAAAAGACGACAATCCCCATACAGGTGTGACCGTCTTTGACGAAAATCAGCCTAAAATTCCGGCAATGGCACTTAGTACCAACGATGCTGATATGTTGAGTTCTTCCCTTTCCAAAGGAGCCGTTTATGTTTTTATAAATACTAATTGTACTGATGAAGAGGCAAAACCAACCTATAATGTAATCGGCGAAATAAGAGGAAGTGAATTTCCCAATGAAATTATTCTCGTCGGAGGACATCTGGACAGTTGGGATATTGGTCAGGGCGCTCACGATGACGGATCTGGTTGTGTCCAGTCAATGGAAGTACTGAATATCTTACAAAAAATGGCATATGTTCCAAAAAGAACCATTCGTTGTGTTTTATTTGCCAACGAAGAAAACGGTCTTGCCGGCGGACTTCAATATGCTAAAATATCGAATGAAAAAGGAGAATTTCACCTTGCTGCCCTTGAGTCTGATGCCGGAGGCTTTACGCCAAAAGGATTTAGTTTTGAAGGAGATACTTCAGTTTTTAAAACGTATTACAAACAAATTAACCAGTGGTCAGATTTTTTTAATACCTATGGCCTCCAATTTGACATGGGAGGTTCAGGAGCTGATATAAGTCCTTTGAAATCACAAAAAGGACTTCTTATAGGCCTTAGACCGGATTCGCAAAAATATTTTGATTACCACCATACCAAAATAGATACTATTGATGCTGTCCACGACAGAGAACTTAAACTTGGTGCAGCAGCAATGACAAGCCTGGTTTATTTTATTGACAATTATGGTTTACAGCCCAACCCTTAATCCGTTTGATATGCAAAATAACAATGAAATAAAAATAGGAGATTTAACTTTTGAAGAGTATATTAACCATGCTGACATAGAAAAAAAAGTAAGTCAAATCGCTGAAAGTATTTCTGATAGATACCATGGCAAAACACCATTGTTTTTAGTCATCATGAACGGGGCCTTTATGTTTGCCGCTGACCTGATTCGCCATTTGAATTTTGCTGCCGAAGTAGTTTTTATACGGGTTAAGTCGTATCACGGAACACAAAGTTCAGGAAATATAAATATCTACATGCCTGAAGATGTGGATATTAAAGGCAGACATATTATTTTGCTTGAAGATATTATCGATACAGGAAATTCCATGTCCGCTTTAATCCCTGAATTATTGAAAAAAGAACCTGAATCACTGTCACTGACGGCTATTCTTATTAAACCGGAGGCACACCAACATGAAATCACCATTGATTTTCCGGGATTTGAAATTCCAAATAAATTTGTAATAGGATATGGACTTGATTATGATGGAATAGGAAGAAATCTAAGAGATATTTATCAGCTGAAAACATAAATTTGTCAGAAAATATTTCCGGCGTATTTTAGTCTATTTGATAAATAATCTATGAGTCACGTTATTTAACCCAGTAACAAATCCCATCTTTTCCTACTGATTTTTTTTCGTCAAATTCCGGATTGACAAATGAAAAAGGAACAACTTCACCGCTTTTTAACAAAATCATGATTTCATCTTTGTGCCGGTTGTATTCCAAAAAAGTTTCTTTTTTTTCTATATAAAAATACGGTAAATCTTCTTCACTAATCAGTAATTGATTTTTTATATTTTCCTTGCACTCCTCAGCTGAAAAAACGGCAGACCTTTCATTGGTAAAATGTATTTTGAACAGGTTCCTGTCCAGAAGGTTCTTGCAAAGAATAGACAGAATTTTATCAGTATAAAACATTCCCTTTTTGATAGTGTATAATATGTCCACATCGTCAAGGTCAAGATATCTTTTAATAATATTATGATCTACCTCATCTGACCTGTGTAGAATCATTTCTTTTAAACTATCGGAACATGGAAACGCAGGGTCATTTTGAACCAACCATGAAATTCTTTTTACTGTCGAAACCAGCATTTGTTCTGACACTATAGCCGTTTTGTGAAGATACACCTGCCAGTACATCAATTTGCGCGCTACTAAAAAATTTTCAACGGAATATATCCCGTTTTCTTCAACAACCAGGATATCATCCACAACATTAAACATTTTAATAATGCGGTCATATCCAATGATTCCTTCTGCTACTCCTGAAAAAAAACTATCCCTTGTAAGATAGTCCATCCGGTCTATATCCAATTGAGAACTAACCAATTGATTCAGAAATTTTCTGGGGTATTCATTTTTATATATTTTTTTTGCAATGGTAAAATCTTCACCCAAATCATTTTCTATAATTTCCATCACCTTTAAGGAAATTTTTTCATGCGATACCGGCAACAACATTCCTTCCAAGGCATGGGAAAAAGGGCCGTGCCCTATGTCATGCAATAAAATGGCTATACAAACACCACGGTTTTCATCTTCTGAAATCTCAATCCCTTTGGAACGGAGTAGCTGTATAGTTTGTGTCATCAAATGTAATGAACCCAAAGCATGTTGAAATCTTGTATGTTGGGCTCCCGGAAAAACATAATGAGATAATGCCAGTTGTGAAATTCTTCTCAACCTTTGAAAGTAGGGATGGTCTATTATTTTATATATGACTTCCTGATCAAAACTCATCAATCCATAAATTGGATCATTGAATATTTTTTTCTTTATCATACAGAAATTGATAAATTTAACATAATATTACATCTTACAATAGCAATAATTCAGCCAAAAAAAGGTTTAGTTTACATCAAATACAAAACATGACAGAACAGATTAAAATATTATGGGCCGATGATGAAATTGAATTGCTGAAGCCCCAGTTGTTTTTTTTGGAAAAAAAAGGATATCAGATTATTACAGTAAGCAATGGTCATGATGCTTTGGATGTATTGGAAGAAGACAACCAGATTGATGTGGTCTTTCTCGATGAAAGTATGCCGGGCCTTTCAGGTTTGGAAACACTTTCAAGGATTAAAGCAAAAAGTCCTCAGTTGCCTATCGTAATGATCACTAAAAACGAAGCAGAAAACATAATGGAAGAAGCTATCGGATCGCAGATAGACGATTACCTCATTAAACCGGTCAATCCTAACCAGATACTGCTGACCCTCAAAAAAATAATCGACAATAAAAGGTTGATTTCCGAAAAAACAGCCACAGATTACCGGCAGGAATTCAATAAAATCTCAATGGATATTTTGTCAGGTCCTGATTTTAATCAATGGGTTGATATCTATAAAAGGATTATTTCATGGGAAATCAAACTGGATGAAAGTCAGAATCCTGAAATGAAAGAAATTCTTATCATGCAGAAAAGCGATGCCAATAAGGAATTTTCGAAATATATTATCAAACATTATGAGTCCTGGATGAAGTCCAAAAATGGGCCTTTGCAATCACAGGATCTCATGAAAACCAAAGTGTTTCCCACGCTGGCTTTAGGTAAAAAAGTGGTATTTTTATTGCTTGACAATCTACGTTTTGATCAGTGGAAGATCATTGAACCTCTTATATCTGAAATATACAGGGTGGAAGAAGAGGATTATTTTTATTCCATTTTACCAACTGCCACCCAATATAGTCGCAATGCCATATTTGCAGGCATGCTCCCATCTGAAATTCAGTCAAAATTTCCGGAGGACTGGTTGCTTGATTATGAAGAAGGCGGTAAAAACGCAAGTGAAGATAAATTTTTATACCATCAGGTCCAAAAAATAATAAAACGAGACATCAAATCGGATTATGTTAAAGTGACCAATGTAACCAGTGCCCGGCATTTACTGGACAATGCATTAAATTATATGAACAATGATTTGACCGCTGTTGTATATAATTTTATTGACATGTTGTCCCATTCAAGAACCGAAATGGAAGTCTTGAAAGAACTCGCAGGAGATGAAAAAGCATACCGGTCTCTGACCAAATCATGGTTTTTAAATTCTCCCCTGTTTTCAACCCTCAAAAAAATGGCTGAAAGAGACATCGTTCTTTTTGTCACCACCGATCACGGCACAATACGGGTAAATAATTCTTCCAAAGTGCTGGCAGACCGTGAAACCACAACGAATCTTCGATATAAAGTAGGTAAAAATCTGCAATTTGATAAAAGAGACGTTTTGGAAATAAAAAATCCCCTTGAGGTGGGCTTGCCAAAACCAAATATGAGTAGTTCCTATATCTTTGCCAAAGAAGATATTTTTTTTCTGTATCCAAACAATTATTCCTACTACAATAATTTTTTCAAAGACACCTTTCAACACGGAGGTATTTCACTTGAAGAAATTATTTGTCCGTTTATCAGATTGGTACCAAGGTAGTTTTGTGATTCCTTAATCAGGATCATCCAACAAAATTTGACTTTCTTCTTTTTTGATTTTTTTTATAAAAAAAATACCTGACATGCCACTCATCAAATCAATGACAATATGGATAATAATAACCGCCACCAATGATTTGGAATAGAAATATATTATCCCGAATAAAATGGAAATAAAAAATATTTTAACGGCTGCTATCCATCCCTGATAAAGATGACTGAGGCTAAAACCTAACGAGATCAATACAATAGCAAAATAAGGGCTAAAAACATGATTGGGTAAATAGGTGCTTATATATTGAAATAAATAGCCTCTGAAAATGATTTCCTCACTCACGCCTGCCATAATGGCCAGGGGAATAAAATAAAAATATTCTTTCCATGTCAAAGGAACAATCTCCAGCATTTGGCTAAAATCTGAATCGGGTTTGTCTTTTTTAAAGAAAGTATAAAGACCGTCAGCCAAATATATAACCAGAAGAATGATAATCATTAACCACACTTGATTGTTGGTTTCCATGTTGGTAAAACCCAGCAACTCCCAATCGTTTTTTCCGGCGTTCCATGCGGTAAGGCAAAGTAACATACCGATACCCAAAATAAAAAAGTTGTTTAAGTACAAATGTTTTTTAGGTGGAAGATCCGGCTCAGCTTCCATGTCGTCAAGGACAATCCTTGACCGGAAACTCATAAAAGGAATGATGATTCCAATCAGGGCAAAAAGTAAATGGTCATACCAGTGTATCGTCATTCATATTATTTTAAAAAATTACAAAGGAAACCACAATTTTTCATCATCTCCGGGTTCTCCATGATAATTGATAGTGATTTCTTTACCTGCAGGTATATCAGTTATAGCCATAATTTCAATGGTCTTATTCTCAAAATCAAGTATAAAATCTGCATTTGGATGTACGGCATGATTATACAAACTACCAAATCCAAGGGCTATAGCACATGATTTATTGTCTTCCCCCCAAACAAAATAATAGTCGTGCAAAACTGTTTTGTGAATAATAGACAGTTCAACGGCCGGAATTTCAATCACCGGGCAAATTTCAATCAAATCACCAGCTGACAGATCAATGGATGTAAACACACCTCTACCACTATTCTCTGTTTCCAAAATATATAAACCAGGTACTTGCAACATGTTAATCTCTTTTTATCAGATACACTCCAAACAAAATAAATAGCATGGCTAAAATATGTATAAAACCTATTACTTCTTGATCAGCAATACCCCATCCCAATGCCACAACAGGCATAAAATAGGTTACAGAGCTACCGAAAACCGCGTTGGTCCGCTGTACAAGTTGGTAAAATAAAACACTGGCAATAACAGTTCCAAATATGGATAAAACGACCACAGATAATAAGGAAGAAGCTGCTTCTTCATGGGTTTGTAAAACGAAAATAAAATTTGTGGTAAACAGAAAAACAAGAGCAGGAATACCGATCGAAAAAAAAGACAATGCACTGATTATTAAAGGTTTGGTCGTCTTAAAATAATGTTGGACAATATTGACACTCAGCCCGTAACACAAGGTTGCTATAAGAATAAGAAATCCATAAAATGGTTCAACACCCATTTTATTCTGTCCGCCACCATACCACAATAATGCCGAGGCACCAACAAAACCCGATAAAACACCCGTTACTTTTAATCTGGAAAAACCGGTACTGAAAAAAATACCGCCCAAAATTAACGTCCATATCGGAGTCATACTATTTAACATTCCTGCTACTGAAGAAGTAACTCTGGTCTGGGCAATGGCAAATAAAAAAGCCGGAATTCCACTTCCCGTCAAGCCCGCCAAAACAAAAGTAAAAAATCGCTTCCACTCTATTTCTTTCCTGTAATAAATAATGACCGGGGAAAATGCTACTGAAGATATGCCAAGCCTCAGGCATCCGAGTTGTACAGGAGAGAATGCTACAAGGGATTTTTTGATCAATATAAATGAACATCCCCATATAAGGCTGATGATTACCAGCAAAAACCAGGAAAAATTATCTATTTTTTTTTCTGAAATCATATTGAAAGAACAAAGTAAGAAACATTTTATCAAATGGCAGCCATAGAATTGAGATATAATTGAAATAATACAAAATGTTGACTGTGATTGTTATAAATATTTTGAATAATCTGATTGATAAACATCATATAGGAAATGTCTATTTTTATCTGTAAATATTTTGTTAACACGGCAAATTGTGGTACCTTTTCGACTCAAGAAATGATTAAATTTAGAAATTAAAAAACAATAAATTCTGACATTATGAGTGTAGATACTAAAAACATAAGAAACGTAGTATTGTTGGGCCATTCCGGCTCCGGAAAAACAAGTTTTATTGAAACAATGCTTTTTGAATCCGGAGCCATCAGTAGAATGGGTAATGTACAAAATGGAAATACAACATCCGATTTTACCTCTATCGAACAGGAAAGAGGCAATTCACTATTCAGTACATTAATGCATGTTAAGTGGAGAAATTCGAAAATAAACATTTTAGATACCCCAGGTTTTGATGATTTTATTGGTGAAGTGGTTTGTTCGCTTAAAGTAGCAGATACGGCCATCGTTCTCGTTAACGCCGCACATGGCGTTGAAGTGGGTACTGAAATTATTTGGGAATATGTTGAAAAATTTCACACCCCTTCTATGTTTGTCATCAATCAGATGGACCATGAAAAAGCCGATTTTGATCTTTCTTTTGAACAAATCCAATCCAGGTTTGGGCCTAAAGCTATTTTGTTTCAATATCCCTACAATTCAGGAACAGGTTTTAATTCGATTATTGATGCATTAAGAATGACGATGTATGTTTTTGATACTCAGGGCGGTAAACCTAAAAAAGTCGATATTCCCGAAAGCGAAAAAGCGCGGGCTAATGCATTACACAATGCCATAGTAGAGGCTGCTGCAGAAAATGACGAAGGACTGATGGACAAATATTTTGAATCCGGAAACCTGAGTGAAGAAGAATTGTCAAAAGGATTAACCATCGCCCTTGCCAATCAACAAATTTTCCCTGTTTTTTGTGCATCTGCTACCAAAAACATGGGAAGCGGAAGAATAATGGGTTTCATTAACGATATTGCTCCTTCTCCGGCCGAAAGACCTGAAGCCAAACTAGAAAATGGTAAAACCATTACTTGCAATGCAAACGGACCTGCCGTTTTGTTTATTTATAAAACCATGTCAGAACCTCAGGTAGGGCTGGTAAGCTATTTTAAAGTGTATTCCGGTAAAGTAAAAGCGGGAGATGATCTGATCAATCTGAAAAATAACTCTACAGAAAGAATCAGTGGCGTATATGAATCTAATGGAAAGGTCAGAAATACGATCGACTTTCTTCAAGCAGGAGATATTGGTGTCACACTAAAACTTAAGAGTTCACACACCAATAATACACTCACTGCTAAATCTTTTACAACAGCCATTGACCCAATTCATTTTCCAGAACCAAGGATCAGGACTGCCGTAGTACCTCCAAGCAAAAATGACATGGAAAAATTGATAAAAGCTCTCCATCAGATTGAAGAAGAAGATCCTACTTTAATCCTGGAACAATCTGCTACCTTAAAACAAACTATTCTCCATGGTCAGGGACAGTTGCATCTTGACTTAATCAAATATAGAATTGAAAAAGTAAACGGAGTACATATGGATTTTGACAAACCAAAAATTCCATATAGGGAAACGATTACAAAAGTGGCCAATGAATCGTATCGCCATAAAAAACAAAGTGGTGGTGCCGGACAGTTCGGTGAAGTTCACATGCGAATAGAACCATATTACGAAGGCATGCCGGAACCTGCAGGACTTACGGTTAAAAATACAGATATCGAAAACCTTGAATGGGGTGGAAAACTGGCATTTTACTGGTGTGTGGTAGGTGGAACCATCGATTTAAAATATTCAAGTGCCATTAAAAAGGGGATTATGCAAAAAATGGTAGAAGGCCCACTGACCGGTTCCAATTGCCAGGACATTCGGGTTTCAATATATGAAGGAAAAATGCATGCCGTAGATTCAAATGACATGGCATTTATGTTGGCATCCATAGGTGCCTTCAGAGCTGCGTTCAAAAATGCAAGTCCTCAAATATTAGAGCCTATTTATGATGTAGAAATTACTTGCCCGGACAGCGCGATGGGTGACATTATGGGTGATTTGCAAACCAGAAGAGCTATCATCATGGGTATGGATTCGGACGGTCACCATCAAAAAATCAAAGCGAGGGTTCCTTTGGCAGAATTGTATCAGTATTCTTCCAAACTCAGGTCTATTTCTCAGGGAAGGGCCAACTTTTCAATGAAATTTGCCGATTATGTCGCTGTTCCTTCAGACATTCAGCAAAAACTGATTGATGCCCATAAAGAGGAGGAAGATGAATCACATTGATTTTAACCCTGATTCCACGGGAGGAATCCGGGTTTAATAAAATCGACGTATCCAGGAAAAAAAAACAGGAGCCTTCTTGATAAGGTTCCCGTTTTTTTAAAATAGGAATGATATTTTATAGTTTATAAATTTCTTCCGGATATTTTATGTCGCATAAAAATAAACCAATAGCAGGAACACTCCAGTTTCTGGGTAATCTTTCCTTTTTATCAAGCGCCTTTTTGACATCATCAAGCGTAAGTTTATTTCGGTCTACATCCAGACACATTCCAACGATCAAACGGATCATACCTCTCAGAAATCTGTCTGCCTTTATGTGAAATTCAAATTCATTACTATCATTTTTAATCCAATATGCAGACTCTATATTACATAATGTAGTTTTTACATCAGTGCGGGTCTTGCAAAATGAATTAAAATCCCTGTAATCTAAAAGTAATTCAACAGCTTTGTTTAATACTTCTAAATCAGGTATTTTATAGGTGTATAAAAAGGAAAGATCAGGAAAAGGCGATTTTTCAAGATGCAATTTGTATACATACGATCTTGAAAGAGCATCAAATCGGGCATGGGCTTTCTCATGAGTTTTTCGGATTACATGAATCACAATATCCTCCGGAAGGATGTTGTTAAGTTTATATAAAAATTTCGGATTGTCCAGTTCTTCGTTGCTATCTGTATGTGCGATATAATGTATGGCATGAACACCTGTGTCGGTTCTTCCACATCCAACCAATTCGTGAACTGTTCTTGTAAGTGTAAAAATAGACTGTTCAATGACCCGCTGAACACATCTTGTATTCTTCTGTTTTTGCTGGTTTTGCCAACCATTAAAATTTGTCCCGCAATAACTCAGATCTAAAAAAAACCGCATATCAGCAGATCAGGCTGCCATCAATTTATGTTTGGCCGTTTTCTTCACTTTTTCTTCCGCATAAGCAAGGTCCACAACAAATTCAGTAATACCTGTCAGGGATGGAAGTTCAAACATCGCGTCAGTAAGAATGGCCTCACACAAAGATCGTAAACCCCTGGCTCCAAGCTTATATTCCAAGGCTTTTTGAGAAACAAATTCTATCGCCTCCTGAGTAAATGTCAACTTTATTCCTTCGAGTTCAAACAATTTTTCATATTGTTTGATCAATGCATTTTTTGGCTTTGTCAATATGGCAATCAGGGTTTCCAGATCCAATGGTTCGAGATATGTCAATACAGGCAATCTTCCTATCAATTCCGGAATTAATCCGAAATTTTTCAAATCCTGATGGATTACATATTGCATATAGTTTTCTCTGTCAATGACATCTTTATCTTCAGCATTATATCCAATCACTTGTGTGTTCAACCTTTTTGCAATCAATTTTTCAATTCCTGAAAAAGCACCTCCACAAATAAAAAGGATATTTGAAGTATTAATCTTGACCATTTTTTGTTCAGGGTGTTTCCTTCCCCCCTGAGGTGGTACATTGACTTCTGTTCCTTCCAGCATTTTTAGCAGTGCCTGCTGAACACCTTCTCCGGAAACATCTCTGGTAATGGAGGGGTTGTCATTTTTTCTTGCTATTTTATCGATTTCATCTATGTACACAATACCTCTTTCAGCAGCTTCTACATTGTAGTCACAGGCCTGAAGTAATCTGGACAACATACTCTCTACATCTTCTCCTACATATCCGGCTTCAGTAAAAACGGTTGCATCTACAATAGAAAAAGGAACATCCAGAAATCTTGCTATCGTTTTAGCCAGCAAAGTTTTACCTGTACCTGTTTCTCCTACCAGAATGATGTTTGATTTTTCAATTTCAACATCACCTTCCATTTTGGAATTGAGTCTTTTATAATGGTTGTAAACGGCAACAGCAAGATATTTTTTAGCGTCATTCTGACCAATAATATATTGATCCAAAAAAGATTTTATATCAAGTGGTGTTATGGAAGAAGGTAAAATAAAGGAATTTTTGGTTTTACCGTTGGGTTTGGTTTTTAACTCTTCGTTAATAATTTCGTAGGCTTGCTCGACACATGTTTCACAAATATGCCCATCTATACCTGCAATCAACATCAGAGCATCTTTTTTGTCTTTGCCACAAAAAGAACACTTCAAACTTTCTTTATACTTCGACACGTTGGTGATATATTATGGGTTAAAAAATTAAACCTTCTTTTTTCCTGCTGCTCTGTCGAGTACTTCATCGACAAGGCCGTATTCTTTTGCTTCCGTAGCCGTCATCCAATTATCCCTATCCGAATCTTTATTAATGGTTTTTACATCTTTACCCGTGTGATCAGCAAGAATCTGATACAATTCATCACGTAATTGTTTGATCAGATTGTAGGAAATTTCCATATCCGTAAACTGACCCTGCATTCCACCGGAAGGTTGATGTATCATAACCCTGGCATGCTTCAAACAAGTTCTTTTACTTTCTTTTCCTGCAGCCAGTAAAACCGCTCCCATAGAGGCAGCCAAACCGGTACAAATAGTAGCCACATCAGGCGACACATACTGCATGGTATCATAAATCCCCATTCCTGCAATTACGGAACCACCAGGACTGTTGATAAACATCTGAATATCTCTTTTAGGATCAGTTGATTCCAGAAAGAGTAATTGCGCCTGTACTACATTTGCTACATAGTCATTTACAGGAACTCCCATAAAAATGATTCTGTCCATCATAAGGCGGGAAAAAACATCCATCCCAACGATATTCATAGGTCTTTCTTCGATAACCTGAGGCGTGAATCCTGTAATATTGGGAGCTGCACCTTCCATATACTTTTCAAGGTGCATGCTGTTCATTCCCATATGTTGAACAGCGTATTTTTTAAATTCATCTTGTGAAAACATTATGTCATATTTTTGTATAGTAACAAAAAAACGACAAAATTGTTATTCAGCCGGTTGCATAGATTCTACTTTTTTTAGAAAATCTGTAGAAGAAATGGCAATTTTGTTTTTTCCGACGACTCCAGTCAACTGATTAAATAATTTACTGACTTTAATCTCTTCAGTAGCTTTTTCAAGTGCATTTTGATTTTTCATTTGTTTTTCAACAAAATCAAATACTATATTGTAATCCATATTCGGATAATACTTAAAATAACTCATTACTTGCTGGAAGAAGTGATTTTTAATTTCTCCTTCATTGACTTCCAGGGCATATTTTCTAAAAAGATCCTCTTTGATGAGCATCCACTTTGTACTTTCAATGGATTTATTAAGATCTTCGTCCGTAATTTCAACATCCTTGTTATTTTCATTTTGCTGGATCAGTCTTTTGTAAAAGTCCGGTGAAATATCAAGATTCGTCTCCTCTTTAATTTTGTCGAATATTTTTCTTTCGAGAAGACTGTTTGCATTCCGATCATACGACTGTTTCAGTTCTTTCTCTATCACTTCTCTGAGGTCACTTTCACTTTTGATTTTTTCATCTGCCAGTTCCTCAAAAAAATTCTCTGACAGAACTGCAGGCACTTGTCGTTTTATTTTAACTACTGTTCCTGAAAACATATTTCCAATGACAACATCCTTATCAGCTTCCGTACGGTTCAATAAATATTTGTCAATAAATGCAGGATCAGGATTTTCCAGTTTGGTTATATCAAAACAAAACTAAATCCAATTTTTTGACTGAGAAGTTTTGTTTTAACCTCATCATCTTTAATGGAACTTACCAACACAGAAAATTCTGTGCTCCATCCTTTGTCAAAAGGAGTTTGATCCTCATTCAATTCATTTGCCTGGATTTCTAGAATGTCGTTGTCTTCAATGGGCTCATCGACTTCTTGAGGTTTTCCGTGGCGCTTTAAAAAGTCCTGAATGTTTTCATCTATGGTAGTGGAATCAATGGTCACGTCATCAAAATCATATACATCGGATTCACTGATTCCGGCTATCTGGTATTCAGGAACAATACCTACATCAAAATGGAAGGTAAATGAATTGTAATTGTACATATCAAAATTCAAATCAGGTTCAAATCCTTCAGATGGAAGCGGGGAACCCAGAGTATTTATTTTTTGCTCTTTAAGATACTGGTTAAACAGGTCATTCAACTCTTCATATACTGTATCAACCAAAAGAGATTTCCCGTACATCTTTTTTAATGTATTCATGGGAATCATACCTTTTCTGAAGCCTTTGATCTGTGCTTTGTTTTTATACTTCTTTAAGGTTTGTTTCAAATTTTTCAAGATAGTCAACCGGTTCGACTGTAATTTCAATCTGTGTAAGTAATGGGTTAACATCTTTTCTAAGTATTTGCATAGAAAATTAATTAATATATTTTATATAATCTGGTAATTTAAGAGGATGGTACATGGGAAAGGAGAAACATGTGCGGGTGGAGGGACTCGAACCCCCACACCTCACGGCACCAGATCCTAAGTCTGGCGTGTCTACCAATTTCACCACACCCGCATGTTTAAGAACGTACCTTTTTTATAAGGTGCCGCAAATGTACAGATATAGTTTGAATTCACAAAATGAATTAGTCAAATTATCTTAATTATCCTGCTTATTTCAAGTGTTTTTTGCTATATAAGTGGCAATCAATACAATAATTTTATTGAAATCTGATTTTTACATTCAGCTAAGAATATTTTGTTCAAAAAAAAAGGCTCTGAAATTTTCAGAGCCTTTTGAAGAATTAACTTCCTATTTTGTTCTATCCCTCTTTTTTGCAGAATAATTAATTTTTATCTGCCCTGCTTTACGCAAAGAGGTTTTTACGTCAGATACTATACCCATGGTAACATTACCATCCACTTTCAATGAAGTAATGATTCTGTCTTTGAAACCTTCGGAAACGGTCACTTTGTGTTTTTCTAAAAAAAGTGGAATATCTTCCGGCGTTGAAAATTTATCACCCAATTGTATCCTTGGTTTTGTACCGTATTCGTCCTGAAATTTTAACGTTGGTCTTCCAATGAATATAAAATTTACCAAAGATTTTTTTTCCAGTTTTGTCAATTCCGACGCTTGAGGTGTGTTTACTGCAACTTTGAGTTCTGTATCCCTCATTTTGGTAACGACCATGAAGAAAAACAAAAGCATAAAAACGATATCCGGTAATGATGCTGTTGAAATTGTCGGATTCGCATTACCCTGTTTTTTATGAAATTTAGACATTTTGTAAGTATTTCATTTGATTAACAAATCATTTTTCTTCACCAAACTTTGTTGGTTCCGCTTCAGAAATTACCAATGGGAAACTTGACGATATTTCTTCACGCTGCGTTTTGTTAAGATCCTCAAGCGGTCTTCCAAAACGTTTTTTAGCCTGATCCTCCCATATTTCATTGTACGCTGCTTTAAGTTCGTTGTATACCTCAAGGTAAGTAGCATAATTGGTTCCCCTATCATTTTTTAAGGAAACCAAAGCTTTTGTAGGCGCTTCGGACAAATCTTCTCTTTTTTGAGGATTTGTGATAAATTCGATGGTATGACTCTTGAACTCTTTGATTTCCATTGCCTGACCTCTCACCAACAGCTGATTCTGAGCATTCACCAGAACAGAATACACATTTCTGGTATTCAATTTCATATTTTCCGGTGGTTCTTCAGACCAGGGTGGTAATTTAACCAACACACCTTTGTCTTCAGCAATTACTGTGGTTACGAGGAAAAAGATAAGCAATAAAAATGCAATGTCCGCCATGGATCCTGCATTAATTTCATTACTCATTCTGTTCCTGCTGCTTCTCTTTGCCATATTATTTTTTTAAAGTAATTAATTGAAAAAACTTCTTACTTCACTGTAAATAAAAACAACAATGGTAACCAGCAATAAAGCACCACAGGTATATAAACCCGCGCTAACCAAGCCACTGGCACTTTCTGAAACCCCATACTCTTTGTATAAAACATCCCATTTTCCTCCTTTTTCCACAGTAACCACTGATTTTAGGATAAAAAATAAAACAATCAATACAACAAAACCAATAAGCGACCGGATTCCTTTTTTACCTGAAATAGATATGTCCTTGACAATGCTCAACAACATGGCTATAAATGCAAGAACAATAAGAATTATTGTTATCCTTAGCCCAAGACCTACTTCGACCACCTCAACTCCTGCGTCATTTACAGTGGTTTCACCCGTCATGATGCCTATACCAAATAATGCAATCATTATTGTACCAACAATCATTGCTATGGCAGTGCCATTTTTTAATAATTTATTATACATTTTTTATGCTTTTATAGCTTATTTAAAAACTTTGTTTTTTACCATTGTTTCAACCAATCCTATGGAAGCATCTTCCATTCTGTTGATGATGGAATCAATTTTGGAAACTATATAATTGTAAAAAACCTGCAATATCATCGCAACAACCAATCCAAATACAGTAGTCAAAAGGGCTACTTTAATACCAGATGCAACAATCGTAGGAGAAATATCACCTGCTGCGGCGATTTTGTCAAATGCCTGAATCATACCGATTACTGTACCAAGGAATCCCAACATCGGTGCAAGAGCTATAAATAATGATATCCAAACAAGACCTTTTTCCAATAGTCCCATTTGAACAGATCCATAATTTACGATTGCCTTTTCTACCGCTTCCGGTCCGCCGGCATGGCTTCTTAATCCTTCATACAATACGCTGGCTGCCGGTCCGGGAGTGGCTTTACAAACATCTTTTGCTCCTTCCAAATCTCCAGCAGATAGTTTTTCATCAATTCTTTGAATTAATGTATCTGTGTTTACGGAGGCAAGGCTTAAAGTTATTATTCTTTCAATACTAAATGCCAATCCTAAAATTAATGATACCAAAACGATACTCATAAATTTCCAGTCACCTTCAATAAATTTTTCTTTCAAAACCTGAAACATTGACACTGAAGCATCAGGTGCGTCCGCTGCTTGTGCCATCATGTCAAGGGCGCCAAAATAAACAGAGGAAATAAATAAAACGATGAGAACTAAGAATTTTCGCATGATTTGTAAAATTTACGTTTTTAGAAAATGTTAAAAGATTTAAAATGTAAAAGTAAAAAAATATTTTTATTTATGAAAAAAATCGTAAAAATCTTGCGGAGAGTGAGGGATTCGAACCCTCGATACCCTTTTGAGGTATACACACTTTCCAGGCGTGCTCCTTAAACCACTCGGACAACTCTCCTAAAAATGATTACGAGGAGCAAAAGTTGAAAAAAAAAACCAAACAAACAAGCGCCATTTATTAATTAATATTATCATAATGTGTATTTATTACACTTAGAGTATATTATTCAATATTATTTATTTATTTATTTTTTAATCAAATATTTTTTAATCCTCAATTCCTCTTTTCTGAAGATGATTTATCAATCAGTTCTGACGTATGCCTGAACAGGTTTTTTGCATTATTTGTCGTGATGGAGCCAATTTCACTGATTTCCATTTTTTTTATCAAAGAAAGTTTTTTTGCCACCTCAATAATAAAGGATGGTTCATTCCTTTTTCCTCTGTAAGGTACAGGTGGTAAATAGGGAGAATCAGTCTCAAGTACAATATTTTTCATAGGAATATCTTCGAGAACTTCACCTAGATGGCTGTTTTTGTAGGTAACAACACCGCCGATTCCCAGAAAAAAGCCCATGTCGACTATTTTAAATGCCTGTTCCCGGGTCCCCGTAAAACAATGAAAAACGCCTGAAATACCTTTAGCCACATATTCTGACACAATGGATATGGTCATATCCAAAGATTCTCTTGAGTGAATCACAATGGGAAGATTTAGTTCAAGAGCCCACTCTGTCTGTTGTCTGAAGGCCATCTCCTGTTCGTGCACAAAAGTTTTGTCCCAATATAAATCTATACCTATTTCTCCTACCGCCGCATACCTTCTTCCGAACAACCATTCTTTGACAATTTTCAACTCCTCATTAAAGTTTTCACCAACATGACAGGGATGTAAGCCCATCATAGCCGTGCAAAATGTATAGTCTGCCTCAACTTTATGAAGTGCCGGTATACTTCCACTGTCAATATTTGGCATAAAAATATGATCCACACCTGCCTCCCCGGCCCTTTTCAGCACTTCTGAAAGGTCGTTCTCAAATTCTTCAACATAAACATGAGCATGTGTATCTGTAAACATCCCGGTTTAATTTTTACTTTTGCATCTGATTGTAAATATATTCTGTAATGGCAAAGTCAAAATATTATGTGGTCTGGAAAGGACATATTCCCGGTATTTATAAAACATGGGAAGAATGTCAGCAACAAACCACAGGATTTCAAAATGCACATTACAAATCTTATCCAACATATGAAGAAGCTGTTTCTGCATATAAGAATGGCAAAGATAATCAATCAAAACCAAAACTTACCTTCACCCATAAAATTGATCAGAACAGTATTTGTGTTGACGCAGCTTGTTCAGGTAATCCCGGAGAAATGGAATACAGAGGCGTCGAAACCTCTTCGGGAAGAGAAATTTTCCGGGTTGGCCCTTATCCTGAAGGCACTAATAACATAGGTGAGTTTTTAGCCCTGGTACACGCTCTGGCTTTATTGAAAAAAGTTAATAAACCTGACATGGTGATTTATTCTGATTCTGTCACAGCCATGGCATGGGTAAGAAATAAAAAAATAAAAACCAATCTTAACAGAACTGAAAAAAACAAACCGGTTTTTGAACTGATGGAAAGAGCTCTCGACTGGCTGCAAGCAAATACTTTTACTCAAAAAATCATGAAATGGGAAACCGAAAAATGGGGAGAAATACCTGCAGACTTCGGAAGAAAATAGTTTTAAGTCTGTAAAAAAATTCTATTTCATGTTTTATTATAACTTGCATTTTATGTTGCCAAAAGTGACAAATTTTTATATTTTTCAAAAATTCAATATTAAATTATTCTTAAATAATAAAACTATATATATATTTGTATCTTAATCCCGTTTTCGTAAAATGAGAAATAAAATTTTAGGTATACTTTTTTGGGGAATGTTTTGTTTTACACCAATAGTAAATGCACAAACTTCCAAAATTTCTTCGGGAGTACCAAGGGTGTTTTTAATCGGCGAAGAAGAAAAAAAGTATGAACAGATAATGCAGCAATATTCCCAGATGTTGTTTCAGGTCTGTGACAATTCTATGGACGATGCCTACAATTACTGGAATACCATGATGAGAGATATGGAAAATTTTGCCAAAACTCAAAATGTCGACCTGAAAGGTATAAAAATCTGGTTGAATGTTTTCTGGAATACAGATGGCAGTATTGATTACATCGTATACCACCCCAAGCCCAACTCCAAAAACATGAATTATCAGGAACTTACTAAGTTTTTTATTGCGTTCCAAAGCCAATATCAACTTCCTCTTAAATCCGTCAAAAAGTTTTCACACTACGGAAGTGCTTCTTTCCCTCTTTTCAACAAGGCGCATTTGGTGCAGGAGAAGTAAGGGAAATGTAATGTATGTCATTCCGTTAATAGTGATATTTTACTTAATTCGTAGATTAAAAAATTTTAAGTTTTCAGATTCATCTCAAGGTCATTTTGATTTTATACATTTGTGCAGATAAATAATTACAAAGTGTTAAGCGATAAAATCAAATCAGTCACTCTGACTACCATAATTTTTTTAGTTCTTTCCTTTGTATATGAAATGCCACATTGGCTAATACAGAAACCTTGCAGTGTGCACGTTTGGCGTCAATCTGACTGTGCTTCATATGCATTAAATTACTTTCAGAATGAAAGAGGTTTTTTTTCACCTCAGGTTCATCACAGGCATGCCATTGACGGCGCAACATGCAGCGAATTTCCCATAATTTATTATACAGCATCAAAACTTTACAAGTGGTTTGGATTCAATGATTATTATATAAGGTGGATAAATTATTTAATTTTATATGCCGCACTCATTGCAGTAACATTGACTTCTGTCATAGTAATAAACAACCTGATTCTGGCTACTTTCCCCGCTGTTTTATTAATGATGTCCTGTATCATAATGTATTACGGCTCAAACTTTTTACCCGATGTACCCGCTCTTTCTTGTGCCTTGATTGGCTTTTATTTTTTTGTTAAACATTCAAAAAGTACAAGGGATTCTGATATTTATATAGCGATATTTTTTTCCGTTTTAGCCGCTTTGTTGAAAATTTCATCGGCTATTCTTTTTATTGTTATCGCGCTTTTTGTCATTTACCAAAGGTTAATCAAAAAAAATTTGCTTTATTCGAGAGCACATATTTTTATCATTTTTTCAGGATTCCTTACTGTTTTTATGTGGCTTATATTTGTTAAAGTATATAATGAAATGGGGCAGTATTTTGGGAATCTCCAGGGAACTATGGGAATTTGGTTAACTGATAAAAATACAATTTTATATATAATTCAAAGAACTTTCACCGAATGGATGCCGGCAATGGTTTCCTATAAAATATGGTGGTTTTTGGTCCCGGTTATTCTTTATGTAATATTCCATTGGAAAAAACTGAATGAAATTTTTACATTTTTTTTGCCATTTGTTGCATTAGCCTGCATTTGTTATTTGCTTGCTTTTTTTGCCGTTTTTAATGTTCATGATTATTATTTTATTAATGTATTTTGTTTTCCGGTTCTATTAAGTATTGCTTTTTTCCATATTATAGAACAGCAATTATCTGTTAAGCAATTAAGAATATTTTTTGCACTTTCTTTTATTCTTTTTATAATGTGTGCTGAAGATACAAGAGCTCAATTTTTGTTCCGCAGATATGACCAGGGCTGGAACTCTGTTCCTCCTCAAGGCTTTTACGATATCGAGCAGTATTTAAGATCCTTAGGAATTGACAGAAACACTCTTATATACAGTCCTTCAGACCCAACAACCAATGTCTCATTGTACCTGAGTAACAATCCTGGATGGACTAATCTTTTTGGGACAACTGTTGCAGATGCTAAATCCAGAGGAGCACAATATATGTTGATAGAATCTTCTCTTCTTGAACAGGATAGTTTTAAGGAATATAAGGAATATATTATCGGTGAACATAAAGGAATTTTAATAGTAAAGTTATAATGTTTTAAATTGAAGCATGTCAAAATCCTATTTAAGAGAGAAATTACTTCCGTTATCATTTTTCCTGGTCTTCATAGGCCTTGTTTTTTTTGAAAATATCAAATCACCGGAAACATTAATTTCTGCGGGTGGTGATGGTATGAAAAATTACTTTACTTATTTATATCATATAAAGTATGATAGCACTTTCTGGGTTTTTGAAGGCATGAATTATCCCTTTGGGGAAAACATTGTGTTTACGGATAATCAACCTTTATTATCTAACATAGTAAAATGGATTTACAATATTACCCCTATGTCTAATGAGACTTTGATCTCTATTCATAATCTTACACTTTTTTTTAGTCTGGCTTTCGGTGCTTTAGGAATTTTTTTATGCCTAAGGTATTTACAAACTGGTTATTATTTTGCTTTATTCTGTACAGCGGGTTTGATATTATTACAACCACAAATCAGCCGGTTTAATGCTCATTATTCCATGGTGTACCCGGTTTTACCGTGGATATTTTATTTATGGTTGCATTTCTGGAATAAACAATCTCAATTTAGGGTATCTGTTGGCATGGGTTTACTTATATCAATTTTTGGCATGTTGCATATGTATCATTTTCTTACTTGTGCCGTTTTATGCGGGTTGGCCATTTCAATTTATACCTTGATGGATTTCAGATGGAAAACGATAAAAAATAGTATTATCTTTTTTGGTATACAAATTATTTTGCCATTCCTTTTACTTTTTTTAATGGCAAATTTTATTCACCCGGTTTCAGACAGACCTGAAAAAGTCTGGGGTTTTTTTTCATACCATTCATATTGGGAAGGTTTGTTTTTTAGTTACGATCTGCCGTTATTCCATTTTATAAATGAAAATATCATTTCCGTCAGAAAAATTGATCCAATTGAAGCTGTTAATTATATCGGTTTGCCCTCAATCGTTTTTATCTTTGGATTCGTTTTATTGAAAATTTATCGCAAAAAAACTTGGTATGATTTATTTATAAAATCCCGAAACCCTGCTTTATTACTATCATTTATATTTTTGTTTTCTGCTTTGATTTCTTTTGGTTATCCTTTCACTATTAAAGGAATGGAGGGGCTTCTGGATTATTCCGGACCGTTTCAACAATTCAGATCTATCGGAAGATTAGGTTGGATCAGTTTTTATGCCATAAATTTTTTAAGTATTCCTTATATCTACAAAATACTTGACCCCGTTAAAGTTATCCCAATTCGTTATTTACTACTTTCCACTGTTCCGTTATTACTTGTTTATGAAGGAATAACATCATTACCTGTTTTAAAAAGTCCGGAACATTTGGAAAATGCATATAAAACACATGCTAATAAATACGATTTTGACCAAAATAAATATCAAACTATTATACCTGACCCTTATTTGCATGTTGGTTCTGAGTGTTTTGCCAGGGCAGACAAAGGAGGAAATCAGGATCAAAATTTTTCTTTTGGTATTCAATATGGAATGCCTTCTATGGGAGTTGTTCTCAGTAGAAATTCGTTGAATCAAGCAGCAATGTTAAATGAATTAATGTGTCAACCATATCAGGTTCCAAAAATCATTGATATTCTGAAAAAAAAGGATACCCGTCCTCTTTTGGTTTTTGAAAGTAAATTGGATTTGTACGATGATACAAAGTATCTGACACACTGGACTAAAAACACAAAAATTGTGTACGAAGGTCAAGGCTTCAGGCTAAGGGAATTACCATTACACCATTTTGATACTATTGTGGCAGCTTTCAGAGATTCATTAATCAATAATCCAATGGACACTATAGTCAACCTGCCTTTGATTTTCGACCATTCAAAAAAAGACAGAACCTGGGGTCACGAAGTTGTTATTAAAATTGATGAAAAGCTCAGAGGCGATAACCTGTTTATTATACAGGTCGCTTATAAAGAAAATACAGATGTCAATGCCATATTTGAATGCTGGCAATACGCCGACAGTCCAGACCACATTGATCAGTTTTCACTGCGCATAAACAACAATATCAAAAAAATGGAAGATGGAAAATTGTACATAGAAGTACCTGTTCCAATCAAATCCGAAACCAAAAAAATGTCTATACGGATGTATAAAGACCGCCAGAAAAAAAATGAATTTTTGCCTTTTGAAAACCCGCGATTGATAAAAGTGGTCTCAAAAAATAAATAGATTTCTGACCACACTCCACCAGCTTTCATACGTCCATCCGGCACCGTCCCATGGAGGTCGATAGGCATATGTCAATCCAAGATTGTAGTAACATAACAGGATAATCAACGAAGTTAATGCTATGCCTGCCCATTTTTTTCGCCACGATACATGTATTAAACCGGCAAGTGGCAAAACTAAAAAGGCTAAGAACTCCACATAACTTCTGTGTCCGAATGCTCCTCCGAACCACCATGCCCACCAACTTGAAAAAATATAGGTTGCCAATAAAAATATATAGAGATATATCCGTTCATGGTGCTGGTTTCGGTTTCTGTTCCACCATAAATAAACCAACGGCAAAACCACCATCGGGCTGTATAGTATCCAACCGTTCCACGGGTCAAACAATACCCTCAATAATTTAGGTTCCATCCAGAAATGAAACCCTTCATCAGAGTAGGACCAGATGATCCAGTTGCCGGAAATATATTTCCAATACATAAATTGAGGAATCCAGGGAATAAAAAAACAAAGAGCTGCCAGCATGATATACCTCATCTTTTCTTTTACATAAGATATAAAATTGTTTTCAGTCCTTTGAATCTGATATAAAGGAAGTAAAAATATAATAATATTGGTGGGTCTTATCAGTACTATCATTCCAAGTAGCAACCCGAACAATGCCCAGGTCAGGGCTTCACTTCCTTTGATCTGCAATTTTTGGCGAAACATAAAATCCGATTTCCAAAGAAAAACAGAAAACAAAAAGAAACTGTATATATGCGACATGGAAGGCGCCAAAAATGTATAAAAATAAAGATTTGTACCGCATAAAATGCCTGCAATTGCCAACATAGTTATATATGAAGAATAGTATTTTTTAATGTAATAATACAAAAAAATCATACCTGCCCAAAGGTAAAATGCGGCCGACCAGCACAATCCTCTCCCGTAAATATCTGTTTTTCCTGTGGAAAGAAGTCCAAATAATTTTGTATACCAATGACTGGCAAGAAAAAACGGCATTTCAAGAATAGCAACTCCACATGTATACTTTGAAAATATTTTCCCGGTATCCTGAAAAGCTTTGATATATCCAGTGTCACGGACTGCATCTTTCACAAAATCATGGAAAATGAAAACTGACGGCAGATAAACATAATAACCCTCTCCATCTGACCAGATAACTTTTCCCGGTTCTTTGTGTGTAGAGAAAACGAGATAAACCGTAAACAACAAACATGTAAATACAAAAATCCTGAAAGCTGCATTGTTCATAAATCCGTTTTTTAGAGTTTTCTGACAAAGGCGTATCACTCTTAAAACTGATATTTAATAATGTAGTATTATGTAAAGGTCCGGGTAAATTAGTGCTGATGGCGACTAAAATTAATTTAATGTTTCTGCTTTTTGAAACAGCAGGAATTCTGTAATATAAAATTATTGAAATGATTATTTATACTTAAATAAAAACCCCTTAACCCTTTATCCTGTATCGCCAGATCAATCCTGCAAAATTTGCCAGTTCTTTAAAGAGAACCAGCGTATTAAATTTTGTGAATTCAACATTGTTTCTGAGGCTGACTTGTACAGGTGTAATTTTTACCTTTTTTTGATTTGCTGACAATAAAAACTCCAGGTCAATCAGAAAACGATCCGTTTTGCAATCAACCAGTATTTCACCTCCTTTGGCATCAAAAGCCTTGAGACCACACTGAGTATCATTTGAAGGCAACTGAAGAAGCAACTTGTTAAACCACCTTAAAATCTTGCTGAGCCATGTCCTGAACCTGGTAATATCATTATAATAGTTTTTATCGCGGATACCCATCACGACACCTCTGTTATCTAAACAGGATTGATAAACTGAAACCATACTCTCTGCTGTATACGGAAAATCGATATCTGTAAAAATATAATTATCTGTGCGGATTAATTTTACCCCTGCTTTTAAAGCGGCTCCTTTCCCTTTATTCCTTTCAGCAGAAATATAAGTCAGTTTTTCTCCAAGAGAAGATCGTAAAAATTGAATGGCTTCTTGTATGTCATTGGTACTGCCGTCATCGGATAAAACCACTTGAATGTCAAATTCCAGCAAATCACAAAACTCCCTGTAATGTTTCATAAAAATATGTTCCCAACCCTCTGATGGATTGTACATAGGAACAATGAGCACTGATTGTATATTTGCCAAAGGTGTAAAATAAGGTGGCAAAGATACGTTTTACAGCCTTTATTAATCCATTAATTCATGAATTTAATAAAGACAAAATCTCAGAGAAAAAATTTATTCAGCTATTACAATTTCTGAAAAATTAACCTTTTAACCGGTTCTGACGAAGCTGTATTTACCTCAATTATATAAGATCCTGATTTCAGGTCTTTCACATCAATAACATTATTGCCTGATTCTCCATTTATTAAAATGGTCTGACCTGTCAGATTAAGAACTTTTAACGCTGTGACAGCAACCGGTGACGAAATAGTAAGTATGTCACTTACCGGATTAGGGTAAACAAAAAATAAATTCTGAGATCCGTTTTCATTTGTGTTTGTGGTTCCGGATGAAAATAATGTGAGTTGATCTGAGATTGGCGAATCGCCATTATCGTTGCCAGAAAGATTTATCGCCAGACCGGAATAATAAAAAATTACATTTCCAACATCCGTAGCCGGTGCTTTCCAGTTCATGGTAAAGATACCGTCAGCTTTGGCACCGGACTGAACAAGATATTTTCTTTGAAGCAAGGTCTGATTTTTGACCTTTTGACCAAGATTTGACCATACTCCCATATCTTTATTCCCAGTTTCTGAAAGAGCAACCATTTGAAAACCGTATGATTTCGGATTGTTTTTTCCGGCAATCACGAGTTCAAGCTGATAGGTCCGGTTTGGTAAATATTTTGTAACAAAATTTGTCTGGCTATCCCTGACTGTCAATTGCATGGTAGGATTAAAATTGCCTCCGGAATGACAGGCCCCACAATTTTTTCCGGATTCACCAGGGGCTTGAGTAACTGCCTGGGGAACTCCTCCTGAACTTGAAAACAGAAAAAATGTTCCTGAAATAAACAAAATATACAAAAAAGCCTGACGATTCATACAATTTACCTATAAAGAATATTAAAAATATTTTCATCAACAAACTAAAACTTAACATTTTTCCTGTTTGTTGCAACAACAATTTTAGTAGACAATATTTACGTAAGAATGTTTACTGCAAAATGTACTCTATTTTTATAAGTATTGTGTCAAATCACTTGACATTTCCTGATTTTTTCCAATGGTGCCTATAAAATGACGGCTAATTACTTTCATATCTTCTTCATAATTGCCTGAGGGATAAAATGGCAAACTGAAATGGGCTTCTTTGTTTTTATAGTCAAACTTAACAAAAATAAGGGGAATCCCGGCTTGTAAGGCTATGTAATAAAATCCGGTTTTCCATTTATCCACTTTTTTACGGGTTCCTTCTGGCGCTATGGCAAAAGAAAGTCTGTCGTATTTATTGTACAATGCTACCATATTCTCCACAAAATTGGTCCTTTTTTTCCTATCCACCGGAATTCCTCCGAGAGCACGAAAAATCCATCCGTATGGCCATTTGAACAAAGAATCTTTGGCCACATAATTGACATCCATGGGAATGGCTCCTTTTAATAAAATACCCAGGGGAAAATCCCAGTTGGATGTATGGGGATAAACAATATACAACTTCTTTTTTATGTCGGCCGGATATGTGCCTGTTTGTTTAAAGCCCCAGATTTTAAGAATTAACCTGCATAAAAAGCGAATCATTTTGGATTTTTTAAGATAATGGTTAAACCTTTATGTTTATTTACTGTCAAAATTATTAAATAAAACGTTCGGACAAAATTTTACTGGATAAATAATATGTAATAATGCAGATTCCATTACTTAAAAACCTTCCATTTGAGGATGAAAACATCCTTGAATTTATCCGGAATCCCGAAAAAAAGGAATACGGATACAGGTTACTGATAAAAAAATATCAGGAACGGCTCTATTATCATATAAGAAATCTTGTGAAAACACATGAAAATACAGACGATGTTTTACAAAATACATTTGTAAAAATTTTTAAAAACATTGACTCATTTGAAAATAAATCATCTTTGTTTACCTGGATTTACCGAATAGCTACCAATGAATGTATCAACTATTTACAAAAAGAAAATAAATATAATATCAGACATATTTCTAATGGTAAAACACAATATGATAAAGCTGAAAATGCCGGTATGGATGCTGAAAAAATATTCTCAAATGTTGAAAAAAGCAATTGAAACGCTTCCTGACAAACAAAAATTGGTATTTCATTTAAGGTATTATGATGAAATGCCTTATGAACAAATTGCAGAGATAACAAACACTTCAGTAGGTTCATTAAAAGCTTCGTACCATCATGCTGTAAAAAAAATGGAAACGTATATAAAAGAAATGTCCGGACAATTATAATCAATGAATTTGAAATGAAAAATAAAGAAATAAAAGAGGAAATATTAAAAATATCTGAAACCGTGACAAATCAGATGCCTGATAAAAGAAATTTTAATATTCCCGAAGGGTATTTTGATGAACTTAATGACAAAGTCATGGCACAGGCAACAATAAGTCAGTTTGTCAGAAATCCTGAATACCACATTCCTGAAGGTTATTTTGAAGACAATGAAGAAAAATGGATGGCACAACATAAAAAACCTCTTTTTATTTTGAAATGGTGGAAACAAATGGCCGCTATTTTTATTCTTGCTGTGTTTTGTTTGTTCCTCTTCAGAAAAGAAAAATCAAATCAAAATGAAGATATGGATATAGCTTTAATGTATCTTAATGATAATATGTATAAGATGGAAACTGATGAATTGATTGATTATCAATTGATTCAGGAAGAAGACATTACATTAATCGAACAGGAATATGAATATGAATTTTTAGATTTTGACTCTCTCGAATCAGCGCTTGAATTATAAATCTTTTAAAGTCAGAAAATTGCACAATTACTTTTATTTATAACATTTTAAACAGACATTTTTAATTAATTATTTCACTATAAAATTTTAATTCCATGAAAAAATTTTTGAATATCATTTCCCCTGTTCTGATGGTGTTTCTTTTTATTGTTGCTTTCACCAATACCTCTTTTTCTCAAAGAAATGAAAAAGATAAATCACGACTCAGAGAGAAATTAAACACGCATAAAATTGCCTTTTTAACAGACAGAATTGACCTAACTGAAGCTGAAGCAGAAAAATTCTGGCCGATCTACAATGTATATGAAGAAGAGAAAAAAGCCATCAAAGAAGACAAATTGGTAGAAGCTTTAAACGCTGACATTTCAGAAAAAGAAGCGGAAAAAGCACTTACTTCAATTATGGACCTTCGATCTAAAGAACTTGAACTTGACAAAAAATACCTGAGCAAGTTCAGGACTGTTTTGTCAGCCTCGAAAGTAGTTAAACTCATCAAAGCCGAAAGAGAATTTAAAGCTAAAATGGTTGGAAAGTTGAAAAATAAACCGATGAAAAGAGAAAGGTAAAATATTTTTCCCATATCTCAGGGTACCTTTTAATGTTCGGACAGAAAAGAATTAATACGCAGGAAGGAGTTGTATAACCTTTCGGTATGTAAAGATTTTATTTTCTTCCGGACATTAAAAATTCTCTGGATAATGCCCGGTTCAATTTTTTATCTTAAAAGAAAACTGCAGCCTACATGACACTGGCGATAGATATTTCATCCTTTGCCAACAATCTGAGTTTTACCAGTTCCTTGTACTTGTCTCTGGCTTCAGCAGCCGGAATGCCAAAATACACTTTATTCCCTTCAAGATTTTTGGAGACACCTGATTTAGCTAAAATTACTGCTCCTTCTCCTATGGTAAGTTTTTGCGCTATACCCACCTGACCATACATTACTACATTATCTCCAACGATGGTTTTTCCGGCAATTCCTACCTGAGCGGCAAGAAGACAATTTTTGCCTAAAACAACACCATGGGCAATATGAACGTGACTGTCCAATTTACTTCCTTCACCAATAATAGTATCACCCGATACTCCTTTGTTGATGGTACAGCCGGCACCGATTTCAACATCATTTTCAAGAATGACCCTGCCGCAGGAATTCCATTTTGTGTATTTTTTATTGGTTTTATTGTAGTAAAAGGCATCTGTACCGATTATAGCACCTGCCTGAATACTAACATTGTCGCCTATTATTGTATCATTTCCAATGTATGCTCCTGACTGAATATAGACGTTTTCGCCTATTTGTACATTATGTCCGATACGAACGCCCGGCTCAATAACCGCACTTTCAGGTAAAATAACTTCATTCAGGCTTTTTTCCGTAATGGGACGAAAAGGTCTGAAATCCAAAGCAATCTGATTGTACACTTTAAAAGGTTCAGAACACAATAACAAAGCTTTGCCTTCGGGGAAATCCGTCATTTTATCAATGATAATAATCGATGCTGCCGAATTAATAGATTTTTGGTAGTACTTTTCTGCATCTACAAAAGTGATATTCCCTGATTGGACTTTATGAATTTCATTAATACCCGTAACCATAAGGTCTTTGTTACCGACAATGGTAAGTTGGTACTTATCAGCAAAATATTTTATTGGAATTTGTTGGTCAAACTGCATTTCTGAATGGTGTATTTTATTGAAAACGAATGATTTTACAATTTGTATTGCACCATTCTAAAATATTTTCATTTTTTATTTCTTTTTATGGATCAGGGATTTGTGTAATTACAAACTGTGTCCCAATTAATTTTGTGCAAAATTATGCAATTTTTATAGTATAATAAGAAACAAAAAATAATTAACACCTATTGTGAAATAATTTAAATATCATTGTTAATCAATTTATTAAAAATAAAACCTGGCTGGTTTTAAAAACAAATCAATAGTTAACCTGAAACCAATGTGGCCTGATAGCCAAAATCACTTATCTTTTTTATAATTTCCTCAACAGAAATTTTTAAAGGGTTAAATGTGATAACACTTTTAGATTTTTCAAATGAAGTTTTACTTTTAATGATGCCTTCCGTCAAACGCAATTTTTTATCAATTCCATCGGCACATCCCTTCTGACAACTCATTCCCGTAATTTTTAGCTCAATTTTTTTACTACTCTTTGCTGTACTTTCCTTTTTGGTAATTTGTTCACTTTGAGAATATCCGGTATTTCCAACCATTAAAAAGGAAAAAAGGAAAAAAAGAAAAACGACCCATTTTGTCTTCATAATATGAATTTTACTGTAAAATATAAACTACCTTAATTGGAAAAACTCACCTCATAACCATTCTTACGGATTCAGGTGATATATACAGTTTCTAACAGTTTCTTTTATTATTTGGTTTCCGTTTGTGAAGGTTATTTTTATTGATTTTTAACCTGTCATATGCAACGTAACCTTTATTACAAAATCTATTTTAAAAATGTTATATCTTTGCTTTTTGCAGTTTTACTATGCTTTTTGACAAATTCAACAGAATACACGATTATTTACGGATTTCACTGACCGATAATTGTAACTTTAGGTGTACCTACTGTATGCCCGAAGAAAAGATTCAGTGTCTGCCGAACCATAAACTTATGTCCTCCGGAGAAATCATAGAGATTGCAGATGTTTTTGTCAAACTTGGCATAAACAAAATACGACTTACCGGTGGAGAACCTTTACTTCGGAAGGATTTTGGTGAAATTTTTGAAGGTCTTTCTTCATTACCTGTAAAAATGACTATAACAACAAATGCGTTCTGGCTCAACAGATACATTGACCTTTTCAAAAAAACAGGGTTAAAAAGTTTAAATATCAGTATAGATTCTCTGGATAGAGAAAAGTTTTTTTCTATTACCAAAAGAGACCATTTTGAAACTGTATGGTCAAATATTCTTTTGATGATAGAACATGGGTTTGATGTCAAGTTGAATATTGTACTGATGAAAAATGTAAATGATGATGAAATAAACAATTTTATTCTTCTCACCAAAGATCTTCCGGTACACGTAAGATTTATAGAATTTATGCCATTTGATAAAAACAAATGGGACAGAAATAAAGTAATTTCATTTACTGACGTTTTTGACAATATTTACAGGGATTTTGATATTATAAAACTTCACGACGAAAAACACGATACATCAAAAAAATTTAAGGTAACAGGACATCAGGGAACTTTTGCATTTATTACCACAATGAGCCAGCCTTTTTGTGTTGATTGTAACCGTTTGAGACTCACGGCTGACGGAAAAATAAAAAATTGTCTTTTTGGCAAGGATGAACTCGACTTGCTTTCGGCATTCAGAGAGGGTCAGGATATAAAAAACATAATTACAGAATCAGTTGCTTCAAAACATTTTAAAATGGGCGGACAATTTGAATCCGGATATCTTGAGACAAGTGCCGATGATGTCATTAACAGAAGTATGATAAAAATAGGTGGCTAATGGAGTTTATACACTATCAGACAGCGCTGGAGCAAATTTTTGCAAAAGTTCCGGAACCGAAATTGATTTCTGTTCCTTTGGAAAAAAGTATACATTTTTTCACTGCGGAAAATATACTGGCGCCTATTGATATTCCAGTATTCGACAACTCTGCAATGGATGGTTTTGGTTTTTGTCTGGAAAATCTTCAAAGTGGAATGTATTATCCGGTGATCGGAGAAATAAAGGCAGGAGCACAAAACATACCGCCTCTTCTTCCCGGTCAGGCATTAAAAGTATTTACAGGTGCTCCCGTATCCATGGATATTAAACTTGTCATTCCCAAAGAATTATGTATTTTAAAAGATGACCAGGTTAAAATTATTGCTGAACATTGGGAAAAAGGACAACATATCAGAGAAAAAGGAACCCAATCCCGAAAAGATGAAATCATTGTTCCTAAAAATACAAAAATGACTCCTGGACTAATCGGAATGCTGGCAACTTTTGGTATTCAAAACGTCCTTGTTTATGCAAGACCCAAAATGGGTGTTATCATTACAGGAGATGAACTGGCAAAACCCGGCACCTACCTTAAACCCGGGCAGATATACGAAAGTAACAGTTTGTCACTGAAAGCTTTGCTGAAAAACGAAAATATAGAAGCTGAATACGTTATCCATGTTCAGGACGATCCCGAAGAAATGAGAAATGAAATAGAAAAAGGTCTGTTAAAAGTTGATATTTTGTTAATTACCGGGGGCATTTCTGTTGGTGATTATGATTTTGTCCAAAAAAGTCTGGAAGACAATGGGGTAGAAAAAATTTTTTATAAAATCAAACAAAAGCCGGGTAAACCGCTTTATTTTGGTATTAAAGACAAAACCGTAATTTTTGCATTACCAGGTAATCCGGCATCGGTTTTTACATGTTTTCTTGTCTACGTAAAACCATTTATACATGCTTTCATCTCCAGTTCTTCATTTTTTACTTTTTTCCGTAAAGGGAAAATTACTCACGACTTTGAGAAAAAATCAGGTTTGACTCATTGGCTTAAAGCTGTGGAAACAGATGGAGATGTAAAAATCCTAACCGGGCAGGAAAGTTATAAAATGAGTTCTTTTGTAGAAGCTAATTGTTTGGCCAGATTAGATGAAAATACAGAATGTATTCATAAAGGAAGTGAATTGTATTATATAAAAATATAAAATGGCTGATTCCTTTTATCTTATGTATTTTTTGGTTTTTGGAGTTGCCTTCCTGTACAGCTCTGTAGGCCATGGAGGTGCAAGTGGATATATCGCTGTTATGGCTCTTTTTGGTTTGGCTCCTTTGGAAATAAGGACTAATGCCCTTCTTCTCAATATTGCTGTAGCAAGTATTGCTTACCTCCAGTTTGTCAGGAACACTTCCACTGACTGGAATCTTGCAAAACCACTTTTTATCTTTTCTATACCTTTTGCTTTTATTGGCGGATCCATAACTCTAACTGAATCGATCTTTAAATACTTATTGGCACTTATTCTTGTTCTTCCTGTTTTGCGATTTTCAGGTTTATGGCGCAGTGAACAACAAAACTTTTTGGCTCCCAAAACGTGGATTTTATACCTATCCGGAGCTTCTATCGGTCTTCTTTCAGGAATGCTTGGCATAGGAGGAGGAATTATTCTGACCCCGCTACTTTTATGGTTTGGCTGGACAAGTACAAAACAGGCAGCACTTATCAGTGCTCTTTTTATAGTAGTCAATTCCATAGCCGGATTTATAGGATTGTGGAATAAAAATTTAACCTTACCTGATTCATTTTTTCCTTTACTGATTACAGCAGTAATTGGAGGGATTTTAGGATCATTCAACGGTTCAACAAAATTTTCGAATGATGTGTTAAAAAAACTTTTAGCCTGTGTCTTATGTATTGCTATTTATAAATTGATTACCATCTGACCGTATTATACATTCATCATCACAATTGGAATTTTTTATTTTTACATTATGATAGTTAAACCCTTCGGCAAAATTGTGGATGTTTTACAACAGGATATAGTGCCTGAAAATAAATATCAAAACTGGATGGAACTGCAAAAACATCTTTTTGAAAGATTTCCGGAACTAAAAAATGAACATTATCTTGTAGCCATTAACCATAAAATCATTTCAGAAAAGGAAAATCCTGATTTACAATCCGGAGATGAAATAGCACTTCTGCCTCCTTTTTCAGGAGGATAATAATCAATCATGGGAAGATATCAAAGACAAATTCAGTTATCGGATTTTGGTCAGAAAGCCCAAAATAAAATATCCCAAAGTAAAGTGCTGGTCATTGGTGCCGGTGGTTTGGGATGTCCGGTTATCATGTCTCTGACTGCAATGGGTGTTGGTCATATCGGCATAATGGATGGAGATATTGTTGAAATTACCAACCTCCACCGACAATATTTATATACCGAAAAAGATCTGAATAAATTAAAAACAGTAGTCGCACTGCAACGATTAGGGGAAATGAACAGTGAAGTACATCTGGAATCTTTTCCTTTTTTTGCGACGGCTGAAAATCTGTTTTCCGTAATTCAAAACTTTGATATTATTATTGACGGTACGGATCAGATTCCGACAAGATATCTTATAAATGATGTTTGTTGTGTTCTGAAAAAACCTCTTGTTTATGGTTCCGTTTTTCGTCATGAAGGACAAGTTTCTGTTTTTAATGTTGTTCAAGATGGGATTTTATCTACAAATTACCGTGACTTATTTCCTTTTCCCGAAAAGACCCAAAATACTTTGTCTTGCAATGAGGCAGGTGTCACCGGGATTCTGCCAAATCTCATCGGTGGATTTATGGCAAACGAAGCGGTAAAACTTATAACCGGTGTTGGAAAACCTCTTATTAATAAAGTATTGTATTACAATAGCAAAACCAATTTTCAGTCCATACTTCAAGTTTCTAAAAATCCGGAAAATACCTATATTTTTGATAAGGAAGTGTTAGAAATATATGGAGAAAAAATATTTTGCAACCCATTGGAAGTGGAAGATATAAACCAAATATTAACCCATTTAAAAGATAAAAACCAGCATGTTCTGGTAGATGTGAGAGAGGAAAATGAAAGGCCAATCCTGCCTTTTGGAATAAAAATTCCGCTCAACCAACTTTCTGAAAAAATAAATACATTGGAAAAATTTAACACCTTGGTCTTTATCTGTCAATCTGGTGTCAGATCAGCAAAAGCTCTGGAATGGGCACAAAACAACCTATCGGATACCAATGTTTATCATTACAAATATGGTGCAGCTCATTTTATAAAATATTGTACACATGGCAACTAAAAAAACTGTATTTATTGATGGCCCCGTGTCACCGGCATTTATTGCAGAATCCATTTCAAAACATTCAAGCAAAACCGATATTGGCGGACACAGTATATTTTTAGGGCAAATCAGAGCTGATCAGAAAGATGGCCTGGAAGTAACCGCCATAGAATATTCTACCTATCGGGAGATGGCTGAAGAAAAACTGTTTGAAATCAGAGAGGAAACATTTACAAAATTTGATATCACATGCATGCACATCTATCATAGTCTGGGTCAAGTCAGACAAGGTGAAATTTGTCTTTTTATATTTACCTCATCAAAACACAGAAAAGAAGCCATAGAATCTTGTTCTTACCTGGTTGAAAGAATAAAAAAAGAAGTACCCATTTGGGGGAAAGAAATTTTGGGCAACCAAAACCATTCATGGAAAAGTAATCATTAATTAATTATGGTAGACATCACGGCAAAAACATTCACACTGAGAAAAGCCATTGCGCAAGCAGTAGTAAAAGTCAGTAACCAAGAAACTATAGACGCCATCGTACAAAAAAAAGTCCCTAAAGGAGACGTTTTCGAAATGGCAAAAACAGCAGGCTTGTTTGCAGCAAAAAAAACAAGCGATGTTATACCTGACTGTCACCCGCTTCCCATAGAATATACTCAAATCAATTTTGAAATCAGTGATTTATCTGTTCATATCACCGTAGAAATACATACAATCTATAAAACAGGCGTAGAAGTTGAAGCCATGCACGCCGCTTCAGTAGTTGCCCTTACGATGTACGATATGCTCAAACCTATTGATAAAAATATAGAAATACTCAATATCAGGTTGTTGGAAAAAAAAGGCGGAAAAACAGATTACAGGAAAATTTCGAGTGAAATAAATGTTGGCGTCATCGTTTGTTCTGACAGTATTTCTTCCGGTGAAAAGGAAGATTTTTCAGGAAAGTGGATAGTGGAAAAAATGAAAGAATATGAAACAAATGTATTATCGTATTCCATTATTCCTGACGATAAAGAAATCATTCAAAAGGAAGTTAGAAGTTTTGAACAAAAAGGTTGTAATCTGGTCATCATTACAGGAGGAACAGGTCTTTCACCCAGAGATGTAACACCTGATGCCATTAAACCTCTGCTAGACATTGAAATACCAGGTATTTCAGAAGCAATCAGAAATTATGGACAGGACAGAACGCCTTATTCTATGCTATCGAGAAGTATTGCCGGCTTTATGAAGGATACACTAATACTTGCCATACCGGGTTCGACCGGAGGCGTCAAGGATTCAATTCAGGCAGTTTTTCCGGCCATTTTTCACGTATTCAGGGTAAAAAAATTTTTCAGTCATGATGATAAATAAAAATATTTATGATTTTTTATTTTCCATATACTGGATTAAACTATCGTAAAAAGCTGGGTCTTCACCTTTTTTAACCGCTTTTTCCTTTTTATTTTTTACATGTTTCAATGCAGTTTTAACATCTCCCTGCACCATATATATATGACATAGAAAATTTAATGATTCATGGTCGTCTTTTATATCAAATGCTTTTTCTGCAAAAATACAGGCGTCTTTCAACATATCCTGATTTTCAGGAAATGATTGAATAATATCTTTCGCAATAGATTGATAAGTTCCTGCATTTTCAGGTTCAAGTTTTGAAAGCGCCTGGTAAGATTTTATAAAATTTTTTTCATCTCTGAATGCTCTGTAATATTTATATTTCGAACCCCATTCGAATTTTGCTGCATTTTCAGGAGACGACGTTTTAATTTTTTTCACTGCTTCCTCCAATAATTCCGGCGTTTCAAATTGAATAGCTTTGGTGATGGTGTTTTCACAAGCTTTTACAATTTTTTTCTGAAAAGTTTCTTTCCCGACGAGTGGTATGATGGTTTCTTTTTCGACCAACATTCTGTCAAAAAGTTTTGAATCTGCATCAACAACAGCCTCAAACAAAAAAATCATTTTTTCCTGTTCCGTAATATTTGGTTTACTGTTCAGGTAGTCATTTGAAATCTTTAAACTTGGCTTGCCGGCATTGTTCAGTGCTTTAACATAATTCAAAACAAGAGTATAATCGCGATTTCCAGCCTCATATTCATCTGCATATTTACCGCTTTTATCATTTTGTTTGAGGGCATTTTCTCCAAGTGAAATCAAACCTTCAGCCTGTTGACCACCTTGAATCTTTTTTACAACTTTTCCGTCACCATCCAGAAAATGTAATGTAGGGTAAGCCTTTACACTGTACTTATGACCGAAACTTACACCGTCTTCCTTTTCCATATCAAGTTTTATATTGATAAAATTCTGGTTGTAAAAACTTCCTACACTTTCCTGAGTGAATACATTTTTCGCCATTTTGATACAAGGGCCACACCATGTGGTATAGGAATCCACAAATACAAGTTTATCTTCCTTTTTGGCCTTTTCAAGGGCTTCCTTCCAGGTACCTTCAAAAAATATGATTCCCTGACCTGGTAATAAAAATGGAAAAAAAAGAAAAAAAAGAATGTATTTCATATCAGATATTTAAAACGAAACAGATAATTCATAAACTACAAAGTTATTCATTTTGTAATGAATTTTAAGTAGTTTAACAAAATGCTAACAGAGATGTTGATTATCTATAATATTTTAATTTTCAACATCCCTGACAATCCGGATCTCAACTCTTCTGTTTTTCCGACGTAAAACTTCACTACTATTATCATTGAGTGGCTTTTTATCTCCGAAACCTTTAGGTATTATTCTGTTTGATTCTATACCCTGAGATACTAAAATATTTTTTATGGCAATGGCCCTTTCGAGTGACAGTTTCTGAAGTGCTTCCGGTTCGCCGATATTGTCAGTATGCCCCAATATTTCAATAATAATATTTTTATTTATCTTCAGAAATTTTCCAATTGAATTTATAGAAGCAAAAGATTGAGGTAGAACAATTGCCGTCGCTTTTTCAAACATAATATTTTTGAAAACGGAAGATTTTTCTGACAATTGGGTTTGCTCCTTTTTTGTCAATAACTCTAAAAATGGAAGGGTTTCAACTTTAGTTTCACGAACTACCCGAACCGATGTATTTTCTGGGTTTAATATCAGGTCAACTTTTTTTATTTTGTCATTTGCAGACCATAACTCTTGCGGGTCAAATAAATATTCCTGTGAACTTAAATTTCTATTCATCGCATGAATGACGACAGGTTTATTTTCTGCAATTTTTAAGGTGTATTTTCCGTCTCGGCATCTGAAATAATTTTCTTTATTTTTGACGGGTTCATAAGCTAAACCCCAGTATAATTCTGCCGGCATTTTTTGTAAAGTCTCACCGTTAATAATAGTAATCTCAATGTCTACAGAAATATTTTTATCTCTTTTCAAAGAAGCCTGAAAAATATCAAAACTACCGTCTCTGTCAGAACTGAACAACAATTTGGTCTCATTATCAAAAAGGGTGGGATACATTTCATCTTTTTCTGAATTTACCGGTGGCAATAAAGGTTCCACGTTTTCCCATTTTAAAAAAGTATCATCAATTCTGCTTGCTTTAAAAATGTCTGTTCCTCCCCTTGACTCTAGCCTGTCTGAAGAAAAATATAAAGTCTTCTGATCCTGTGATAAAAAAGGAGTGATTTCATTAAAAGGTGAGTTTATATCTGTTGACAGTTTTAAAGGTTTGCTATAATACATATCGTACAGTCTTTCTGAAAGATATAAATCCATATTACCCTCATCATCAGGCATTGATAAAATCAGAATTTTCTGATCCGAAGAACAAGTGATATTTACATTACCGCTTTTTACATGAAATCCGTCCATTTCAATGGCTTTCGGAAAAGTAAATTCTTCACCTTTCATCTGAGTAAAGGAAAAACCTTTGTCCAGCCCCCCTATTTCATCAAATTGATTGATAATTATAAATCGGTTGTGGTTATCAAATCTTGAGCATATACTGTTTGGTAGTGCATTGTTGAGAGGATATCCAGGATGTTCAAAATCTATTGGTTTTTTCTCCTTATTCAGAATAATGGTCCAAATATCCTGATTAAAAGAGGAAGCAATCACATCATGAATTTCTTTGGAAGCAATCTGTTTGTACACTTTGGCAATAGCCTTTTTGTACTCTTCTTCATCAAAAATTTCATAAACATCGACGCTGTCTATCAATAATTTCGGATTAAAATCGGGCGAACCAATTCGGGTAATAAAAATTTTATCTTCGTCATACGTCAAAACTGGACATATCTCATCATATTGATCAGAATTGACAGGAAAATCATACTTTACCAGGCTGTGCTGACCAATAATAGTGGAAATATGTTGTAAAACAATAACCAGAACAAGGCTGATCGTTTTTAAATACCGCAAAAAATAAATATTATACATATTATAAATAATAATAATATGATTTATCAAATACCTTGCCATTTTATATTGTTAATAATATGAAAAGAGCGTCTCACTGATAACCAAAATTTTATTTTTGACGTTATAGTTTTAAATCCTTTCATTATGCGCTTTTTGTTGGTTTATTTCATTTTACTTCCTATCTCAAGTATACTGGCACAGACAAATCCTCCTGACGGAGAAGAAACTAAGGTTGCTGTAGATGGTAAAATATATTCAGCATTAATTACACCTGATGGGGACACATTAATTCTCACCGATCTTGATGGATTACAAATTACCGCTTTACGAAAATTTGGCTCGGATGATGAATATAAAAAGTATATGCGATTCCGTAACTATGCTCAAATTGTTTTTCCCTATGCAAAAGAAGCTATCAGGATTTTCAGAGAATTGGAATACGCCTCAAATAATTTGTCGCGAAGAGAAAGAAAAAAGAAAATTAAAGAACTGGAAGCAGAATTGTCTCGCGAGTTTGAAGAACCTCTGAAAAACCTAACAAAACTGCAGGGTAAAATTATGATAAAAATGATTGAAAAAGAAACAGGTCAACCTATGTACCATCTTATCAAGGATATGAAAGGAGGATTTTCAGCTTTTTATTGGAATGCTTTTTCAAAATTATATAGCTATGATCTGAAAGAAGGATATAACAAAGGTGATTACCCAATTCTTGATGCTGTACTTCAGGATTTTGATGTGTCTCACCGCATTGAAAACGGAACCAGCCTTAAATACATTAAACTAAACCGGAAAAAAAGTGAGTAATTCCCTGGAACAAACCATTACCTGGCAGTGTCCTTCCAATCTGGCTATCGTAAAATATTGGGGGAAATACGGACGCCAACTGCCCAAAAATGCATCCTTGAGTATGACTCTTGATGCAGCAAAAAGTATAACTTCTGTCAAATGGAAAAACAAAGAACAAAAAACTAAAGGGATTTCGATTGACTTTCTTTTTGAAGGTAAAACAAATCCACATTTTGAACTGAAACTCGAACGTTTTCTGGCTTCCATATCAGATGAATATTTCCCCTTTCTGAACGATCTTCATCTCTCCATAATCAGTAAAAATACTTTTCCGCACAGCAGCGGAATCGCATCATCTGCTTCAGCAATGGGTGCATTGTCATTATGTCTTTGTTCTCTGGAAAAAGAACTTGCCAACCCAAACATGACGAAAGAATATTTTTTTAAAAAAGCATCTTTGATAGCCCGACTTGGAAGCGGCAGTGCTTCACGTTCCGTTTTTGGAAACTGGGTAATGTGGGGAGAACATTCAGATGTTGTTTATTCTTCTGATGAATATGCTATCAGCGTTGCTGAAAATGTCCACCCAATATTTAATACATTGCAGAATGATATTTTTATCATCAGCGCAGGTGAAAAGTCGGTTTCGTCAAGCGCAGGTCACCAACTCATGGAAAATAATCCGTTTGCCCCCGCAAGATATCAACAGGCAAATCAAAGAATCACTGAACTTTTAAAATCGCTTGAATCCGGTGACTTTAAGACTTTTTCTCATATAGCAGAAGCAGAAGCATTAACTTTACACGCATTAATGATGTGTTCTGAACCATCGTACACGCTTTTGGAACCAAACTCGCTAGAAATGGTGAAAAGAGTAAAGGCTTATAGAAATAAAAGTAATCTCCCGTTATGTTTTAGCTTTGATGCAGGTCCCAATTTACATTTGTTATATCCTGAAGAAATAAAAAATAAAATACAGGATTTTCTCGACAATGAATTAAAACCTCTTTGCCAAAATCAATTGGTTATCCATGACAAAACCGGTAACGGCCCAAAAAAACTTTCACATAATGGAATATAAAGTTATTATCATTATTATTCTTACTGGATTGGGAATTTTTTATTTTAACAAAGCAAAAGCCCAGTATACCAAAACAGCCTCCTGCGAAAATGTTGACTTTGACAAAAAAGTAGATCAATATATTTCGTTTAGTGCACCCGTCATTGATGTTAAAGAAGCATTCAAAAATAAAAGTAGTTATATTTTTTTAGATGCCAGAGAGGCGTCTGAATATAATATCTCTCATATAAAAGATGCTTTATTTGTCGGATATGACAATTTTGACAAAAACAAACTCAAAAATATTCCGAAAGATCAACCTATTATTGTTTATTGCAGTATAGGATATAGGAGTGAAAAAATTGCTGTAAAACTCAGAAAGTCAGGATTTCAAAAAGTATACAATCTGTATGGAAGCATTTTCGAATGGGTGAACCAGGGGCATCCTGTTTATTCACATGATAAAGAAGTTAAAAAAGTGCATACCTACAATAAAAAATGGAGCAAGTGGATGATGAATAAAAACTATCAGCCTGTTTATTAACAAAAATTAGGAAGCAGAATTTTTCTATTTGTTGTTGAACTACAAAACCATTTTTTTGTATTCTACAATGGTATCAAATCCCTTTTTCATAAAGTAATTTTTAGTTTCTTCCGGGCTTTTATCCGAGGTAATCAAAACAAAATCACCTCCCCATGCCCCCAGGGATTTAACACTACCCCAAAAATCAGAAAAATGTACATCTTTGGCTTTTGAAAATCCTGTATGTGCAGCAATGACATTTTCATGTTCATTCAGCAATAAAGAAAAATCACTGAGGCTTTTTACATTCTGAATATCTTCCGTAATTCTGGTTATAGTTTTTATTAATGTGCTTTTATTCTTTACCGCTTTCAAATAGTTTTTAATACCCATTTTGGTATCTGCTTTGTTTCCAAGATGCACAAAATACAAATTATGATGAAAGGATGGCGCAAAATCTATTTCAGTGTAAGAAACCTCATCCGGCGTATTCAGGTATGTAATCGGACCCTGAGCAAAGGCACATGCCACATCATACCCTGAGCCCTCTTCCGTTTTGAAATACAAAAGTAAAGGATTTACTTCTGCCCACTCAGCGATAAGGTAAATGAGTGTGCTGCTCGATCCCAAACCCCAGTCTAAAGGAAATTCCACTTGCGTTTCAATCTTAAATCCGTTCCATTGTGAAAGAAATTCAGAATTTAATCTTACTGCATTCTTTAATAACTTTTGAAGGTATTCAGATATTTTTTCATCTGAGGTTTGTACAGGGGAAAAATCAAATAAAGAAATTGTAGAGTCAAACCAGATTTTTCCGTTCATATCAAGGCTTTCCCAAATAAGATCTGAACTGGTCGTTCTTTTAATCGTCAGCTTTTGACCTAATTTTGTGGGTAGTGCCAAAGCCTTGGCACCATCCAATACGGCATACTCTCCTGTGAGTAATAGTTTGCCTCGTCCGTGGTGTTTCGTTTTGATAATTCCTGAGATTTACTACGCAAAATTATAATAACTTATTAGAATAAACAAGCATATTAAAATAAAATAATTTCTATACGTTTAAAAATGTGCAGATTACATATTGAATTAATGAAAAAACGAAAGTTTATTGCCATATTTCTGATAGAAAAGTTTTCATTCCCAAAGAAAAATATTCAAAAATAGCATGTTGTAAGTATAGGGTCAAAATTGACAAACCAGATATTTCAAGGCTTTTTATTATTTTACCTCTACATTTTGTCATATGATATTGAAGATAGTACCTTTGCGCAATGAATCAAAAAATTGATAAAACCATTTTATGGAAGGCCTTTACCATGATGTGTAAGGCAAAAGCATTAACACAGATTTACGAAGAGAACACTAAATGGGTTTCAAAATACGTGCATGCCACATCACGCGGTCATGAGGCAGTGCAAATTGCTTTAGGCCTGCAACTTACACCAAAAGATTATGTGGCGCCCTACTATCGGGATGATGCTTTATTGCTTAGTATCGGCATGAAACCTTATGAACTCATGTTACAGGTATTAGCTAAAAAGGATGACCCTTTTTCAGGAGGAAGAACCTATTACTGTCACCCAAGTCTCAGGGACGAAGATAAACCAAAAATTCCTCATCAATCATCTGCAACGGGTATGCAGGCAATTCCGACGACCGGAATTGCAATGGGGCTTCAGTATAAAGAAAACACCCACCTTCCACATGAAAAAGGGGCGATTGCGGTTTGTTCTATCGGAGATGCGGCTATGACAGAAGGGGAAATAGCGGAAGCGCTTCAGATGGCTGCTCTGAAACAATTTCCCATACTGTATTTTGTTCAGGACAATGAATGGGATATATCAGCCACTGCCAAAGAAACCAGGGCCATGAATGCCGCTGAATATGCAAAAGGATTTCCCGGAATTGAGGCAATATCCATAGATGGCAGTGATTTTTCTGAATGTTTTGTCACGCTTGAATACATAATTCAAACAATACGAAAAGAAAGAAGACCATTTTTATTACATGCAAAAGTTCCTCTCCTCAACCATCATACTTCCGGTGTCCGAAAAGAATGGTACAGGGACGATTTGGAGGAGGATATGAAGTCTGACCCTTTTCCTAAAATGGTAAAACTTTTGTTGGAAAATGGTTTTTCGAAAACGGAAATGGAAGACGCAGAACGAAAGATTCTGGAAGAAATCCGAATTGATCTGGAAAATGCAAAAGATGCTGCGGATCCAAAGCCTGAAGATTTATTTACATTTGATTTTGTACCTACACCTATTGTTGAGGAAAAAGGAATAAGAGAACCTAAGGGGGGCGCGGAAACCGTTATGGTGGACAGTGCTTTGGTTGCGGTCCAGGAATTGATGGAGGACCATCCTGAATGTCTGTTATACGGTCAGGATGTAGGCGCACGTCTGGGTGGTGTTTTTAGAGAAGCGGCTACCTTGGCTCATAAATTTGGTGATTTCCGTGTTTTTAACACTCCGATTCAGGAAGCTTTTATTGTGGGCAGCACGGTGGGAATGTCGGCCGTCGGACTTAAGCCCATCGTTGAAGTGCAATTTGCAGACTACATCTGGCCCGGATTAAATCAATTATTTACGGAAGTGAGCCGCAGCTGTTATCTTTCCAACGGCAAATGGCCTGTGAGCATGGTGCTGAGAGTACCTATTGGTGCGTACGGTAGCGGAGGTCCGTTTCATAGTTCCAGTGTCGAATCGGTATTGACAAATATTCGCGGAATAAAAATTGTGTACCCAAGCAATGGTGCCGATTTTAAGGGGCTATTGAAAGCAGCTTATTATGACCCTAACCCTGTAGTAATTCTGGAACATAAAGGTCTGTACTGGTCAAAAGTGAAAGGTACGGAAACAGCCAAACGAGTTTTACCTTCCAGAGATTACATTCTGCCTCTGGGCATTGCTGATATGACACAGGAAGCATCTGAAAAACAGATCAATAAAGTATTGATTGTTACTTACGGTATGGGTGTTCACTGGGCTTTAAACGCAAGTAAAGACAATAAAGATCAGGTGGGTATACTCGATCTCAGAACCTTATTCCCTTTGGATACCGATTTAATATTTAAAAAGGTCAGTGAATACAATAAGATTTTGGTACTAACAGAAGAACCCGTGCATAATACTTTTGCTCAAAGTCTGGCAGGACGGATTCAGGAAAACTGTTTTTTTGATCTTGATGCACCTGTTATGGTCATCGGGTCTGAAAATTTACCCGCCATACCTTTAAATGAAATACTTGAAAAAACCATGCTGCCTTCCGTAAAAAAAATTAAAGACTCAATCCATGAATTGTTATTATTCTAAAATAAATGTCAAAACCAAAATAAATTAATACAAAAAGAGGCCGTCTTTCAAGACAGCCTCTTCGGTGTTTGGGCAGCATTTTACACAGAAATAATAGTTTTATTTCCCAACATAATAGTCTGCAAAAACGTAGTAGTCTCCAAGTCAGAGGATTAATTTCTTTTTATGTTAAATCCAAATGAAATCCCAAATCTGAAATCATCTTTTGAGGGTATAAAGTAGGCATTGATCGGGATATTGAGTTTTCCTGATCGGATGGAATACCCACCGGCTAGCACGACATAACTGGTAAATCTTGGTTTTCCACGACTATCCAGACGGGTAGTAACATCCTGATTCCCCACGTTTCCCTCTGCAATAACCCATTTGTTTTGATCGACAGAAAAAATCATTTCAGCTTTTTTAACAATATTGAAAGATGGTCCTATGGCAAATTCAATACCATTTACATTGCTTCGGATGCCATTAAGGATCGCAACACTCGGGATAAATAATCCCTGATCAAAACCGGAAATGAGAGGGATAAATTCAACCAATGCCTGCCATTTTCCTTCATTGAGGTATTGAGCTTCAAATTGATACCCGATCTGAAACATAGCTGGTAGGGCGTCATAACCACCATTTGATTTTGCAGCTTTTAAAATGTTTGCCGTTTCTCCGGTAAAAAAAGTATATCCCATTCTCGGACCAGATAAATTTAATCTCTGGTACTGGGGATTGTTGATAGCACTTTCATAACTTTCTTTGTTGGACAAACTATTGACAATAGCTTCATCATTGGGAACATTAAATAATTCATTGACAAGAATGGTCACCATCGTATTGATTTTCTGAGGAATGTACAAAAACTCCATTACGATTTCCTTTTCAATTTTTTCATTTTTTACGCTGAGCATTCTGATTTTGAGGAACATAGCATCACCCAGTTTGTCAGCACTTCCTGTAAAAACAAAATCCACATTCAACAATTTTCCGGCACTAAACAGACAACTTTGACTGAAACATTTGGTTGGATCCATTTCATTTGCGGAAAGCACCTCGTCTATTTCATAACGGTCTACAGGTTGGAATTTGCCGTGTTTACTTACTTCCATTCTCAACAATTCCAAAATTTCATGGGATTGAAGTTCCTGTTGGTTGGCATCAAAACTAATGATAGCTACTGTAGGAGTTTGAGCCCAAAATACAGAAGGAATTAAAAATAATAAAATACTTAATAAGTTTTTCATAATAATACATTTTAAAATTGTTATTTAATACTGCAAAGTTATGTGGGTAACAAAAAAATAAAAAATCGAATTTTGCATAATATTTTTTACATACTTAATTTTTATATTATTTGCATATTTTTATAGCTTTCATTTATATTTTTGCATATTTTAATTATTTTAAATTATAAATTTGCATTTTTTAATTATTTTTGCCAATATTTTTATTTTTTAGTAATATTTAATAATTATGTCTGAAATACAACAGGCTTTTATAAAAGCCATTAAAGAAAAGTGTACAGAACCAAGTCTCGCTGTGGTGTTATCAGAATTACTGCATGTAAATGTCGATTCAGCTTATCGCAGGATGCGCGGAACAACGGCCCTGACCACAGACGAAATTGCGATTCTGTGCAAATACTTTAATATATCTTTTGATTCCATCATGTCCTATCGCAATAAGCTGGTTCCCTTTCAGTTTAATGCCATGTTTAAAGACAAATTTCACATCATTGAATATTTACAAAGTATTGCACAGGCTTTAAAATCAATGTCACAATCTAAACAGGGATTTATTTCTATGACCGCAATGGATTTGCCCTATTTCAGACAATTCGGCTTCAAAAGTCTGAGTCGTTTTAAGTTATTTTTCTGGCAAAGGTCAGTACTAAACCTTGAATCGCACAGACTGAAAAATTTAAAGCAGAAGAAATTATTGAAGATTATGAAGACATTACCGATCAGATCAATTTTTATTATCACGGTGTTAAATCCTTCGAAATCTGGGCTCCCGAATCCATAGACAGCACTATTAAACAAATACAATACTATGTCGAATCAGGATTGTTTACATCTAAAGAGGATTTTGAAAAAATATGTGATGACCTTGACAATCTTATGAATAAACTTGAAAAAGAAGCTGAATCCGGGAGAAAATCGGTCAATAACGAACTTGGAATGCTTTCCTCCGGATTTGAAATGTACCAGAGTGATATCTTCATTTCGAATAACTGTATACAGGCTAATACCAATAATGAAACCTATACGTACATAACCTTCAACTCCTTTAACCATTTGATGACGTATTCTCCTGAATTTTCTGAAGAATGTCAAAAATGGATTGAACAAATGAGGTCCAAATCCATTCTGCTGTCAGAAGTGTCAGAAAAACTCAGGTTTCAGTTTTTTCTGAGCCAGCGCAATAAAATTGCCCACCTGAGAAATCTATTTTACACCTTATAATTTCTTCGTTCTTGCTATAATTTCATTTTTTTGAAACTACAGTATTGAATTGATTTACTTTTGTACTCTGAACAAATAGGGTTTGATTTACATTTATATGTCTTACCTTTGATATTAAAAGTATTTATTATTCAATATAATTTAGAAGATGAAACTTATATCCTGGAATGTTAACGGTATCAGGGCTGTCGTAGGGAAAAGTTTTTTACAGCAGTTTGATGCCATAAACGCTGACATATTCTGCATTCAGGAAACTAAAGCTCAGGAAGATCAGGTAAAAGAAGCTCTATCTGCTCTTTCATCCTACCATATTCATTGCAATCACGCGGATAAAAAAGGATACTCCGGAGTCTGTACCATATCAAAGGAAAAACCTCTGTCGGTCATAGCAGGAATTCAAATGGCAGACCATGACTATGAAGGAAGGGTTCTGACTACCGAGTTTTCAGAATTTTATCTCGTAACGTATATGTCCCCAACAGCGGGGACGGCCTGAAAAGACTTGATTACCGTCATCAGTGGGATCTTGATTTCGGCAATTATCTTGCAGCGTTGAGAACCAAAAAGTCGGTCATTGTCACTGGAGATTTTAATGTGGCTCATCAACCGATTGACCTTGCCAGACCAAAAGAAAATTACAATAAAACGTCCGGATATACGCAGGTTGAAATCGACGGAATGTCTTATCTGCTCAACAAGGGATTTACAGATTCTTTCAGGTCCCAGCACCCAAACAAAGTCCAGTATTCATTCTGGAGTGCACGGTTCGGAGCAAGGGCCAAAAATCTCGGATGGCGTCTTGATTATTTTCTGGTAGACCAAAATCTTCCTTTTAAAAATACCTTTATTCTGGATCAGGAAACAGGATCTGATCATTGCCCGATCGGACTTGAATTGTAATAAAAGCCAGTAGTTTATCAAATCTTTTTTATGCACTTCAATGATGTCTTCAGGTTTTTATCCAAACTTACATTGAGAAGACTCTGGAATATGAGTGCATTATTTACATCATATTACATCACCAAGTGGACAAAAAAACCGGTTCAATGGGGGCTTCCCATGACGATATCCATTGAACCCACCACGGCTTGCAATCTGCGGTGCCCGGAATGCCCTTCCGGACTCCGGTCTTTTACCAGGCCCACCGGCAATCTCAAATCAGATTTTTTCAGAAAAACCATTGATGACATTCATAAAGATCTGATGTATCTGATTTTTTATTTTCAGGGCGAACCCTATATCAATCCTGAGTTTCTCGACATGGTGAATTACGCTCATCAAAAGGGAATTTACACGATTACTTCGACCAACGGGCATTTTCTGCACGAAGAAAATGCAAAAAAAACGGTTTTGTCAGGACTAGACAGGCTGATTATTTCTCTGGATGGCACGACGCAGGAAACGTATGAAAATTACAGAATAGGAGGTAATATAGAAAGTGTGATTCAGGGAGCCAAAAACATGGTACACTGGAAAAAAGAACTGAAAAGTAAGACACCTCATATTATTTTTCAGTTTCTCGTTGTCAAGCCCAACGAACACCAGATTGCGGATGTGTACAAACTTGCCAAAGAAATCGGTGTGGACGAAGTCAAGCTGAAAACGGCTCAGGTTTACAATTTTGAAAACGGCAATGACCTGATTCCGACCATTGATAAATATTCGCGATACAGGAAAACTAAAGAGGGTAAATACAGAGTAAAAAACGAACTGATGAATCACTGCTGGAAACTATGGCATGCCTGTGTCATCACGTGGGATGGTATGGTTGTGCCCTGTTGTTTTGACAAAGATGCCACACACAGGTTGGGAAATCTCAAGGAAAGTGAAAGTTTTAAAAAAATATGGCAGGGACCGGAATATCAGCAATTCAGATCCACATTATTGAAAGGACGTGATAAAATTGATATCTGCACCAACTGCACGGAAGGCTGTAAAGTTTGGGCTTCATAGGTTGGTTTCGTCCACCATTGACCATAAAACATCATTGTCCGGCAGAGGAGACTTATAACTGAAATGTTTTCCACTCAAAGGGTCAGCAAATTCTAGTTTGTAGGACAATAAACAAATGCTTCTGTCGAGATTTGGTCTTCTGGATCCGTATTTTAAGTCGCCTTTTATAGGCATATCCATGGTGGCAAGTTGTGCCCGTATCTGGTGGTATCGACCGGTAATCAATTCAATTTTGAGAAGAGAATAATTGTCAAATTGTTGGACTTTTTCGTAATACAACTCGGCTTCTTTGTAATCTTCCATTGGTTCATCTGAAGACATGGACCTGTTGTGTAGTTTTTTCAGGAAGTGTTTTAAGTATACCCTTCCTTCCGCCGGCGCTCCGCTGACAATGGCCAAATAGGTTTTTTTAATATCCCTTTCTTTTATTTTATGGGTAAATGCTTCTGTAAAAGTTTTGTTTTTACCAAAGATGACCAGACCAGAAACCGGCTGATCGATTCTGTTGAGAACATAAATCGGCTGTTTATATTTTTCGGTCAGAATTTTTTCAAGGTCTATCTGCGTTTGTGACGTTGCCTGCACGGCGATACCATAACTCTTCCAGACAAGAATAAAATCATCATTTTCATCCAGAACTGTATAAAGTTCCTTTTTTTTACCCAGATTGAGGAGTTTATTGAGGTCGGGATTATTTTTCATCAGTGATATCTTCATATTCTACATAATCCCCATCCTGTCCTGTTTGTTTACCTGACTTGGGTGCAGGATTGCGTTGAGATGGCTGATTCAGGTTGAGGCCTGAAGGAAAAAATCCCTTAAAAAGAATATACACAATAAATGCGGCTAAAATATATTTCAAAATGTCTTACATTATTTAATTTATCAAACGAAAAAATAGCGGGTTTTGTTCATGGTTGGTGCGAAATGACTCTACCGACGGGTTTTTAATTCATCTACTTTTTCGAGCAACCAGGTTTTGGTCACAACTGTATTATTCTCTTCAATTTCTTTCCTCATCTTAGCTATTTTTGCCTTTTCATCCGGCAATATGTACAGCAGTTTTTTTGTATATTTAATAAGGTTGAAGTATGCTTTTTTTCGCTCTTTAGACAATGATTTTTCGCGTGTAATAAACATTTTATATGCGTTGAGAAGCGATTCTAAGGCGTCAAATTCCTTTAATTCATAATAAGCCGTAATCTGCATGGTTTTAGCACCTAACTGATACCAAACGTCTTCATAATTAATGAGCTGAAGATATTCTAATACTTTGTCATAATTTTCCCTGTTTATTTCCAGTCTTGCCAGGCTGAAATACACGGCATTGTCCCTGTATTTCGGATGAACGTATATTTTATAGTTTTCTATAAAATTTTCAACCCAGGCATACTGTTTGACTCTTAATGCAGCAATAATTATATTCCTGAATACTGGCACTGAAATTTCATTATTCTCCAGCAAGACATTTTTTTCAACAGACTCCTTAAATAAATCAAATGTCTCATCGTAAAACTCTACAATCGTTTGGTTGACTTTATTTATACAATAACTTATTGCTGTTGAATAAATTTCTTTTGAACCTCAATTTTAAATTTATCCACATGTTCAATCATGAGTTTTCTTAAAGTATAATAATGGATATCCTCATTTTCATCCAATAAAGTGTTGGTGATATTCATAAAGATATTAATTGAAGGGTGGTTCATATACTTCCTATCCAAAAGCATTTCAAAAATGTAATCCATAAAATGGAGATGAACATCGGTTTTGTACATTTTTTTTAAACTCAGTATTGAAATATAGGAATTCAGTTTTTCGAGTACATAATAGGTGTTCAAGTGCCTAACTGCATCCTTATTCCCTTTTAAATTTCGGAAAATATTGGTATTAAAATAGGTATGTACCATATCTTCAACAGAATAGGTATCATTTTTTTGGATGTATGCGGAGGTTTCGTTGTGCACTTTTTTTTGCAGTGATTTATTAGGCACCTTTTGGATGACATCACCCTTTATTTTTTGTTGGTATAAAGGTATTTTTTCATATTCTTGTTGGGAGATAAACCGGTCAAATAAACTACCTGTTATATAAAACAACCGATTGAATTTTTTTGCGTCAAAAGGTAGACCTGGAAAAAGTAATTGCCAGACATATTCATCGCCCATTTCCATCTGTTTTTTCTCCTGGGTAAGGGTTATATATATAATATCAAACAAATTTATAATTTCCTGATTTACATTAAAATACGGAGAATAAATAAAAGTTCTAAACTGAAGTAATTCTTCCGTTTCGAGATGTTCCAATACTTTAATAATTTTTCTTTCCATCATATCCTTCGTTCAAAAAAAATCTATGTTGAGGTCATCTGTCGTTGTTTGGTTTGCTTTTAAACAGATTTTTTCTGTTGTTTAAAAACCAAATTTATGCATGTGTTTTTTTGCCTAATATTCTATTTTGTCATTAAACACAAAAATAGGTAAATTGTCTCCCCAAATACATCTAAAATCGGATTTTATGCCAGTATATATATTAATATAATTTATCATATTAATTCAAATTTTTTTATTTTCACAAGGCATTCATAATGAAAAAGATACATAATGGTAAAATTAATATTATTTTTTAACAAATACCTTTGGATATTCAGAATAATTTCTTTTATTTTGCATTTCGTATACGGATTCTCAATTTATTACCATATGAACTCTATCATGAGAATATTATTCATTTTATTTGCTTTTGCCATACTCCCCCGTGTGCATGGGCAACTCAACCCGCCTTTGGTGGAATTAAACCTTACCAACGGTATGGTGTATTATGACACCATAACGAGCAATCTTCCTCCTGCTCCTTTTTTCCCCGAAGGAATTGGTTACGTTTCGAATCAATCTATTGGTTCAGGTAAATATGCAATTGAAATCAGTTTACAAAATTCTTATACTGGTCTTCTGACCATACAACTACAATATTTTACTGGCAACTTTCCTCCACAACCCCGATGGTCTGTTTACAAAGTCAATTGTGTAAGTTCCATTGTTAAAGCACATAATGATTATCTGACTCACGATGGCATAAATGATGTTGTCATACACCCGCTTTCAAATGATGAAACCACTTCAGATACCCTTATTCTCAACGGAATTGGGCAGGTACAAAACGGAAGTGCCGTGGTACAGGGAGATTCCATCATCTTTACACCGGGAAATGAAGAAAATGCATTTATTGTGTACAGTGTTGTCGACGGGGAAGGAAATACATCTCAGGGCAAAATCAGCCTTAATTTTGAAGATGAAGAAGTTGTCTTTCATGATACACTCTATTTTACACTGCTAAACACAAAAAAGCAGGAAATTATCTTTCCTTTTGCCGGATTTAATGTATTATCCCCGCCCACCAAGGGACAATTGGAAAGGACCGGGTTGGTAGCTTACGAATACCGTCCTGACAAAAACAATACAGGAACGGATGTCATGGAATTTGAACATGATAATGGATCGTCGAGAAGGGTTGAAATAATACTAAAAACGATTCCGCAATATACTTCCAGTGTGAGAGATGATGAAATTTACACCGCCGTCAATGAAACTATTACGTTTAATGTTTTTGACAATGACCTGAGCAGTAATTTTCCCATCAATCAATATTCACCACAATTGGTGTATCAGGGCAACGGACAATTTTCTTATACACCCCCCAATAATTTTTCCGGGGTAAAGTCCTTTACCTACAGGGTTAATTATGGAACCTATACTTCAACCGGAAAAATAAAAGTATTTGTAGATAATTGTTATCCAAAACAGGATATCGAGTATCGTTTTAAATCACCCAAAAACGTTCCCCTTGTCGTCCAATACGATGTACCTATAGGAAATTACACCTTCAGTAATGCCATACTTCCCGAATTCGGAAGTTTAGTCTTTTACGAGCCAAATGATACCATCACTATTGGTTGTAATATACTCACTTCCAAAGCCATGTTTGTATATTCACCTGACCAGAATTATTACGGTGAAGATGAATTTCAGGTATCTTATTGTATCGATGGACAACAATGTATTATCTATAAAGTCTATATAACCGTAGCGGATGAAACACGAGATACCTTGTGCCATTGTATAGGCAAAAATTGTGTCTGGCCCGGGGATTTTGACAACGATGGAATTGTCACCGTTAAAGATTTACTACCCCTAGGCAGGTATCTCGGACATAACGGACCGGAAAGAGAAAACATAAATTATACCTACTGGCACGGACAATCTTCTGAAGACTGGGGTGTGGATCAGAAAAGCGGCAACGACATCAAACACGTTGATGCAAACGGAGACGGTCATCTAACCGTATCCGACCAGGAAGCCATTGAGAACCATTTTTCCGGGGTGCACAATGTCATTCCCGAACCTGTACTCAGTATCAAGGATTACCCTTTCTACCTTATTCCCAACCAAACCGAACTGGATTCCGGAGATCTATTGATTTTAGACATTGCCATCGGCAATAATCAATTCCCGGTACTTGACCTTCACGGTCTTGCCTTTGGGCTTCAGATAAACCCCGGTATTATTGACAGCAGCAGTTTTTCCGGACATTTTTATCAGAATGGCTGGTTTGCCTACAATACACCAAGTCTTCAGACCATAAAACACCCTTCGACCGGAAATGTGCAGGCCGCCTTTACCCGTAGCGGAGGAAGCGGTGTCAGTGGAAAGGGTCCTATCGGACAAATAAGTTTTATCATCATAGATGAAATTGATGGATGGAAAGGCAGTGGCATCTCCAAAAATACAAGCTCACGGATCTACGCAGGCGACATTATCATGGAAGATGAAAACGGGGACCGATTTCAAATCCCTGAAAGTTATGTAGATATCACTGTCAAAAAAGACCGTGGTCCTGCACAACCCATGGAGGATAAACTGATAATATTTCCAAATCCGACGAGTGACTGGGTATATGTTCATTTTAACGGACGGAATACCATATATGGTTATACACTGGCAGATGCTCTGGGTCGGGTAGTTGAGACACAACCGTCTCACAATCAGCAAAGTCTCACCCTACAGACCACAAACCTCTCTGAAGGCACTTATGTCCTCAGAGTGACAACTTCAGCAGGTGTGATCACTAAAAAAATTCAAATCGTCCGAAGTCATTAAGTTGATATTCATCAGATATACAAAAGGGCGTCGAGAGAGGCCCTTTTTTTTTATACCTGTCCGACTCAGGAGGGTTCAGGATAATATAAACTAGATACAATAATATAAACTAGATACACGAAATTTAAAGGAGAACATTTATAGTTGTATTAAACCCAAATTCATGGGGCATTTCGATACTTGTTCATTTGTCGTTGTGATTTTATCAGTTCGTTATAAACAACAGGACAAGTCGATTTTTGGAATTATGACTAAAAATCCCAACAAAATAAAATTACTCTTTCCTCTTTTACTTCGGATTTCTTTCATGGCTATTTAGTGCCTGCTAAAAAGCGCAAATAGGTTGTAAATTTATTACTTATTGCACGATTATTGATTTCAGGTGCACGGTATTTTAGTACAATTTGGTGGAAACCGTCCCTGTGGTTTTCTTACAGATTTATTTTTGGTAAGCCAGAGACCATATTCTTCGTTATGTCTCCACTTAGACGAGACGCCTTGAACCTGACTCATTTCTGATTTTTTCAGCAGCCCCTGATTATATTTTTTTAAAGTTGTTGAGGTCAAGTGTCCAGTCATAATCATTGTATTCCAATTCGACTTTGACGGAAGGTATTAACCCTTGTTGAAATAGTATTTTTTTAATTCCTTTTTTTCCACCAAAATCTCCTCTGAACCATGAAAACAATGTTGTTGTATGTACTTCGTTTTCTTCCTTATAGTAGGTTGTATTTTTTTTTAAATATGCTTTTGTCGATTCTGCCAATTGTAAATCAAACATGTCTATTTCGTAAGCGACTACCGGTGGACAAGATTTTGCTCCGCAATTGAGCGCAAAATGAATCCGGTAATCTCTTTTTTTAACGCGCATTTTTTTTTCAAGGGATGAAGGAAACCATCTTTTCATGTAGCCCAAAAAATATTCATGTTGTGATCTCCGTAAAATGCCGTGCTCTATGTTGGCAAAACTCCACATTGTTTTTCCTATATTTATTTGTTTTGTTTTAAAAAACTTCCGTCTGTCATTGTATAAGGATTCATTTTGCCTGAGGATGTGTAAAATATATCCATTATAAATATTGACCCAAAACGTTATTTTTTGTTTGTCATCTGCCAATTGAAAGTGCAATTGATCGAGATTGGCATTTTCGAACACTTTCAGATAATTGGTAACATCCTCATTATTTTGAAGAGCGGTAACAAATTCTGTTGACGTCCTGATATAATTAACAGGTTTTTCGGCAATTACCCTGGTATTGGGCGACCCACAACTTAAAAGGAAAAGAAAAAAAAGAACTTTCATCTTTTATTGTTTTTATATTTGTGAAACTTAGTTACAAAAATATAAAATTTGGCTGACATTTCTGTTATTATACCCTCATTGAATGAAAGATTAAATCTTCTGAAGAGGGTACCTTTTTTGTTAGATTTAAAGAATGTTTTTGAAATCCTCATCGTAGAGGCAGGAGAAACAAATGAAAAGTTTGTTTTTGATGACTCCCGAGTCAGAATTTTACAAACTGAAAAAACCGGAAGAGCTATACAAATGAATATTGGTGCAGCTATGGCCAAAGGAAAAATATTGTGTTTTCTTCATGCAGATGTTGTGCCTCATACAGATAGTTTTGAAGCCATAAAAAAAAGGTATCAGGAAAATTTTAAATTCGGGTTTTTCAGTTATCGTTTTTTTCCGGAAAGTTTTTTATTGAAGATCAATGCATTTTTCACCAAAAAAGATGGATTGTTTTCAGGCGGCGGCGATCAGATTCAGTGGATTGAAAAAGAATTATTTCAACAGATGGGTGGTTTTGATGAAACTTTTGTCATAATGGAAGATTTTGAATTAACAAGTAGAATTAAAAATAATAAGGTGCCATATTGTATCATAGATTTGCCGGCTACCGTTTCTTCAAGAAAATATAAAAGCAATAGTTATGTAAGAGTAAATTTTACAAATCTTATAGCCTTTGGTTTATTTTTATGCAGAGTTGATCCTTTAGTCATAAAAAGATGGTGTGATTTTATGTTAAAATAGTTTTTTAAATATACCAAACGAACCAAAACAGAGGTGATTATAGGTATACTCCAAAGGTAAAAATTCCGGGGGAAATCTATAGTGGATGTAGAATCAGAAAAATAAAAGACAGGTTACATTTTAAACACTGGACTTTTAAGATTTCCTGAAATCCTGCATTAACCATAAAGTTTCCTTTTCAAGACCAGGAGCACATGCGAGGATATTTTCCCCTGTCAACCAGGATTGAGTTCCATAGAGGGATGAGACCAATCCTCCTGCTTCCTGAACGATCAGACCGCCAGCAGCTACATCCCATGAGTTGAGATCGGTTTCATAAAAAACACCGAATCTGCCACAGGCAACATAACACAAATCTACTGCAGCCGAACCCATTCTTCGGATGCCCCTGGAATGAAGTAATACTTTTTGTAAAACGTCGAGGTGACCATTGGTTAAATTATCTTTTTCATAGGGAAAACCCGTGCCAAATAATACGTTTTTTGTATTGGTTTCTGAAGTTACACGGATGGGAAGGGAATTCAAAAAAGCACCTTTGTTTTTTATGGCGGTAAACATCTCATCACCTACCACTTCATAAACTATAGCTATTTCAGGATTGTCCTCAAAAAGCAGCGCAACACTGACAGAAAACACAGGTATATCGTGAAGAAAATTGGTGGTGCCGTCCAACGGATCAATGACCCATGTCCAGGTTTTTTTACCTTGAGTCACCATATCCTCTTCCGTAATAAAACCTGCTTCCGGGATTAAAAGTCGTAAACCTTCGACCAGAATTTTTTCGGTGGTTTTATCGACAAAGGAAACAAGCGAATTAGTACCTTTTTCTTCAATATCTTCCTGAAGAACTTTTTTCCTGTTTGAGCGGATAAAGGCACCTGCGGCGTATACCACTTCAACCGCATTATTTAGTAATTCTTGCGAATTATAAAGGGCTTCATTCATATCAGCCCATTTCAGAAACAACTTCCGTTACTTCAGGCACCATTCTTTTTAACATTCCTTCAATGCCTGATTTTAAAGTAACAGTTGAAGATGGGCATCCACTGCACGAACCTTGAAGGATAACTGTTACTATACCTTTGTCAAATGATTTGAACTCAATATTTCCGCCATCCATTTCCACAGCAGGCTTTACATATGTGTCTATGAGTTCTTTTATTTTTTCAACCAAAACAGCCTCATCTCCTGTGTATTCTCTGGTAGATTTTTCTTTTTCAATATCTTTCATGGCTTCTTCAAATCCATCCGATATGATTGGATTTTCTTCGGCTATATTTTTTTATAAACTCCTTGAGGGGCAACATAATATCCTCCCACTGGTATGTAAATTCTTTTGTAACGGTTACAAAATTGTTGCAAATATATACCCCTTTAACGTAAGGAAAAACAAACAGCGCACTTGCCAGTTCAGACCAATCCTTAGCCAATTCTTCTTCTTTGAAATCTGCAGTACCCCTGTATAACATTTTGTTGGTTACAAATTTCAGGGTTTCGGGATTTGGAGTTTGTTCTGTGTAAAGCATTACAGGACTTTTGATGGTTTCCATGTTTTAATATTTTGGGAAGTAACAAAGATAAAGTATGCAAAGTTTATAAAATGGTTAATTATTTAGAATTTGTCTAAAAGAATGAATAAAATGGTAAAATACGAACAAGTTTTATTGATAGTCCACCATAAAACATATCGTGAGCGCAGAGAAAAATTAATACTTTAAAGAAATTTATAGGAAATTAAGATTTCGATTAGGATATAAGTAAATGTAATTATAAATTCTATATTAACGTATTGTTAGTAAATTCTCATTGTTAAAAACTATTGACTATTTGTATCTTTGCCCTTATATGAAGACTTTATTAGAAATTTCAAAAGAAAGAATTCTTGTTTTAGATGGTGCCATGGGTACCATGATACAAAGATATGGTTTGAGGGAAGAGGATTACAGAGGACATTTGTTTAAAAATCATGACCACGACCTGAAAGGAAATAATGACTTATTGTCACTTACCAAACCTGATGTAATAAAGGAAATTCACATGGCATACCTTGAAGCCGGTGCAGATATCATTGAAACCAATACCTTCAATGGTACACAAATTTCCCAGTCAGATTATGGTTTGTCTCATTATGCTTATGAAATTAATAAAGTTTCAGCAGAAATTGCCAAAAAAGCGGCACAAGAATACACTTTACAAAATCCGGAGAAACCGAGATTTGTAGCCGGTGCAATGGGTCCGACCAATAAAACAGCTTCTTTATCACCTGATGTAAATAATCCCGGATTCCGAGCAGTTTCGTTTGATGATTTGGTAGTAAATTACAAAGAACAGACGGCCGGGTTGCTGGATGGAGGAGCGGATATACTGCTGGTAGAAACAGTTTTTGACACATTAAATTGTAAAGCAGCCATATTTGCTATCAGTGAATTGTTTGAAGAAAGGAATACCGAGGTTCCCGTCATGATTTCGGGAACCATAACCGATGCCAGTGGCAGAACATTGAGTGGTCAGACTGCCGAAGCATTTTACATTTCCGTCAAACATGCCAGTTTATTCAGTATAGGGCTCAACTGTGCTTTAGGAGCAAAAGAATTGAGACCACATCTTTTTGACCTCAGTCAAATGGCAGATTGTTTGATAAGTGCGTATCCAAACGCAGGACTTCCCAATGAACTTGGAGGTTACGATCAAAGTCCTGAAGAGATGAAAGCTTACATTAAAGAATTTGTTTCATCAGGGTTGGTTAATATTGTTGGTGGGTGTTGTGGAACTACTCCGGATCATATCGCCTGTATGGCAGAAGCTGTAAAAGACATGAAACCAAGGGCATTGCCGCATAAAAAAGCGGTTACTATGTTTTCAGGACTTGAACCATTGATTATGAGAGACGACCTGAATTTTATCAATATCGGAGAAAGAACAAATGTTACAGGTTCCAGGCAATTTGCAAAGCTTATAGTATCAGGCCAATATACAAAAGCCATGGAAGTTGCGGCGCAACAAGTCGAAAACGGAGCACAAATCATCGATGTTAATATGGATGAGGGTCTTTTGGATTCCAGGGAAGTCATGCAGAAATTATACGGAGCTGCAACAGTAGTGATGGCTTTTGACGAGGAAGGGCAGGCAGATACTATAGAACGAAAAGTAAATATTTGTAAAAGAGCCTACACAATTCTGACCCAGGAAGTAAAGTTTCCTGCTGAGGATATTATTTTTGATCCGAATATATTTGCTGTTGCTACAGGCATAATTGAACACAACCGTTATGCTATAAATTTTATTGAGGCAGTAAGTCAAATCAAAAGGGAATGCCCAGGTGCAAAAATTAGCGGAGGTGTAAGTAATATTTCATTCTCCTATCGTGGAAATGAAAAAGTGAGAGAAGCTATGCATTCAGCATTTTTATACCATGCTGTAAAGGCCGGAATGGATATGGGAATTGTGAATGCAGGCATGATTGAAGTATATGAAGAAGTAGAAAAAGATCTTTTGCAACTGGTGGAGGATGTACTATTTGACAGGGATGAAAAAGCAACAGAAAAATTAACAACGTACGCTGAGTCCTTTTCAGGAGAAGGTAAATCCATTCAAAAAAATCTGGATTGGAGAAATGATACCGTTGAAAATCGCCTTTCCCATGCATTGGTTAAAGGAATTACCGAATATATTGATGAAGATACAGAAGAAGCCCGTCAAAAATATCCCTCGCCTTTGAATGTGATTGAAGGTCCTTTGATGGACGGAATGAATATTGTGGGAGATTTGTTTGGAAGTGGGAAAATGTTTCTTCCTCAGGTAGTGAAGAGTGCCAGGGTCATGAAAAAATCGGTGGCATATCTTACGCCTTACATTGATGCCGAAAAAGATAAAATCGGAGCAAAAGCAAAAGGTAAAATACTGATGGCTACTGTAAAAGGGGATGTTCACGATATAGGTAAAAATATAGTTGGTGTTGTGCTGGCCTGCAATAACTATGAAATATTTGATCTTGGTGTAATGGTGGCCGCAGATAAAATTTTGGATAAAGCTTTGGAATACAATGTTGATGTTATTGGGTTGAGCGGTTTGATTACACCTTCGTTAGACGAGATGGTGCATGTGGCATCGGAAATGCAACGAAGAAATTTAAATCTTCCACTTTTAATAGGGGGTGCAACGACTTCGAAAACCCACACTGCTTTAAAAATTGAGCCTGTATACAGTGGACCTGTGATTCATGTTTTAGATGCAAGTAGAAGTGTAGGCGTCGTGAGTCAGTTGCTCGGGTCTGAAAGAGCCTTACTCATTGAAGAAACAAAAAAATCTTACGAAGATATCAGGATTCAAAGGTCTAAAAATAACCTGGAGAAAGAATATGTACCTCTTGAAGAAGCAAGAAAAAATAAATTCAAAACGGACTGGAAATCTTTTTTACCTCGGGTTCCAAAATTCACTGGAAATAAAATTTTGAAAGATATTTCCATTGAAGAAGTAATACCATATATTGACTGGACACCTTTTTTCAGTAGTTGGCAATTAAAAGGGAAATATCCTGATATATTCAATGATTCTTATGTCGGAGAGGAGGCTAAAGAATTATATGCGCATGCACTTGAAATGCTTGACGTTATTAAAAATGAAAAACGGTTAGGTTTGTGTGCCGTTTTTGGAATTTTTCCTGCCAAGAGTGTGGGAGATGATGTAAAAATCAGTCTTGATGATTCCGGAGAATCAAATACCATGGTACATTTTTTAAGACAACAAAGAAAAAAATCAGACGGGCTACCTTATTATTGTCTGGCTGATTTTATTTGTCCGGAAGAAGAAAAAAAAGAAGACTTTTTAGGTATGTTTGCTGTGACTGCGGGTATTGGTATTGAGAAATGGATAACATTTTACGAAGATCAGCACGACGATTACAGTTCTATAATGATGAAGGCTCTGGCAGACAGACTAGCTGAAGCCCTTGCCGAATATCTTCACGAAAAAGTGAGAATGGAGTATTGGGGATATTCAACACAAAAATTAGATAATCAGTCGCTTATAGAAGAAAAGTATCAGGGAATCCGCCCTGCGCCGGGGTATCCGGCCTGCCCTGACCACACAGAAAAGGACACTATTTGGGAAGTCCTTAACGTAAAGGATTCAACAGGTATTTACCTTACAGAAAGCAAAGCCATGTATCCGGTCTCCAGTGTAAGTGGATATTATTTTTCTCACCAGGATTCAAAATATTTTGGTTTGGGCAATATTCAGAAAGATCAGGCAGTTGAATATTCGATAAGAAAAAAAATGGAAACAAAGGATGTCGAACGATGGTTGGCATCACATTTGTGTTATGATATATAATTGATCAATAAAATAGTTTACATGTTATTAAGATATCTGTTACTTGGGATATTTCTTTTTGTATTTACGCTCAGTCAAGCACAAAATAATGTTGAAATTCTGGCCCGGGCCGAATTGGAAAAAAGAGGACTGGATGAAGGTAGATTGAGAGAGGAATTATTGAAAAGGGGAGTGGATCTTAACAATATAGACCCCAATAACAAACAGCAAATTCTCGCTAATGAAAAAACTATACGGGAAGTTATTGAAATGCTGGAAAAGGAAAAAAATCAAAAATCAGGCGGTACAGGGAGTACTACTCCCGGCGAACCACCTGCAACACCGGTATCTCAGGAACGACGAAGTGTCGATGAAGCTGCTCTAGACAATCAAAGTCAGGATATACAAAAAGCAGTCAAAGAAGGAGCCACCATAGAAGAAGCTATATCAGAAAAAATACAGGAAAGTGCCAAAGAAAAACTTCCGGGAGCTACCACTTATGGTCAGCATATTTTCAGGGATAAGTCTATAAAATTATACAGGACATCCGAAGATGCCAAACCGTCAAAATCGTATGTTTTAGGACCTGGCGATAAAATTGCTATTTCAATATGGGGACCCACGCAAGAAAATTTTGCATTGGAAATTGAAAAGGATGGGTATATTCAACCTACCGGTTTGCCCAGGTATTATATAGCAGGTTTGACTTTGGGACAGGCTGAAAATCTTATGGCTTCTAAGCTTAAAAACTATTATTATTTTCAAAAGGAAAATTTTGAACTGACTGTAACTACAGCAAGAACCATAAATGTAAATATTTATGGAGAGGTATTTACCAATGGAACTTTTAATATTTCAGCTATAAATACCGCTTTTAATGCCCTTATTGCATCCGGAGGACCAACAAATTTAGGAAGTGTAAGAAAAATTCAGGTAACAAGACCGGGTCAAAAACCTAAGAATCTGGACGTTTATTTATATTTAAACAACCCTTCCATCACCCAGGATTTTTACCTCAATGAAAATGATTTTATATTTGTTCCGATTGCCGAAAAACTGGTCACCATTTCTGGTGAGGTAAATAGACCATACAAGTATGAATTAATAAATAACGAAAATCTGAATGATTTATTAAAATTTGCAGGAGGACTGACAGTAAATGCACTGAAAAGCAATATTAAAATTAAAAGAATTGAAGATGATTCTGTAAGGATTATCGATTTGAATCTGACACAATTGGAAAAATCGGGTAAAAACTTTGAAGTAAGAAATGGTGATGAAATTCAGATTTTAAATATTGACAATCTTGTAAAAAACAGTGTATATATTGAAGGTGCGGTGGAAAATCCGGGTGAATTTGCATTGAATACAGGAGATGACATTTCTGGATTGCTTAAAAAATCAAGATTAAAAGAAAACGCGGTTTTGGATCTTGCGTACTTAAAAAGGTTTAATGATGATTTAAAAACCATTCGGTATGAGTTTGTGAATATTGGAGAAATTTTACGAAATCCTCAAAGCGCTGAAAATAAAAAACTTTTGCGAGGTGATAACCTTATTATTGTCAGCAAGGAATTGTTTGTGGATAAATACAAAGTTTCAATTGAAGGGGCGGTCAGACAACCTATTACTATAGATTTGGACAAAAAATCCAATATGAAGATTTCTGACCTTGTGTTTCTTAGTGGGGGATTGCAGGAATACGCAACCGATTTTGCCTATATTTTCAGAAAAGATATAGAAGAAAACAATGCTCCTGAATATGTATATGTAAATATTAAAGAGGCTTTGGAAAATCCTTCGTCTGAATCAAATATTTTATTGGAACCCAACGATAGACTCATAATATATTCAAAATATAACTACATAGACGGATCATTTATTACGGTGGGGGGTGCTGTCAGGAAGCCGGGTGATTTTCCTTTTCATCCTTCATTAAAATTGAAAGACGTATTATTATTGGCCAATGGCCTGAAACAAGAGGCAGCGCTTGACAGGGTCGATATATACCGTTTGGATTTGACAAACAACAAGAGTACGAGAGTGTTGGTAGCTAAATTAAAGCTAGATGCAGAATTAAACGTTGTCGGCGGTGATGATGATTTTGAGCTTGAACCCTTTGATCAGGTTTTTGTACGATACGCACCTGAGTTTGAATTACAGAGAAATATTTTGATTTCAGGAGAAATAAAATACCCCGGTACCTATGCACTTACGAGTTATAATATGCGAATCGCAACTTTGATTAAAGATGCAGGAGGACCCACCAATGAAAGTTTTTTGTCTGGTGCCACTCTTTTGCGAAAAAAAGACAATGTAGGGTACATTATTTTTGATCTTGAACATGCACTTAAGTTAAAATCAAATAAAGACAATATAATTCTTCAGGAAGGGGATGAGATTTTTATTCCTAAAAGAAATGATCTTGTAACCATTACCGGGGCAACTAATACCTATGAATGGTACCCTCAAAAAGTGGCAGAACTAGGAAGAATAAATGTTCAGTATTCAAAAAATAAAAACGTGATGTATTATATCAATGAATACGCCGGAGGTTTGTCAAAAAATGCTTCAAAAGCAAAAATATCAGTCATTGATGCTTCAGGTAAAGTACATAAAACCAAAAGATTTTTATTTTTTCAGACCTATCCAAAAGTAAAACCCGGAAGTACTATAAATGTGGGTTATAAAACAGTAAAACCAAAAGAGGAAAAAGGAAAAAATGAAGAAGACGTCAAATGGGGAGAAGTTCTGGCTAATTCCATAGCACAGGCTACCGCAATTTTGTCAATAATTTTGTTAATACAGAATGTAAATTAAAAACAAGTAGTATCTTTGAGCAATTTATTTACTCAATATCATTAAATCAAATGATAGAAACCCTGATTTCCTCGAAAACCCGTATAAAACTTTTACTCAAGTTTTTTCTGAACAGTAAATCAACTTCTTACCTAAGGGGATTGGAGACAGAGTTTGGAGATTCAACCAATGCTATCAGGGTGGAACTTAACAGGTTTGAAAAGGCCGGGATGTTGTCCTCTTTTATAAAAGGCAATAAAAAATATTTCAGGGCAAATACAGACCACCCACTTTACAATGAAACGCACAATATTCTTTTAAAATATATCGGGTTTGATAAAATAATCGACACCGTCATTGAGAGGTTGGGAGAAGTGAGGGAAGTGTACGTCACCGGAGCATTTGCGCGGGGAATAGATGATAAAATTATTGATTTGGTGTTTGTGGGAAATATAAACACGGTTTATCTCGCTGAATTAATCAGTAAAGTTGAAAAACATATTTCAAGAAGAATCCGGTATATTGTTTTTCAGGAAAATGAGGTAAATGATACTGAATGGAACCAGTCGCATGAAAATGCATTATTGTTGTGGTCAAATGAGTAAATGTAATAGCAGATGTCCGCAGCAATAAAAACACACAAACAGGAAACGATAAATCAATTGTCCGATAAGGATGAAAGATGGTTTGCCGTTTACACTAAATATAAATGTGAAAAATTTGTTGCCGGGCAATTGGCAAAAAAAAATATTCAGGCGTATGTACCTTTGGTGGCTAAGACCAAAAGATACAGCAGGAAAATCAAACATTATGAGGTTCCTTTGATCAATTGTTATGTTTTTGTCAAAATTAAAAAAGCTGATTATTTGCGTACTTTGGAAACGGAATTTGTCATGAAGTTTCTGAAAAACGGGAATGATTTACTCGCTATTCCTGAAAGCGAAATCCAGATACTTAAAAGAGTAGGCGGACAAGCCGAAGAAACATTTGAAAATTCTTCAATGGTTCTGGATCACGGCCAGTGGGTCGAAGTAGTAGCAGGGCAACTCACAGGGATGAAAGGCAAAATCATGACACAGGCAGGTAAAAAAAGTTTTGTGGTAGATTTAGAAACCATAGGTTATCATCTTAGGGTCAATATTGACCTGAAGTGGCTGAGACCTATTAAAGAAAATATTGTAATCTCCTGATAAACAGGATATTAAAAATGTGAGGACTATAAAAAACCCGATAAGTACGTGCGACTTATCAGCGGCGAAGCCGTATGAAATATTGTTGAGTTGTTAAGTTGTTTTTTGTTGAGTTGTTAAGTTGTTTTTTGTTGAGTTGTTAAGTTGTTTTTTGTTGAGTTGTTAAGTTGTTTTTTGTTGAGTTGTTAAGTTGTTTTTTGTTGAGTTGATGATGCATTATATTCACTAAGATTATGTATACCTATAATTTTGAAAAACTGGAGATTTGGCAGTTAAGTAAAAATCTCACTGTAATGATTTACAATACAACAAAAGATTTTCCGGATTCAGAGAAATTCGGAATTACAAATCAACCTCAGACGGGCTGCTGTTTCTATTCCGACAAATATTGCAGAAGGAGTTAACAAAACATCAGAAAAAGAAAGATCAAGATATCTTCAAATTGCTTATGGCTCATCCATGGAAGTTATAAGCTTATTATTGATATCAAATGAATTAAATTACATTTATTCCGAAGACCTGGAAAAATGCCGTATCATCATTAATGAAATTTCAAATAAAATTAACGCTTACAACAGGAAATTAAACACTAATTCAAAAAGTTAATATCCAACTTAACAAATCAACAAATAAACAGAAAACAAATGTTACTACAAATGGTGGATGTCAAATCCCAATACGTAAAAATTAAAGAAGAAGTTGATCGTGGTATTCATGAAGTTTTGGATACTACTATTTTTATAGGAGGACCTAAAGTCAAAAAATTTCAGGAAGAACTGGAAGTTTACCTTGGCGTAAAACATGTAATTCCATGTGCCAATGGTACGGATGCGATACAAATTGCCCTTATGGGTCTAGGACTCAGACCGGGCGATGAAGTGATTGTTCCTGCATTTACTTATGTCGCCACGGCTGAAGTAATAGCTCTTTTGGGGCTTATACCAGTGATGGTAGATGTTGATGCCGATTCTTTTAATGTTTCTGTAGAGGGTATTAAAAAGGCGATTACCCCACGCACTAAAGCTATCGTACCGGTTCATCTTTATGGTCAGTCTGCAGAAATGGAAGCCATAATGAATATTGCACAAAAACATAATATTTTTGTAGTCGAAGACAATGCGCAGGCTATTGGGGCTGATTATTTATTTTCAAATGGTGGTAAGAAGAAAAGCGGTACCATTGGACATATTGGATGTACATCGTTTTATCCATCCAAAAATCTGGGATGTTACGGAGATGGTGGCGCAATTATGACCAATGACGATAATTTGGCATTTCTGTTACAAAAAATTGCCAACCATGGACAATCGGTCAGATATTATCACGATGTGGTAGGGGTAAATTCCAGACTGGATGCTATTCAGGCGGTTGTACTTTCTGCTAAATTAAAGCACCTTGACGAATACAACCTGGCAAGACAAAAAGTAGCCGATTATTATGATGCGGCATTTGCCGGCCATGCTGAAATATTGACACCTTTACGTTCAAGTTTTTCCACGCATGTTTTCCATCAATATACTCTGCGTATAAAAAACGGAAAAAGAGATTCACTGAAAGATTTTTTGGACGATAATAAAATTCCGAATATGATTTATTATCCGGTTCCACTTTATAAACAGGAAGCTTTCAAAGCAACATCCAATGGTATGGAATACCTGGAAAATACTGAATTATTATGTAAAGAAGTGATTTCTTTACCAATTCATACGGAAATGGACCCAACTCAATTGGATTACATCATCAATGTGGTGAAAACATTTTTTAAATAAAATAGCCTAATAAAAATGAAAATAGCCGTAGTTGGAACCGGATATGTTGGCCTGGTCTCCGGAACATGTTTTGCAGAATCAGGAAACTATGTAACCTGTGTAGATATTGATGCGGTCAAGGTTGAGAAAATGAAAAATGGGTTTGTTCCTATTTACGAACCCGGGTTGGAAACCTTGTTTGAAAGAAATACCAAACAAGGAAGGCTGCATTTTACGACCGATCTCGCCTCAGGGATCAGAGATGCAAAGATCATCTTTCTGGCTCTTCCGACTCCTCCGGGAGCAGACGGTTCTGCTGACCTTTCTTTTGTACTTAAAGTGGCAAAAGACCTGTCAGGAATCATCACAGACTATAAGGTCATCGTAGACAAGAGTACCGTGCCTGTAGGAACCGCTGAGAAGGTGGAAGTGGTGCTTTTGGAAAAACTGGATCACAGCTTGTTTGACGTTGTATCAAATCCCGAATTTCTTCGGGAAGGGGTTGCTGTAGAAGACTTCATGAAACCCGACCGCGTTGTCGTTGGCACGTCTTCTGAAAAAGCAAAACAGATCATGTCTCAATTGTACGAACCTTTTGTACGTCAGGGCAATCCCATCATTTTTATGGATGAACGAAGTGCGGAAATGACCAAATATGCTGCCAATTCTTATCTGGCAACAAGAATAAGTTTTATGAACGAGATTGCCAATCTGTGCGAGCGCCTTGGGGCGGATGTCGATATGGTAAGGAAAGGAATGGGCAGCGACAGCAGAATCGGGAAAAGATTTTTATTTCCCGGTGTTGGATACGGTGGATCTTGTTTTCCTAAAGACGTACAGGCACTGGCTAAATCTGCGCAGGAAAATGAATACGACTTTAAAATTCTGAAGTCGGTCATGATGGTCAATGATTTGCAAAAAGAAATATTGTCCAATAAAATCCTTAATTATTTTGGAGGAGAATTATCCGGAAAAACAATTGGAATCTGGGGACTGGCTTTTAAGCCTAATACCGATGATATCAGAGAAGCTCCGGCTTTGACTATCATTTCCAGATTATTGCATAATGGTGCAAAAATAAAGGCCTATGATCCGGAAGCTATGGAAAATGTTAAACAGGTTTTCGGAGACAAAATAGAATATTGCAGACACGAATACAATACCATTGAAGGGGTTGATGCATTGGCAATCGTCACAGAATGGAATGAATTCCGAACACCGGATTTTGATAAAATGAAATCCCTGATGAAGGCACCGGTCATTTTTGATGGAAGGAATATTTACGATGTCAAAACTGTCAGGGATATGGGATTTTATTATGACAGCATAGGAAGGTGATTTTTTTTAATTCAAAAATATTTTAATTAAATGAATATTCTCGTCACCGGTGGCGCCGGATTTATCGGTTCTCACGTCGTCAGAAGATTGGTTACAAAATATCCCGACGACAACATTATCAATCTTGATGCGCTTACGTATGCAGGAAATCTTGAAAACCTTAAGGATATTCAGACATCACCAAATTATACTTTTGTCAAAGGAGACATAGGGGATGAAACTTTGGTAACAGAAATATTCAATAAATATAACATCACACACGTCGTCCATCTGGCAGCAGAATCTCATGTGGACCGAAGTATCAAGGACCCACTTATCTTTCTGAAAACCAATATTTTAGGTACAGCCAATTTATTGCAGGTTGCTAAAAAGTATTGGGCAGGAAATTATGACGGCAAACTTTTTTACCACATCAGCACAGGTGAAGTGTATGGTTCTTTGGAAATGGGTAGTGATATGTTTACGGAAACCACGCCTTATGACCCCAGGTCACCGTATTCGGCATCCAAAGCTTCATCAGATCATTTGGTCAGGGCATTTTATCACACCTACACATGCCGGTAGTCATTTCCAATTGCAGCAATAATTACGGGCCTAATCATTTTCCTGAAAAACTGATTCCACTGATCATTCACAATATCATACATAAAAAACCATTGCCTGTCTATGGTAAAGGTGAAAATGTCAGGGATTGGTTGTATGTGGAAGACCATGCAAGCGCTATTGATGTGATATTGCACAAGGGTAAACCTGGTGAAACCTATAATATCGGAGGACATAATGAGTGGAAAAATATTGATATCGTAAAGTATCTCTGCGACGCTTTGGATGAAAAACTTGGAAGGCAGGCAGGAGAAAGCAGACAACTCATTACTTATGTGACGGACAGAGCAGGGCATGATCTGCGTTATGCTATTGATGCAGAAAAAATTAAAAAAGAACTAGGATGGGTACCTCAGGAAACATTTGAAACTGGTATTGCCAAAACCATAAACTGGTATCTGAACAATCAGGAGTGGCTGGATCATGTAACTTCAGGATCCTATCAGAAGTATTATGAAATGATGTATAAAAACGGGTTAACTCATTTTAAAAATATTGATAACGGAAATGCCGAAAAAACCTCATGAAATTAATGTTTATCTCATCGAAATACAGCGATAAATCAAAAAATCAGGGATTTGTATCTCTGTAAGATGTTTATGCTGTGTGAAAAATAATGAAAGAAGGAATAGCATACAAAAAATCAAAGACCTGAAAAGAACGGGACCATTAAAAATTAGAATTTTATGGAGGAAAAAAAGATACAACAGCCTCAACAGATTTATCCGCAATACGCTCAGGATGAAGAGATAACATTAAAAGAAATCATTGCAAAAATCCTTGAATTCTGGAGCGAAGTTTGGAGTAAAAAATGGTGGATTATCTTATTTTCCATACCGTTTATTCTGTATTTTGGTTACAAAGCTAAAAAAGCAGAAATTACCTACACGGCTCAACTAACCTATACATTGAATGAAGGAAGCGGAAGTGGTGGGGCCTTGTCAGGGATTCTTGGATCTTTTGGACTTGGAAAAGGTGGTAAAATTAATCTGGATAAAATTGTGGAGTTATCCAGATCGAGGAATATACAGCAAAAAGTTTTATTTCAGAAACTGGAACTGGATACTTTTCCCGGTAAACCGGATATTATTGCCAATCACATTATCACTTTATATAAACTGGACGAATTATGGACCAATAAAGTGAAAAACTGGACAGGATTTCGTTTTAAACATGGAAATGTTTCTGAGTTTTCCGCAGAAGAATTGCAGGCATTCAAAAGGTTGTTTGGAAAAATCATCGGAGGTAAAAATATAAAAAACAATATATTTTCTAACAGTTATAATGAAGATACTGGAATTCTGACACTTTCTGCTACTACCGTAGATGAGCAATTATCCATAGAATATTGTAATTTGATTTATAATCAAATAAAACAATATTATCTAATAAACTCGACAAAAGGAAATGTGTCAACTTTTGAATTTGCAGAAGCAAAAAGTGATTCCATTTTCAGTGCTATGCAAGCCAAAGAGTTACAATTGGCAAAGTTTAACGATTCCCACAGAAACCTGACAGATCCTTCCATGATTACACGCAGGAAAATAATGGAGACGGAACTTCTCAAATTAAAGACTATGTACGCTGAAGTAACCAAAAACAGAGAACTTGCTGATTTTACTCTTTCAGCCGGCACACCCGATATTTCCATTATTGATGAACCAATTCCACCTTTGGAACCGATGGGTGCATCACTTTTGATTGAATTAATCAAAGGAGCGTTACTTGGAGGATTACTTTCTTTAAGTTTTGTATTGGGAAGGAAGATTGTTTTGGATGCGATGAGAAATTAGGTTTTAGGTGCTGGGTTTTAGGTGTGGGTTGGGTTAGGTTTTAGGTTAATAGGTTTTAGGTTAATAGGTTTTAGGTACTAGGTGCTAGAGATTACATAATGAACACTTGACATAAAAATTATGGGAAACTTTCAAAAACTAATTGTTTGGCAGAAATCAAAAGATTTAGCTGTTGAAATTTATAAATTAACAAATGATGGAAAATTTAATAATGATTTTCGATTAAGGGACCAGATGAGAGCAAGTGCTGTTTCCATCGCTTCCAATATTGCAGAAGGGGATGAATTACAAACCAATAAACAATCTGTTAACTTTTTTTATATAGCAAAGGGCTCAGTTGCTGAATTAAAAACGCAGATTATCATTTCAAACGAAATAGCATATATTTCAAAAATTGATGCAGACTCATTTATTATTTCATGTGATGAAATTGGTAAAATGTTGACTAAACTTATCAATATCCGAAAAGAAAACGAAAAACCAAATAAATCAAATTCAAAATTCTTAGCACCTAACACCTAACACCCAAAACCTAACACCCAAAACCTAACACCTTGAATACTTTGAACACCTTTTTTAAACACGAATCCTCCTACATCGATGATGGTTGCACCATCGGAGAAGGCACAAAAATATGGCACTTCAGTCACATTATGTCAGGAGCAGTTATAGGGGGAAATTGTAATATTGGTCAAAATGTGGTGGTTTCTCCGGGAGTTAAATTGGGGAACAATGTCAAGGTTCAGAACAATGTATCCATTTATACCGGAGTGATTTGTGAAGACGATGTTTTTTTAGGACCTTCCTGTGTTTTCACTAATGTGATTAATCCTCGGAGCGCTGTCAACCGGAAAAATGAATATCAAAAGACAACGGTAGGTAAAGGGTCTAGTATTGGTGCCAATGCAACCATTGTCTGCGGAAATGATATCGGAAAATATGCCTTTATCGGAGCCGGTGCAGTAGTGACAAAGATGGTACCCGATTACGCGTTGATTGTAGGAAACCCTGGAAAACAAACAGGCTGGATGAGTGAATACGGGCAACGTCTTCATTTTGATGAAAAAGGTTTTGCGGTTTGTTCTGAAAGTGGTCAAATGTATGAACTTAAAGATGGAAGAGTCAAAAGAAATTAAACATCAGGAAGATCCACAGGTCAGAATGGACAGGACATTTTTTCGGATTGTATCAAGGGAGGATAAAGGTTTTAATCGCGAATATTGGTTAAAAAAGACAGTTTATGAAAGATTGTGTGCAGCATGGTATCTAACGTGTTGTGCCTATAATATTCCATATTCCGCAGATCACAAATTGGACCGGACAGCCTTCAGGATTAAAAAGAATGGGGATTAATATTTTTAACACTGATTTTCATGAGTTTTTAATTTCACTTGAAAATAGTAAAGTGGAATACGTGTTGGTCGGTGGATATTCCGTAATTATTCATGGTTATAATCGAACCACAGGAGATTTGGATATTTTTGTAAATCCTACTGAAGAAAATTATAAAAGATTATTAAAAGCTTTCCATATATTTGGAATGTCTGTATTTGATATGCATCTTGAATCTTTTGTGGATACTAACAATTTTGACGTTTTTGAATTTGGCAGACCACCAGTAGCTATTGATATCCTGACTAAATTAAAGGGAGTCGACTTTAATCTTGCATTTCAAAATAAAATCAGATATGCTGTAGATGAACAATTATCCATTAATGTATTGCATTTAAACACCCTTATCCTGAGTAAAAAAATTGCCGGCAGATCAAAAGACTTAAACGATATTGAACATCTTCAAAAAATGAAGATAGTGTAAATGATAATGCATGAATAAAAAGTTTGCTCTGATCGGAGCAGCCGGTTTTGTTGCACCCCCGACATTTGAAGGCCATCCTTGACACCGGCAATACGTTGGTGGCAGCTATGGACCCTAACGATTCTGTGGGCGTTATGGACAGTTATTTTCCGTCGGCAGCTTTTTTACAGAATTTGAACGTTTTGACCGACATCTGGAAAAATTAAAACGGAGTGGCAACAAAGTAGATTATGTGGTTGTGTGCAGCCCCAATTATCTTCATGACGCCCACATACGATTTGCTCTTCGGTACGGAGCAGATGTCATCTGCGAAAAACCCTTGGTATTAAACCCCTGGAATATTGACCCTTTACAGGAGATGGAAAATGAAACTGGCCAAAAGATTTACAATATTCTGCAACTTCGCCTGCATCATTCTATTATCGCCCTGAAAGAAAAAATTGATAACGCACCGGAACAGCAAAAATTTGATATTGATCTGACCTATATTACTTCGCGGGGTTTATGGTATTATGCTTCATGGAAAGGTAATCCTGAAAAATCCGGGGGTATCGCCACCAATATTGGTATTCATTTTTTTGACATGCTTATCTGGATTTTTGGTGGAGTAGAGGAGAATACAGTACATGTACATACCCACGACAGAGCTGGAGGTATTTTGCGATTGCATAAAGCCAATATTCGATGGTTTATGAGTATTAACCCCGATATGTTGCCCGAAGAAGTTCGTAATGCAGGAGGTCGGACTTACCGTTCAATCCGACTCCAAGGTGAAGAAATAGATTTTTCAGAGGGATTTACTGCGCTCCACTCAGATAGTTATACTCATATTCTCATGGGCAAGGGATTTACTCTGGAAGATGTAAGACCTTCAATAGAACTGGCATATAATGTAAGAACGAGTCCGGTCATTGAAACAAAACAAGGTGCGCATCCTTTTTGTGAAAAACCTCAAGGCAAACATCCATTCCACTAATTTCGATATTAAAAACAAGATAAAATGAAAGGCATTATATTGGCCGGCGGTTCCGGCACCCGTCTTTACCCGATTACAAAAGCCATTAGCAAACAACTGATGCCAATTTATGACAAGCCGATGATTTATTATCCCTTGTCGATATTAATGCTGTCAGGGATCAAGGATATTCTTATCATCACCACACCGGAAGATCAGGCAGGATTTATCAGATTACTGGGAGATGGAAAAGAGCTGGGATGTCATTTTTCATACGCCGTCCAGCAAGTGCCAAATGGTCTGGCACAAGCTTTTGTCATCGGTGCTGATTTTGTAGGTAATGATTCCTCCTGCCTGGTGTTGGGAGATAATATATTTTACGGTTCCGGATTGAGTAAATTATTGCAAGACAGTGCACGAATTGAAGACGGAGCCAGAGTTTTTGCCTATCATGTCAATGACCCTGAACGTTATGGGGTTGTTGAGTTTGATGAGCAAAAAAAGCCATTTCGATCGAAGAAAAACCACTAACCCGAAAACAGATTTTGCCGTTCCGGGATTGTATTATTACGACAACAAGGTAGTGGACATAGCTAAAAATATCAGACCGTCAGCCAGAGGAGAATTTGAAATCACCACCGTCAACCAACATTATCTCGACCAGGGCAAACTATCAGTCGGTATCATGGACAGAGGAATCGCCTGGTTGGATACCGGAACATTTGACTCCCTTCATGATGCTTCAGAATTTGTCCGTGTCATTGAAAAAAGACAGGGCTATAAAATCGGTTGTATTGAAGAAATTGCTTGGAGAATGGGTTTTATCGATGCAGGTCAACTGGAAAAACTGGCATCTCCTTTATTGAAAAGTGGTTACGGAGAATATCTCATGAAAATATTAAAAAAATAAAATTGTCAGAAATCATTTTACAAGGCGAAGCCAATATTCCTACCAAATACGGTGATTTCAGGATGCGGGCTTATTCCTGTTCGGAGACAGATTATGTCCCGACTATTGTATTGCTGAATGACAATACCAAACTGGACAAACCTGTGTACGTGCGTATCCACAGTGAATGTATTACAGGAGATTTGTTTGGCAGTATGAAATGTGAATGCGGCGAACAACTTGATTTGTCGATGAAAATCATCAGCGAAGAAGGTGGTCTCATCATCTATCTTCGTCAAGAGGGAAGGGGTATCGGTATCATCAATAAACTTCATGCTTACAGACAACAGGAAAAAGGTTTGGATACCATCGAAGCCAATAAGATTCTGGGGTTTGAGATAGATTCCCGAAGATATGATGCAGCTGTCAATATCCTCAAACAACTAAATATCAGAAACATCATATTATTGACCAATAATCCTGAAAAACTCAGTGCTTTGCGGGAAGCAGGTTTTGAATCCGTAGAAAGAAAGTCATTGATCATCACACCCAAAAAAGAAAACAAAGGGTATCTCAAAACCAAAAAAGATAAAATGGGTCATGATGTGGATGTGGACTAAATGTTGGCTATTTTTATTTAATTTCTTATATGGACAAAACGTATTTTAAAAAACAAAGTCTTGAGGAGGCCAATAAACATCAGGATTTTTACCGTCAGATGTCAGATGAAAAAAGGGCGAAAGCATTTTTATTAATGATGCAGGCAGCTTATCATTTTGTCGGAAAAGAATGGCCTAAAATGGAAAAAATATTTTCAGGCAAGAGAAAAATACATGGCCAATAGTATATTCAATAACGACTTCAGAGATTTTCTGAATGCATTGAATCAGGCTAACGTAAAATATGTTTTGGTTGGAGGATATTCAGTTATCTTTTATGGGTATAACCGGGTAACAGGAGATTTAGATTTGTTTCTGGAACCATGTGAAAAAAATTACTATAATTTGATGAAAGCATGTGCATTGTTTGGATTACCAACGGATGCAATCTCCATGGAAGACTTTCTAAACCCGGGGGAAACCGATGTATTCACGTTTGGCAGACCTCCGGTAGCCATAGACCTAATGGTTAAACTGGCACAATTTACCTTTGATGATGTGTATGAGCATGCAGATTTTAAAGTTTTTGATGGTATCCGTTTAAAAATCATTCATTTGAATCATCTTAAAGAGGCTAAAAAATATGCTGGAAGATTTAAAGATCTGGATGATTTGGAACATTTGCCATGAGGGTCAAATTAAGAGAATATTTGTTATTAACAATTATATATGAAGCATAAAATAGCCATAATCGGCTTGGGATATGTGGGATTGCCTCTGGCCGTTGAATTTGCCAAAAAATATCCCGTGGTAGGGTTTGATATAAACCAAAAAAGAGTAGATGAACTCAATAGTGGTAAGGACTTAACCCTTGAAGTGGAAGATGATGTATTACATGAAGTATTAGCTTCTGCACTTGATTTTGACAACGACGGATTATTTGTTACGACCAGCTTGGAGGATTTGAAGTATTGTAATACGTTTATTGTAACCGTACCCACCCCAACCGACAAAAACAACAGACCTGTACTGACGCCTCTCTATAAAGCCAGTGAATCAGTAGGGAAAGTTTTAAAAAAAGGGGATTACGTTATATACGAATCCACCGTTTATCCCGGCGTCACAGAGGATGAATGTGTTCCCGTGCTTGAAAAAATTTCAGGACTTAAAATGAATGTGGATTTTTTTGTCGGATATAGTCCTGAACGCATCAATCCCGGGGATAAAGAACATACAGTATCAAAAATATTGAAGGTTACTTCCGGGTCAACACCGGAAGCTGCAACTATTATTGACCAATTGTATAATTCAGTAATCACTGCAGGCACGTTTAAAGCAGCTTCCATCAAAGTCGCGGAAGCAGCTAAAGTTATTGAAAACAGCCAGCGGGATATCAACATTGCTTTTGTCAATGAACTTTCCAAGATTTTCAACCGCTTAGGAATCGATACGCATGAGGTATTGGAAGCGGCAGGTACCAAATGGAATTTTCTTCCTTTTAAACCGGGCCTTGTCGGAGGCCATTGTATTGGTGTTGATCCATACTACCTTGCACAAAAAGCGCAGGAAGTGGGATATCATCCGGAAATCATACTGGCCGGCAGAAGACTTAATGACAGCATGGGTCAGCACGTAGCCACAGAAGTGGTCAAACTGATGGTCAAAAAAGACATTATCGTCAAAGGGAGTAATATTCTAATGTTGGGTATTACCTTTAAAGAAAACTGTCCGGATATACGAAATACACGAGCTATTGATATCTACCACGAATTAAAAACGTACGACCTCAATGTTGACGTTTATGACCCATGGGCAAGTGTTGAAGAAGTCTTTCATGAGTATGGCATTCATTCGATGACTTCATTGCCTGATAAAAATATGATGCCGTTATTCTGGCCGTATCGCATAAAACTTTTGAAAGTTTGCCTTTGCAAATTCTTAAAAAATCAAATTCTGTGGTGTATGATGTGAAGGCGTTTTTGCCGAAAGAAATGGTGGACGGAAGACTTTAATATTGTCAATTTGTTTATTTGTCAATTTGTCGATTTGATAATTTGTCGATTTGATAATTTAGAGAAATAAAGAAAAGTAAGGTGTATACATATAATTTTGAAAAGCTGGATATCTGGAAAATTTCAATGGAACTTGCTGCTTAATTTAAAATTACCAAAATTTTCCTGATTCAGAAAAATTTGGATTAATAAATCAATTGAGAAGGGCACTTAATCAATTTCCGCCAACATAGCAGAAGGATTGAGTAGAAGAGAAATGATCAGAGAAAGCTTCTTTGAAGTCGCATTTTGCTCCTTCAATTGAAGTGTTCAACTTTTTAAGATTTTCAGTAAAAGTTGGTTTTATAAAATTGGAAACTTTAGAAAACTTCATAGGTTGCAAATTCTTGAATTGACAAACAAATTTAATGCTTTCCACAAACAAATTGACAAATAAAACAAATTGACAAATAACCAAATCACCAAATTGACAAATCACCAAATTGACAAATCACCAAACATTCTCGTAACCGGTGGCGCCGGCTTCATCGGCTCCAATCTCGTAGGCGCCTTATTAGCAGATGATCGGGTCAAAAAAGTTCGGGTTTTGGATAATCTGGCAACAGGATTTCGGAAAAATCTGTCTGAATTTGAAGATCATCCGAAGTTTGAATTTCTGGAAGGAGATATCCGGAATTTTGAGACCTGTCTGAAAGCATGTGAAGGAATGGATCTTGTGTCACATCAGGCAGCTTTGGGTTCCGTGCCGAGAAGTATTAAAGATCCTCTGACAACACATGAGGTGAATATCACGGGAACACTCAACATTTTTCAGGCGGCATTGCAGCAGGGAGTGAAAAGAGTAGTTTTTGCGGCATCATCATCCACTTATGGTGATAGTCCCGGACTGCCAAAGGTGGAAGACAAGATCGGAAAACCTTTGTCTCCTTATGCAGTAACAAAATATGTCAATGAATTGTATGCCGATGTTTTTGCAAGAACTGATGGCATTGAATATATCGGACTTCGGTATTTTAATGTCTTTGGTCCGAAACAGGACCCTAACGGCGCTTATGCGGCAGTAATACCTCTTTTTTTTAAAGCGGCTTTAGAAAAAAAAGCGCCCAATATCAATGGTGATGGCACAAATTCAAGAGATTTTACCTTTGTGGATAATGCTGTTGAAGCCAATATTTTAAGTCTTTTTACTGACAGTAAAGAAGCCGTCAACCAGATTTACAACGTTGCTTGTGGCGAAAGAACAAGTCTGAACCAACTCTGGGACATGATTTGTGAAGTTGCTG
>JADKAS010000004.1 GCA_016715245.1 Saprospiraceae bacterium
TAACTATTTAATCTACGCACCAAATATATTATATTTTATAAAAATTATTCTGTTTACTTCATTTTTTTATAATAAGCTAATAGTAAACCCATACAAATCATTGATTTGTAAAAGAATATCTATCAAATGGTCATCTGCTTTGACGTTTTTACTGATGTTGGGGCCGGTTTTGCTGCCGTATGACCTATACCACGCGTACCACCAGGGGCTTGATAGGAAACAAAAAGATTAAACGGCATGGTACTGCCTTCTCTTTTCGTGCATCAGAATTTATCATCTGACCCTGCTTTCAGGATCGATTGACAGATGGTGACAAGTTATCCAATGGACTCACAACATGCGATATACTTTGGGTAGTGACATGAGTGTATATCATCGTTGTTTTTACGTCCTTGTGACCTAGTAATGTCTGGATATAGGGCAATTGAATGCCGGCATCCAGGAGGTGCGTCGCGAAACAATGTCGTAAAGTGTGAGGACTCACTTTTTTGGTAATACCTGCTTTTTTGACAGCATTTTTTACCACGTTCTGTACACTTCGCTCTGAGTATTGAGTTTGATTGTCTTGTCCCTCAAACAACCATTGCTGCGGCATAAACTCATTAAAATACTTTCTGAGTAATTGTTTAAGGGTTTGACTGAGCATAACAACCCGGTCTTTATTTCCTTTGCCACTGCGTATCAGCATTTGGTTTCGGTCCCACCATATATCATTGACTTGCATGGAGATCACTTCATTGAGTCTGAGACCTCCACCATAGAGGATAAAAAGCAAGACGATATGTTTGGTGTTGGAGACACATTCTAATAGTCGGTTTACTTCTTGTGTACTTAGTATGGTGGGCAAATGAAATCCTTTTTTAGGCCTGACGAGTTGTTCTATTTTAAGGTCCATCCTGAAGATGACCTTCTGATAATAGTATTTGACAGCGTTTATTGAGGTATGAATGGTACTTACTGCTATTTTTTTTCCTGCCAGGTGGTTAAAATATTCATTTATTAAGGTATGGTCTGCTTTCGCAATATTTTGTATTCCAAGTGCTTCAGCATATTTTACCATTTCTGGTACATAAGTATATATCGTGCTCCAGCTGTTATTTCTTCTGAGCATGACATCGGTATATTGTTTGACTAATTCCTGATAGTCAAGTGAAAATTTAGATATAAGGTGTTGCTGTTTTTCGGAATTACTATAGTTTGTTTGGTTGTATTGTTTATTTTTTTGACAAAGGCGATTAATGACTTTTGTGCCATTACTGGAAAAGTGTGTTAATATTGCGGCAATGATAGAATCTTCTTTTGGAACAACCCATCGTTTATACTCAGGGTCATATTTTGCATTCGCGATTTGTTGAATAAAATGTTGATCAATTCCATATCCTTTTAGTTTTACACAAATAACATCTTTGTATTCAGGAGTTTTGAATATTTCTACAATTTTTGGATCACAAGTTTCGAGGATCAGATTATAAATACGACCATATATTTCAGGACTCCAATAATTAAAATGAGATTGAAGTTTGGCTAGATTGTCAGTATTTCCAACAACACTCCATAATTTCTGTCCATTATTCCAGTAAGCGCCATGCAGGTTTTTAATCATTGAAACATCTGCGGGACGATAGGGTATTTTTACCCATAATCTTTGATTATTATAGTGAATCTCAATTTGATGTATTACATTTTTTTCTGGCTTATCATCAGGCTCCGGGTCTTTAACTATCTTTTTGTCGGTATTTTCACGTAATGGCTCTGCACTGCCCGTGGTTCCTGAAGATTCTGTCACATAAGGTAATCCTGTTTGAATAAAATAATGCCAGTTTTCCTTTTCGTACGGAATATACCAGCATTGATGCGTCCGGCTGTATTTTGAATCCGGCAATTTTCTGATTTTTTGTACAATATCTTCATTAGGCTGACACCTCAGCAAAATACAAGTTTTGTCACGGTGTATGATTTTTTGAACAGTAACCATTTTGCTTTTTTCCTGCAAAATTGTGTAGTTTTCAACAAAAAACAGGGATTCAATGGATTTATTTTCAACAGATTGTAAACTTAATCGTTTCGGAACGGTTCTAGATTGTTTATACTTTTAATTTTGAAAAACACTATGCCCGATTACCCAAACTTTAACTGCTTTTTTCTAAAAAAAAAACAACTTCCAATGGTTTTGTTTTCAACCCATTGTGAACTTATTCGTTTCGGAACGGTTGTGGATTGTTTATACTTTTAATTTTGAAAAACACTATGCCCGATTACCCAAACTTTAACTGCTTTTTTCTAAAAAAAAAACAACTTCCAATGGTTTTGTTTTCAACCCATTGTGAACTTATTCGTTTCGGAACGGTTCTAGTTTATTTATACTTTTAATTTTGAAAAACACTAACCCAACTACCAGAACTATGATGCCTGAATCACAATAAAAACAAATTGCAATTTCAGTACTTATAATTGCTTATGTCTTTAAGTTGTAGTGGCTTAATATTTGAAAATTACTGTCACAAATTAATTGCTATGAAACGAAAATGCAAAATATGCCCGAACATGTTTTCAGGTAGATCTGATAAAATTTTTTGTAGCGTAAAATGCAAAACTTTTTATCATAAAAAATTAATTGCTGTTACCTTGACGGCTGCGGAAAAAATTGATAAAATACTTCATCGAAACAGGTCTATTCTCCTTGAAATTCTTGGAAAAAACGGGGGGTATAAAAAAGTTTCCAGGGAAATGCTGGATGCCAAAAAATTTAACTGGCACTACATTACCTCTTGCCACCTTAATTCGAACAACAAAATGGTAAACTACATCTACGACTTTTCCTGGATGATTTTTTCTGACAGGGAAGTAGTCATCAAACGACTTAGGTAAAGTCAAATTGTCAGCATGGCTTCGCCGTCGATAGGTCGCAGCAACCTCACACCAGTGACTGTGTTCATAACCTATGCTCTCAGGTTCTTAATGATATACAAATTTAAAATATTATTTGAAAAAGTGATTACAATTTTGTTTAATAATGGAAATATGGGGATAATATAATACAAGGATTTAATGATGTAATGATTTAATGATTTATTGATGTAATGATTTAATGTCCCGATGGCTATCGGGATGGATTTGTGATCAGATGGCAATAGCAATGGCTTTTTTTAGAGACCGAGAAATTTTGTGTTTGTATACAGTTCTTACCCGGATGAATTATTTAATCATAAAAAATTGATTTTTCTTTACGTGAGTGCAGTGAACGGTCTTATCAGACAAATTGATGTTGTCTCATTTTCAAATTTGAGGTAACCGGCAGAAAAAATGAATACCAATTATTTTAACTCCCTGTAATTGGCCGTTAATTCTACTGAAATAACATTCTGTTTCAAAAAGGCTGTATCCGCAGCGTAACTTCCTTTGGAGGGAAAATATATTTCTAATGTAGGTACACACCACCCCGGTTCTGTATCAAACGCTTGTTTTAATCCTGCTTCACCTTTTCCTTTCAAATCACTGCCGTTTTTTGTCATGGGAATATTTTCTTCAAAAAGAAAGAGCCAGCTGACACTGCCCCTGGCATTGATTCCTGTGGTAGTTTCGTCAAGTAAAGCCACCCGGCAATCTACTTTTACATGTTCTTCAGGACAAACATTTTCCACCAATTGACTCCACTGAAACACCCTGTCTGAACCATTCATATATGAATAATAGAATCCTGTTGTAGTATCGACAATGCTGCTACCTAATAGATAGAGGTCGAATACTTTTTTTGGCCCGCAAGGAGAGTCGTCAAAAAGATCACAAGCGGTAAATGTCAGGGCTGCCCACACACATAAACCAATAACGGAAGGTTTCATATTACATTTGATTTATTAAAATTAAAAAAATAAAATATGCTTACTTTACACTAAAAAGGAGTATATAGTTTGTAAAATATGTTTAATCAATACAAAAATAATAATTATGTTTAAAACGGAAGAATAAAAATAAATTTATTTTAAAAAATATGTGACTTTATTAAATGAAAATTCAGCGAAATATATTTCGAAAAGTAACGCCACTGTATAATGCAAAAAGCGAAGAAAATATTTTGGCTGAGGAAGTTGTCATTTCAACAACAGGACCCATCCCTGTCAGAATCATACACGCCATATAAAAACTGTCCAGCCAGGAAATGTTACCAAAATGATGGTATCCTGCCATGCCTACCATTACAGAAAACAAAATTAATCCCATGGCAAAAAGTCCGTACACTCCGAGCCTGTAAAGGAAATGTTGTAAGGGCACTACTTTTTGTTTGCGGTGTTCCAGTTTCATGGCGTAATATTTTTTTGATGGTTGCCGGAAATGTATCCTGAAATGAAGGAATACATTTTCAAAAATATTTTAATTTCAGTAAAGTACAAAAGTATAGAATTTTTTTTCCTTACAGCAACTGAACTTATGATTAAGATGTTAAGAGACTTTGATTCTTTTGAAAATATACGAAGTGACAAGCTGACTATTTGATAAGCTGAATCAACGTTCCTCACGATAGAAAATATAAACAAAGTTGGAATTTTATTAACCTCAATCTTAACCTCAACCTCAGTTATTGTCGATTTGTCGATTTGGCTATTTGTCAATCTGAATCGATAATTCTACATGAGGTGAAATATAAACAAAGTTGGAATTTTATCAACCTCAATCTTAACCTCAACCTCAGTTATTGTCGATTTGTCGATTTGGCTATTTGTCAATCTGAATCGAAACTTCGTAGGGGGTAAATAAAATCAATATCATGCTGACAACATAGTAAATTGCTCTTTGCTCATTGCCCATTGCCCATTGCTCCGCAGGAAATTGCCAAATTGCCCATTTATCTCATATCATACCGTTTATCAAAATATTACAACAGTATATTAAATAAATTTTCAATTTCACCATTTTAATGTATTTTGCCCCGTATTTTATTAATGTCTTACATAAATAACCATGAAACTAAAATTTTTAACCCTCACCGCTCTGTTGATTTGTACAACTAGCCTGCTTATAGCCAACAATGTAGATGTCACCAATGTAAGCCTATCGGACAAAAACACAACCGAAGACTATCAACTTATTAACTTCAATATCTCGTGGGACAACTCATGGAATATCAATGGCGGTTCGCAGAACCATGATGCTGCCTGGATCTTTGTCAAGTGGCGGGATAAGACAGAGACTACCTGGCACCATGCGACCTTGCATTATGTCAATGGGACCGGTAGCGGAGACGGCCACACAGAACCTGCCAACTGCAATATCAAAAGCAGCAATGATACTGGCAGCGGTGGTGCCCATGGAGTCTTCATCCATCGAACTGATCTCGGTCAGGGTACGGTGAGCTATACGGGTGTACAGCTCCGATGGGACTATGGCAGCGATGGTCTGGCTGATGGCGACCCTGTAGAAGTATATGTCATGGCCATCGAGATGGTCTATGTACCACAGAGTAGCTTTTACGTAGGCAGTGGCGGTACAGAATTCGGTGCCTTTTACACCCACCCTACTACGACCAATCCCTACCAGATCACCAGTGAAGCTGCCATCACAGTAGGAACTGCAGCAGGTAATCTTTACTATGCAGGTATTGGATTTTCAGGTGATCAATTGGGTCCAATCCCTGCTGCCTTTCCCAAAGGCTACAATGACTTCTACTGTATGAAGTATGAGATCACCCAGAGCCAGTATGTGGCTTTTCTCAATATGCTCACTTATGCCCAACAAGTGACTCGTACTGCAGTGCTACCTACATCAGCTGCAGGTACTGCCGCTATGACTACGGGTACTTTGTTCAGAAATGGTATAGACATCATGACACCCGGAGTAGCGAGTACCACACCTGCAGTATATGCTTGCAATCTAGACAATGATGGCGGTTATAATGAAGCCAATGATGGTCAGAGCATCGCCTGCAACTGGCTGTCATGGGCAGATGTAGCGGCCTATCTGGCCTGGGCGGCACTCCGACCCATGACGGAGCTGGAGTTCGAAAAGGCAGGTCGTGGCAATAAAGTGGCAGTAGCCAATGAATATGCCTGGGGCAATACTACAATAACAGGTGCTACGTCCATCACAAATTCTGGGTTTAATAATGAAATAGCCCAAGTTGGGTCAAACTGTACATACAATTCTGCTCCTGGAGTGCAAGGCCCTATGCGATCAGGTACCTTTGCTCAGGCAGCCACTACAAGATCATCATCAGGAGCATCTTATTATGGTATCATGGAGCTAAGCGGAAACTTATTGGAGCGGCCTGTCACCGTAGGAAATCCTACTGGTCGCTTATTTACAGGCTTACATGGCAATGGAGCGCTTACAGGCTCCGGCAATGCCAATACTGCTGCATGGCCTGATATTGATGCCATAGGTGTCGGCGTTCGTGGTGGTTCTTGGATTTCCGTTGTCATCGACCTCCGTTTGTCTCACCGCGAAGCTGCAGCCTATACTAATGTCAATCGCAGCATCAATGACGGTGGTCGTGGGTGTCGGTTGGCCCCTTAGCCGGGGTTGGCAATGAGCAATGGACAATCGGCAATGGGCAATGACAATGGGTAATGGGCAATGGGCAATGGATTGGCAGTCGACCCTAATTCATAATTATGTAAACGAATCATAGATGAAACAATATAAATTTCTGACCATTGTTCTTATATTCTTTATACTTAATAATAAGATCATAGCACAGTGCGACAACACTGCTCAATGGCCTGCTGGTACCGTTAACGTAATTTGTGGAAATAATGTGATCGTAAGTAACATCTTTGCAGGTGAATATAGCATGACTTCGGGCTACCAGGATCAGTCCACCTTGGTATTTTCATCATCCGTGTCTTCCGACTTTATTACGCTGCGAAAATCAAGCAATAACGATGTCATAGCTGCAGGTCCATCACCGCTTACCATCTTATATTTTGCCGCTGATGGCAATATAGAAGTACACATCAATACCAATGCAGCATGTGGTACTGAAAACTCAGCCAGAGTATCCTCTGTATTAATGACTTGTGGATGCAATAATGCCGTTAAATGGCCTACAGCCAATTTTAATTTGACTCAAGGGCTCAACACCATAGCAACCGATCAATATGCTGGTGACTACAATGTGACCACAGGCTATATCGATGGCAGCACGTGCACCTATGCATCCTCGGAAGGTACAGATTTTATTACCTTAAGAAATGCCACAAGCAACATCATCATAGCTACAGGTACGACACCTCTTTCCATTACGTATGATGCTTTGACCATGAGCCAGTTTATAGAGATGCATATCAATATCAACTCCAGTTGCGGCACTCAAAATACAAACAGAACAACCACCGTAAATATGCTCAATATATATCGAGGTGGAGTTGATGACGGCTACGATGATCTCGCTTTTGCAGAACCGGACAATCCGATACTAGCTATCTACAAAGGTGGCAATGATGATGGTTACGACGATCTCGCATTTGCAGAGCCTGACAATCCTATACTCACCATCTTCAAGGGTGGCAATGACGATGGCTATGACGATCTCGCTTTTGCAGAACCGGACAATCCGATACTAGCTATCTACAAAGGTGGCAATGATGATGGTTACGACGATCTCGCATATGTAGAGCCTGACAATCCTATACTCGCCATCTTCAAGGGTGGCAATGATGACGGCTACGATGATCTTGCTTTTGCAGAACAGGACAATCCGATACTAGCTATCTACAAAGGTGGCAATGATGATGGCTATGACGATCTCGCATTTGCAGAACCGGACAATCCGATATTAGCTATCTACAAAGGTGGCAATGATGATGGATATGACGATCTCGCATTTGCAGAACCGGACAATCCGATACTAGCTATCTACAAAGGTGGCAATGATGATGGATATGACGATCTCGCATTTGCAGAACCGGACAATCCGATATTAGCTATCTACAAAGGTGGCAATGATGATGGATATGACGATCTCGCATTTGCAGAACCGGACAATCCGATACTAGCTATCTACAAAGGTGGCAATGATGATGGATATGACGATCTCGCATTTGCAGAACCGGACAATCCGATACTAGCTATCTACAAAGGTGGCAATGATGATGGATATGATTTTGATAGTTTTGAAGAATGTTTAGGATCATTGGTCAAGTGGCGTGGAACACTCAGTATCGACTGGCATACTGCTGCCAACTGGGAATGCGGCATCCAGCCTACGCTCACGAGTGACGTGGTGATACCGGGCAATGCTGTCCTCTTCCCCACGGTAACTACCAATGATGAAATCAAAAGTTTGTTGATGCAGCCAGGGTCAACAATTAATATAATGTCTCCTGCTGTGTTGAAATTGAATGGATTGTAGGTCAATAAGATCAATACGCTATGCTTAGCCTGCCCTATAGATTTGAAATATCCTATGGGATTCCCTTTTATTTTGTCTAGGCCGTGCAAGGTTTTACACGGTGCCTCCATGATTTTGTCGATTTGTCAATTAGGCTATTTGTCAACCAAAATCATGAGAGCTCAGAGCTCCATTTTCCATTTTCCATTTTCCATTTTCCATTTTCAATTCTCCATTTTCCATTCTCCATTCTCCATTCTCCATTTTCAATTTTCAAACCCTCAATCCTATCCATAAAAAACCAAGCCCGCTCAACACACTGATGAGTATATAAGCCATAGCCTGACCTGGTAAGTTCATCTTTATAAGGTTTAAAACCTCAAGGCTCAAAGTGGAAAAGGTACTGAATCCTCCGCAAAATCCGGTCACCAATAGGAAATGCCAGGACATTGCATCTATGGATTGACCTGCCAACTTTTTAAGAACCATCCCAAGTATAAAACAGCTGACAATATTAGCCATAAAAGTAGCCATGGGAAACCATTTTCCGAAAGGTAGCACACACCACAATGAAAATACATAACGCACCACACTCCCCAGTCCACCACCTAAAAAAACCAAAGCAAGGGTTTTCATTCAGCCGTTTTTTCTTTTTTATTTTTCGCTACCCTGGATACAATTATTGATAATATTACAGCAGCTACCAGTAAAACAATCAGCAAGGCCAGATTTCCGATATGCTGTAGTTTGATGGCCAATAAAATAAACAATACATTGGTAACAAATAGTAAAGCCGTAGCCTGTGTGTGCGAAAGTCCGATGTCAATCAGTAAATGGTGAATATGCAACCTGTCCGGATGAAAAGGCGATTTGCCGTTGAATACCCTGATGACAAAAACCCTGAGTGTATCAAATAACGGTAGTATAAGAATGGCAACTGCCATAGAGGGTGCTGCCGCAAATGTATACACAGAACCCGGTATATCGTTGTGTAATTCTATAAATTTGATGGCCAGAATGGAACAAACCATGCCCAGTAAAAGCGCTCCCGTATCTCCCATAAATATTTTGGCAGGGGTAATATTATATCGCAAAAAAGCCACTATAGATCCACAAAGCGCAAAGGCCACTGTCGAAATCTCCACACTGTCCACGAGATAAAACCAGTAGCCCAACGTTGCAGTAATCAAAAATCCAAGGCTTCCGGACAATCCGTTGATACCATCAATAAGATTAAAAGCATTGATGATGACAATGATGGTGAATATGGATAATACAATGGTCGCCCACTCCGGTAAGGCAAAAATGCCGAAAATACCGTATAAACTGGTCAGTTTGACATTGGCCTTAAATACCAGAATCGCGGCGGCAAACAGTTCTCCGGCAAATTTTTTTGAAGGGGACATCGGGTCAATGTCGTCCTTGGCCCCTATGAGAAAAATAATTATGAAGGCACATAATATATACTGTAGATCACCAAAATAATTAAACGGTGTCCACATAATGATGGAAAACAACATACCTGCAAAAATACCGATACCGCCAAGAGAAGGAGTGCTGACTTTGTGGGATCGTCTTTCGCCGGGTTCGTCAACAAGGTGTTTTTTAATGGCAATGTGGATAATAGAGGGAATAGCCAAATATGTCAGGGCAAAAGCGGTGATAAAAGCCAGAATTATATCATACATACATTATTCTTTGAAAGCATTCCTATTTTAATCCAACTATGTCACTTCTTCAGATGCACAAAAGTAATAATTATTTTAAGAAGATGAGACGGTCTACCGGAAATATTCTGTTTATTACTTTATCGTAACATAAAACCATTAATTTTGTGCCCTTACTCTTTTGATTATGCATAAACTAAAATATTATTGGAAAATTTTCGGAGATGCTATCCGGGGAGAAGAACACGACTACACCAAAGGCAGTGTCAATAAAGCCATATTTTTATTGGCAATTCCCATGATCCTCGAACTGTCTCTCGAAAGTGTATTTGCCTTAGTCGATATGTTTTTTGTAGGCAAACTGGGTTCTTCTGCTATTGCTATTGTCGGATATACTGAAGCCCTTTCCACATTGATTTATTCACTGTCCATAGGTCTGAGCACAGCGGTTACGGCTCTGATTGCCAGAAGAATAGGTGAAAAGAATTATGAAGGCGGAAATGTTGTTGCATTCCAGGCCTTAATGCTTTCCTTTTGTCTGAGTCTGGTTATTTCCGTAGTTGGAATCGTTTATGCGAAGGATTTATTGTTGTTTATGGGAGCAACGGAAGAGGTTGCCGAACAGGGCAAAACATTTACCGCCATTATGTTCGGAACCAACCAGGTCATCATGTTTTTGTTTATGATCAATGGTATTTTCCGAGGAGCAGGAAATGCAGCCATAGCCATGAAAAGTCTCTGGATTGCCAGTATGCTGAACATTATTCTGGATCCGATTTTTATCTACGGAATCGGAAGCTGGGATGGTTTCGGCCTGGAAGGAGCAGCTATTGCTACTGTACTGGGAAGAACATCCGGTGTGGTGTATCAGCTTTTCCATATGTTCCGCGGTCAGGGCATTATCAAACTCACCAAAAAACATTTTAGTGTTGAGATTCCGATTATTAAAAGTCTTGTTTCCTTAGCCTGGCCTGCAACGTTTCAATTTATCATTGCTTCAGGAAGCTGGATTGTTCTCACGCGGTTGGTTGCGGAAACAGGAGGCCCGGATGCGTCTGCAGGATATCAGATAGCCATCAGAAATGTTGTCTTTTTTATCCTTCCGGCCTGGGGATTGAGTAATGCTGCAGCCACTCTTATCGGACAAAATCTTGGCGCCGGTCAGGTCCAGAGAGCAGAAAAAAGTGTTTGGATTGCCACCCGGATGAATGCCGTATTTATGGCTTTTGTAATGCTGATTTTTATAATACTTACCGAACCCATCATCAGGTTTTTTACCACCGAAGAAGCGGTGGTGGCTTACGGGGTGGAAGCCTTGCGGATTATAGGCGCCGGGTTTATTTTTTACGGTGTGGGAATGGTTATGATTCAGGCGATCAACGGGGCCGGAGATACAAAAACACCTACATGGATTAACTTCTTTGGTTTCTGGTTATTTCAGATTCCATTGGCATACGTTGTTTCCCATTACTTTAATGGAGGCACAACGGGAATTTTTGCTGCCATTCCGATTGCAGAATCGCTGATTGCGGTAATCGCCGTATATACATTCCGCAAAGGCAACTGGCAAAAAATCAAAATATGAGTTTGGAGGAAAAAATATCCTTTTACCGGTCTGTTCTATGTGATCCTGTCAACAAACAAGAACTGAAGTACGATGACACAAATCATTCATTTCTAAACGAGCTGGGTGATGTTTATAGGATGGAAGATGGAATTCCCGTTTTACTTCCTGCAAAATACCTTCAACATGAGCATATTCATTTCGCGGAACATTACCAGAAAGATGCTGAAGTTTTTGATTATGCTGAAGAATATGAAGATGCTGTAACCCGATTTGAACAAAAGAGGCTGCACGAAATGATTGTAAGCCATGTAAAAAAAGAGCACCATCTTATCCTCGATGTAGGTTGCGGGAATGGCTGGGTGGCGCAACAATGCCTGCCTTTGGGCAAAAAAGTAATTTCTGCTGATATCGGAATCATCAATCCGAAAAAAGCACTGGAACGGTTTCCGTCTCCGCATCATTTTGGTCTTGTTGCCGATGCCTGCTTTTTGCCTTTAAAAGACAATACAGCTGATGTCATTATTGCAGCTGAAATAATGGAACATATTCCGAATCCCGAATTATTTGTAAAGGAATTGTACCGTTGCCTCAAACCCGGAGGAGTGTTGGTCATCACCACACCTTATCATGAAAAAATTGAATTCTCCCTATGTATTCACTGCAACAAACCAACTCCGAGACACGCCCATTTACATAGTTTTCACGAAAAAAATGTAATTCCTCTTTTTCCGGAAGGCAGTAAATTCGATATGACCATTTTTATGAATAAATATTTGCTGAAAATACACAGTCACATTATTCTGAAGTATTTTCAGTTGGGTGTATGGAGATGGTTTGACCGTTTGTTTCAATTCCTCAGGCCGGCGCCACTCCGTTTTTTGATGACAATTGCTAAACCCAAATAAAAAGGCAATGAAAACCAATTTCACCGCCTTTTCTTTTACCTGAAATTTATTTTCTTAATTCCTTGCCGGAATTTGTTCTATAAAGTAATCGAAATTGGGAAGTTGTGTCGGATTGAGGTGGTAATTTTTTGCCTGTGCTTCCAGTAATGAAGAGTCATTGTTGGCTCCTGAAAAAGTAACCACGCTGTTCATATCAAAATCACCCTGAAAATATCCGGGAGTGTATCCTGTACCGGAAAAATCCTGCTCATAAAAAGCAATGGTCAGGTCATCATTAGGCATAGCAAATTTGACCTTACAGTCTGCATTAAAATCACCGGCCCACAATGTTCTGTAGCCCTGGTTGATATGTACTTTCTGAGAAAGATTCTGGTAATTCAAACCTTGTCCTCTTGTGGTTCCAAAGTCAAATACCGGAAATTGAGGGGAAGTAAAGTCTATAAGATTTTCTGAGGTAACCACATTGGACATTACTCCCAGGTGATTTCTGTGTCTTATGGCTACATGAAATGTTTCATCAGTCAGGTCGGGAAACCATACATGGCTCTGACCATCAAGATCAACAACATCGCCGTCTCTTTGTACCAGGCATGAACGTGTTGCTATAACATTGTCTGTATCACCTGCTTTGCGGATTTCTACAAAAACCCAGTCAACAATGGCATTGTCACCAAACACACCAAATACCTGATCAGGGTCAGAAATAGATACCAGATCAGATCTGTTGCCTATTCCGACATGGGCATTGGCATTGCTGAGATTGACTTCACTTACAATTGTCTGATAAGGATTGCTGGCAGGCAGATAATTTAATCCAGTAAAAGGGCTGACCCTTAAGTTATCTCTCATCAGAGGTCTTCCGTCTTCACTGACAGCATTAGCATTATTGATTAAAGCACCTTCAAGGTATACTCTTAATTGTAGTCTTTGTCCGCTTTCATCTCCCTGTGAATACGCCGAAAAGGAAAGTAATACACCCAGACAAAGTAAAATTTTCGAAAATGACATCGTTTAATTATTTTGAGTTCTGAAATACTTTTCATAAACCGGTTAAAACCGAAAACTGGTTTATAAAAAGCAAATATACAAAGACTTATTAAATATTTATGTAATATGTAAAAATATTTTTTAAATACTTTATGATTTTGTGTGTTATATAAAAAAAAAGCCCGTAAACGGGCTTTTTAACATGTAGAGATACAATCTTTTATCATTGTTTTTTTAGCGCGGAAATAATGTAACAATTTTCACATTTTCCTTTTTCAAATACTATCATTTTCTGTGCCTGCAATTCCGACAAAATAACGGGAAGGTTGGCATTGAGATCTATCATCACTTTGGCATCTTTTACCAGTCTTCTTTTCTTTTTAAATTTGAGTTGTTTTTTAAACTTTTTATCTATAAAGTCAATGACATCAATGAGTCTGTAAGTTGAACCTGCATTTTTTATCCCTTTTTCTGTGGTTTTCAGACTCGCCAGTCTTTCGGCTTCTGCTTTTTTTGCCAGTTCGATTTTTTCAAGTACGAGCCTTGATTCATAGGTGTAATGGGTTATCTGAACCATATTACCGGTAGAATCTTTTTTAAAGAATTCCCCTTTTTTGATTTGAATCTCATCTCCTTTTTTTATGATAACAGGAGGTGCTTTTTCACTCTTTTTAACCACTTTGACACTACCTTCCTTAATGGTCACACCTACCAGGTTTCCATTTTTCTGAACAGAAAAAACAGTACCTGTAACAGTCGTTTCCAAAGGATAGGCAGACACAATAAATGGCAGTTCCGCGTTGGGTACCACATTAAAAGTGGCAGAACCTTTTTCAAGTACAATTCTCCGGTTTACTACACCTTCTTTTCGCACAGGATAGGTAAGAACTGTATTTTCATCCATCACTATTACCGAACCGTCAAAAAGAGTAATACTGTCTTTAAAATTTTGGGTGACTTTAGTTTCGACAAATGTAACAGGTCGGGAAATCAAATAAAAAACACCAATAACCGGCAAAATTACGGCTGCATATCTGAGAAAAGAAATCAGGAATAATTTGGTGGAAGGTTTTTTATCTTCCGTCTTTTCAACCTCTGGTTTTTTAACTACATTAATCTTTGACATTAATGACGAAAACTCCTGATCAACATCAAAATGGTGATAGGGCGAAAGGCGAAGGCCTTCGTCTATCCATTTATCCAATTTGTTGTTATTTTCCGGCTTCATCTAAAAATTCCTTTATTTTGTTTTTTACTTTGGAGTATACCTTTTTAGTTAATTAAATAATTCTGTATTGTTTTTTAATCTTTCTTTTAAAAATATCATGGTTCTTGAAATATTATCTTCTACCGTTCTTTTGGAAATTTTTAAATAATCTGCTATTTCTTCATAGGTCAGACCTTCGAATTTATTCAATTCAAAAATTTCCCGGTTTTTGGGTTTGGCTTCAAGTAATAATTTTTGAATTTCTGCGCGGATTATAAAAGGTTCCGGTTCAGTATGATTAACGTCTTCAATCCTTTGAATCAGTTCAGTATCGACATCTGTATGACCTTTATGCTTTTTATTTGCCCTGATATAATCTATCATGGTGTTTTTTGCTGACTGATATATATAAGACTTGAATGAAATCCTGACATTCAAAGATTCTTTATTCTCCCAAAGTTTGAAAAAAACATTTTGTACTACCTCTTTACTATCATCTATATTATTGAGATAATAGTTAATAAAGTTGACCAAAGGATTATAATAATCTTTGAAAATCTTTTGAAAATCCGAATTATTTTGGTTCAATCGGGGTAATTGTATTGGTTATAACATCTCTAAGACGCTTAAAAATTACTATGTCACAAATTTAATAAAAAAAATTACAAAATTTTAGGACCCAGAGCAATTTTTAAAACTTCATCCATCGATTGAACATAGACAATATCCAGATCTTTAATATATTCTTTTGGAATCTGGTTTACATTCTTTTTATTGTCATAACACAAAATCACTTTTTTTATTCCCGCTCTTTTTGCTGCAAGAATTTTCTCCTTTATGCCACCTACAGGCAATACTTTTCCTCTTAATGTAATCTCTCCTGTCATGGCAAGATAAGATTTCACCGGAATTTTTTTAAATGCTGAACATATGGCAGTCATCATAGTAATTCCAGCACTTGGTCCATCCTTTGGTATAGCTCCTTCAGGCACGTGTATATGCAGATCATACTCTTCAAATATATCGGGGCTCAAACCCAGAGATTCGCTATGTGTTTTGATATAGGTCAATGCTGTAGACGCTGATTCCTTCATCACATCTCCCAGATTTCCAGTAAGAACGAGCCTTCCTTTTCCTTTACTGATACTGGCTTCAATAAATAGTATATCTCCCCCGACTTGTGTCCATGCAAGACCTACAGCTACTCCGGGAACTTCAATTTTAGTGTATTCACCTTTTTCAAACTTCTCTGGTCCCAAAGATTCAAGTATCAGTTGCTGGTTGATTTTTATGTCATAGGATTCATCCATGGCCACCTTTTTGGCAATACTTCTCACCAACGCTGCCAATGTCCTGTCCAGTGATCTTACGCCGGATTCACGGGTATAATTCTGAATAAGAAACTCAAGAATATTTTTATTCAGTTGCGCGTGTTTTTTCAATAATCCGTGTTCTGAGAGTTGTTTCGGAACAAGATGTTTATTGGCAATTTCTATTTTTTCTTCCGTGGAATACCCGGAAATCTCAATGATCTCCATTCTGTCCAGCAAAGCGGGTTGGATCGAACTCAAAGAATTGGCGGTAGCGACAAACAAAACTTTGGATAAGTCATAATCCAGATCGAGATAGTTGTCATGGAATGTGGTATTTTGTTCAGGATCCAGTACTTCAAGTAAAGCAGAAGACGGATCACCTCTGAAATCTTTTCCAAGTTTGTCTATTTCATCGAGAATAAAAACAGGATTGGAGGTTTTTCCTTTTTTTATGGATTGAAGGATTCTTCCGGGCATAGCACCGATATAGGTTCGCCGGTGTCCTCTGATTTCACTTTCGTCATGGAGTCCACCCAGAGACATACGGATAAAATTTCTGTCCAGCGCTGTTGCTATGGATTTTCCCAGACTGGTTTTACCCACGCCGGGAGGGCCGACGAGGCAAAGGATTGGTGCTTTCATGTCTCCTTTCAGTTTCAGTACAGCAAGATGTTCAAGAATTCTGTTTTTTACATCTTCAAGGCCAAAATGATCCTTGTCAAGGACTTTTCTGACTTTCAAGAGGTCAAAATTATCTTTCGAATACTCCTGCCATGGCAAGTCAAGCATAAATTCGAGATAATTCAGGGTCACTGAATATTCTGCAATCTGTGGGTTGATCCTTCTGGCCTTTTGCAATTCTCTTTCAAATGCATTTTTTATATCCTCCGGCCACACTTTTAATCCGGCTCTTTCTTCCAGTTTTAACAATTCTTCTTCCTGAGGATTACCCCCTAGTTCTTCCTGAATTGTTTTTAGTTGCTGGTTCAGAAAATATTCTTTTTGCTGTTTTTCCAGATCTCCTCTTACTCTGGATTCAATCTGGTCTTTGAGTTGAAGTAGCTGCAATTCCTGATCCATGAGATTCAACAATAATTCTGCCTTTTCTTCAAAATTATTCATCTGTAACAACTCCTGTTTTTTATCCACTCCAAGATTCATATTGGAGGAAATAAAATTGATAAGGAACCCATTGTTTTTAATATTTTGCAACATGAAGTTGGCTTCCGTCGGTATATTGGGTGAAATTTCGATTATCCTTTTGGCATAGTCTCTCACCGAAGACATGGAAGCATTAAAATTGGCATTTTTTAACGGTACAATATCCTCAATCACCAAGGCTTCCACTTCCATCAGTTTTTCAGAAACATGAAATGCACCAGAACGAAAACGTTTCCTGCCTTGAAGAATAGCGGTGGTGTTTCCATCCGGCATTTTCAAAATTTTCATGACTCTGGCAATCGTCCCAATTTCATGTAAATCTCCTGGTTCCGGGTTTTCATTGTTGACGTCCTTTTGTGTCAGGACTGCTATAAATTTATCCCCTTTTTCCGCTTTCTGCAGTGCTTTTATTGACTTGTCCCTTCCTACTGTGATCGGAATGACCACACCCGGAAAAAGTACCGTATTTTTTAAAGCAAGTACCGGTAAAACAGCATTATACTTATCATCAAATTTTAATTCATCATCTCCCAATGTAAATACAGGGATATTTTCTCCATCATCCTGCACATTATCCAATCCAAAAATGGTCTTATTAAACATGTTGTTTCTTTTGTCAAATTGTCCTGAATCAAAGTTGTATTCAGGATTATCTTTATTTGCAATTTTTATACCATGTAATGAATAGGTTAATATTTTTCCCATTAGCCTGATCCGATGTGACAAAAAGGCAGAAAGATGAATACAAATCAGGTTTTTTGTCATAAAAATGATTTGTTGATGGATGTAAACCAAACATTAGCCCGGATAATAAAACAGACAAAAAATGGATTAGAGAACATTTGATTTAAAATTAAAAAAAATCTTAATATATTTGAGCCAAATTTACCAAATACTTTTATAAATACATGTCACAAGAAGCATTCAGAGTGCAGGGTAATGCCTCACTTTCCGGAGAAATTACACCACAAGGTGCTAAAAATGAGGCCCTTCAGATTATAAGTGCTGTATTATTGACGTCTGAACCGGTAAGAATTAAGAACCTGCCGGACATTCTGGATATTCAGAAACAAATATCTCTGGTCAAGGGATTGGGCGTTAAAGTCACCAGACACGATGCCCATGATTTTACGTTTCAGGCTGATGAGGTGGATATAAGTCACCTTTCCGGAAATGAATATCAGGAAAATGCAAAAAAAATCAGAGGTTCTGTTATGTTACTCGGACCTTTATTGGCGCGTTTTAAAAAAGCATACCTTCCCAAACCAGGAGGTGATAAAATAGGCCGAAGGAGGCTTGACACCCACTTTCATGGATTTCAGAAAATGGGTGCAGATTTTAAATATGATACGGACGGAGACCAATATTATATAGGAGCAGATAAATTAAAAGGTTGTTTTATATGGATGGATGAAATCTCTGTAACAGGCACAGCCAATGTATTGATGGCTTCTGTTCTTGCAGAGGGAATAACACAGATATATAATGCCGCTTGCGAACCCTATATCCAGCAATTGTGCAAATTACTCAACAATATGGGAGCAAGAATTTCAGGTGTCGGGTCAAATCTTTTGACTATTCACGGTGTAGATTCTTTGAAAGGAACGGAACATTCCATCCTTCCTGATATGATTGAAATAGGAAGTTTTATCGGACTTGCCGCCATGACGCAATCCTCCATTCGTATAAAAAATGTATCCATACCCAATCTGGGCATGATACCTGACACCTTTATGAAACTTGGTATTCAAATGGAGTTTGAAAATGATGATATTGTCATTCCAAGTCAGGACATTTACGAAATACAGAGTTTTATGGATGGTTCTATCATGACTATTTATGATGCCCCATGGCCGGGATTTACGCCTGATTTACTCAGTATCATTCTCGTTGTCGCGATTCAGGCTAGGGGAAGCATCCTAATACATCAGAAAATGTTTGAAAGCCGTTTGTTTTTTGTTGACAAACTCATTGATATGGGAGCACAAATAATTTTGTGTGATCCGCATCGTGCTACGGTCATAGGGCTTGAAAGAAAAGCAAAACTCAGGGGAATACATATGAGTTCTCCGGATATACGCGCAGGAGTATCCCTTCTGATTGCCGCACTATCCGCCAAAAGTGAAAGTACCATATACAATATCAGTCAGATTGACCGCGGATATCAGTATATTGATACACGTTTAAATGCACTGGGTGCACAGATAGAAAGAATAGAAGCCTAGTGCTCTGTCCTATGTCTTCAAACTGTTTGTAGTAAATTACCTTTATTCAGATTTACATCTGATTTCGGTTCGGGTTAAAATGGATTTTGATATTCCGGTTTGGTATTAAAAGACGGATCTTCAAAAGTTTTGATAAAGGCTTTCAGTGCTGAAAGTTCAAATTCTCCCAGATTTTTTTTGGCAATATCATTTATCAATGGATCTTTGTTTTTCGAATCCAACCCTCCGGATGAGTAGTGCGCCATCACTTCATCAAATGTTGACATGCTCCCGTTGTGCATATAAGGAGCCGTAAAAAATATGTTTCGTAACGTAGTGGCTTTAAATTTCCCGTTGTCAAATTCAGAAGCTGTCACAACACCCCGCCCTTTATCGGCAAAATCTGTCAGGTTTAGAGCCGTTTGAACGCCGTTGTTGAAGTAATCATCTGAGGAAGAAAGAGGTACATTATGGCAATGACTGCACTCTGCATCCGGAATATCCGGATCTACATCAAAAAACATCTTTTGACCAAATAATTCCAGGTCATTGTATTTTTCTAATCCCTGTTCAATTCTGTCGTATTTAGAATCTTTTGAAATGAGAATCCGTTCAAACTGAGCAATGGCTTTGACCACCAATTCTTTGGTAATATCTTCTTTATTTTCTATTCCGAAAGCTTCCCGGAATAATTGAGGATATTTAGAATGTATTTTTAATTTCCTGACCACATTAGGCCAGGTATTATTCATCTCCAGGGTATCTTCCACCGGTTTTAAAGCTTGTTCTTCCAAAGAATTGACCCTGCCATCCCAAAAAAATCCATTTTTTATAAAGCCAATATTAATGAGAGACATGGAATTTCTGCCTCCCCTTCTTCCATTTACTCCAATACTGGAAGACCTGCCATCAGTAAAAGAGAGGGATGGGTCATGGCAACTTGAACAACTAATCGTGCTGTCAATGGATAAAATAGGGTCAAAAAACAGAAATCTACCTAATTCAACCCCTTTTTTTGTCATGGGGTTATCAGCGGGAATGTTCATCCTGGGAAAATGATCGGGGTAATTGAGAACATATTCCTGAGGATTGTAGGAAATATGAGACAAATCACCCGATGTTTTTTCATCTTCACATGACAAAATGAACATGAATGAAACTATAAAGAATAAATAAATCAAAAATCGTTTCATATATTTATATTACATCATCTTTCAAAAAACAAAATTGAAAACGCAAATTTACCGATTACAATTCTCTTTGTATTAATTTATTTTAAGTTCTGAAATACTTCCTGTCTTCAGGTTTAACATCATCAGGTATTTTCATACTCATTATTATTCAACAATAAAACCTTTTTTCAGGTTCTTTAAAACCGAATTTTTTATTTCCGATAAGTCTGCTTCAAAATCAGTTTCTTCAAACCAGGCATCATAATTTACCTTAATAGTAAATGGAACATTATTTCCGGGTTTCGTTTCAAGATTTTTCGCAAATACCATGTCAACTTCCTGCTCATTCAAATCAAAACTCAGTTGCAATGTATCAGAAAAATCTTTTCCCTTGGCGATGGTAACATGCCACCAGATCTTTTGTTTGTTTTCATCTTTTAAAAACAGACTATCTGACAGAACATGACTGTTAGCAACGTTTATTGAGGATGCAGAGCGAATTCCTACATCAAGACCTGCCACAAAAAACAAAGAGTCAAAAATTCCGAAATTTCTGATTTCATTGATTGTATACACAAAGACATCAGGTCTGATTTTTATAAAATTGTCTTCAACAGTAAAATTCCCGGCCGAGGTGGTGTAATCTACTTTTTTTATTCCGGTGAGAAAATCTCCGTTTAGAAAACGAACCCTGACATCGGAAATGTAATATGAAAAATCAAGAATCTTATACATCTGATTTTTCAAGTTAAAAACGGTGTCTGTTGGAGAATAAAAAGTATCGTTTATCTGATGTTTGATGGAAATAGTCAGATTAGGGTTTTTACAACATCCGCTGCATGCGTCGTCAGCCAAAGGATTGTAATTGGATGAAACTGAATCAAGACATCCTTCCACCCTTTTGTAACAGGAAGAAAATGTCAAAATCAAAACTGCAATAATTATAAAAACCGGTAATCGCCTGATCATGTTTTTATAACGACATGGTAATTTTTTTGTTATACATCCGGCATTAAACATCATCTTTTGAGAACTTCTTCTTTATAAATCTTTTCAACGATTTGTTTTACCTGTGCGGAAAAGTCTTTTTCCATAATCCAGTTGTAATAATTACGCTCTATAATAAAAACCTCTTTTACGGGTTGTCCGATATATCTTCCAAAATTAAAAACAACCTCTCCTTTTGTATTGTATTTTAGCCTTTGGGTTACATCGAGAATGGCTTCATTGTTGGTGAAATCTGCGAGAGCGCTCATATCATTTTTAACCGGTTTTGCCACAACATTTCCATCAGCATCTGTATAATCAGTATCTTCATACATAGACAACTGACCTTTCAATACGGCAATGGTGGCTTTTACGTCATTCATGGCATCATGTGCATCCATCAGGTCACTTTTACAGTAATATTTATACGCTGCTTTAAGTGTTCTCGGTTCCATTTTGTAAAAGATTTTCTGAACATCGATGAGCCTTCTTTTTTCAATGGAAAAATGTAAACCTACACGGTGGAATTCTTCCATAAGCATAGGGATATCAAATCTGTCTGAATTGTAACCTGCCAGATCTGCGTCCCCTATAAAATCCAGAATTTCTTTTCCTACCTGACTGAATAAAGGTTTATTTTTCAGCATTTCAGGAGTAATGCCATGTACGGCAATGGCTTCATCAGAAATCGGAACTCCCGGATTAATAAGATACATTTTTTCAACAGGTTCACCTAATTTTTTTGTGTATTTAATAAGTGCAATTTGCAGGATACGGTCTTTCAACACATTCAGTCCTGTAGCTTCCACATCAAAAAAAACAAGGTCTTTATCAATAGTAAATTCTATGTCTGTATGATTTTCCATGGTTTTGTTTACTGTTATTTATTTTTACCAAGTATTAACTTTTTCAGAAATGTTTGAATTAAAAAATATTTTCAAACAGCTCTATTCTTTGTTGAGAATGTACCGGTTAAATCCCTTTGACATTTTAAATTCAAAAACACCATCCCCTTCAAGGTCGTAGATAAAACAAGCATCTATTCCTTTAATATCTTCACAAAGTTCAAGTGCTTTGTCAAGTCCCAAGACCATAAATGCAGTGGCATAAGCATCAGCCGTCATACAATCATCTGCAATGACAGTGGTACTCAGTATATCCGTCGGACGGTTGCGCCCTGTAAAAGGATCTATAATATGTGCGAATTTTTCACCTTTACTTTCGTAAAAATTTCGGTAATTACCGCTGGTGGCCATACTTGCATTTGAAATACTCAGCAACAATTCAACTTCCGTTAATTTTGCATTTTCTGAAGGGCGGTTGACTCCCACTACCCAGGACTCATTTCTGTCATTAACACCTTTGGCTCTTAATTCTCCTCCGATTTCCACAAGGTAGTTTTTTACATTGTTCTTTTGTAAAAATTCCGCTGCCAAATCTACACCATAGCCTTTTGCAATGGCGCTAAAATCAATTTTAGCATCAGTGAACTTTTTATGAAGGCAAGCTAATTTTCCAGAGGAATCTATTTTCAGAGTTACGGAATCAAAATTAATTTTAGGCAAGGTTTTTTTTATAAAAATGGTGTCAACCTTGTTTATCCTTTTACTTTTTTCGTAACCAAATCCGTAGTAATTGACAAGGGGCATAATAGCGGGATTAAAGGCACCACCCGTTATCTGATGGACTTCTTTTGCTTTTCTTGAAAACAATATTAAAATGCGGATCCAAAAAGTGATCAAAACAAAAAGAGTCCCTGGACTTATTAAATTTGGATATGGTTGACTCTGCTATATATGTGCTCATAGACAAATTTACAACAAGCAACACACTGTCAATGGCTTTTTGAGACACCACATTATCTTTGTCTTCAAATGTAATATTATAATATGTTCCCATGGTTTTACCCTGAAGGTTAAAATAATGCTGTTTGGGTTTACATGAGAAGACGTAGACTAGTGACAAAAAAGAAAATAAAAACAATTTCATGGTGAAATACTGAGATCAAAGATTAAAAGAAGAAAAAGACGTTACTTTTATTTATTAAAAATGGAAAAACCTCCACTGTTTACATGGAAATACCTAAACAGAGTCACAAAAGTACATTCAATAATACAATAAAAGCTATTCTTTGGATTAAAATCAAATGAAATGAATATAAATCCGCTCCTTTATTAATAAAATGCTGTGATTTTGGCTAAACCTATTTCAACAAAACATCAATCTAAATAAATAAAAAAGCACGAGGTTCCGACACCCCGTGCTTTAGTGAATTTTTTTTGGACTTTAGTTAATCCTGAAAATTCGAGAATGCTACATTTTTATACTATATTTTAATCAACAACGATAAGTTTCTTTTGTATCAACTCACCGTTCATGTCAATCTGTACGTTGTACACACCTGAAGTCAGTCCTGAGATATTAAGAGTTTCTGTATAAGATCCTCTCTCCATCGTTTCATTTGACTTAATACTTCTTATCAGTGCACCAGCATTGTCATAGATTCTGATATCCAGTGTAGTCTCTGCGGCCAACTGTATATTCATATTGGTCATACCTTTGGCAGGATTTGGATAGATATCAATTGAACTGACTGCATTTTGTACTACACTTACTTCATTGCTGTACGTATATTTGCCATCTGTATCAACCTGTTTAACTCTGTACACATATATCCCGCCCAATGCTACATCTTTGTCGGCATAATTGTAGTCCTCACGTTTATTAGAGTAACCTTTGGCTTTAACTTCTCCAGGCAGGGCTGTAAAGTTTGTCTCATTATTACGTTTTCTTTCCACTACGTAATGTGATGCATTTACTTCTCTGGCAGTTGCCCAGGAAATCAAATGATGGTCTTCCACTTTTTTGGCAGAAATATTCAACCAATCTACCGGCAACGGACTCTGTGCGATACCAAAGTCAATATCCATATTTGCCATAGAAGGCTCCATAATAAACATTCTGGTTGTACCAGGTCCATAAGTTCCATCTACGTCACTGTCTATATTATCCTGTCCGTTTCTGGCTATAGTAGGTGAATAACTTTGATAATCAGAAGGAAGTTCGAATCTGAAATATACGCCTCCTCTCTCAAGGTAGTCCATTTCATAATTTCCATTGTGATCTGTCAATGAGGTTGCCAAAACTTCATTTGTCTGTGTGTTTCGAGCTTCCACTATGACACCTTCTACGTTTTGTTCATTGCCTTCCTGTAAACCATTGAGGTTTTCGTCAATCCATACTGTATTACCAGTTGTCGCCATCGGATAAAATCCTGCACCGATGTCGCATTTCATTTGTCCGCTGAATACGGTGAAATTAGAAGTTGACATAGGACCGTTGGCATTGGTAAGGTCACTGTCTCTATTAGGATCTCCTCCTGCATTCGGTCTTACTCTCACCAATCCTAATGGAGGCATATCAACATTGACGTAGTAGGTACCAGGCGGCACGCAGAACTTCCAATATCCATCATCAGATGGTGTACCAGGTTTGTGTCCTGTAAATTTAGAACCAAACAATTGCCATGCGCTACCTACTCTTCTGTATATTTTTACTTCAAGCCCGTTGATACCATTTTCATAACTATCTCTGATATCATTTTTGTTGAAGTCATACCAAACCACCTCTCCGACAGGTATACATGTGTAATATCCTGCGTCCCAGGTCATATCACTTTCACCTGATACGAGTGTTGTGGTTTGCGTTGTACCCTCTCCGTTGGTTCCGTCAACATCACTATCCGTTGCATCGTTTCCAGTGTTGGGAAAAGTCAATTCAAATCCAGACGGTCCTACAAATTTTACGAAATATTCTCCCGGATAAAGGTCTTCAAATATATAATACCCGTTTGAATTTGTCGTAGTGGTCTGATAGAAAGTTCCGTCTCCCTGGTAAAGATTTACTTGTACTCCACCGATACCAGGTTCGTTTGAATTTTGTATTCCATCACCATTTAGGTCATGCCAAACATAGTTTCCAAGTTCGGCAAGAATCAATAACCCGGCGTCGTAAGTACTGTCAAACTCACCTCCAGTTATATATGTGCATGGTCCCAGACCGTTCAAATCAACATCACTATCCAATTCATCATCTGCCCCTTGATTTTGCAAGGTATATTGACATCCTACCGGTAAACCGCTGATATCAAATCTTACCTGGTAATTTCCGGGAATCAGATTGTTGAAGAAATAAAATCCTGTTGCATCTGTGAGTGTTGTTGCCAGTACATTACCGTTACAATCCAACAATCTGGCAATCACATTTCTTATTCCTGGTTCGCCCAACTCCTGAATACCATTTCCGTTAAGGTCTTTCCATACTGTGTCTCCGAGTCCTCCGACAACAATTACCTTTTCAGGGTCGTGGTCGTCTTCATCTTCGCTCACCAATGGTCCGCCTCCGTCAATAACATTATCCCATGGATCATCAGGTAATACATTGTTTTCATATGGAGAATTTGTGTTCCCCCAGCTATCAGCATCATCATTTCTGTCGACTTCCATGTCATCCTCTGAAGAATTGATCTCAGCATAGTTAAACCAGTCTGCAACCGCAGGATTGATATCAAGGGCTACAACAAGATTAAGGGTTAATTCCTGAGATGTTCCCGGCGACATTGGCCCGCCTATTGTATACTGAAGCAATCCATCAGCCGCAGGTGTAGGCAATGTAATCATAGACCATCCAGGATTTGGAGGGAAGGTAAATCCGCTTCTGATATAATCATTAACAACAATATTGGCTGCCGGTACGTTACCCTGATTAAATACAGTTATTCTGAAAGTTGCTGTTTCTCCAATCATGTACGGACCTCTGTTGTCAACTAATTTTCTTAACGCCAGGTCAAATACCTGTATCTTATGCGGATCCTGATCATCTTCATCACCATTTTCATTATTGATAGTATTATCCGTTCCGCTGGTATTTCCGTTAAAATCAGGAACTCCCCCAGCGTCGTTTCCGTTTATTCCGTCCGGATCACTATCGATATCCAATCCCTGACTTCCGGTACTTACATCTGTTGCAAGTGTGATCTCAGAAATATTGGTCCATGCATCATTTGGATTTGAATAACATTCCTGTACTCTCAAATCAAGTAACACAGTCGTACTGGTTCCAGGTGGGACAATGTAATTCAGATCAATTGCTGCCCTGTTTGCCCCTGCCATATACCATAATGTGTTATTCGGCAACCCCGGTTCAAATGATAATCCGCATGGGATATAATCTGACACCTGTATATTGCCTGCTGCAACATTACCTTGATTGTAAACTTCTATTTCGTAGGTAACCACCTGACCATAACTATAGCTCGGTGCTGCCGTTGTGGCTATTTTTGTCAATGCAAGATCGAAGATGGACGGTCCGGCAGGATCGTGATCATCCTGGCTGCCTACGCCTGTATCACTATTGCTTAGTATGTCATCATCACCTGATCCTCCGGGAACTATCCCATTTTCATTTGGACCATTGCTGTTAGGCGAACTATCTGCATCAAAGCCTGGTCCGTTTGGTCCGTTTCCTGATGCTATTTCTGCATAATTAATCCAATCTCTTTCTCCTCCGTCTGATTGTAAAGCGTCATTTGTAGCGTAAGCGTTAAACTTCCACCCGGTGCTATCGGTCCGGCAATCGTGTTTTGTATCAAGCCGGGTCCGGCGCTTGTCCATCCGTTGTTGGCAGCAAAAGCGTAACCTGCAGGGACATAATCGTTGACTATAATATTAGTCGCAGCTACATTACCCTGATTGAATACCTGAACCGTAAACGTATGCAATTGTCCGTAATTGTAAGGTGGTGCTGTTGTTAGTTGTTTGCGTAAGGCAAGATCAAATACATTCAACGTCTCATCATCCTGATCATCCTCTGTCGGATCGTCATTGTTTGGATCTGAATCGATATCATCATCGCTCACATCGTCCCCGTCTTCATCTTCCATGGAAACTACCTGTGCAATGTTCGTCCAGGCTGTACCCGGGTTGGTATAACATGGATTTAATGTCACACTGATGCTCATCGTCGTCGATGTAAATGGTTGAAGTATACCTGTGTAGGTCGTAGTGGCTTCATTACCAACAACCGTCCATGGCTGACTACCTCCATTATACGTCATTCCGCATGGCAATTCGTCTTTGACCACTACATTGGTCAATGGAATATTGCCCTCATTGGTCAATACAATATCATAACTTACCGTCTGACCATAACTGTATGGTCCCGCTGTCGTAACTGTTTTATTTAATGCTATATCTATAATATCTAATCCGGCAGGATCATGGTCGTCCTCGTCCTCATCGGCATTTGGTCCACCACCCTGGATGTTATCATCATCAGGATCTCCCGGTAATACCGGATTATCATTATTTTCATTTGTATCCAATACACTGTCTGCATCATCACTGCGGTCAACGCCCTCATCATCCTCCGACGAACTCACTTCTGCATAGTTGTCCCAGGATACTCCTGTCGTTCCCGTTGTCAACGTAAGTTGTAAAGTCAATGGCACTGATGCACCCGGTCCCAATGGTCCCGCTATCGTATTTTGCAATAATCCAGGTCCGGCACTTGTCCAGCCATTATTATTCACAAAACTATATCCATCCGGTAAATAATCACTGATGACGATGTTTTCGCCGTCACATTACCCTGATTGAATACCTCAACCGTAAAGGTGAGTAACTGTCCATAATTGTATGGTCCGGCCGTTGTCAATACTTTTTGTAATGCCAGGTCAAATACCTGTATCTGATGAGGATCATGGTCATCTTCATCTCCATTTTCATTATTTATGGTATTATCCGTTCCGCTTATGTTTCCATTAAAGTCCGGAACTCCTCCGCTGTCATTACCATTGTTCGTATCAGGATCGCTGTCAATATCATTGCCCTGATTTCCTGTTGTCTCATCTGTCGCTAAAGTAATCTCTGAATAGTTGGTCCAGGCTGTTGCAGGATTTGTATAACATTCAACTGCTACTAAATCTAGCAATACCGTGGTACTTGATCCCGGATTCAAAACTCCCGGTATATTTCGGGAAAGTCTGCCCGCTGCCGCCAATGACCACCCGCCATTGTTAAGTAATGCCGGATTAAACTGAAGGCCACATGGAATGTAGTCTGCAATCTGAATATTACTTGCTGCAACATTACCTTGATTGTAAACTTCTATTTCGTAAGTAACCACCTGACCATAACTATAACTCGGTGCTGCCGTTGTGGCTATTTTTGTCAATGCAAGATCGAAGATGGACGGTCCGGCAGGATCGTGATCATCCTGGCTGCCTACGCCTGTATCACTATTGCTTAGTATGTCATCATCACCTGATCCTCCGGGAACTATCCCATTTTCATTTGGACCATTGCTGTTTGGCGAACTATCTGCATCAAAACCAGGTCCGTTTGGTCCGTTTCCTGATGCTATTTCTGCATAATTAATCCAATCTCTTTCTCCTCCGTCTGATTGTAGAAGCGTCATTTGTAGCGTAAGCGTTAAACTTCCACCCGGTGCTATCGGTCCGGCAATCGTGTTTTGTATCAAGCCGGGTCCGGCGCTTGTCCATCCGTTGTTGGCAGCAAAAGCGTAACCTGCAGGGACATAATCGTTGACTATAATATTAGTCGCAGCTACATTACCCTGATTGAATACCTGAACCGTAAACGTATGCAATTGTCCGTAATTGTAAGGTGGTGCTGTTGTTAGTTGTTTGCGTAAGGCAAGATCAAATACATTCAACGTCTCTTCATCCTGATCATCTTCTGTCGGATCGTCATTGTCAGGATCTGAATCGATATCATCATCGCTCACATCGTCCCCGTCTTCATCTTCCATGGAAACTACCTGTGCAATGTTCGTCCAGGCTGTACCCGGGTTGGTATAACATGGATTTAATGTCACACTGATGCTCATCGTCGTCGATGCAAATGGTTGAAGTATACCTGTGTAGGTCGTAGTGGCTTCATTACCAACCACCGTCCATGGCTGACTGCCTCCATTATACGTCATACCGCATGGCAATTCGTCTTTGACCACTACATTGGTCAATGGAATATTGCCCTCATTGGTCATACAATATCATAACTTACCGTCTGACCATAACTGTATGGTCCCGCTGTCGTAACAGTTTTATTTAATGCTATATCTATAATATCTAATCCGGCAGGATCATGGTCGTCCTCGTCCTCATCGGCATTTGGTCCACCACCCTGGATGTTATATCATCAGGATCTCCCGGTAATACCGGATTATCATTATTTTCATTTGTATCCAATACACTGTCTGCATCATCACTGCGGTCAACGCCCTCATCATCCTCCGACGAACTCACTTCTGCATAGTTGTCCCAGGATACTCCTGTCGTTCCCGTTGTCAACGTAAGTTCTAAAGTCAATGGCACTGATGCACCCGGTACCAATGGTCCCGCTATCGTATTTTGCAATAATCCAGGTCCGGCACTTGTCCAGCCATTATTATTCACAAAACTATATCCATCCGGTAAATAATCACTGATGACGATGTTTTCTGCCGTCACATTACCCTGATTGAATACTTCAACCGTAAAGGTGAGTAACTGTCCATAATTGTATGGTCCGCCCGTTGTCAATACTTTTTGTAACGCCAGGTCAAATACCTGTATCTGATGAGGATCATGATCATCTTCATCTCCATTTTCATTATCGATGGTATTATCCGTTCCGCTTATGTTTCCATTAAAGTCCGGAACTCCTCCGCTGTCATTACCATTGTTCGTATCAGGATCGCTGTCAATATCATTGCCCTGATTTCCTGTTGTCTCATCTGTCGCTAAAGTAATCTCTGAATAGTTGGTCCAGGCTGTTGCAGGATTTGTATAACATTCAACTGCTACTAAATCTAGCAATACCGTGGTACTTGATCCCGGATTCAAAACTCCCGGTATATTCCGGGAAAGTCTGCCCGGTGCCGCCAATGACCACCCGCCATTGTTAAGTAATGCCGGATTAAACTGAAGGCCACATGGAATGTAGTCTGCAATCTGAATATTACTTGCTGCAACATTACCTTGATTGTAAACTTCTATTTCGTAGGTAACCACCTGACCATAACTATAACTCGGTGCTGCCGTTGTGGCTATTTTTGTCAATGCAAGATCGAAGATGGACGGTCCGGCAGGATCGTGATCATCCTGGCTGCCTACGCCTGTATCACTATTGCTTAGTATGTCATCATCACCTGATCCTCCGGGAACTATCCCATTTTCATTTGGACCATTGCTGTTGGGCGAACTATCTGCATCAAAGCCAGGTCCGTTTGGTCCGTTTCCTGATGCTATTTCTGCATAATTAATCCAATCTCTTTCTCCTCCGTCTGATTGTAGAAGCGTCATTTGTAGCGTAAGCGTTAAACTTCCACCCGGTGCTATCGGTCCGGCTATCGTGTTTTGTATCAAGCCGGGTCCGGCGCTTGTCCATCCGTTGTTGGCAGCAAAACCGTAACCTGCAGGGACATAATCGTTGACTATAATATTAGTCGCAGCTACATTACCCTGATTGAATACCTGAACCGTAAACGTATGCAATTGTCCGTAATTGTAAGGTGGTGCTGTTGTTAGTTGTTTGCGTAAGGCAAGATCAAATACATTCAACGTCTCATCATCCTGATCATCCTCTGTCGGATCGTCATTGTCAGGATCTGAATCGATATCATCATCGCTCACATCGTCCCCGTCTTCATCTTCCATGGAGACTACCTGGGCTATATTCGTCCAGGCGGTACCCGGATTTGTATAACATGGATTTAATGTCACGATGATGCCAATCGTCGTCGATGCAAATGGTTGTAAAGTTCCTGTATAGGTCGTTGTGGCTTCATTGCCAACCACTGTCCATGGCTGACTACCACCATTATACGTCATTCCGCATGGCAATTCGTCTTTGACCACTATATTGGTCAATGGAATATTGCCCTGATTGGTTAATAAAATATCATAACTTACTGTTTGACCATAACTGTACGGTCCTACTGTCGTAACTGTTTTATTTAGTGCTATATCTACTATTACCGGTGCAGCAGGGTCGTGATCATCCTCATCCTCATTTGCATTGGGTCCCAGTCCAAATATATTATTGTCATCAGGATCTCCCGGTAATACAGGATTATCATTATTTTCATTTGTATCCAATACACTGTCTGCATCATCACTGCGGTCAACGCCCTCATCATCCTCTGACGAACTCACTTCTGCATAGTTGTCCCAGGATACATTTGTTGTTCCCGTTGTCAAAGTAAGTTGTAAAGTCAATGGCACTGATGTGCCCGGTCCCAATGGTCCCGCTACTGTGTTTTGCAATAATCCAGGTCCGGCACTTGTCCAGCCATTATTATTCACAAAACTATATCCATCCGGTAAATAATCACTGATGACGATGTTTTCTGCCGTCACATTACCCTGATTGAATACTTCAACCGTAAAGGTGAGTATCTGTCCATAATTGTATGGTCCGGCCGTCATCAATATTTTTTGTAAGGCCAGGTCAAATACCTGTATCTGATGAGGATCATGATCATCTTCATCTCCATTTTCATTGTCGATGGTATTATCCGTACCGCTGGTATTTCCATTAAAGTCCGGTACACCTCCGCTGTCATTACTCATGTTGTCATCCGGTGTACTGTCTATATCTTCTCCCGGAAGTCCTGTTTCGTCATTGATAGCCTCTCCAATCTCTGCATAATTGGTCCAGGCTGTAGACGGATCTGTATAACATGGTCGTACTATATAGTTGACCATTACGGCCGTTGATTGTCCCGGATTTAATACGCTTGTTATCGTCCTTGTTATCACCTGGCCACTTTGTGTCCATCCTGCATTGATAATATCCATCGCATCAAATTCAAATCCACAAGGGATCGTATCTCTTACTTCTATATCCCTGGCAGCTATCGTACCCTGGTTGAATATTCTGATTGTGTACATTACATTTTGACCATAACTATAACTAGGTGCTGATGTATCTACCGTCTTTCTCAACGCCAGGTCAAATATGGATGGCCCCGCAGGGTCATGGTCGTCTTCGTCTTCATTTGCATTCGGGCCCCCTCCGTTGATATTGTCATCATCCGGATCTCCGGGTTCTACGTCTCTTTCTTCTGAGGTATCACTGTCAGGATTGCTGTCCGCATCGAAGCCGGGGCCTGATGGTCCGTTTCCTCCAGCTATTTCTGCATAATTGGTAAAGCTTGCGGTGGTTGATGGCTGCAGGGTCAATTGCAATTGTAACGTCGCACTTCCTCCCGGTGCTATCGGTCCGGCTATCGTATTTTGAAGGTTCGGGAAAGTTCCTGTCCAGCTGTTGTTTGAAACATAACTATATCCGTTGGGTACATAATCATTAACCACAATATTGGTCGCAGGTACATTACCCTGGTTGAATACCTCTATTTCAAACGTTAATAACTGCCCGTATGCGTATGGCGCTGTTGTCAATAATCTTTTTCGCAATGCAAGGTCGAAGATTTCAATGACTTCATTATCGTCGTCGTCTTCTAAACCTCCTGAAGGACCATTGCCCGGATCGCTGTCAAAATCACGATCTCCGATTGGATCGCCGTTTTCATCTTCAAATTCCGTAATTTGTGCATTATTCAACCAGGCATCAGGCTGGTTACTTGGGATAGGTGTTAAAACCAAATTTACTGAGATAGAACCTCCAGGTGCCAAAGGTCCCGCTATTGTCCTGGCTAGAATTCCAGGGGTCGTTTCTGTCCATCCATTATTGGGAATGAAAGAAAAGCCCGCAGGAAGATCATCTTCTACTTCAATATTTTGTACCGGTTCATTACTTTGGTTAGAAACGGTAATCACATACGTCACTGGTGATCCATAAGCATATGGTGGTGGAGATGAAGGGCTGATATCTTTGACTAAAGTCAAGTCAACAAAACGAACTCTTGCCCCATCGTGATCGTCCTCATCAGTGGCAGCTACTTCATCACCTGGTATTCCCATACCGTCACCGTCCACGTAGTTATCTGCCGGACTGTTAATTTGTCCTCCGGCATCATTACCATTTGCCGAATCCGGGGTACTATCTATATCGTCATCATTGACATTTCCGGCTGTGTCACTTACACCGGATATCTCTGCAAAATTATCAATATTATTTGCAGTGGCTGTCGGAGCAACTTCCAATACAATTGTAAATGTAACCGATGAAGCCGGAGCTATTCCCCCTGCCGGAAGGAAACCATTACCAATAGTTGCTGTATAATATACGCTAGGTGCCGAGCCTGTCCAGTTTGGATTATCTACAGAGTTAAAAATATATCCTGCAGGGACATAATCAACAATCTGTACACTATCTATTGGGTCTGTACCCTGATTAAAAACAGTTATTGTAAAAGTCACATCATCGCCGACTTGAACTGGAGTCAAAGGTGATGTTAAAACTTTTGTGAGTGCTACGTCTAACGAGTCACATTGTGGAACAATTAGGTTATAACTACAATCCAGCGCACACATATTTGCATCAATCACACAAACTGTGTATGTTCCACCCAAAAGTCCGTTAACTGTAGCATTGGTATTTCCGTTTGACCATAAATAGGTGAATGGTTCAGCACCATTAGTTGCTGTTACAGAAACTGAACCGCCATTTAATTGAGCACAGGTTGGATCTGTCCCGGAACAAACAATTTGTAAGGTTTCGTTGACAGTTACCCCAGGTGATTCTGTAAAACAATTAGGTTGCCCGTTAATATCCGGATATACTCTGACAGTATAAACGCCAGGCATGGCATTTGTAATATTAGTAAATAACATTGTGCTCCTTGCAACTTCTACACCGTCTTTGTAATATACATAGGTGCCTCCTGCTAAAGGCGTGGATGTCCTTGCCCTGATAATGGCATTTCCACTAGGGCAAATATTTGTCGAATTTAAAATTAGTGTCTGATCCGGAAGAACACCTATTTTTCCAGAACCTAAATAGGAGTTTTTGCAAGCATCATTTCCCAAAATCTGATATGTAGCCACTTCCTGTGCCAAATTTTTGGGTGGTAAATTGGCAAAAACAGGGCTGGTTTGTCCATTACTGTTTGGAAATGGAAGTGGGTCTGTGAATAAATCAGAATCTTCGGCAATAATCCTCCAAACATAAGGTTCAACAATTTCTCCTTCAGGTTGAAGATTAATAACTTCAAGGAAAGAATTCGAATTTCCCGGGCAAATAGCTCCATAACCTACCTCAAATGTAGGTTGATCATACTCAGGAATTGTTACTGAAGTTGTCACTGTTTTACATCCGTCATAAAAACTGAAAGTATAAGTTCCTCCGCTTACTAGACTAGAAAATTTTCCAGTATTTGGATCAGAATCTGTTTCAGGACCCTCACCAACCCTGGTTGGTCCTGATTGAATCTGATATTGATAAGTTAAAGGACTTAGTGGGTTATTATTTATTCCTTCCACCACAGCCTGACCTGCACCAAAACATGGATTACTTGTATTTACAGTTACAGTAGGGTTCAGGTAGGTTTGAATAGAAAATGGTTGTAAAACTGTAGTAGCCCCACAAGCATCTGTGAGTCTATATGTATAATTACCAGCAGGTAGTGCTTGGTATATTTCACTACTTCCTTGTGTGACCGGATAACCTGGCCAAAGATTATTTGAAGCATCAAAAATCTCAAAAGTGAACGGAGGTTGTGGTGAATATGGAGGGCCATAGCCAATACCAATAGTTTGAATAAATTGTGTGCCATTAAAATTAGGACAATTAGTATAATTATAATGTCCAAGGACTTCAGGTGCAGGTGGGAGTAATTCAACATCAAAAGTACTTGTAAACATACAACCATCTTCAACTGTAACTGTATATATACACGGCCTGGTTAAATTATTAATATAGGTAGCTGTATTAGGCGTGACATTGGATAGATTAATCACAGGAGCACCGCAATTATTGGTAATTGTAGCGGAATATGGCCCAATTCCGTCACCTGAAACATAAAGTCCTATTTCTCCTACACCATTTGGCATTGGGTTACAATTACCTGTTCCTCCCCAGGCCTGAGCATTAGGTCTGTTATAAGGTCTTACATTGACGGTCTGTGTTACTATCCCTCCGCATTGATCCATAGCCTGAATAGTATAAAAACCATTAGCAGTAAGGTTAAAATTTACCGGATTACTGGAAGTAATGGTAGTTCCAACCTGATCAGTACTTGGTGCAATAATTGAATAAATATACGCCGGAGTACCTCCGGTTGCTGTCGCTGTATAAACAGCATTACCCGAACAACTGGTAAAATTAGAAAAATTTAATCCTAAAGCCGGAGAAGGTGCTGTAGCTGGTACATATACATTTATTGTTTTATAGTTTCCACAAGAATCCTTTGCCTGCATCTCATAATATCCATTTAATCCACCAGGATAAGTAATTGGAAATGAGGATACATTTTGAAATGGGGGGGTGCCTTGACCATCAGAAGGCAATGACCCTCCTTTTGTGGAGATTCGATAAGTATATGGACTTCTTTGCTGGCCCGGTGATGCATTTAATATCTGGAAGTTTCCAATAGAAACCACAGGCGTACCATTAACACATGATTGAAACTGTGCTTCTGCACTAAAAATCCAATTTTGGAAATAATTTCCAGGTACTGTCACACTTTGTGTGCCTTCAGAATTATCATCCCGTAATTCAGTTATAGTATAAGGTCCTGAAGGTATGTCCGTAAAAACAACCATTCCATTAACAGGAGAAAATGGACCAATTTGGGGTATATTATTCCCTGTCAAAATATACAAACTTGTAGGGTCGGCATTGCTGATACAAACAGACCCGTCTGAAATACACCTAGATTCAGTGGTTGCAACTGTACCAATAATCTGTCCGGTCAGTGAAATACCTGAAAATACAAAAATTGAAACCAAAATAAATGATTTCAAAACAAAAAAATTGAAGATTTGAGTACCCATAGTTGAAGTTTTACAAAAAAAATTTAAGATCTTATTTTTTTGTTCTATCAACATTCCACTAATAATATAAAAGGAAATAACAACCGATTTTATTTCACATTACATCATTATATTCAGGTAGGCGGTATAAATTAAGGGCAAATATATTACAATTTTTTATTATGCATAATATATTTTTAATTTTTTTTTATTTTTATTGTTGTTTGGGTCATTCTTATGCGAATAAAAAATTTAATACTTATAATGATTGTAAGAATCAGGCACATTTGAATTTTCCGAAATACTCTCCTCTCCCGTTCTTAATCAATATCAGCCAAAATAAGGGTGATCTTAATTTTTTATGTATACAATATAAAATCTGAATATCAGTCTTCTCATTTTTTAATAATATCTTCATTTTATCCAAAAGTGATCTGGATGCACCAAAACTTTTTTTGTTTAAACTAAAAAAAAAGCATGTGGTTTCCGACGCCACATGCTTAAGTGAATAGTTCGATCAGGACTTTTCCCAATCTAAAATTCGAGAATGCTATGATGTTTTTTTAAATACGTTGTTCTTAGAAATACACACTTACTATTGCTAAATAATTAATTACAATTTGTATGCCAACTTATTGTAATATATAAAAAAAGCTCCGAAAAAAATTCCGGAGCTTTAAATTCTTGACTACTAATTTATTAAAAAATTGTCTAAAAGTCTTAGATTTTTAGTGAATAACAACTAATTTTTTCATGGCTGAATCGTTTCCTTTTCGGACTTCAACGGTATACAAACCATTCATATAGTTGGAAATATCAAGTGTCTTCTCTACATTTCCTTCGAAATTCATATTTATCATCAACTGTCCCATTGCATTGAAAATTGATATCTGGCCCTTTCCGGCATCTTGTACAAACGATACCGTAATGACGACCTTATCGCTGGTAGGGTTTGGTACCATCATAAATTCTTTTACAAAAGATATTTCATTTGCATTTACGGCATTTTCAACTACATAAGGTCCAAATGTTTTTTTACAACCATTTTCATCTGTAACATCTACGGTATAAGATCCTCCAACATTTTCCAGTTTACTTCCTGTGCTGCCGTTTGACCAAAGATAGGTTAAATTTCCGGTTCCACCTTCAATGACAGGTGTTACAGAACCTTTGTTACCATGATCTGTATCATTAACAATATCAACAGAAGTTTCAGTTATGTTACTTGGCTGAACAATATCCCTTGTTATGGTGATTTGTGTTCCTTGACCGTCTGTGATAATTCCTGTGTACGTACCTGCCATTAATCCTGTCAATGTCCACTCCGTACTTGTAAAACCATTTGGTCCTTCCCATACTATAGTGTAATTTGGCAATCCGTTTTCAGGCGTAACGGTAATAGATCCATCCGCTGTTCCAAAACAAGAAGCATTTTGAGAAACCACCTGACTTCCTAATTTCGCTACATATAGCACCTCTGTACAAGCTACGTGGTCACCACAATCATTTGTCGCAGTGAGACAAATATTATAGGTTCCTGTAGTTGGATATTGAACGGTTACACTTGGATCACTTGATGTTAATCCGTTGCCTAAATTCCATAATAATGAAGTGTACACACCTGTAATATTGGATGTCAGAACGAGATCCTGGCCGTTTTGAGCATGATTAAATGCGGATGTCGGTAAATCTCTGTCTTCCTGTACAGTGGCGGAACTAACAGTAGAACAACCGTTTGAATTTCTTACTACTGTCAATGTATAAATACCTCCTTTGCTTACAACAGGCGTCAACGTATTTTCACCTGAAACGATGGTTCCGTTTTGTGTTGTCCATCCTATGGTAAAATCCGTTTGCTCACCCTGAAGTCCTGCTGTAATGGTAATTTGTTGCGTAACGCAGTTAATTTCTTCAGGTGTCTGAATAGCCACCAGTGGCAAATCTGAAGAAGCAGTTACCGTAGCTATTCTGGTTGAAACACAACCATTACTTCCTGTGACTCTTGCCTGATAATCTCCAACTTGACTGACCGTTATACATTGTGAGGTAATTTGTTGTTCACCTACCTGCCAAACAATATCCAATCCCTGATCAGTGGTTCCACATATTTGTGTACTTGTTGTAGTACAGGTCAACTGTCCGTTAGTAACTGACAATGGAGGTAAGGCCACATTTTCAGAAACTGCTTTAGAAGTGGTTTTAATACAACCATTATTTGCATTGGTCACCTGCAACGTGTAATCTCCCGGCTCGTCAACAACAGCAACAAGTGAAGTATTGCCTGATACGATGTTTCCGTTGGGTGTCGTCCACAAATAAGAAAATTCCTGTCCTTGTGAAGAACCCGAACCATCAAGGGAGGTTTGAGTTGTACTGCATGTGAGTGGATTGGCATCAACTACTGCTGCCGTTGGTAAAGCTACTATGGATTGTACCACAGTGGTAGCTTCTTTATAACAATTGTTGGTTGTATTTGTGACCCTGATTTTATAGGTTCCTATTGCATTAACAACCGCATTGATCGTGTTGGCACCTGATACAATACTTCCATCTGTTGTTGTCCATAAATAGGTAATATTACTTCCTGTTGCCGACCCTGCTCCGCTTACGGTAGTTTGGGTGGCCGTACAGGATAATGGTGCCGGCAATGCTGCAACAGCTGTAGGACCTGGAACCTGTTCTATTTCAAAAGTTCCTGTGTAGAGACAATTATTGGCATCCGTGACCGTATAATCATAATCTCCCGGAGGTAAATTATAGAAATAAGGATTGGCTTGCGGTGTTCCCCCAATGTCATATAAATAAGGAGCCGTTCCAAATAATCCTGCCAGTTCGACATATCCTGCAGTTCCGTTACAAGGAACATTATAAGAAAAGGCTGAACCAAACAAAGTTTGAGGTTGGGTAATGGTGAAACTTCTGGTAACATCACAATTATAGGAGTCATTAATAGTAACAATATAATTACCGGGAGCCAGATCTTCGATTCGGGCTGTGCTCTCCCCATTGCTCCAATCGTAGGAATACCCTCCACCTCCGCCAGAACCTGCGACCTGCAGAATTCCATCCGATGCTCCATTACAGGAAATATTTCTCTGTTCCACTAGCCCGGCGACAAAATTCGGCACACCTGATACAGTAAAATTTGGTGTATCTAAAAAGTAATTATTTGAATCTGTAATTCTACAAGAAAAAGTGCCTGACTGAAGATTGGAAATGGTACTTGTGTTTCCCCCGTTAGACCACTGAAAAGACTTGCCTCCATGTCCTCCGGTTACACTTAAAGCAACCGAACCATTACCCCTGCAGGTATTATTCGTTATCGCTGATGTAAAGTCCATTTCAAATGAATTAAACAACCATGATTCCCATTGCGCAACTGATTTCTGACCAACCTCAAAAACTCTTTTATCCTGAGCCCTGATTCCATATATAGTAGGCCAGTAAGAAATCTGATATTGATTTCTCACCTCTGAAGTCAATAAATCAATAATTGGATAAGGAGTACCTGCAACCCAATTGCCTTGTGTTCCTCCCTGACAACCAGCAGTTCCATACAAACATGCCGTGTTGGTAGTTATGTCTCCTTCTATAAAAAATACCATAATTTCATTTGATCCATTAGGTCCATAAAGGTTCCATAGTGTAGAAAGAGCATGTGAATTATGGGAACTCCAGCATGGAGGGCACCATGTTGCTGAAAATCAATAACAACATGTTTTCCGGAATTTAAAATATTGTACAGATTATGAGTATTACCATTTAAATCTGTCAATGTCCAGTTTAGCGCCACCGTCCCGTTTGGCAAAGCCGCTTTAGCCTCCTGAATACAAAAGAAAAGAAAAAGGCACTAAGGTAAATGTACTTCATTGTATTAGGTTTATTTATAAATAAAGTGAAATTTTGCGCTAAAGTAACTGAAAAAATTAAGTAACAAAAATTTTATAAATGATTTTTTAAAAACCTTTGCTACAAAATTTTCTGTTGGGAAAAAGCAAACTACATGTACAAAATTTCACACATTAATAAAATACTGAAATAATGAATTATTCCAAATATTATTTCTTTCATGTGTCTGTAGAATGTGCATTAGCAAATAATATTTTATTAATTTAAAAAAATAATATAGAAACCTGAAATTATTTTAAGTTGATTTTTGTGGCAATGCTAAACTCTGGATTCCATCCTTTTGAAAGAATTCAAGTACCTTCGGCAAAATAATCCTGAGGTTTTTTTGAGCTTTCAGGCTGTCGTGAAAAACAAGAATACAACCATCTGATGCTAATTTTTCAACTTCGTCCAAACATTTTCCTACATGAAAATCAGGGTCAAAATCGCCGCTCAGAAAAGTCCAATACACCACACCACGGGATTTTTTCAACAAATTATACTGTTGAGGCGTCATCCGTCCGAATGGAGGCCTGAACAAAGAACCCTCTACAAATTTATCTGTTTTTTCAATTTCGTCCTGATATTCTTTTACACTTTTTTTCCATCCGTCGACGTGATGAAAAGTATGGTTGCCGACGCTGTGACCTTCTTCAATGATTCTGTTAAAAATAAGCTGGTGTTTTTGTACATTTTCGCCTACGCAAAAAAATGTAGCTTTCTGATTATATTGACCAAGTATGTCCAAGACCCACGGAGTCACTTCCGGAATAGGTCCGTCGTCGAAAGTAAGGAACACTTTTTTCCCCTCAGCATCCCCCCTCCAGATAATCCCGGGAAAAATCTTTGTAAACCAGCCGGGAATTTATGTCGGATATATCATGAAGATACTTGATTATTTTTAATAAAGACTACTTTTGCAGCGTTTTAATATGGTTGTATCATTTTAATTAAAATGTGGCCCAAAGGTAAGGGATTATTAATATCTTGAATAAAATTCGATGATCTCTTCAACATATTTTTTTTATTAAAATAATAAACCTCACTTGGAAAATCTGAAAATTTGTTATTGTCTTTTAAAACCTGTTTTATTTTACATTATAAATATTAAAAATGCCCGATTCAAAAGTCAGAGTTAGATTTGCGCCTAGTCCTACGGGTGCCCTTCATATTGGTGGGGTGAGAACGGCTTTGTACAATTATCTTTTTGCAAAACAACATAAAGGAGATTTTATATTAAGAATCGAAGATACTGACCAGGGGCGATATGTTCCGGGTGCTGAAGATTACATTGTCCGCTCTCTCGAATGGGCAGGAATCCATACGGATGAAAGCCCCTCCCAGGGAGGAAAATACGGCCCATACCGACAGTCAGAGCGTATGGACATTTATCATACCTATGCCCACCAGCTTTTGGAAAACGGTTTCGCGTATTATGCCTTTGATACTCCCGAAGAACTGACAGCCATGCGGGAAAAAGACGCCACCTTCAAATATGATGCCTCTTCCAGAAATACACTTCAAAACAGCATTGTGCTATCTCAAAAAACGGTGCAGGAGTATTTGCAAGCCGGTAAATCCTTTGTCATCAGAATGAAAGTAGATGCCCATCAGGAAATTGAAATAGAAGATACCATAAGGGGTAAAGTAGTTTTCAACAGTAATGAAATCGATGATAAAGTCATTTTAAAAGGAGATGGTATGCCTACTTACCACTTGGCCAACATTGTCGATGACCATTTAATGGAAATTACGCATGTCATTCGTGGAGAAGAATGGCTGCCCAGTACCGCTCATCATGTATTGTTATACCGTTATTTCGGCTGGACACCTCCCGAATTTGCACATTTGCCTTTGATATTAAAGCCAACCGGGCAGGGCAAACTCAGTAAAAGAGACGGTGCAACATTTGGTTTTCCTGTTTTTCCTTTACAATGGAATGGCGGGGATGAAATATTTCCCGGATTCCGAGAAGCCGGATTTTTACCTGAGGCCGTGATTAATTTTTTAGGCTTGATGGGTTGGAGCCCTGGTACAGATGAAGAATTATTTTCCATGAATGAATTTATTTCCATGTTCAGTCTTGAAAGAATTCATAAAGCCGGTGCCCGCTTTGATTTCGATAAAGCTAAATGGTTTAATCAACATTATATTATTATATCCGAAGATACCTATTTGGCTTCTCTGGTCAAAGAGGGTGTCACAAAAATGTTTGGAGTAAATTTTGATTCAGATTATATAGCTCAGGTGTGCAGTCTGATGAAAGAAAGGGTCCACCTTCTTCCTGAAATATATACACAAGGCGCTTTCTTTTTTGAAGAAGTCAGAAATTACGATCTCGCCGCTGTATTAAAAAAGTATAAACCCGAAAATCATGCCCATCTTGAAAATATGGCAAATCTTATACTTTCCTCCGGAAATGCAGTAGAAGAAGTGATTAAAAATTATATCCATGATAAAGAATTAAAAATGGGAGAAATTTTTCCTGTATTGAGAATAGGAATTTCAGGTACTATGCAGGGCCCTGATTTATTCAAAACAATTCAGGTTTTAGGCAATCAAAAAGCTAGCCAGAGACTGTTAAAAGCCATTTCACTTTTTCAGGATGAAAGCAAAAAAGTATCGTGAAGTTTCATATTAAATAAAAAAAAGATTCAATTCCGAAACAAAAGGGTTAATAAAATCATTTTTAATGCTTGGAATACTAATGATTCCATTTGAATATAACTTAAAAAGACAAATCTTTTATTTACCATCATAAAGACACCTTCTAATTAAAACATTAATAATAACATGAGTTCTTCTAATAGTTCAGATGTAGCCGCCATAAATGATTTGGAAAGATCTTATCAGAATTTAAAAACTGAAATAGGTAAAATAATTGTGGGCCAGGACGATGTTGTCAAAGCGGTTCTGATTTCATTATTTAGCAACGGACATAGTTTATTGGTCGGTGTACCCGGGCTTGCAAAAACTTTATTGGTTTCTACCATTTCTGAAGTGTTGGACCTTGATTTTAAAAGAATCCAATTTACCCCGGATCTGATGCCTTCCGATATTACAGGTTCGGAAATACTGGACGAAAACCGACACTTTAAATTTAATAAAGGTCCCCTGTTTACCAATATATTATTGGCCGATGAGATTAATAGAACGCCGCCTAAAACGCAGGCTGCCCTATTGGAAGCCATGCAGGAAAGATCAGTGACTGTAGCAGGACACAGATATCCTCTTTCCAAACCATTTTTTGTACTTGCTACCCAAAACCCAATTGAACAGGAGGGTACTTATCCGCTTCCGGAAGCTCAGCTGGACAGGTTTATGTTCAACATTCCTCTTGATTATCCTTCTTATAATGAAGAAGTAGAGGTTGTCAGAAGCACCACTTCAGATGAAAAATACGTATTAAAAAATATTCTTACCGGCGAACAAATTCTTGAATTCCAGTCTCTTATCAGGAAAATTCCTATTGCAGACAATGTACTGGAATATGCTGTTTCCCTGGCTACGAAAACAAGGCCAAATACACCTATGGCGACAGCAGATGTCAATAACTATATATCATGGGGTGCAGGACCAAGAGCTTCCCAATTTCTTGTTTTAGGGGCCAAATGCCATGCTGCCATCATGGGCAAATATTCTCCTGATAAAGAAGATGTGCAGGCAATAGCCAACTATGTACTCCGTCACCGTATTGTGCGCAATTATAAGGCAGAAGCTGAAGGTGTATCTGAAGAAGATATTATCAAAAATCTGTTGTAGAGTTCACCATACTTTGATCTTATCTTCTAATCTTTTTGGGTTGTATTGTAATAAAGTTAAAAACCTTTATTAGAAACGCACCTATATAATCTTTCTGAAAATTAAGGCTTAGTTTATCCTTTCCTCCTTAGATCTATACCCTTAAACCCGGTTTATGCATTAGGCTTGGTCAAAAGAGGAAATATGACAAAATAGTCGTGAGGCTGGGTTTCGTCATTAATGACGAGACGAGACTTTGAGGACGAAAAAATGAGCATACCCAAATGACGGAAGGCAAAATCGTCATACGAAATTGCGATTTAGTGAGGGAACCATGCAAAGTTTTGCATAGTATTTTATGAAGTCAGATTTTTTCATAATAAATTCCAAATGCTTAATCAGGGTTAAAAACAACAAAGCCCCGACGTACTACGTCAGGGCTTTATCTTACCTCTTCACTGTTATACCAGGGATCGGTCGTTGCTACAATTACTGAGCAGCTGAAGTATCAGCAGGCATAGCTGTTGTATCAGCAGCTGGTGCAGCTTCAACTGGAGTTTCTGTTGTAGCTTCAGGAGCAACTTCCTCAGTTGCTTTTTCTTTACAAGAAACCAATGTTGCAGCAACTAAAAGACCTAAAAAGAAAAACTTTTTCATTTGACTATAAATTTTAGATATAATAAAAGATTACGCTACAAGAGTACGAAGATATTTTTAATGTAAAAATAGTTTTACATATCTTTAACAATAATTCAGTGTAAATTTGATAAACTCCCTTATTTTTTATGGTCTGAGAACATAAATAATAAAATAAATAGATTTTTTCACCACATTAGACTACTACATTTTTATACCGGCAGCCAAATTAATTTTAAAGTTAAAAACGGGAAAATCAAAAATTAAATGATCCTCTTTTTGAATCAAACTATTTGCCTTTTATCTTTACACAAAAAAAATGAACGAATATACAAGGCATATTTTTTATTCTCATAGTGACCCGTTGCGGGCGGCCTCTATGAAAGCATATATGAAAAATTTATTTCCCTTTATAGGTATTAATGCCCCTCTCCGAACTCAACTAATCAGTATTATTTATAAACATTTTAATGTTAAAAACCTGAATCTCCCCTGGGTTACTTTTCTTTGGAAAGAAAATGAAAGAGAATTTCAATACGCCGCCCTCGATCACCTTAAAAAATTCTGCAAATATCTGAAGGAAGAAGATTTGCCATTTATTGAAAAACTCATCACCACCAAATCCTGGTGGGATACTGTTGATGCACTAGCCTGTCATCAAGTTGGGTTCATTCTTAAAAATAATCCCAATCTGATTGATCAAAATGTTTCAAAATGGCTGTCATCCGACAATATCTGGCTGAACAGGACGGCTATTCTTTTCCAGCTTAAATATAAAAAAGAAACCAACTTCCCACTTCTTTGTGAATGTATTCTGACCCATATTTCCAGCAAAGAATTTTTTATACAAAAAGCATCCGGGTGGGCTTTAAGAGAATATGCCAAAACAGACCCGGTTGCCGTAAAACAATTTGTTGAAGCCAATCCGGAACTGGCCGGCCTTACAAAAAGAGAAGCTTTAAAACACATCAGGTGATATTTTCGTCCAAATTTTATACTTTTTATTTTCCTCGTTATCCGAAATATTTTTTTAGTTTGGATTAACTTTTTTGTGTTACTTTTGTCCAATTGAAAAACAAAAGTATGGACAACCCGGATTTGTGGCAACGATGTAAAAAAGGTGACCGGGATGCCTTTAAACTTTTATATCAGCTTCATATTGATGATTTAGTAGCCTATGGCCGGAAGATATGTTCTGATCAGGAAATTCTTGAAGATGGAATTCATGATTTATTTGTATATATCTGGGAAAAAAGAGAAAACCTTAGTGACACGGATTCTGTCATAAGATATTTATGCGTGTCATTGAGAAGAAGATTGGTTAAATATATGGAAGAAGACCAGAAAATATCACGCAATATAGATATGGAAAATCATGTGGTCACCCAAACTTCTTCTGCTGAATCTGTTTTAATTTACATGGAGGAGGAAGATGCACTCAAACATAAACTCTCCGAAGCTATATCCAGACTGCCGAAAAGACAACAGGAAGCGGTACACCTTAAATATTACCAATGCCTGAGTTATGAAGAGATCTGTACGGTAATGGATATAAATTATCAATCTGTAAGAAACCTGATTGCACGGGCTATGGTGGAACTCAGAGCGTATATGTGACAACCATGTAACTTTCGACAAAAAGTGTAGGATTTTGTTGTTTTAGTATTATTTGGCATAAATTTTTGTAATTTTATGCCAATATGTCATTCATCTCAGTTTGGTATAATTTTAGACTTTCATAATAACTTATTATTTTTGCGTGTTCATTTAAAAGCAGAAATGATTTTTTTCTTTTAATAATTTTCACCAAAGGGTAAAATTCCCTAAAATATATTTAAATGTTTGACTTTTTTAAAAATATTTTTACTTCAAAACATGAAAAAGAAGTAAAATCTTATTCACATATTGTTGATAAAATTAATCAACATTTTACTGAATATCAATCACTGAATAACGATGAACTGAGGACCAAAACGTTGGAATTCAGGACAAGAATTAGTGAATATCTGGCTCCAATTGTCTCTGATATTGAAGAATTGGAAAACAGAGCAAATGAAACTTCTGATTTCCATGAAAAGGAAGCCATTTACAATGAAATTGATGTTTTATACAAAGAAAAAAACAAAAGCCTCGAAGTTGTCCTAAAGGAAATTTTACCTGAAGCCTTTGCCGTAGTTAAAGAAACATCCAGAAGATTCAAAGAAAACCCTGAACTTGAAGTTACAGCACTGGAACACGACAGAAATCTGGCTGCAAACAAAAATTATATTCTGATAGACGGCAATAAAGCCATCTGGAAAAATGAATGGACCGCTGCAGGTGGCGCCGTAAAATGGGACATGTTACATTATGATGTTCAACTTATCGGGGGTATGGTCCTTCATGAAGGTAAAATTGCAGAAATGGCAACAGGGGAAGGAAAAACACTTGTGGCTACTCTTCCTGCTTATCTGAATGGTCTTTCCGGCGAGGGTGTACACATCATCACCGTAAATGACTATCTGGCAAAAAGAGACTCCGAATGGGTAGGCCCTATTTTTGAATTTCTACTGCTGAATGTTGATTGTATCGACAAATATAAACCCCATTCTCCGGAAAGAGTTATGGCGTACCGTTGTGATATAACCTATGGCACGAACAATGAATTTGGTTTCGACTACCTAAGGGATAATATGGTCAGAGACAAAGAAGAATTGGTTCAAAAAAAGCATCATTTTGCTATGGTCGATGAGGTTGACTCTGTTTTGGTTGATGATGCCAGAACACCGCTTATCATCTCCGGTCCTGTACCGGAAGGTCTGGAAGAACAGGAATATCTGGAACTCAATCCGAAAATTGAAAAACTATTTAGTGTTCAAAGACAACAGGCAACAGAACTATTGGCGGAAGCCAGAAAAAAAATAAAAGATGGAAAAACCGGTCATAATGAAGGAGAAGGGGGTCTCGATCTTTTCCGGGTGTACAGAGCCCTTCCCAAGTACAGACCTTTGATCAAGTTTCTGAGTGAAGAAGGTGTTAAAGTAATTTTACAACGCACCGAAAATTTCTTCATGCAGGAACAAAGCAAAAATATGCATATTGCTGACGAACCTCTTTATTTTACTATTGACGAAAAAAACAGAAACGTCGAACTTACGGAAAAAGGTATCGAATACCTTTCCAAAGGTGAAAATGATCCCGGATTTTTTGTCATGCCGGATATAGCACGGGAAATGCAGGAACTGTCTTCCAGAGAAGTCGCTGATGGTGTTAAATACCACGAAGAACGCGATCATTTATTACAAAATTATTCACTGAAGTCGAGAAGATTGCACTCTGCGAGCCAATTGCTAAAAGCATATACATTGTTTGACAAGGATCAGGAATATGTTGTCATTGATGGTCAGGTAAAAATTGTAGACGAACAAACCGGTCGTATGATGGAAGGAAGAAGGTATTCAGACGGACTTCATCAGGCCCTGGAAGCCAAAGAAAGAGTGAAAGTTGGTGATATCACACAAACCTACGCAACCGTAACCCTGCAGAATTATTTCCGGATGTATCATAAATTAAGTGGTATGACAGGAACAGCCGAAACAGAAGCCGGGGAATTTTGGGAAATTTATAAACTTGATGTTGTCGTTATTCCTACAAACAGACCTATACAACGCAATGATATGGATGATCTGGTGTATAAAACCTCCAGAGAAAAATTTAACGCAGTAAGTGAGGAAATTGTAAACCTTACCTCCAAAGGAAGACCTGTTCTGGTTGGTACCACTTCTGTGGAAATTTCTGAAGTGTTGAGCAGAATGCTCAATATCAGAGGTATCAAACACAATGTCCTCAACGCCAAACAACACCAAAGAGAAGCAGAAATTGTTGCCGAAGCAGGAAGACCCGGCAATGTAACTATTGCCACCAACATGGCGGGCCGGGGAACCGACATAAAAATAAATGATGAAGTTAAAAAAGCCGGAGGTCTGGCTATCATAGCAACAGAAAGACACGACTCAAGAAGGGTCGACAGGCAGTTGCGAGGTAGAGCCGGACGTCAGGGTGACCCCGGAACAAGTCAGTTTTATGTTTCTCTGGAAGACAATTTAATGCGTTTGTTCCAATCTGACAGAATAGCCTCTTTAATGGACAGAATGGGACACAAGGATGGTGAAGTCATTCAACATTCCATGGTAACAAAATCCATAGAAAGGGCTCAGAAAAAAGTAGAAGAAAATAACTTTGGTACGCGTAAACGTTTGCTCGAATACGACGATGTCATGAATATTCAGAGAGAAGCCATTTATAAAAAGAGGAACCATGCCCTACAGGGTGAAAGACTCAAGGTAGACCTGAACGATATGTTTGTTGGATTAGTGGAAAATATTGTTCTTACCCATAAAACATCCAATGACTATGACGAATTTATCAGGGATTGTTTTACCAGTCTTGGTATTGATCCGGGTATGGATAAAGAAGCCTTCAAATCAACATCTGCAGACAGTCTTATCGATACATTGTATGGATTGGTAATGGATGAGTATAAATATAAAAGTGACCATATTACCAGGGTTTTACTTCCACTTATCAAAAATGTTTATGAAAAAGAGGGGCACAGATACAAAAGAATATCTATTCCATTTACTGATGGCAGAAGTCAGCCCCTTCCTATTGCTGCCGACCTGAAAGAAGCAGTTGATAGCCAGGGTACCTCCATTATGTCGGATATTGAAAAAACCATTACTTTGGCTTTGATAGACGAAAACTGGAAAGAACACCTCCGAAACATGGACGAATTAAAAGATTCAGTCCAGGCGGCATCGTTTGAGCAAAAAGATCCGCTTGTCATTTATAAAATGGAAGCGTATAAACTTTTTGAAGAACTGGTCAACAAAGTCAACAGGGATGTGTGTGGATACCTTCTTTTGGGAGACCTTGTCATTCAGCAAGAAGTTAAGGAAGCACGTGTGCAGAAGACGGATTTGAGCAAAGTGAGAACCAGCAGAGAGGAAGAAGCACAGCGGGCCGCAGCAGAAAATGTCAGCAGAAAACCGATTGAAAAGCCGGAAACTTTCATAAGACAAGAAACGAAAGTAGGAAGAAACGATCCCTGCCCCTGTGGAAGTGGTAAAAAATTCAAACAATGCCACGGTAAATAGGGTCTGGATTTATAATTCGGCGTGAATTTCCAAATTTTTTTTATTCTCCCTGACCAAAAGTTAACAGATTATGGTCAGGATCGAGAAGAGAAAATTCCTTTTGCCCCCATGGCTGGGTTCGCAATGAACCATTTTCATGAATTTTAATATTTTTGTTTATTACCTCCAGGTATAATTTTTCAATATTATCAGTGCGGATATACACTTGACCAAAGTTGGCCAAAACATCCAGATTTTTAAACTCAAAGAAATGGATTTCTACATGGTCTTTTTTTAAGATCAGATAACCTTCATAATCTTCAGCGCCAATATCTTCAAATCCAAGACCGTTAATATAATAATTTCGCGTCCGGGATTTATCTTTCATAGGCAATTTCGGATGAACTTCAGATAGCATATTTTAGTTTCTGTTGTAATAAAAACCAAAGTTATTCATTCATTTACATTTTTTTAAAAAAATTTCATTTGAAGGGTTTGACCGGAAATTTTGTTTCATATGAATGATCAGTTCTGTCCAATACTGTTGAAATAAAATATGTATTCAGAAAAATCTCTTTCTATATCCATTTGTTGTTATTATTAATTAAGATTTTTATTTTGAAAATTCAATTGGAAGACAGAGGTATTACAATTTTTGAAAGCGCCATCTATCGAACTTGTAGTGCTATACTGGAGGTGGACAATAATATTTTTATTGTTGACCCAAATACATTGCCGCTTGAAATAGAATACGTAAAATCGTTCATTCAAAAAAACTATTCAGCACACAAACCTTACCTTTTGTTTACACACGCTGACTACGACCATATCATCGGCTACGGGGCATTCCCGCATGCTGAAGTTATTGCTGGAGCTGATTTGGCTGATTTACATGATAAAAACTCTGTATTAAATCAGATAAAGTCGTTTGACAGTATGTTTTATATTAAAAGAAACTATCCTGTTCTTTTTCCAAAAGTACATCATCCGATTTTAGAAAATGAAGACAAATTAATTTTTGGGAATACTAAAATTTTATTTTATTCTGCCAAAGGTCATGTCGACAACGGAATAATAACCGTAATTCCTTCCCAACAATTATGTATAACCGGTGACTATCTGAGTAATATTGAAATTCCCATGGTAGAATATAGTTTTGGTGAATACCTTGAAACGTTGCGCCTCCTCGGAAAAATCGCCGAAAAATATAATATTTCCAGATTCATTATTGGCCATGGTGATTATATATCTACACAAAAAGAATTTAAAAAAAGATGGGAGGCTGATATCCGGTATGTTTCCATGTTCGTATCAGGGCTTATAGAAGATTCCGTTTGCAAAAGAATCATTTCAGAAAAAGGTTTTGAGGAAGAGAACCATAAAATTCATCAGAAGAATATGGACTTTTATTCTATAAAATGATAAAAATTTAACTTTGAGTTAAAAAAATGGTGCTGATATTTTTTTACTACAGGAATCTTTGTACTTTTATCCAATATTTTATAACTTTTTAAACTCCAGTAAAAAAATGATAAAAAAAAGAATCAAACATATTTCTGTTTTAGGTTCTGGTGTAATGGGTGCAGGCATTGCATGCCATCTTGCCAATGCCGGAATGGATGTACTGATGCTGGATATCGTACCCAAAACTGAATCAACGGATGTCAAAAAGAGTATCAGAAATCAGGTTGCAACAGACGCCTTAAATAATGCTTTGAAGTCAAAACCGGCAGCACTATATGATTCTTCATTCGCATCCAGGATACAACTTGGAAATTTTGAAGACGATTTTGAAAAAATAAGCGAAAGTGATTGGATAATTGAAGTTGTGATAGAACGTATTGATATTAAAACAAATCATTTTTGAAAAGGTAGATAAATTTCGCAAAAAAGGTAGTCTTGTTACTTCCAATACTTCCGGAATTCCAATCCATATGCTTGCGAAAGGAAGATCTGATGATTTTGCCAAAAATTTCTGTGGCACACATTTTTTTAATCCTCCAAGGTACATGGCCCTTTTTGAGGTCATTCCTCACAAAGGTACAGATCCTGAAGTGATCCGGTTCTGGATGGAATTTGCACAGGATTTTTTAGGAAAAAAGAGCGTATTATGCAAAGATACACCCGCATTTATTGCCAACAGAATCGGATTTTACAGTGGCAATAAAGTTGGAGAACTGACTTATCAATACGATCTGACCATTGAAGAGGTAGATAAACTTACAGGTGATACCATTGGGTGGCCAAGTACGGGAAGTTACCGTCTTCTTGACCTTGTTGGTTTTGATACCAGTGTAAAGGTGACCAATGGTGTCATTGACAATTGTCCGGATGATGAATATGTCCAGAAAATTAAAAACCGTGCCCTTCCTAAAGCGACCTCTTTTTTACTGGATAACAACTTCCTGGGTGATAAGTCAGGTCAGGGATTTTATAAAAAAACCAGCCAAAGGGATGAAGCGGGCAATAGAATCATTCTGGCACTTGACCTAAAAACCCTGGAATATAAACCAACTATAAAACCACGACTTGAAGCTGTTGCTATTTCAAAAAAAGTAGAGTTGATGCCCAAACGTCTTCAGGATATCTTTGTCAATGAAGACAAAAGTTGCCAATTTATAAAAAATCTTTTATGTGGAATAATGGCCTATTCAGCCAATCGAATTCCTGAAATCAGCGACAATGTATACAGTATTGACGATGCTATGAAAGCCGGATATGCCTGGGGGTATGGTCCTTTTGAATACTGGGACATGATAGGTCTGGAAAATGGAATACAGTATATAGAATCTTGCGGAGAAAAACTGCCTGCCTGGATAAATACCTTGAGATCAAAAGAAATATCCTCCTTTTATAAAATTGGAAAAAGGAGCCAGATGGTATTATGACATCCATTCACAGCAATACCAAAAAATTCCAGGTTCTTTATCCCAATTTCATTTGGACACTGTTCGTCACAAAACACCTGTATATAAAAATTCTGAGTGTATCTTGCACGATATGGGAGAGGATGTACTTTGTTTCGAATTTACAACCAAATCCAATGCCATTGGAGAAGGAATTGGAACCGGTATGGCAGAAGCCCTTCAAATAGCTGAAAATGGCAATTGGCGAGGTATCGTCATTGGTAATAATGCAAAAAACTTCACCGTCGGTGCCAACCTCATGGCAGTCGGTATGCTGGCCATGCAAAAAGAATTTGCCAAGCTGGAAGAAATGGTACATGGTTTTCAGCAAATCAACATGGCGATGAGATATAGTAAAGTACCTGTTGTCACCGCAACGCAGGGTTACGTTTTTGGCGGAGGCGTCGAAATGCTGATGCATACGGATGCTGCTGTTTGCCATGCGGAATCTTATATAGGCCTTGTAGAAGTTGGCGTCGGATTGATTCCCGGAGGTGGAGGCACAAAAGAGTTTGCCGTCAGAGCTTCAGAATCTTTTTTTGAAGGAGATGTACAAATACCAACGCTCATTGAAAAATTAAAAGTTATTGCTACAGCCACTGTCGCAACTTCTGCATATGAAGCCTACAAACATGGTTATCTGCAGCCTGCCCGAGACACGGTCGAAATGAATCTCAACAAATTACTTAGCTCCGCAAGAGAAAAAGTAATTTCACTTTCGGAAAGATATGTGGCACCTTCACCCAAAGAAGCTTTGGTGTTGGGACGAAATGCGCTTGGCACTTTATATACTGCGATAAATGAATTTTATAAGGGAAATTACATGAGTGAATACGATGTCGAAATAAGTAAAAAAGTAGCTTATGTATTATGTGGCGGTGATTTGACATCACCACAAAAGGTTTCAGAACAATATTTGCTGGACATTGAAAAAGAAGCGTTTCTCCAATTGTTAGGCAATCAGAAAACATTGGACAGAATCCAGTATTTACTTATGAACAACAAACCTTTGAGAAACTAATATTTTTGAATTTTTAATGTAAATAGAAATGGAAGCATACATAATAAACGGGTTCAGATCCGCAGTAGGAAAAGCAAAAAAAGGAGGGTTCAGGAATTATCGTTCTGATGACCTCGCTGTAGATATTGTTAAACACCTTGCTGCCAATTTTCCTGGTTTAGACCCAAAAAGAATCGATGATGTGATTGTCGGTTGCGCTAATCCGGAAGCAGAACAAGGATTACAGGTAGGTAGATTGATAGCCGCCAGAGCGCTGGGTATCGAAGTACCTGGTATGACCATAAACCGATATTGTGCCTCCGGACTGGAAGCCATATCTATTGCTGTTGCTAAAATAAAAGCAGGTATGGGTGAGTGTTATATTGCTGGTGGTGCGGAAAGTATGTCTCTTATACCTATGACCGGTTATAAACTCAGCCCGAGCTATAAGGCCAGTCTGGAAAATGTAAATTATCATGTCAGTATGGGTCATACCGCCGAGGCGGTCGCCGAAAAATACGGAATCACCCGTGAAGAAGCAGATGTCTTTTCGGTAAAAAGTCACCACAATGCAGCGGAAGCTATCCGTAGCGGAAAGTTTAAAAACAAAATTGTCCCTGTCACCGTTGAAGATGTTTTTGTAGAAAATGGCAAAAAGATAGAAACAAACCACATTGTAGACACCGATGAAGGGGTGAGGGCAGACACCACTTTTGAAGGTTTGTCAAAACTCAAACCCGCATTCAAGCTAAATGGTGTTGTAACCGCCGGTAATTCCTCCCAAACCTCTGATGGGGCGGCCTTTGTACTGGTGATGAGTGAAAAAATGATGAAGGAACTCAATCTTACACCCGAAGCAAGATTACTTTCCTGCGCCTTAGGTGGTGTCGACCCAATGTATATGGGCATTGGCCCTTGTGTAGCTATACCAAAAGCATTGAAACAAGCCGGTATGAATTTACAGGATATTCAGCAGATTGAACTCAACGAAGCATTTGCTGCCCAGGCTCTTGCCGTTATAAAAGTAGCAGGTCTCAATCCGGATATCGTCAATCTCAATGGAGGTGCCATAGCACTCGGTCATCCACTGGGTTGTACCGGAGCAAAACTCACCATTCAGTTGCTTGAAGAACTTAAACTCAGAAATCAAAAATATGGTATGGTCACTGCTTGCGTAGGTGGCGGTCAGGGCATTGCAGGAATTTTTGAACGTTTGTAAAGTACCTGTTATCCTTAACATTTTTGGAGTTGGATGATTTTTTTCCTCATTTCTCAATATGTGCATTCACATATTCCTGAAACATATTGCCAAAATAGGGTCTTCTGAAAAAGTCAGAAATGAGTCAGTTTCAAGGTGTACCGTCTTTTGGACGAGAGTACGCATAAATGACTTATTGTTATTACTCTGTCAAAATAAAGATATTTTAAGGTTGTATCGTGTTACTGGTCCGCAGTTATTTATTTGTTACTAAACTTTTTTGGCCTTAAAAATTATTTCAGAACAAAATGAGATTTGGTTTGAATTTGCAGATAATTTTTCCCATCTGCTCATTAAACAGGTAATCATTTCTGAAATTTACATAACTTGATGTAGTAATGATGTATAAACAAACATTGTATTTTCAGTTTATTACAAATATTTTTACAACTCATTAAAAATTCACATCATGAAGAACCTGGTAACGCTGATTACACTTTTCCTTGTTTTTGGTGTAATACAAACCCATGCACAGTCTGACAAAATAAATCTGGAATATGGTGGTAATGGAATAGTACTTAAAATAAACGGAAAGAGTACGGTAATAAATGGAATGAATTGGGATTACTTCCCTATTGGGACCAATTATAGCTATTCTCTTTGGGATCAACCCGATGATATCATAAAAACTGCTCTTGACGAAGAAATGTCTTTATTGGCCAATATGGGCGTCAATTCAATAAGGGTATATACCGGCATTCCTAAAAAATGGATTACCTATGTGTATGAAAAACATGGGATATATACGATGTTAAATCATTCTTATGGAAGGTATGGTCTGAATGTTGACGGTGTATGGTTTGCCAACACTGATTATGCTGACCCCAGGGTAAGAGCGCTTCTGTTGGAGGAGGTTAAACAAATGGCTGTAGACTATAAGGACACACCCGGACTTCTTTTATACCTCTTGGGAAATGAAAATAATTATGGTCTTTTCTGGGAAGGGGCTGAAACTGAAAACATTCCTATGGAGGACAGAAAATCGACTCAAAAAGCGTATCCCATGTATTCTCTTTTTAATGAAGGTTCCAAAATCATCAAGAATGTAGATCAAAATCATCCAGTTGCATTATGCAACGGAGATTTGCTTTTTCTGGACATCATAGCCAAAGAATGTAAAGACGTAGACATATTTGGGACCAATGTATACAGAGGTACTTCGTTTGGCGATTTGTTTGACCGGGTTAAAAAGGAATATGGCAAACCGGTTTTATTTACAGAGTTTGGTGCTGATGCTTTCAATGTTGAAACCGGAGAAGAAGATCAGCAGGCTCAGGCAATGTTTGCTCTTGCCAACTGGAAAGAAATATATGAAAATGTAGCCGGAATGGGAAAAGCCGGCAACTCATTGGGAGGATACACGTTTCAATTCAGCGATGGGTGGTGGAAATATGGTCAAACCAAAAATCTGGATGTTCATGATGCCAATGCTTCCTGGTCCAACGGCGGATATTTTACCGATTATAATCCTGGTGATAATAATATGAATGAAGAGTGGTTTGGAATATGTGCCAAAGGTCCAACCAATGCACAAGGACTGTATAAACTTTATCCTAGAGCTGCATATTATGCTTTGAAACAAGCCCATTCTTTAAATCCTTTTCAGTCGGGTATGAATAGTACCGAGATTAATAAATACTTTACTTCTATAAATCTCGCGGATGCAGAACTAAAAGCCCGGGGAGATAAAGCTGCGTTTACTATTGGGAAAACAGGAAAAATCTCACTGAGCAGATTTACGGCTGAATTTAATACGTATAATACAGGAGGAAGTCTTGTTTCTACGCCAAAAGATCCGGTAGCAGGAAAAAATATTTTTCCAAACCAACAGGGTTTTGACCATACCCAATCTTTTTATATTGGAGTTGAAGCACAACCAACAGCCAATATGAGGGCCAATGTGGAGTTTAACATTTTGGGAAATGTTGCACAAAATCCCATTGACCAGATTTTTTATGAAAACAGGGGACGACCTGTACTTATCCAGGGGAATAACGGAAGTTTCACTTTGCAGGACAATAATCGCTTTCAGGTGTACCGGGCAACCTATTCCTGGGACCACAAGTTATTTAATCTAACCGGATTTTATAGAACAGGACATTACCACTGGGGATATGAAGGAGATTTTTTTGGATTATATCCCGAAGCAAATTATGGCCCCAATATCGATATATACAACGGAATTGCTCCCTTTGGATTTGAAGTAGCAGGCAAGAAAAAATGGTCCGGTCTTAAGGCTGCCTTCGGACCGCAACTTTGGTGGGGTTCCAACCCGGCCGTACTTGTCAAATATTCAAAAGAAGTGGCCCGATTTAAAATAAGTGGGCTTTTTCACGAAGACCTGGAACAATTGGGCCTCACTGAAAGTTCTTTTGCCATCCCTCAACCTAAAACAAGACGATTTACCCTCCACGTCGCCAGAAAATTCGGCAAGTTGGGCATAGATATTGGAGGTATCTGGGGTGGTCAGCCATTAAATGGCCGGGTATTCCAATTGGTCAGAGAGGAAAATGGGGTGAATACAGTATATCAGGACAAGATCAAAGATTCCGATAATTGGGGCGGAAAAATAAAACTTACCCTGCAAAGCGGAAAATTCAACTGGTATGCTCAATCAGCTGTGCAAGGTTTGGTGGCACAAGGTGGTGCCGATCTCACCCAGACTTTTACAGGCTGGCGACTGAAAGATAGCGGTAGCGGAAATCAATATAATTTTTTAAGCGGCTTGACGTACAGGATTGGAAATTTCGAAATAGCACCCAACTTCCTTTGGCAAAAACCTATAGAAGGTCCAATCACATCAGATGTTGCTGCACCCGGTAGACCAAGAAACATTTTGACAGACCCATTTGTGGTAAGAGCCAACAGAGAAACAGTTGCCGGAGAATTATTAATCACCTTCGACCCAACCCCGGGTACTTGGATGTATGAATGGGACAACGACAAAACTGAAGATTCAGAATTTGCTTTAAGCGCCGGCATTGTTTACAGACATCTTCCCACTACCATGGATGCAGCTATCGGTATATTTCCCGATGGCAGAACTACCTTTGCTTTCCCGGGTGCACCACCTGCACAGGATTTATGGGAAGTACATACAAGGATTGTATCCAAAATGAATAAAAACTTTGGTATCATTGCCAATATTTATGCCGGTGATGCTCAGGCAAATGGAAGTGATGAACGATTGATCAGAAGATATGGAGCAGATGTACGATCTCTTTATAAAAAAATGAAATTTCATACTTTCCTCAAGTTTAATGATTGGGGGCCTTATGATTATCATCGGGATTTTAACCTAACTTTTCCTATGCAATGGATGCTTGACATTTCTACAACAACAGGCAAGCCTGACTGGTTTCCACTCCCGGGAACACGAATTGGCTTGATGACGTCGTACAGAACGTTAAACAAATATTCTCCAAGATATTCACCAGTTCAAACCCTCGATGCGTCCGGAAATCTAGTCCCTGACCCTAATGCCATCGGTTTTGATAATGGCAATGAATGGGAAATCAGAACGTATATTCACATTAACCTTTTTAAATAGACTGACATGAAAGTTTTTAATATTAAGAATATAAATAGAATATTTTTTGCCGGTGCATTAAGTATTTTTGTAATGGCTTGCGAACGCGATGTCACTGACTTAGGGACACCAAATTATCCGGCAAACCCGGAAGTATTTATCGATGGATTCAGCGGAGGTTTAAATTATGCAGCCTTCGGAGGTTCTGTCCCTACTGCTTTTCAGATAGACAACAAAGAAACCCATAATAGTTCGTCTGCATCCATGAGATTTGAAGTTCCTGATGCCAATGATCCACGTGGTGCTTATGCCGGGGGAACTTTTTTTACCGGCTCAGGAAGAAATCTATCTTCATTTAACGTGCTGACATTCTGGGCAAAAGCAAGTAAATCAGCAACCATTGACATAGTAGGATTTGGAAACGACCTGGGAGTAAATAAATCTACAGTTTCTATTTCGGGTTTGGCTGTAAATACCAATTGGAAAAAATATTATATCCCAATTCCGGATCCATCAAAACTTACAGCAGAACGAGGTATGTTTTTTTATTCTGAAGGTCCTGAGGAAGGCAAAGGTTATACATTCTGGATAGATGAGGTCAGATTTGAAAATCTGGGAACCATAGCCCATACGAAGTACTACATTCTGGATGGAAAAACCGAAACAAAAGAAGCTGAAATCAATGAAAAAATACAAATTACCGGATTAAAAACATCCGCTAATCTACCAAATGGCGTTGATCAGACAGTAGATGCCTCTGTTGCTTATTTTACCTTTAGTTCTTCGAATGAAGAAATCGCTACCGTAAATGAATTAGGCGAAGTTACTATAATATCCTCCGGAGAAGCTACCATTACGGCCAAGGTTGGTGAAACACCCGCCTCCGGAGCGTTGACCATAAAACCAGCTGGCTCGACTCCCGGACCAACCTCTCCTGCGCCTGTGCCGGGTAAACCGGCAATGGATGTGATTTCGCTGTATAGCAATGCATATACCAATGTACCTGTGGATACCTGGAATACCCGATGGCAATTTTCTACTGCAGAGGAGTTTTTTATAAAGGTTCAGAACGATGACGTAATCCGATATAAAAACCTGAATTTTGTTGGTATTGAATTCGCCTCCAACACCATAAACGCAACCAGCATGACTCATTTTCACCTTGATATATGGACACCAGACGAAGTAACAGCGGCCAAGGCTTTTAAAGTATTACTGGTCGATTTTGGACCTAATAACAGTTTTGGAGGCGGTGATGATTCGTCTCATGAATTAACTTTTAAGGCCCCTTTAATTACCAGTGGTAATTGGGTAGGTATTGACGTACCATTAACTGCTTTTTCAGGATTGACGAGAAGAGGAAATCTTGCCCAGTTGGTACTTTCAGGAGATTTTCCGAATGTGTATATTGATAATGTTTATTTTTATAAGTCCGGTGGAGGGGGACCAACGGCACCTACCACGGCTGCCCCGGTACCAGTATACCCCGCAACTAATGTAATTTCCATTTTCAGTGATCAATATACGAATGTAGCCGGTATTAACCTAAACCCTAATTGGGGTCAGGCTACCAAGGTGACTGAAATTTCAATTCAAAACAATAAAACCCTTAAATATGAAGGTTTGAATTATCAGGGCATTGAATTTGGCAGCAATCAGAATGTATCTTCTTTTCAATTTTTACATCTTGATTTCTGGACAGCCAATTCAACAGAATTAAGAATCTTCCTTATCAGTCCCGGCCCCGTAGAAACACCCTTTACATTAACGGTTCCCACTACCGGATGGAGCAGTATAGACATTCCTCTTACTGCTTTTGCACCGGTCAAACTCAACGAGGTTTTTCAAATCAAGATGGAAGGTAACGGAGACATTTATTTAGACAATATTTTATTTAGAAAATAATTTTTCAAAATTTTAGTATAATGAAAATCAGCAATAAAATTCAATTTTTTTCTTTACTGTTGGCTGGTCTGTTTTGGGGTTGTGAAACCGATGATGTCCAAAAACTGGAAAACAGAAATTGGACACTTACCTGGAGTGATGAATTTGAAGGAGAAAAAGACCAGGCGCCGGATCCAACCAAATGGACTTACGATCTGGGTACCGGCCAAAATGGCTGGGGCAACAATGAATATCAAACCTATACCCAAAGACCTGAAAATGTAGGTCTGGATGGAGATGGATATCTCGTTATTACGGCGTTAAATCAACCGTTCGGAGGAGCCAATTTTTCGTCCGCCAGAATTAAAACACAGGGTTTGTTTACACAAAAATACGGTCGGTTTGAAGCCCGGATTAAGTCACCTTATGGCCCTGGCATATGGCCTGCTTTCTGGATGTTGGGTGAAAATATAAATGAAGTGAGCTGGCCTCAATGTGGAGAAATAGATATCATGGAACTCAGAGGCCAAGCGCCGTCAACTATGTATGGTACTTTGCATGGTCCCGGATATTCAGGAGGTAATGCAGTGAGTAAAAATTATTCTCTGACAAATGCAAGATTTGACAATGATTTTTATTTATATGCGGTAGAATGGGATGAAAACAAAATCGATTTTTTTGTCAATAATTATTTATACGGAAGAATCACCAAAGAAGATGTTCCCGGCGAATGGGTATATGATCAGCCGTTTTATATGATTCTTAATGTAGCTGTAGGAGGAAATTTTGTGGGTTTTCCCACTTCTCAAACACCTTTTCCTCAACAGATGGTAATAGATTTTGTAAGGGTTTATCAAAAGTCTAATTAAATTTATTCCTAAACCGATATCTACCAGAAACCATGAAAGACCAAAATGACCCTGATGTAAAAAATGAAATAATATTGACCTTCGAAGAGTTTGGTGAAGAACCCTTTCTGAAGATTTCTAATCATAATCAAATGCGTCCATTTTTTATGAGTGTAGTGAGCGATGCCAACCACTGGTTGTTTATTTCAAGTAATGGTGGGCTCACTGCCGGTCGTAAAAATGCTGAATTTGCCTTGTTTCCCTATTATACCGACGATAAAATTACCGAATTTGCCGATATCACGGGAAGTAAATCTATCTTTCAGTTGGGTCAGGGTGAAAATAGCTTGGTTTGGGAACCGTTTTCCATAAGAAATTCATCAAAACTGAAATTCAAAAATAATATTTATAAAAGTATCTATGGAAATAAACTTATTTTTGAAGAAATTCTTCCCGATTACAATTTGACATTCAGATATTCCTGGGCAACAAGTGATATTTATGGCTTTGTAAAATCCTCATCACTTGTCAATCAAAGTCATCAAAATCTGGAAATTGTTTTGTTGGACGGTATTCAAAATATTATGCCTTCTGGTGTGAGCAGCGATTTACAACGTGCAAGCAGCCATTTGGTCGATGCCTATAAAAGGTGCGAACTTCATAAAAAATCTAATCTGGGTATGTATGCCTTGAGCGCAATTATAGTTGACAAGGCAGAACCAAGTGAAGCACTAAAAGCAAACATTGTATGGTCCTATGGCTTGGACAATCCGACCTGTTTGTTGTCATCTTTACAATTGGATACGTTTCGAAAAGGAAAAGAAATTCATGAAGAAACGGATATCAAAGGAGAAAAAGGGGCTTATTTTATATCCCAAAAAATAAATTTACAAAAAGGCAATGCATTAAGCTGGCACATTATCGCAGATGTAAATAAAAATCATAGCCAGGTAGTAAAAATGATTTCAGACATTGTTTCAGATGCTGATATCAAAAATAAAATTGAATCTGATATACGCAAAGGCACTCAAAATCTTATTGATCTGGTTGCTGCTGCTGACGGACTTCAATACACCAATGATCCTATCCAGGGTTGCAGACATTATTCAAATGTACTTTTTAATATCATGCGTGGTGGAATATTTGATAATCATTATGCCATTGATAAATCTGATTTTGAAAAGTATATTCTGCTAGCCAATAATACGGTTTACCAAAGAAATGAAAACTTTTTTTCATCTATTGCTGAGAGTTCTTTTTACTCATTATTAATAGAAAAAGTACAAAAAACAGAAGACAGTGATTTAATCAGGCTTACCACAGAATATTTGCCACTTAAATTTAGTCGCCGACACGGAGACCCAAGCAGACCCTGGAACAAATTTTCCATCAATGTAAGCAATGAAAATACAGGTGACAAAATTTTAGATTATGAAGGAAATTGGCGGGATATCTTCCAAAATTGGGAGGCATTGGCCTATTCCTATCCTCAGTACATCGACGGCATGATATTCAAATTTGTTAATGCTTCGACTTTTGATGGTTACAATCCATATCGGATTACAAAAGATGGTTTTGATTGGGAGACAATTGAACCGGATGATCCATGGTCATATATAGGTTATTGGGGTGACCACCAGATCATTTACCTGCAAAAATTTTTAGAAATCATTGACAAATTTCAGCCAGGCACCATCCAATCTTATTTTGACAAGGATTGGTTTGTATATGCAGCCGTCCCCTACGTCATTAAACCTTATGAAAATATTGTAAAAACACCAAAAGATACCATAAGTTTTGATGCGGAATGGGACAAAAATATAAAAGAAAAACGCGAATCAATGGGCGCAGACGGAGCTTTGCTCAGAAGTATTGATGATACCATTTATCATGTAAATCTTATCGAAAAACTTTTGGCTACCCTGTTGTCAAAACTCTCCAATTTTATTCCGGAAGGAGGTATTTGGTTAAATACCCAACGCCCGGAATGGAATGATGCAAACAATGCTCTGGTAGGAAATGGGGTTTCAATGGTAACTTTATATTACATGAGACGTTTTCTGGTTTTTTTACAAAAAATATTGGATGAAACCCAAATTGAAAATGTAAAATTATCCAACGAACTCATTGAGTTTTATCATAGCGTCAGAGAAACTTTAGAATCTCACATGTCTTTGCTGAATGGCTCCATTAATAATGAAAATCGAAAGATTATTTTGGATCAATTGGGAAAAGCAGCTTCCGATTACAGAGCACAAATATATAAATCTGGATTTTGGGGTAAAAAAAGAACTGCCTCCATGGAAGGATTAAGACGTTTTATACAAATCAGTCTCTCTTATGTAGAACACACAATTAGGTGTAACCAAAGAAATGACGGTTTATATCACGCCTATAATCTTATGACATATACGGAGAAAGGAGTAACCATTTCCCATCTCGATGAGATGCTTGAAGGTCAGGTTGCCGTATTGAGTTCAGGATTTCTTGACGGAAAACAATCTTTAGCCATACTCGATGCCATGAAACAAAGTGCGCTTTTCAGACCCGATCAGTACAGTTATATCCTGTATCCAAATAAAAAATTAAAAGGCTTTCTTGAAAAAAATATAATTCCTTCTGAAAGTGCAACTTCTTCAAGACTTATTCAAATAATGGTTAATGATCAAAATATAACCGTTGTTGAAAAAGATATTTTAGGCCAATATCATTTTAATGGTAATTTTAAAAATGTAAATGATGTAAAAGCAGCCCTGGAGAAACTTCATAATTCAAAGTATTCTTTGTTGGTAAAAGAGGAAATGAATGATTTGATGAATGTGTTTGAGAAAGTTTTTAACCATAAAGCTTTTACAGGAAGATCAGGTACTTTTTATGGTTATGAAGGTTTAGGTTCTATTTATTGGCACATGGTATCAAAATTGTTATTAGCCGTCCAGGAAAGTGTCTTTATGGCTGTAAAATTAAAAGAAACGCCTGAAGTGACGGGTAGATTAATGGAACATTATTACGAAATTCAAGCTGGTATCGGAGTACATAAATCTCCCAAACTGTATGGAGCATTTCCCACCGATCCATATTCTCATACACCCATGTTTAGAGGAGCACAACAACCTGGGATGACCGGTCAGGTAAAGGAAGACGTATTGGCAAGATGGGGTGAATTGGGTATTGTTATTGAAGAAGGATGTTTACAGTTTTCTCCGGTATTATTGCGTACATCTGAATTTGTTAATAAAGTAATAACGGTCCATTTTACAAACCTGAATGGTCAACAGTGTGTTTGGCAGATTGAAAAAGGTCAACTTTTTTTTACCTTTTGTATGACGCCTGTAATCTATGAATCAGCCGATCATAACAGAGTAGAAATCTTTTATCAAAATGGTGAAAAAATTCTTTTGGAAGGTAAAACCCTTGATAAAGAAAAAAGTGATTCAATTTTTTACCGAAAAGGTGAAATTGAAAAAATCAAAGTGTTAATTAATAAAATGAATTTAAGGTAAAAAATATTCCTGTGAATTCAAAATAATTAAAATACCCATGAAACCTTTTTATTATTTAATATTAATTTCATTTCTAAGTACAATGTCTTGCAAAATAAAAGAATATAATACAAAAATATCTTCAAATAAAACAGCGGCTCAAATTTTGGGAAATCCCGCATATCAGGCCATCAGTTATGGGGGCTACCGGCATAAAACAAGAGATATACAACCTTCCCTTCCCGAATTGAAAGAAGACTTAAAAATCATGTATGCGATGGGCATTCGGATCTTACGCACTTATAATGTCCATCTTGCCGAAGCGTCTAATTTACTACAAGCTATAAAAGAACTGAAAACCACGGATCCAACTTTTGAAATGTACGTCATGTTGGGTGCGTGGATAGATTGTAAAAACGCATGGACACACCTGCCGGTAAACCACAATGAAGAAAGTGAAAACAACGAGATAGAAATTCAGAAAGCAGTTCAACTAGCTAATCAGTATCCAGACATTGTAAAAATTATTGCCGTTGGCAATGAGGCCATGGTGAAATGGGCGACCAGTTATTATGTTCAACCATGGGTTATCCTGAAATGGGTAAATTTTTTACAGGAATTAAAAAAAGAAGGTCAGCTTCATAAGGAGATATGGATTACAAGTTCAGATAATTTTGCCTCCTGGGGAGGAGGTGGCCATGAATACCATGTGGAAGACCTCAATAAATTGATTAGAGCTGTTGATTATATTTCCATGCATACCTATCCTATGCACGACACCCATTACAACCCTGAATTTTGGGGCATTAAAAAGTCAGAAGAGAACTTCTCCGACAAAAAAAAGGTGGAGGTCACCATGGGGAGGGTTTTAGATTATGCAACTCACCAATACACAAGTGTGATCAATTACATGAAGTCAATCGGTGTACACAAACCGGTTCATATCGGGGAGACAGGTTGGGCAACGACCTCAAACGAACATTATGGACATCAAGGCTCAAAAGCTACCGATGAATATAAATCCGCTCTGTATTACACACTCATCAAGGAATGGAGCAATAAAAATAAAGTATCTTGTTTTTACTTCGAAGCTTTTGACGAACAGTGGAAAGATAGTGCCAATCCTATGGGTTCTGAAAATCATTTTGGTCTCATCACACTGCAATCAAAGGCTAAATATGCCCTTTGGGATTTAGTTGATCAGGGAGTATTTAAAGGTTTGACCAGGGATGGAAAACCCATCACTAAAACTTTTAATGGCGATATAAATGCCCTTTGGAAAAGTGTTGAAATGCCGCCTGTATTAGATTCAAGAAAAGTATATAAATAATGGAAAACTACAGTAAAACCGTCTTCTGGACATTAATTACCATCATGTTTATGACAGCGTGCAGCAAAAAACTATCGTCAAAGATTCAAATTTTTGAAACATCCGCAAATGGAAATAATTTAAAAGAAATAAAAGCAGGGTTAAAAACAAAAGAACCTATTGTCATTTCGCTTTTACCGGAAGAAAAATTTCAAACGATTACCGGGTTTGGTGGCTCTTTTACCGAAGCTTCTGCTTCATTACTAAATCGATTGAGTACCGAAAATAGAAAAAAAATTCTCGATGCCTATTTTAGTGAAGAGGGCGCCAAATATTCACTAACCCGAACACACATAGCATCCTGCGATTTTTCACTAAGTAATTATACTTATGCTAAAGTCGAAAACGACTTACAAATGGCGCATTTTACCATTGAAGATGATAAAGAAGATTTGATTCCGATGATTTTGGAAGCTCAATCCATTTCGAAGGATGGGTTCAACATCATCGCTTCGCCTTGGTCTTGTCCGCCTTGGATGAAAGACAATAAAAGTTATGTAGGTGGAAAATTGCTGCCCGAATTCAATGATGCTTTTTCAATATATTTTTCAAAATATCTGGAAGCTTACAAAAAAGAAGGCATAAACATTTGGGGAATAACCGTTATCAATGAGCCACACGGCAACGGAAACAATTGGGAAAGCACACATTTTTCTCCTGAAGAAATGACACTATTTGTTCAAAATCATTTAGGTCCAACATTAGAAAAAGACGGTTGGAAAGATGTAAAAATATTTGGTTACGACCAAAACAGAGCAGGTTTGCCGGAATGGGTCGACGCTATGTATAAAAATGAAGCAACTTCAAAATACTTTGCCGGTACAGCTATTCATTGGTATGAAAGTACGTATGATTATTTTGCAAAAGAACTTCAATATGCACATAAAAAAGCACCAAACAAATACCTGATTGAAACTGAAGGTTGTGTTGATTCTGAAATTCCGCATTGGAACGACGATGTTTGGTATTGGAAAAAAGAAGCCACTGATTGGGGTTGGGATTGGGCAAGCGAAAAAGAAAAACACCTACACCCTAAATATGCTCCGGTTAACCGTTACGCCAACGATATTATTGGTTGTTTGAATAATTGGGTAGATGGGTGGGTCGATTGGAATATGGTGTTAGATCGGCAGGGCGGACCGAATTGGTTTAAAAACTGGTGTGTTGCTCCGGTCATCGTCGACCCCGAAGCCGATGAAGTGTATTTTACTCCACTTTATTATGTTATGTCACATTTCAGCAGGTTTATACGTCCCGGAGCAATCAGAATAGGATGGAAAAATGATGACCCGAATATCATGTGCACGGCTGTCGAAAATCCTGATGGCACGAAAGTACTGGTGGTATTCAATCCTGAAAATGAACTAAAATCAATGCAAATTTTATGTAGAGGTCAATCATTTTATATGAGTATATCTCCACAAGCCATACAAACTATAATTATTCACTAAAAACAAAAAAATAATGTCAATGAGTCAGACCAAACCTAAAGACCGGGTACCTTTTATTCAAAAGTCTGCTTTTGGAGCAGGACATTTGGCCTTAAATTTATTGCCCGGAGCACTGGGTGTTTTTAGTTTTTTCTTATTGACTGCTTTTGGTATGGATCCCTTATTGGCAGGGATATTAGGTGGCCTGCCCAGGGTATATGATGCCATTACAGATCCAATCATGGGATTTATTTCAGACAATACCAAGTCAAAATGGGGCAGAAGACGGCCTTACATTTTTGTCGGAGCTATATTGAGTGGAATTTTTTATATTCTATTATGGCAAATGAGCCCGGAAAATTCCCAAATGTATAACTTCTGGTATTTTTAATCTTCTCCCTTATCTTTTTAACAGGAAATACCATATTTGCCACACCACTGGTGGGCTTAGGCTACGAAATGACCACAGATTATAATGAACGTACCCGGCTCATGGGCTTTGCCAATACCGTGGGGCAAATAGCCTGGATGGTCGTTCCCTGGTTCTGGGTCATTATTGCCAATCCAAAAATGTATGCAACCCAAGTAGAAGGGGTTAATCAATTGGCGGTTTATGTGGGAATAATATGTATGGTTTTGGGTGTTTTACCTGCTCTATTTTGTAAAGGTATTGATGCTGCGCATATGGATAACAGGAAAGAAATTTCCTTTAAAACCATCGGTTCGAGTTTTAAGGATTTGTTTTTCAGTATTAAACAAGTTTCTCAAAACAAACCTTTTATGAAATTATGTGCAGCAACATTTTTAGTATTTAACGGATTTCAGATTGTGGCTTCTTTCAGTGTATTTATTATTGTGTTTTATATGTACAATGGCAGTTACGAAGGAGCAGGAACCTGGCCAGCATGGTTTGCTACGGTTAGCGCCATTCTGACAGCTTTTTTCGTGATTCCGGTCGTAACCAGAATATCAAATGTTTGGGGAAAAAAGAATGCCTTTGTCATTGCTTCGGTAATTTCTATGGTGGGTTATTTACTTAAATGGTGGGGTTTTGATAAAGGACTAAATAATTCTTTTAATAATACCAATATCGGGCAAAGTATGAATCAAGGTCTCCAATCCTTTTTCGATTTTATAAGTCCAACATTACAACAATTAAATATGTCCTGGTTTGTTATTGACACCAGCAACGGAGTACCTTGGCTGATGTTTTTTCCAATACCGTTACTGGCTTTTGGTTTAGGAAGTTTGTTTACTTTAATGATGAGCATGACGGCAGATGTTTGCGATTTAGATGAATTGAACAACGGCATGCCCAGAAAAGAGGGAACTTTCGGAGCAATTTATTGGTGGATGGTAAAGTTGGGCCAGGGATTAGCGCTGGTGATCGGAGGGTTTGTATTAAAAGCCATTGGCTTTGATGGTGGATTAACTGCACAATCAGCTGAAACTTTAGTTCAACTTAGATTAATGGATATTTTTATTCCTACCCTGACTGCCGGTATAGCCGCTTGGGTAATGTGGAATTACGATTTGTCAGAAGAAAAGGCAAGAGAGATTAAAGCTGAACTCGTCAAAAGAAGAGGTGAATTATAAGTGTGGAATCTGAATTAAAAAATTAACCTTTTAAAAAAATGTTTTAAGATGTCATACAGACAGGATCATATTTCGAACTTTCAAATTGCGGCAAATGCCGGGTTAGACAACAATCTCAATACATTATCAGAACAAGAAATTATATCTCTTTTCAAAATATTCTGGAAAATGGAGTGCATGGCTTATGCTTCAGTTTGTACGAAGAAGGCCAAAAACCTGGTGATATTATTTCAGAATCACAAATAGAAAGACGTTTACAGATTTTAAAACCCTACACAAACTGGGTCAGATCTTTTTCCACAACGGAAGGAAATGAACTTATTCCCAAACTGGCCAAACACCATGGTTTAAAAACACTGGCAGGTGCCTGGTTGGGTAATGAAAAAGAAAAAAACGAAAAAGAACTGGAAAATCTGATTCAACTTTGTCGTGATGGTTTCGTGGATATTGCCGCTGTTGGTAATGAAGTATTGTATCGAAATGATTTGTCGCTGGAAGAACTTTTAGAACAAATTCGCTACTTCAAAAGTATGGTGCCTGACATTACTGTGGGATATGTGGATGCCTATTATGAATTCAGCAGACATCCCGAACTGGTGGATGTTTGTGACGTAGTTTTGACCAATTATTATCCGTTTTGGGAAGGTACCCATTTTAATAATTCATTGGGCCATTTGAATTATATGCATCAACAAACCCTCAACGCCGCCAATGGGAAAAAAATAATTATCACAGAAACGGGATGGCCAAGTCAGGGGGAAAACACTAAAGAAGCAGCTCCCGGAACAATCAACGCCTTAAAATACTTTATCAATGCACAAACATGGGCTATAAAAAATGGAATCGAGATGTTTTACTTTTCTTCCTTCGATGAATCATGGAAAGTGGGTGCAGAAGGAGAAGTAGGCGCTTATTGGGGCCTGTGGGATAAAAATGAAAAATTAAAATACACGTAGCCATATATTCTGCTGCTGTTGATTGATGATCAATATGTAACTTTTTTACTACCAGGTTGTTGATGGAAAAACTTGGAGCACCAAAATATTTTGAAGACATTTATTTTAATTATTGGTTGTCACATCTTATCAGGGATTAAAAATAAAGATAGCCTGTGTGATTTTTGTCAAGATTAGATTTCCTCATTTTGGCAAATCATTTTTTCTAACTTTTTTGTTATATCCATCTGAAAATGGAAAGGAAATTGAAACAAAGTGTTCAAAATTATCGACCAACAAAAAAAATTCCGGTATAACTGTATTCAAACGGGAACTCTCTAAGTAACAAATCTGTTATTTAAACGTTTTATTATTAAATGATACCGTTAATTCCATGAATTTATTACCGATTTTTATAAAAACAAAATTCAAAAGTCTCTATCTCCTGGCAGCAATAACTTTGGCGTTTTTATTTTTTAGCTTTATTAATAAACCATATTCTCCGGAAGTCTTCTATTGTGACCTTGACAATACCAGCTTCAAAGTAGGTGAAAAATTGGTGTATAAAGCGTATTACAATTGGGAATTTGTTTGGGTACCTGCCGGTGAAGCCATTTTTGAAATAAAGGAAACTAAAAACCACTACGAAATAAAAGTTACAGGAAAAACCTATTCCAGCTATGATTATTTCTTCAGAGTAAGGGATTATTTTTATTCGAAAATCGATAAAAATACATTATTACCTGCCAACTTTGTAAGAATTGTAGAAGAAGGAGATTACAGAAAATTTGACAGTCTTGTTTTTGACCACAATAAACAAAAAGCGGTAAGTTATAACGGCAAATCCAGAAAAACGGCTCAGAAAAAAGTAATTCCTTTTGAACAGTGTACACACGATTTACTTTCCGTTTTATACTTTATGCGCAATGTTGAAATTGCTTCTTACAAGCCAGGTCAGCACATTCCTGTTAGAATGTTATTTGATGAAGAAATTTACCCAATCAAAGTTAGATATACCGGAAAGGAATCAAAGGTGGATATCAAAGGTTTAGGTACTTACAATACAGTCACCGTAGTCCCTGATCTGGTAACCGGTTCTGTTTTTAAAGATGGAAACAAAATGAAAGTCTGGGTTAGTGATGATTACAATAAAATACCCCTATTGATTGAATCTCCTTTAAAAGTAGGTACTGCCAAAGCCATTCTTAAATCGTACTCAGGACAACGACACCCTATGACCTCAAAAATCAATTAAGAAACTTTTTTGAATGCTAAAAAAAGCCCTACCTTATAAAGTTAATGAATAATCCGGTTTATTCATTTAATCTTTTAATTTAAAACCCTTGTCAACTTACCAATGTTTGGAAAAACGTTTCCCTAATAATATTGACCTAATTCTTGCTTCTAAATAGAAGTTAAAATTAGCTTAATATGAGCTACTGTAATATTTGTCACAAATACTTAATTTGAAATAACACTATATTTGTGCAAAAATATCACCATGCGCTTTTTGTTTTCCTTTTTTATTATTTTTGTTTTGTTTTCATGCAAAAATAACGTTGCAGACACCGTAATTACGGATCAACATCAACAATCCGAACGACAGATTACAACAAATGAGCCAATAACCAAAAACATTGAGGCAGATGAAGCCAAAAAAATGTTGGAATCCAATCCGGATATCATGGTGCTGGATGTAAGAACACCCGAAGAAACAAATCAGGGAATACTGCAAAAAGCAATCATTATAGATATATACGATCCCGGATTTAACTCCAAAATTGACCAACTGGACAAAGAAAAAACGTATATAGTATATTGTGCAGCTGGCGGAAGAAGCGCCACTGCTTGTCAGATGATGACAGAAAAAGGTTTTAAAAAATTGTACAACCTCTCCGGCGGATACAGAGCCTGGAACAAATAAAAAAAATGAATATAGTTGAAATCATCCTGAATGCTTATGGTGGTTATGCATCCTATCTTTGGAATGAAATAACGCACCCTTCCTGGCATAATTATTTTTATTGGTTGCTTATTTTGTCCCTGTTCTTTTTCAGCCTGGAATGGTATCAACCCTGGCGCAAAGAACAGCCTCGCTTTCGTAAAGATTTTTGGCTGGATGTCTTTTACATGTATTTCAACTTTTTTCTTTTTTCACTTGTCATTTATAACGCTGCTTCAGACGTAGTTGTAAATCTGTTTAATTCCATCATACAACAAACCTCCGGTTTTGATCTCCAAAAATCTAATCCTATGTCACAATGGCCTTTTTGGGCAGTATTGCTCACCGGTTTTGTGGTCAGGGATTTTGTACAATGGTGGGTACATAGATTGTTGCACAGAGTGGAATTTTTGTGGAATTTTCACAAAGTACATCATTCTGTACAACAAATGGGATTTGCTGCCCATCTCCGGTATCACTGGATGGAAAATATTGTCTACCGAAGTATTGAATATATTCCTCTGGCTTTGTTGGGAATAGGCCTGTATGACTTTTTTATTATCCATATTTTTACCTTGGCAGTTGGCCATTACAACCACAGTAACATCACTGTATCCGGAAAAATAACTGGTGGCGTCCTTGGTCTTCTACTCGGGGTGGTTTTATATACAGGAATGGCAGATGTAAATGTACTGGAAGGCCTCGAACTCTGGACAAAATTGACCATTGTCGCACTCATGGTCCTGGCGTTTTCATTTATAGTTGGACCATTTATGAAAAAAATTTTCAACAGCCCGGAAATGCATATCTGGCATCATGCTTATGAGATGCCTTCTGACAAACCTTACGGAATTAATTTTGGACTCACCCTTGCTATCTGGGACTATATTTTCGGAACGGCTGTTATTCCGCATAATGGAAAAGACATACGACTTGGGTTTCCCGGAGATGAAAATTTCCCAAAATCTTTTGGACAACAAGCTCTCTTTGGTTTAAAAAATAAATAGTATTACTTCACACATAAATCAAATAATATTAAAAAAAATTAAGTTTTTATAAATTTGTCTTAAAGTAATGTATTTTTACTTTATAAAATTTAATCATGAAAAAATCAATATTCACCATTTTTTTATTATTGTGCTCAATAGCCTGTTCTGAATTATTTGCACAAACCGTCATCCAACAGGATAGTACGTATATTTTTGAAATGAAAGATGGCAACACCTACATTGGAAAGGTCAATATTCTTGAAAAAGGAAGAGTGTATGAATTGTCAACAAGTATAGGAAAACTTAGCATTCGGGCTGAAGATATTGAAGTAGTTAGAATTGCGGATAAAAACAATATTAGGACAGGAACTTATTGGCCAAAGAATCCTCATTCCAGCAGGTATTTTTTCAGCCCCAGTGGATATGGTCTCAGAAAAGGAGAAGGTTATTATCAAAATGCCTGGATTTTTTTTAATCAGGTATCCTATGGTTTTTCCGATTATTTTACCATGGGTGTGGGTATGATTCCAACATTTTTGTTTGGAGCCACAGAATTTATGCCCATTTGGATAACTCCCAAATTTAATTTTGAGTATAAAAACGGTAAAGGTGCTTTCGGCGCTGGGAGTATTTTATTTACGACATTAGGAGAAAATGGAAGTGTTGGAATCCTTTACGGATCTAATACTTTCGGGACCCGAGACAAACAACTCACCATTGGTCTGGGATGGGGTTATTCTTCAGGTGGTGGATTTAGTAATTACCCTACCGTAAATGTAAGTGGATTGATAAGAACAAGTAAAAAATGGGCTTTTGTGACAGAAAACTATTTCCTGTCGGTCGAAGATGGAGGTCTGATTCTGAGTGCGGGAGCACGTTATATGGCGAAAAACATTGCCATTGATTTAGCTGGTGCCAGACCTGTATTTCAGGATTTGGACGGGTTTTTTATTATTCCATGGTTGAGTATAAGTGTACCATTCGGAAAAAAATATTAATTTTACACAGTACAATTATTTAACGTACCTGTAAAAATATTTCTCCATGATTCCTCTTGCCGAAAGAATGAGGCCATCATCACTCGATGATTACATCGGGCAGCAACACCTTGTAGGCCCTTCCGGACCCTTAAGAAAAATGTTGGAATCAGGACATCTTTCCTCTATTCTTTTTTGGGGACCCCCTGGCGTTGGAAAAACCACATTGGCACACATAATGGCAACCTCTTTAAAAAGACCTTTTCAAGCTTTGTCCGCTGTACAGAGTGGTGTCAAGGATGTTAGGGAGGCCATTGAAAAAGCAAAGTCACAAAGGTTTTTTAACCAACCCGGACCCGTTTTATTTATTGATGAAATACATAGATTTTCTAAATCACAGCAAGATTCATTACTGGGTGCTGTTGAAAAGGGTATAATAACTTTGATTGGTGCTACAACAGAAAATCCTTCTTTTGAAGTTATTTCTGCTCTCCTCTCCCGTTGTCAGGTCTATGTATTGCAACCCTTATCCAAATCAGATTTAATTCAGATGGTGGATTTTGCCATCAAAAAAGATGAATTTTTATCAAAAAAACAAATCAAGGTTGAATCTTATGAGGCCTTACTTGCTTTTTCAGGAGGAGATGGCCGCAAATTATATAATGCGCTTGAAATAGTAGTTTCTGTACATCCAACAAAAATTAAGATTACAGATGATTTAGTAAAAGAAGTTATTCTGGAAAACCTTGCTTTGTACGATAAAAACGGAGAACAACATTACGATTTGGTTTCCGCTTTTATTAAATCTATGCGAACTTCTGATCCCAATGCAGCAGTTTATTATCTTGCCCGAATGATCGAAGGAGGTGAAGATCCCCTTTTTATATGCAGACGTATGGTTATTCTTGCAGCAGAAGACATAGGTCTGGCCAATCCAAACGCTTTACTTATGGCAAATACGTGTTTTCAATCCGTACATCAGATTGGCATGCCTGAATCCCGAATTATTATGTCCCAAACCGCTATTTATTTGTCTTGTTCTCCGAAAAGTAATTCGGCCTACACAGCCATTGAAAATGCACTATCTTATGTCAGAAAGACAGGAAATTTACCTGTCCCTTTGGCCCTCAGAAATGCTCCGACAGCGCTTATGAAAGATCTTGGATATGGCAAAAACTATGAATATGCCCACCATTTTGAAAAAAATATAGTAAATCTGGAATGTATGCCGGAAGAAGCCATTGGTCAAACCCTTTATCATCCGGGGGATAATCCTAATGAAATAAAATATACTCAATTTCTTTATAATCTTTGGAAAGGAAAGTATCCGTCTACATAAAGTAATTATGAAAGAAAAACAATATTTATGAAGTCAGCAACTTCATATGATAAAAAATCTTATTTTTACCCCACATAAAACAGAAAAATATGCAAAATCCATTTATTAAATACAGTCTTTATTTCGCTGTTATAAATGTAATAGCAAGTTTGGTAATTTATCTTGTAAGTCCGGAATTATTATTTAATATGTATTTGGGCTGGTTCTGGGTTCTTGCTCTTTTAGTTTTAATGGTACTGGCTATCCGGGAGAAAAGAATAAAAACCAACGGGGAAATTTCTTTACAGGAAGGGTTTAAACAGAGTTGGATTACCTTTGCATTAGGGATGTTATTTTCAATGCTATTTTCTTATATTCTTACTAATTTTATTGATCCTGATCTGATTGAACTGCAAAAAGACGCTCAGATTGCAGCTATAGAAAAAATGGCGGAAGCTTGGAATCTGCCTGAAGAAAGTGTCGAAAAACAAATTGATGAAATTAATACTAAACCTACTACAGGATTTGGTCAACTTCTAATTGGATACATGATAATGTTACTCGTTGGGGCTATTCCATCCATCATCATGGCAGCCATTATGAAAAAATCAAATGATCAAATCGCCTGATCGCTATGGATATTTCTGTCGTCATACCCTTATACAATGAAGAAGAATCAATCCGGGAATTACATGACTGGATACTAAGTGTAATGGTCCAAAATAATTACACCTATGAAATTATATTTGTAGACGACGGCAGCACGGATCTTTCCTGGAAAATAATTGAAGAAGTAAAATCTAAAAACCCTTGCGTAAAAGGTATTAAATTCAGAAGAAATTATGGAAAATCAGCAGGTCTTCATGTTGCTTTTGAAAAAGCGGAAGGAGATGTAGTCATAACCATGGATGGAGATTTGCAGGATAGCCCTGAAGAAATTCCCGCCTTGGTAGAAATGATAAATAAGCAACAATTTGACTTGGTCTCAGGATGGAAAAAAAAGCGTTACGACCCATTGACAAAAACAATTCCAACAAAAATATACAATGGTGTTACAAGCTATATGTCGGGCATTAAACTTCACGACATGAACTGTGGATTGAAGGCCTATAAAAAAGATGTTGTAAAAAATATTGATGTGTATGGAGAAATGCATCGCTACATTCCGGTCATAGCCAAATGGGCAGGTTTTGATAAAATAGGTGAAAAAGTTGTACTGCATCAGGCCAGAAAATATGGAAGCAGTAAGTTTGGAATTTCACGGTTTATTTATGGCCCTCTGGATCTGCTATCCATCATGTTTGTCAGCAAATTCGGAAAAAGACCTATGCATTTTTTTGGAGCAATGGGAGGTGGCTTCATCCTCATCGGTCTGGGAATTTTGGCCTACCTTAGTGTCATGAAATTATTCTTGGAAGTGGCCGGAATTGCCAACCGACCGGCATTTTATCTTGGTCTTCTTCTGATTATTGTAGGTGTACAATTATTTATCGCAGGATTTCTTGGAGAACTTGTCAGTAGAAATGCACCTGACAAAAATGTATATCAGGTCGAAAAATTAATCTAATAACTGTGTTTAGCCCTTGTTATAATAAAGTATTATAGAAAAAATCACTTCTTCAGCTTCAAGAAGTCAAATACTTTTTCCACAGGTCGTCCGATTATAGCTTTTGAGCCTTTTATAAGTATCGGTCTTTCGATTAATACAGGATGATCGACCATGGTCTGAATCCATTCTTCGTCAGAAAAATTTTTGTCAGCAAATTGCTCCCTGTACAAAGTTTCACTTTTACGAATAAGGTTTATGGGTCGAATGTCCAACTTTCTGATCAGGTTTTCAATTTTTTTATAACTTAGCGTTTTCGTCAGGTATAAAAGTATATCGTATTCAACACCGTTTTCTTTAAGAATTTGTATGGCCTCCCGACTGGTGGAACATTTGGGATTGTGAAGAATCTTTACATTGATCATAGGCTGAAAATAGAATTTACATTACAACGTTTTTTATTACCTTTTCGTTTAATAAATAATGATTGTTTCTTCAATAAAGAAAACCTTTTATTCCATTAAAACTATTTGAATTCATTCTATATATATCTTTAAAAGTTTAAAAAAATCTCCCTTGCTCAATTCTTCAAACTATTAAAAATGAAATACTTTTTTATCGCCTGCCTCTCCTTGCTGTATGTATCCATGTCCGCCCAAAATTATAATTATAATGTGTATCAATTTCCGGACCTCAGAGTCAGGGGATTTAACATAGGCGGAAATGCATTTGGAAATTCACTCAGCTTTAGGGATACAAACCGATGGAGTGGTAATGTAGCTTTATCTGCAAGGTACTTTTCCATAGTGAATACACGAAAAACACAAAAATTAAATCAATATCGATCGGATATTTCTTACTATAAACAGGACCAACCTTTTACCTTTATTCAAATACCTTCACATGAATTCAATATATTTTTTAATTCCTACGGTGAAAATCGTCGGTTTACAGGTTTAAATAATAAAGGTATTCAAAAGTTTATTGAATTTGATCACATAGTCAATATGGATTTTAACTATCAACGGTTCAATAACAATTTAAATCCACCTGTCATAAGGGAAAATCAACATGAATTTAATAGCTGGGTTGCATTACCTGTTAAATTGGGCCGGGGTCGTCTTGAACCATTGGCCGGCATTACTGTGGCTGAGTTTTTAGCCGATGACTTATTAAAAGCCGGCTTGATTTCTCAATCTTTTACACAGAATCAGATATTTGAACTGGCTCAAAAGATGGTTGCTGTGGATAATGCGAGGGTATTCGATTTCAGAAATGCAAATATCTTTCGACTAAAAGAGTTGAGTGCCTGGTTGGAAAGCCAGGGTATATCGCAGACCATAGAAACCTTTACTATTCTTAATGACAATTACAATTTTGCATTTTCCGGACTGCGAAATCAGGGAAAACAACAATCTATAGGCCTCATTCCCATTATTTCAGCTACAACTGAAAGATCTGATGTCTGGACTACAGGCTTCGGCCTTGGTTTACAATACGAATGGACCCATCAAAAAAATATTTCCAAAAACCTGCACAAAGCATGGCGTAGCACGGGAAGTTTATATTTCATGGAACTTGAACCCGTGAATGTCCAAAGTATTATCCATGCCGGAATCCAACATGAAATCACCTATGTACCTATCTCAAGAACTATCATAAACCTTTCGCCATTTATATCGGCCATGTTTCTGGATATGGAAAATTTTGCTTCCATTGCCGGTTTAAACGGTTCAGCGAGCTATTTTATAAACAATCGCCTGAGAATCACGGGAAGCTTTCAGGGAAACTACTTTTTCAACCCTACCTATTCCTCCAATCTCATTATTCCTAGCATCATCATGAATGATTATTTTACTTTCCCGGCGCAAGGAAAAACCACCCGGAATGTGTCCGTTTATCAATATTTCAATGAAAAGTTTAATTTCTTCGGAGGATTGTCATTTTCATATTTTTTGTTCTGACACACTGTATGTATAAATACACCTATATTGACCGTTTGATTAAGAAATATTTTTATTTATAAAAGAGAATTGATTTTTCATGTGTTTTTCCGTAACTTGGTGCTCAAATTAAAGACAAATGGCAGAAAATAAAGTGTTACCCGCAGGCCTGATGTCGGATTTTGACGTGAGCTTGTTTCAATCCGGCAAACATTTCCGTTTATACGAAAAAATGGGCGCTCAATTAGGAAAACACGAAACATCGGAAGGGTGTTATTTTACCGTGTATGCTCCCAATGCATACCAGGTGACTGTCGTAGGAGATTTTAATAAATGGAACGGTGAGCAACATGTTTTATTCCCTCGGTGGGACAAATCGGGAATTTGGGAAGGGTTTATTCCCGGAATTAAACATGGAACCATATACAAATATAAAGTATATCCTCATAAATTCGGCAGAGTCCGATTAAAGTCCGATCCTTATGCTTTCAAGATGGAACATCCTCCATTATCCGGTTCCATAGTCTGGAACATGGATTATTCGTGGAAAGATAAAGATTGGATGACAGAGAGAGTGAAAAAAAATGGACGTAACAAACCTCATTCGGTTTATGAGGTTCATTTTGGATCCTGGCGTTTTAAGCCCGGAGAAAACAGATCTTTGAATTACATGGAAGCTGCCATAGAACTCACAGAATATGTTAAAGCTATGGGATTTACCCATGTGGAATTTATGCCACTTGCCGAATATCCCTATGAGCCTTCATGGGGATATCAGGTTACCGGTTATTATGCCGCAACATCAAGGTTTGGGAATCCACAGGAATTAATGTATCTTATAGACGTTTTACATCAAAATGATATCGGTGTAATCATGGATTGGGTCCCTGCTCACTTTCCGGCGGATGATTTTGCGCTGGCAACATTTGACGGATCTTGTGTGTACGAACATCCAGACAGGAGAAAGGGATTTCACCCCGATTGGAATACTTTGATTTTTAATTATGAAAGAAACGAAGTAAGAAGTTTTTTAATCAGCAATGCTTTTTTCTGGTTTGATAATTATCATATTGATGGTGTGAGGGTAGATGCGGTCTCTTCTATGATTCATCTTGATTACAGTAGAAAAGAAGGCGAATGGGCACCTAATGAATTTGGCGGAAGGGAATATGTAAGGGCAATATCTTTCATTCAGGAATGTAATAAAGCCCTGTACACCCATTTTCCCGGTATCCAAACCATTGCGGAAGAATCAACGGATCATCCTTTGGTGTCAAGACCACCGGATATCGGAGGACTTGGATTTGGCATGAAATGGATGATGGGCTGGATGCACGATACCCTGAAATATTTCCAAAGGGAATTTATTTACCGGCGTTTTCATCAAAACGATATTACATTCAGTATCATGTATGCTTTTTCTGAAAATTTTATGTTGCCACTTTCCCATGATGAAGTAGTACATGGAAAAGCCTCCCTTATTGGAAAAATGGCCGGGGACGAATGGCAGAAATTTTCCAATCTGCGTACTTTGTACGGGTATATGTTTACACATCCCGGAACCAAACTTTTATTTATGGGAAGTGAAATTGGTCCTTATGATGAATGGAATTTTACGCAACCACTGCCATGGGAATTGTTGCAATTTGATTCCCATTCAGGTTTGCAACAATGTGTGAGGGATTTGAACAATCTTTATACTTCTTTACCTGCCTTGCATTATTACAATTTCAGTTTTGAGGGATTTGACTGGGTAAATGCCGGAGATTTTGTTAATTCTATTCTTGTTTATATACGCAAATCAAATGATGAAAATGAAAAATGTCTCATCATTTGTAATATGTCAATAAAACCTCAAAATAATTACAAAATTGGTTTGTTTTTAAAGGAAAACTGGATAATGGTTTTTAATTCTGATGATGTAAAATATTGGGGAAGTCATTATACTGTTAATGAAAAATGTATGGCAAAGAAAAAAGTATGGCAAGGAAAACCCTATTACATTGAAGTGGAAATCCCGCCATTATGTACCTTAATATACAAAAAAATTAAAACCAGTAAAAAACCTTCCTCTTCAATAAAGGCAAAAAAATAAAATATCCCATGTCTGTTTATTTAATTCCGTGTCCTATTGAAGAAGGAAGGATGGAAGACCTTCCTGATGCAACTCTTTCCATTTTACATAGTTTGACACATTTTGTGGTGGAAAGAGCAAAAACAGCCAGACATTTTATAAAAAATTCCGGTCACCCTTCTCCCATTTCAACTTTACACATCATTGAAATCGGCGACCTGAATCTGGACTGGAAATCGGAAGTTTCATGCTGGATAAATGATGATATTCCCTTTGGAATCATCTCGGAAGCCGGGTGTCCAGGTATTGCGGATCCAGGAGCTGAAATTGTTGCAATGGCACATAAAGCAAAAAAAAGGGTAAAACCGCTTGTGGGGCCATCATCCATTTTTCTTGCTTTAATTTCCGGAGGTTTGAACGGACAGAAATTTTCCTTCAACGGTTACCTGCCAAACAAAAAAAATGAATTGACACCGGTCTTAAAAAAGCTTGAAAAGGAAGCATTGACAGGCCATACCCAAATCTTTATGGAAACACCTTATAGAAACTCCTTTATACTGGAAGCTATTTGTTCGTCTTTGCATGAGAATACTATCCTCTGTGTTGCCTGTGATATTACAGGAGATAATGAAAACATTATATCTCAGTCCATCAAATATTGGAAAACAGCAGACTATAGCATCTACCATAAAAAACCGTGTGTTTATATTCTTGGAATATTTTCATGACGAAGAAAACAAGTATAATTATTAAAAATTAAAAAAATAAGCTGATAAAAAAATAATAATTAGTTTTGTCACCAACAAAATGAAAATTCAATCATATATGGACACATCAAAATTAATGGCACCTCCGGTTTTTACAGATGACTTTATCGTTTTCGGAATATTAATGGCTATACTGGCTTTTGTTTTTTATACTTCTTCCTTAAAAACTAAATTTTGGAAATCATTTTACACTATTTTCCCATCTTTACTTCTTTGTTATTTGATTCCCTCTATCCTAAGTTCACTTGGCATCATCGCTCCTGAATGGAATGTGGTAGACGATGCCGGTCAGTTTGTTATGGATGAAGAAGGAAATGCGTTAAGCGAAAAACTGTCCTTATATTATGTTGCAAGCAGACTGTTGTTACCGGGAGCTTTAATACTTTTAATACTGAGCATTGATATTAAGGCACTCCTTGGCCTGGGAAATAAAGCGATTATAATGTTTTTAACTGGAACGGTTGGCGTTATCATTGGTGGACCTATTGCCATTATGATCGTATCATTATTTTCTCCTGAAACTGTAGGAGGTCAGGGGTTTGATGCCGTTTGGAGAGGTTTGTCTACTATAGCAGGAAGCTGGATCGGAGGTGGCGCCAATCAAACCGCAATGCTGGAGATTTATAAATTTAATCCTGATAAATTTGGCTCCATGATTCTGGTGGATATTATTGTAGCCAATATCTGGATGGCGGTTTTGCTCTATGGCATCGGTAAAAAAGAAATCATTGATAATTGGTTAAAATCAGATAATACTGCCATTGAAGCGCTCAAAGAAAAAGTAACGACCTATACTGCTTCAGTTTCCCGGATGCCCACCCTTAAAGATTATATGATTCTGTTGGGCGTGGTTTTTTGTGCCGTTGCTTTTTCACATTGGTGTAGTATGATCATTCCTGATATTTTGGGCGGGTTTTTCCCTTCACTTTTGGATCCGGCCAGCACTTTAAGTACTTTTGGTGACAAATTTTTCTGGCTGGTTACTATGGCTACGATATTAGGATTGGTGTTTTCATATACTCCTCTCAAAGAGTATGAAGGAATTGGCGCAAGTAAAATCGGAAGTATTCTGATTTATATTCTGGTAGCCACTATTGGAATGAAAATGGATTTAAGGTCCATAGTTGAAAATCCCGGTCTTTTACTGGTAGGTATTATATGGATGACTGTACACGGTTCTTTACTGATAATAGTTGGGAAACTGATTAAAGCACCGTATTTTTTCCTTGCAGTAGGCAGTCAGGCAAATATTGGTGGGGCTGCTTCAGCACCCATTGTCGCCAACGAATTTCATCCTTCACTTGCATCTGTAGGTGTACTACTCGCCATTTTTGGATATTTAATCGGAACATTTGGGGGTATATTGTCAGCCATGATCATGTCAGCCGTTGCTCCAATGTAGTGTCTACCGTTTAAATGGTAAAACTATGATACCTGTTTACACAAAAAAGGCAGCCGAAGTAAATTGACTGCCTTTTATATTTTACAACATGAAACGTCCTGAAATTAATTGAACCGCAATCTCACAGATTCACCAATCCAACAACCAACATTTTCAGTTTGTCCTTCTTTTACCCCTCGCATAAATCCTTCTTGCCTATCCGGCAAAGATCTGGAATAACTACCTATTCTGGAACTGGCCTCCGAGGCTACAGAACCATCTATAGATCTTGCGTAGGCATATTTATCAATCGCAGCCAATATGGCAAGCCTTTGATTCCAGGCATCACCACATGACCTTGCAGTTTTACCATACATATCACCAATCAAAATATAAGGTCTTCCCCAACCCGGCCTCATTTTAGCTGCGTCATAGGCCGTTTTTCTGGCTTCACTGTACTGACTCAATTTTCTGAATTGAATAGAAGCTATGGCAAATAAATACGTTCCTTTTTGTTCAGCGTCATTTGTTTCGTTGATGGCAACCCGGTATTGTTTAATAGATTCTGAATACTTTCCATCATCGTACAATTTTTTGGCAATAGAACCCGGATTATTTGCATCAAATTCGGATTTAATTCTTTCGTTTTCTGCAGAAGCATATTTTTTCCAATCTTCTTCGAGTGCAATGACGGCAGAATCTTTCTCGCATCCCTGTGTTTTCAGCACAAAAAGTACATATTTCAAAACATCCGGATTATCTTTATTGTCTTCATACTCCGGCAAATATTTATCTTTAAAATATTCGCAATCAAAGACATCTTTTTCAATTTCAGTCAGCGTGTAATTCATATTTGCCTGAGCTTGCTGATACCCCTCGGAATAAGTTTCATTATTTGCTATGTTGTGTTCTGCAATTTGTTTTAAACTGTTATATGCTGAAACAACTTTGTCTTTCGACATAAAACCATTTTTAAACTGATACACCATTATTTTAGGGTAGATGTCCAAAATAGTATATTCAGCATTATCTCCGGAATAAAAAATACAACTGTCAAGAGCATCCGTTGTTTCTGCATAGGGAGAATTGACATAATAATACATATCATATGCTTTTCTTCCATACAAATATCCAAGCTTGATTTTAGTTGATTCCGGTGTACCTTCTTTCGTCTGGATAGCTCCGTTTTTATAACATTCTATGGCATCCCGGTAAAAATTTTTAATTTTTTCTGCATAGGCAGTTTTTTCATTAACATCCTGACTTTGGGTCCATTTTTGTTTATAAAGCTCAACTCCGTCCATAAAATGAACATCCCTTCTCCCATCGGCAGCGGGAGCAATTGAATACGCTATTTGCCAATTTTCAAAAGCAATATCCATATTTTTCATTTTTAAAGCTTGCCTGTAAATGGAATGTGCATTTTCAGCATCCGTTTGTCTGTCAGAATTGATCCAGGTTGAACACTGACTGTTCATTGAAAACCCTGTTAACATAAAAAGACATACTGAAAAAAATTGTACAATTTTCATACTGTTTGCGTTTAAAACTTTTAAATTAATAATATTTTGACTTTAAAAACCACTCATCGTCATTAAATGTTACACCGAGAGAAATTTTAACATATTTTTCTGAAATAGGTAAGGATAAAGCCCTTTGGCCTAACTGACAACCGAGATTGATATTTGAAATTTTTCTTTGATACACAAAAGGCATTCCAAGTCCAAAAGTAACTCCATAACCTTCTATTTGTTCTCCGCCCACCGATCGCGGATCTGCTTGGTAATAAACTCCATACCGGTAAAATACCCTTTCAAAAAAATTGTCAAATGATTTGTAATTTGGTCTGAAAAATCCTCCAACACCAATACGGGAGGCATTCAGCATACTTCCTTTTTTTTCTGCATTGGCATCATTAAAATATGAATCCCAGAATGAATACTGGTAATCAAACCCAATATTCCACTTTTCACCATAATAATAATTGATACCTAAAGCTATTTCTCCCGGAAGTGAGCCTTTCCCTTTTATATCTTTAACATTCTGAATGGTATCTCTGGTAACATTAAAAGGAGCTTGCTGAATTGTATATTCAAGATTGTTAGAATTGGTTGAAAATCCATGCGCTGAATTTCCCCGTATTCCGAAAGAAAGTATTTTAGATCGTTTCGACTTATCTTTTTCAATTTCTTTTTCATTGAGAACTTTGGAATACATAGCCCCTATATTCCACAAAAACCCACTGATATTATAATCTGTTCCAAATCTGTTTTGATACGCCCATGGAAGATCGACAAAATCGATGTTTTTTTGGTTTTCAATTTTACCAAACAGGTATCCTAAATTTAACCCGAAAGAAAAATCCTTGTATTTAACAGAATTTCCGAATAAAAACTTATAAGATCCGCCAGATCCGATATAGGTCCTGTCAATAGTTCCGGACAAAGAATCTTTACTTGTAGAAAGAATATTATAGCTTACATTTGAATGTGGCATTAAGGCAAAAGCCATTCCCAGTTTTGTTTTGCTTTTTTTCCCTTCATATAAGTCATTGACCGGATTTCTCAGTGGAAAAGCAAAAGCAAGATAGTCAATATTTCCTGTCCATACGCTGCTTTTATTTTTGCTGTCCTGCAAACTGTTGTATTTGGCAAATACGCCGATGTCAAAAGAATACATATTCAAATAACTGTAACTGGCAGGGTTAAGCATATTAAACTGATACTGATCAATAGTGGCCGATCCGACACCTCCCATATGCCTGATATGGTTAAAATTATTATCTGCTAATTCTCCTACACCAAACCTTGAATACGGACTATTTTCACTTTGCTGGGCGTTGATTTGATATAAAAAACCCAAAAAGAAAAAACTAAAAGTGAAAAATAATTTATGCATTATATTGTAAAATTTCATGTAACCCCTCTAATACTAGATTTGGGAGTGCAAATATCTCAAAATTTAGCAAATTGCCAAAGTATTTGGCATCACCGCCTGTTAAAATTACGTTATTTACGTCAAAAAGAGGTGTTATATTGTCTATAAAACTTTGAACTTCATAATAAGTACCTCGTAAAATACCATTTTGCATTGAATGGATAGTATTTCGTCCGATATACTCAATTGGTATTTCTAATTCAACCAATGGTAAGTTTTTTGTGAAATCGTGCATCGCTTTTGCTCTCATTTGAACACCCGGGGATATGGTACCTCCGAGATATTCACCGTTTTTATTAATGATATTGGTGGTGATACAGGTTCCCATGTCTATCACTATTGAGGTCTGGCCGGGAAAATGTTTCCATGCACCCACACATCCGGCTATCCTGTCTCTTCCAAGCGATTCTGGTGTTTCATAACAAATTGTGATCGGTAAAGGAGTAGTTTTATCGAAAAATATCGTTGTATATTTTGATCTCAATCCTGAAATCCAATTGTCGTCATATTTACCACTGGCCGAAAAAATAACAGTTTTAATGGAATAGGTCGTTATCATTTCCAAAAAAGAGGCAAATGCTTCCTTATCTAACCTGTCTGATTTTATTATGTTGCCATCTTCAAATATGGCATATTTGATTCGGCTGTTTCCAACATCAATGACGAGATTCATACTTAGTGTTTAAAATGCCGAACACCGGTGACGATCATCGACATACCTTTTGAATCACAAAAATCCACACTGGCATTATCTTTTATAGAACCACCCGGTTGAATGACACTGGTTATGCCAGCTTCATGGGCAACTTCCACACAATCAGGAAAAGGAAAAAAGGCATCAGAAGCCATTACTGCACCGTCAAGAACAAAATCAAAAACGTCAGCTTTTGCCACAGCCTGTTTACAGGCGTCTATTCTTGATGTTTGTCCGCATCCCATTCCGATAAGCTGTTCATTTTTAACAAAAACTATGGTGTTCGACTTTAAATGTTTAACACATTTCAAAGCAAATAACAAATCCCTTTTTTCTCTTTCTGAAGGAGCAACCTTTGTGACAACTTTTACCTCGTCAGGGTTTTCTATACTCAAATCAACATCCTGTTGTAATACACCGTGTAAACTGGTTTTAAAAGAAATTTCTTGAACTTCGAAGTTATGTATTCTTAAAATAATTCTTTTTGAATTTGATAGCAAAATAGAAAGAGCTTCTTCATCGTATGCCGGCGCAATCATAACCTCATAAAACAACTTATTGATTTCAAGTGCTGTAGGTCCGTCTATTTTTGTATTGGAAATAAAAACACCCCCAAAAGCAGACAAAGGGTCACAAGCTAAGGCCCCCAGATATGCGTCTTTTATATTTGATCCTGTGCATACACCACAAGGATTGGTATGTTTTAATATCGCAAATGTAGGTCTGTTGTCTTTAAATTCAGACATGAGTAAAACAGCTGCGTCAACATCCACAAGATTATTGTATGACAACTCCTTTCCTCCAAGAAAGTCAAAAGTATCTTCTAGATTACCATAAAAAACAGCATCCTGATGAGGGTTTTCACCATATCTTACTTTTTTATTCTGCGAAATATGCTGGGTAAAATGAGGTATGCTTCCGGTAATTCCAGAAGCCATGTACTGGTAGATCAACATATCATAACGCGAACTTATGGCAAATGCTTTGGCCGCCAGTTCTTTTCTTTGTTCCAAAGTCAAACATCCATCTTGGTTCTCAAGCCAAATATTTACTTTTAAGTAATCTTCTTTTGAAGCTATCACGACAACATCATTAAAATTTTTGGCTGCCGCTCTGATAAGTGAAATGCCACCTATGTCAATTTTTTCGATGATATCCTGTTCATTTTTTGTATTGGCAACCGTTTCCTCAAAAGGATACAAATCAACAATTACCATGTCAATGGTCGGTATTTCATAGGTTTCCAACTGATGAAGATGATCCTCATTTCTTATGGCAAGAATTCCCCCGAAAATTTTAGGGTGTAATGTTTTCACCCTGCCGTCAAGGATAGGAGGATATGATGTTATATCTTCCACTTTTATTACCGGATAACCTAAATTCTCAATAAATTCCCTGGAACCTCCTGTACTGTAAAAAATGGTTCCTCGTTTTGCAAGAGTATGTACAATGACATCGAGTTTGTCTTTATAATAAACGGAAATCAGGGCCGATTTAATTTTAACAAGATTATCCATACATTTTTTTTAAGGACTGCAAAAATATAAAAGAAATAGAGTTTATTATCAGGTTTATTTGAATTAGTCAGCTCAAAAAAATTCAAAACATATGATTATCACTATTTTTTTACAATTTAGCTATAATCCATTACAATTGAATCAATTACATATTAAAAAAAGAGTTGCTTTTGGGCAACTCTTTTTTTATTATGTTTGAAATATTTTAATATTCCCAAAGGTCATGTTCAAAATTAAATAATTCATTTTTAATTTTATCTGAGTGAAGTAACATATCAATTCCACTCATATCTACTTCAGCATTTGGATCTAGTTCATGATAATCCTTCAACCTGTAATCCAAAACATTTGATCTTTTATAAATATAACTAGTAAAAACACGTGAATCAAACAAATCCGTCCAAGTCATCGGTGCAATATCGTTATTTTCATTAAAAACTCTGTATTTGGCAAGTGGAACTCTTGCTTCAGGATAATAAACCCAGAATAAAGGACTAGGTGGAATACCACTTTCCTGATCCTTAGGACTTGCATAAATAGGCGCAATTCCTAAAATCTGCTGTCTCATAGTGGAAGTTTCTTTGTCGAAAAACCAGATTTCCTTTATCCTGTAAGAATGTATATTTTCCCAGTTGATATCATTTTTAACAACTTTAATTACCTCTGTATAGGTATCATAATCAAAGTCCGTGATGGTATCAAGAGAAGATAACTTTTTATCAATATCTTCTTTGGCAAGAGGATTCTTAAATTTTTCATCAGAAAAAACTGTCAATTCTTCATTCTTAACCAATTCAATAAATGTAGTGAATAAATTGAGTTCTTGACTTCTGAAAGGAAGGTTGAGTTTTTCTCTCGTGTCAATAACTCTTTGAATTCGTGCTTCCCATGCAATATCAGCTTCTCTGATAGGCTGATAATCCATAACTCTGTTTTCTACAATCAATCGTTTGTCAACGATATCATCGATAAAAAAGTCCTCGCTGGGAAGAGATGACTCTGTTTTTTCTGCCTGAGCATAACTTGTATTATAGGACAAAGAAAACAAAGAAGTCACAAAAAATAAAATTAAGAATGATTTCATTTTTGAATTTTTATTAATGAACTGATAAACAGTTAAGTTTATTGTATATCAAAAACCAACTGTCCAAGATTTCTTTCTGCAGGGTCACCCGGACACTTACACTTGATATCCTGGAAAAAATATTTATCACCGGGCACAGCTTTATTTTGTAAAGTAGCCGCTTGTCCCGCAATTTTAGCCCCTTGATTAGGTGCAAATTCCGGGTCTTGTCTCTTAGCTATTCTTACCATAACAAAACCTCCGATATTACATCTGGCATCGAAATCAAATCCCTCCAAAGTAGGTACAAGACCACCTAAACCTTTAAAAGTTCCGTTACCGATTTTTCCTCCTCTTTCTTTAGGACCTAAAGTCGGTACAGGGTCAGGAATTCTTTTGATACGGTACCCCTTTGAATAAGCAACTCCCGGAGCACTAACATTTATTTTAGCTTCTCTTCCCGGAGGACCTGAAACCGTAACATTATATGTTCCATCTGAATTTTTACTGATATTTCCATTATCCATGGAAACTTTTACCTGAGCAGAAGGAATACCGGCAGCAGAAACTTCAACCGGGTTATCCACACCAATATAAAATACATTCATTTTGGTTGCAGAAATGGTTACTGATCTTTCTCCCACTTCATATTCGAAATCAGCCGGGTAACTTTTAGTTTCCTTGGTAACAGGATTAAATACGCTTGCAATTGCTTTGTATTTTTTAATACCAACTTCATTAGCCGTTGCAGAATATTTTGCAGCTCCATTTTCGTCAACTGGAAGATTAGCACCATTAACAGATATTTTAATACCTGTATTACTTGATTTTCCAGCAGAAGCTGAAAGGAAAACTTCTGTTTCAAACTTTTCGCCTTTGATAACATAAGATTTTTTTGGAGAAGAAACTACCCTGAACTGGTCAAGAACTACTTCTTCCGTTAATCCAACCTTTCCGGCCAGGTAATTTAATACCGTTGCTTCAGAAGATTTTATATCATTGGTGAATTTTGAAAATATAGGCATTACAGCTCCTAAAGGCATGTGTCCAAAAGTGTAGTCAGACCAACTGGCTTTTCTATTGGTCGATTTTTGCCAACTTACATCGTCGATATTGATAGGTAGGTTACTAGCAAAAACAGCCTGATCTTCTTTATCCACATAAGTAAGAAACTTATCCTTTAGGGCCATCATTTTTGCTTTTAACTCCTCACCTTTCCCTTCATCTACAAGTAAACGAGTGGTTACATCGTAATCTCTCAGTGCTTTCAATTGCTGAAGACCATTTACTTCAATATATCCACCCCCTTTTTCAACGAGGTAATCTTTAATTTCATTAAGAAAATCAGAGCCTTCCTTTGAAGTTGCTATTACCTGATCTACTCTGTCGGCATACGTTTTAAATTGAGCTCCTTTTTCAGCACTTTTTTTGATTTGTGCAGGTATGGAGGCATTGGAAGCGTCTAATGCGTCATTTGCTTTTACAAGTCCTTTATCAACCATGTCGAAGGCATTAAATATTTCAGCAGAAACATTCAGGGCCAACAACGCAGTCAAAACAAGGTACATAATTGTAATCATCAACTGCCGCGGTTCCTTAGGTATTGACATTTTATTCTATTTTCTTGTTACTAAATAATTTACACTAACAGTTTAATTAACCTTTAACCTGATAAGCAGATAAAACGTTACCGTAAACTGCATTCAAAGAAGTAAGGTTTTTACTTAAACTTGCCATTTGAGCCTGATATTGTTTAGTGTCTTCCACACTGCTGTTCAACATATTCATGGCTTCGTTCATTTTAGTGTAAAAATTATTCATTGTTTTCAGTTGATCGCCAGTTTGAGAAAAGTCAACTTCCTGAAGAGCTTTCAAAGATCCTAAACTTTTAGACATTGATTGCAATTCATTTAACATACCACCTAAATTGCTTTCAACTGCATCAGCATTAAGAGATCTGCTTGGAGCACCTTTTGAAGGTCCTGCAGTCAAAGGGGCAATCTGTGAATGATAATCCTCTAATCCCGGATACAATTTTTCCCAGTAATAATCCTTTTCAGGACCTAAAATACCTAACATAGCAAATAGGAAAGCTTCTACAACAAGACCTGCTGTAATAGCCGGACCTCCCCAGGAATAACTATTGATTTTACCTAGAGCACCAATCATAACTACTGAAGCTCCAAGACCAATCAATAAATTTTTTAAGTACTTAAATGACTTAGATTTTACGAAACTCATTGTTTTTTAAAATTTGAATAAGGTTAATAAATAAATAGATATTCTGATTCTGAATTTACAGAAACTTTAGCCAAAATTTTTATGTATAAATATATTAAAAATCGTCTATGGATCTTCCCAGATATGTGAGAACACATCTGAATCCAATGTAAGATTTTGACGTGTCCTGAAACTCCCAGGATCTTGTACCGTTCTGAAGATAATATGATACATCTTTATAGGATCCACCTCTGATAACTTTTCTTTTGTACGCTTCAGGATCACTGTCCTTTGCATCATATCTGTAATCAGGATTCAGATCATGCTTGTACACATATGCGTTTTCATGAAAGGCGGTAATGGTCCACTCTGACACATTTCCGGCCATACAATACAAACCGTAATCGTTTGGAAAATAGGCATCTGCTTTAACCGTGTGCATACCTCCGTCTTCAGGATAGTTTCCTCTGCCCGGTTTAAAGTTTGCCAGCAAACATCCTTTTGCATTTCTTACATAAGGACCTCCCCATGGGTATGGAGCAGTGGCATGACCACCTCTCGCTGCATGTTCCCACTCTGATTCCGAAGGTAATCTGAAAACTTCTGTATTGGGCTCTTTTTCACCTTTATACATATTCCAGATTTTGGTTCTCCAATGACAGAATGCATTTGCTTGCTTCCAGGTAACCCCCACCACCGGATAATCATCATACGCAGGGTGCCAGAAATAATTTCTTGCCAAAGGCTCGTTGTAGGAATACGAAAAGTCTCTGATCCAGCATAGTGTATCAGGAAAAATTTTAACTTTTTCTTTGTTGATGATATTCTGACGGGTAGCTGATTTGTCATTGGCTGCTCTTTGCCAGTCTACCCACTGATATTGATACTCAAATTTATTTACATCCATTTCTCTCCTTTCATCAATACGCATATCCCCCTGAAAATACATACTTTCCAGTGTTTCGTCACTATAGTCCAAATCAGGAGCTGCCTCCCAATTCAAACGGGTGTTGCCGAAATCATCTTCAATGGTTTCATCCATCATGCCTAAAGCGATGGAATCTCTTACCCATTCAACAAATTGTCTGTATTCATTATTGGTGATTTCAGTATCATCCATGAAGAATCCTGAGATTGAAATTGCCTTCGGACGTTGTAAATACGTACTGAACACGTCCTGATCACTTTGACCAATGTGAAGGGTTCCAGATGGAATATAGACCATTCCATAAGGATTTATACCTCCCCAGGAAGGACGATTGCCTGCTCCAACGAGCTGGCCCTGCTCCTGCTTACTGCATGATGCAACGAGGATTACAATTAAAACAAAAAATAAGAAATTAGATACACTTTTCATTTTTCTTTTAGCGATTTAACCTATTAAGTAATACGGTTTATTAAAAAGAGCCGTAAAGATATTAACGGATTTGATATCTACAAACATTTTAAATTCTAAATTTAAAATATTTTTAACGTCTCTTACCTCTTTAGCTATACCAAAACGTAAATATTCTGCATTTTATTGTGGTCAAAAAATATTCATGTAGTCTCGAAATGTTCGCTTTACACATGATAAAAAAAACCAACTTGTTTTCTCAAATTTTTCTTTCTGATTTTCAATCTTTTTTTTTTAAAAAATTTATAATTCATCAAAAATCAATAAAAAATAAGTAAAAAATAATATTTTTAATAAATGTCAGTTTACAAAATTAAATCCTGAGATTGAAACTTACAAATGCCTTGAATTCCTGATTATTTTGGGTGTTACCCCTAATCCAATGGCCTTGTTTAAATTATACCTCAACATGATTTCATGGGTCCCGTCATATACATGTCGTAAATCGGATAATCCAAGATCATAACTATATGATGCGGAATAATGTCTACCAATATTTGTGCCAATTATTATGGCAAGGGCATCAACAGAAAGTTTGTTATATCCTCTGAAGGATATGCCTCCAAACAAATTATCAAGTCCGCTTACATTTACGCCTATGTCTGATTGAAATTCTTTAAAATCTGTTCTAAAAACCAGATTGGGCATCAAAATAAATCTATTATATCTTACAGAATAGGTGGCTGTACCTACCATCCCCGATGTTTTTTCAAAATGTGTCAATCCGAGAGGCATAGTATGTTGTGGAAAGTCGTAAACCATCAGTCCGGCTTCCCATTTTTGCGATAAATAATAAGCCCCCAATTCCCAAACAACACCGGTACCATAAAATCTTTCAGTTGATAGTAAAGGATCATTATGGTTAATGGTTCCTTCATAGCTTCCTTCCGGAGTTACTATTTTATCTCCACTTACTCCTGTATGCTGAATACCCATCTTTCCACCCAAAGAAAACAAACCTTTAAGCAACCCGGTTACATAATTGTAACTAAATGCAGCCTGGGTGTGCTGAAGTAATCCGGCTTCATGTCTTACCATCTGGAAACCTCCTCCTCCTGAATATTTGTAAAGCGGCAAATGAAATCCCAAATATAAAGTGGAAGGCTGCCCAGACAGTGTTGTATACTGATCTCTGTATGCCAAATCAAATTGCAGGGATCTTTTCATTCCCCCATAAGCCGGGTTGTCGTAGTATTTGTTGTAAAAATGCTGGGTAAACAATGGTCTTTGTTGGGCTTGTCCAAACATTGGCAATAATATTACCAATAGCATTATAAAAAAAAATAGGATGCTTTTAGTCATGATTTACTTTTGCCCTGTCAAAATGCCATACATTAAAAATTATTTCTTAGAAAACAACTACAATATTACCTGATTTGTTTGTCAAAATCAAATTTTTAACCTCATTTTGTCGTAGGCAGGCCAAACATTTTCCGGAAGTTCCAATATAAAATCCTGATGTTGCCCCATATGGTGGCTTAAATGTGTTAAAAAGGTTTTTTTAGGTTTCAGTTTGTTTACAACCTCTAAAGCCTCCGGCAAAGAAAAATGAGAAAAATGATTAGTTCTTTGTAAAGCATTGATTACCAATACATCCAAATTTTTTAAAGCCTCCATCGTTATGTCGGGCAATTTGCTCGCGTCGGTTATGTAGGCAAATTTTGAGACCTTAAAACCCAGAATATTAAGATTACCATGTTCAACATCCAATGGTAAAATATCAAAATTAAAATTTTCCGGTGCAAAACTAGTTCCTCCGGTAATTTCATGACAACTAAGTTTTGGCGCTCCAGGGTAAGACCCTACATTAAAGGCATAGTCAAATCTTAATTGAACCTGGTTCAAAACCCTTGACAAGCCATACACCGGAATATTTTTATTGTATTTAAAATTAATGGGTCTTACATCATCCATACCGATGATATGATCATTGTGTTCATGTGTAAGCAAAATTATGTCTATATCCTGCAATTCGTTGTTTAGCATTTGCATCCGAAAATCAGGACTTACATCAACAAGAATCCTGCAACCATTTACAATCATTAAAATAGAGGACCTCAATCTTTTGTCTCTTGGGTCTGATGAAGCACAAACATCACAATCACAACCAATGACAGGAATACCCTGTGAGGTACCTGTACCTAAAAAAACTATTTCCATTGGCCAAACCGGACCGTCTGAGGATGGTTGCATTATTTTTCCAAAGTTTCTTTCAAAAATCCCTTAAGTGTTGTCAACGTTTTAGGGTCAAGGTTATTATCGTCAATTTCAAGAGAACTTAATATCTCAAGTAATGCCATGACCCTACCTTCGACATTATAAAACTTGTTTACAACAATGATTTTGGTGCTTTCCACAATACAATAACCGGAATTAAAATTCCCTTTTTCATACCTTACTTTATACCCTATTTTTTCAAGAAGGTCCTCAAGTTTTTCCAAACCGGATTTATTATATTTCATACACTTCTATTAATTTTATTTATTTGTAATTTGTTTTTAGTTTAAAATTACCACAAATATATTCTGTTGTCCTACGGAACCAAACATAACCCTAAAAAATAACTTTAATTTTACATATTAAATGGTTAGATTTGGGAATTTTTCTGTTCAGGTAAAGCTTTAATAACATTAAAAAATAAATGGTCTTTTGAATTTGTCATCTTCATTGATGCTAAACCTCACAAAATTAATATTTTTGCAGAATAATTCAAAAAAGTGTTGTGTAAGACAAACTGTCATTAAAAGTTTTGGTACGTACATCAAAAACCACTTTTATATGTTTTAATGGACACAATATGTTAATTAAATTCATTTTCATGATTTCCGGAAGACTTTTATTTAAAAATGATTTTATTTTTAAAAAGTATGTTATCTTTTGTATTCTGCTGCTAACTATCTATCATCAACATGGAATTTCTCAAAGTTTTAAAGCAAGTGTTGTAGCAGGTGCCAATATGGCGCAAATAGACGGTGACTTCCTGTATGGTTTTAAGAAAACAGGTCTCACTGCCGGCGGTAGAATCAGTTATCCTGTGACAAAAAACATGTTTTTAAATCTTGAATTATTGTACAGCGAAAGAGGTTCCTCCGTCAGTTATTTTGAAAAAAATGATTCTAACAAATATTCATTGCGTTACCTTGAAATTCCATTGATTTTTTCAATACATGACTGGTTTCATGAAGAAAAAAAATATTATATCGTCAGAGCTGAAGCAGGTTTTTCTTATGGGGCTTTATTTCAACTCAAAGTTCCTCCTGTCGTGGATGAAAACCAGTTTAAAAAAAATGATATTTCATATATTCTTGGTTTAGGTTTTCAATTTACAAAAAATATTGGCTTGTCTCTTCGTTACACCAGATCAATAAATGATATGTTGGATTATAACCTACCTGAACCTGATGGCAGAAACCTCAGGTTCAGGGGATATTTCATCACCGGTCGGCTGGAATACAGCTTCTGATAAACATGCTGGATCAATTCTATTTATTACCGGATGCCTGTAATCTATCAAAATGTATAGCTTAGAGGATAATTTTAGCCCAAAATCAATAATTACAAATAATAAAGTGAAAATGTATTTTTGCAAAAAAAATATATTTACTTTTACCGCCTTAAAAAAATAATATGTCCGGTAAATTTTCACTTTTATTAATCTCAGTTCTTTTTGTTTTCAGCTTCATACAATGCAAAAATGTCGATGATAAAAAAAAGGCTCAACCAAAAGCAGAAGCAAAAACCAATAATTTACCTCCTCTACCGGATCAGGTGTATTCTCAGTTGTATGAAGAATGTGATTTTATAGACTACATATTTTTTGATCTGCCCTTTAGTCTGAGTCAAAATGAAAAACCCAGCATTCAGCAAAACGTACTGTTCATTGGCAGAGAGGGTTTGAGCGAATTACCTCACGGATGTAAGGCAATGGCAAGAAAATTTTTTAAAATAAAAGGTATTATTGTTTTGGAAGCAGATGTTTTTATGGATGGCAAATGCAATTATTTTGTTTTTTATAAAGATGGTAAAGCCGCATACCTTAATAAAATGAATCAGGCAGGCATCAATTTTTACAACAATCTCATCGAACAGGCTGCCAAAATGAATCCGGGGAATTCACAATGAAATTTGCCGTTATTGACTTAGGGTCAAATACTTTTCACCTGATGATTGTAAAAATTTCGGGTGAACGATTTATACCCTCTGACATTTTGTACAGAGAATCATATATGACCTCACTTTCATCCGGCGGAGGAAAAACAATCCTACAAAAAAACTGGGATGATGCACTACAAACCGCTGAAAAAATAAAATCTGTTCTGAATTTCTATCATGTTGAAAATATAAAAATAACAGGAACAGCCGTGTTGCGCACTGCAGACAACAGAAAGGAATTTTTACAGCAAATGGAAGCTATACTGCAAAATCCTGTACATGTCATTGATGGTAGTATGGAAGCTAATTATATCGGTGAAGGAAGTTTACTGCATCCAGTACTAAAGGAAGGAAAACACCTTATTCTTGACATCGGTGGAGGAAGTACTGAATGCATTTTATTGGACAATGGTGGTATCGGTCCAAAAGCTTCTTTTCATTTGGGAATAGGTGTTTTAAAAAAAATGTTTTTCACAGAAGAAGTTATTACACAAAAACAAATCATTGCAGCCAGCGAATATACAGATAAAACCATTTCAACTTTTATGGAAGAACTAAAAAACGTACCTATTGATTCTTTGACAGGAGCATCAGGTACTTTTGAAGCTATTGAAAAAATTCTTTTTGGTAAAACAGAATATGGAATTCATGCAAACAATATTTCCATTTCGATTTTTAAAAAACTTTACGGGGAATTAATATTTTCTGATCTTGAATCAAGATTACAGTATTCCAATATGCCGAAAGAAAGAGCCCCCCTGATTCCAGTCGGTCTTTTTTTGATACATTATTTTATCAACAAAATAAATCCTAAAGAAATAAATATTTCGCATTTTGCTTTAAAGGAAGGTATTTTATTAGAAATGCTGAAAAATACCCATAAAAACTCAGGAAGGTAATTAACAATATTATGAATTAAGGTTCAAATAAACTATTTATAATAAAAGTTTTTTACTGATTTATTTTCCCCATTTGTTATTACAAGGATAAATATTTAATCAGTGTTGAAAAAAATATAAATCCAAAAAATAGAATAATATAAATTTTTATTTTGAATATGCCTTTTTTCCGACTTTAACTTTATATTATATTTTACAAAATATATATTTTACAAAATATTTGAATAAAATTGATCTTTAAAGTCAGTTAAAAAATTTATTACTAAAATAATACTGATATAAAAATAATTATATATTTGCTCTTCCAAGTTCCAGGTGCGTATTTTACAATATCAGTCATGACCGGCATTAATGTTGGAAATTGAATCTTAAATCTTATTTTTCAATCAAATTAATTAGTTATTATGAACAAAAGTTTATTAGTCATTTTTTTGACTTTTTTTTCCTTTCAGTTTGTTTCTGCACAAAGAAATTGTGGTTCGATGGATGTTTTGGACCGTCAGTTACAGGAAAATCCATCTATGTTTAAAAATATGGAAGAAATTGAGAAACAAATCAGTGAATACGTCAAAAAATTTCCTCAAGGGACCGGACAAAGATATACGGTTACCATTCCAACTGTTGTACGTAGTATATCGCACCACTACGGAAAATATTTCTGATGCACAAATTCAAACGCAGATAGATGTTTTAAACAGAGATTTTTCCGCAACAAATACTGATCTGAATTTGGTACCGACTCTTTTTCAGCCTGTTATAGGAAATATTGAAGTACAGTTCTGTCTTGCCTCACAAACCCCTTCCGGCCAGACAACCACGGGTATAACCAGAAAAAGTACTACCTTGAGCAGTTGGGGTACGAATGATAATGTTAAGCGGGCATCTCAAGGCGGTGTTGATCCATGGAATCCGGCACAATACCTGAATATCTGGGTATGTAACATCGGAGGAGGAATACTTGGATATGCCCAGTTTCCCGGAGGTCCAGTCTCAACAGATGGTGTAGTTTTGGATTACAAATATACAGGCACCATTGGCACTGCCACCTCTCCTTTTAATAAAGGAAGAACGGCAACACATGAAGTGGGTCATTGGCTGAATCTGAGACATATCTGGGGTGATGCCAATTGCGGCAGTGACCTTGTCAGTGATACACCTGTTCATAATACTTCCAACGGAGGTTGTCCAACATATCCCCATAATTCAACCTGCAGTGGTTCTCCGGTAGAAATGACAATGAATTACATGGATTACACGGATGATGCTTGTATGTACATGTTTTCTCAAGGACAAAAATCCAGAATGAGAGGTATATTGGAAGGTTCAGGATCCAGAGCTAGTTTACAAACTTCTCCCGGATGTACTCCTGTAAATCCTAACACTTGCAATGCGCCTTCAGGTCTGGCAGCCTCGTCAATAACCACTAATTCCGCCATCGTAAGTTGGTCAGCCGCTCCAAACGCAGTAAATTATACTTTTGAATACAAATTAAATTCTGCAACAACCTGGATCAGCCAGACTACAACGGCTACCTCAGTCAGTCTGACAGGGTTAACAGCTTCCACCAATTATAACACCAGAGTAAGCACAAATTGTGCTGCTGGCTCAAGTAGTTTTTCTTCGATTGTTTCTTTTACAACTGCCTCTACTTCTTGTACGGATGCATACGAATCCAACAATAGCAGAAATACAGCTGCATCGATTCCTGTTGGTACAACCATCACAGCAAAAATATCAAGCAGTACTGACAATGACTGGTTTAGATTTAATAATACTACAAGTCAGAGAAATGTAAGAGTCTCACTGACCAATTTGCCTGCAGATTATGATCTCACCCTGTGGAGAAATAACCAACAGGTTGGTATTTCACAGAATGATGGTACTTTGAACGAACAGATAACCTATAACAATTCACAAAATACTGCCACATACTATGCAAGAGTATATGGTTACAATGGCGCTTTTAATAATAATATTTGTTATAGTTTATTAGCACAGACAAGTGGCAGCGCATTTAGAAATATAAATGGCGAAGAGGAAATTTATGAAATGGAACCTTTAGAAGATGAGTTCTTAGTTTTTCCTAACCCTACATCCGGTGAAATTACTTTAGTTGTTCCATTTGGAAAACATGGAAAAGGATGTATCAGCATGTTTGATATGACGGGAAAATTAATGTATAAACAGAATCTTGAAGGAGATAGAATAGTAAAAACCCTACAAATGGATATTTCTGAATTTCAATCAGGAATGTATCTGGTTACCTTTACCTCCGGAGATAAGGTATTTACACAAAAATTGGCTGTAATGGCAAGATAAAATAATTAAATAGTTTTTAAAAAAAAGAGTTTGTAGAAATTATAAACTCTTTTTTTTTTGTTCCATTAGTGAGTATAAAAGCTTGAAGAAAAAAAATTTGGAGAAAATTATCTTGTAATAAAAAATACAATCCTTTCATGTTAAAACTTTTATGTGATTTTTTATTTTTATAATACATTGTTATTTAATTATTTACATATAATAAATTTAAGTACTTTTTATTTTAGTTTGTCGTCTGTTGTACATTATAAAAAAAAATATACAAAAATTACCCCATTTCTTGCACCCTATCAAAGGGAATGCCGACTTACCTTTGCACCATTCCCCGACTTAAATAAGTAAGTCTTAAATCTGATCTGAGCCAGGCCCATAGACGAGGGCCGCGAGTATTACTTTTATTTAATAACCAAAACTCTTTTACTCATGGTAAAGCAAGTTTTACTTACGCTCAGTAAGGAGACTCCGGTATTTCGTTATTTACTGTTGATTCTCCTTTTTTTCAACCTTGGCATTCATCAAATCAGCGCTCAGCAAATGGTTTGTAATGACCAGGTCAATGTGTCCCTTAATGCAGATTGTCAGGCTTTAATCAGGCCGGATATGATATTAGAGGGACCTCAGGGATCTTATGGTCCACCTTTTTCCATCACTATCGGTGCGTTAAATGTTATTAATAACAACACCAACCAACCGATTGTGACAACTCCCGGTCTTTTTAAAGTAACTGTTACCAATTCATCAGGAAACAAATGTTGGGGTAACATGCTTGTAGAAGACAAGTTACCGCCTGTTGTTGAAGATTGCGCTTGTCCGCAAGGCAATACAAATGAAGACTGTAGATTTTTATGTACCGACATTAATGCATTTTATGCTGGTACGCTTTCATTTCCTGCGCCGATTGTTGCTGAAAACTGCGGCAATTTCACAGAATTAACATCTGATCTGGAAATTACTGCAGGTTTGCCGTGTGGTGCGAAAATCATCAGAAGAACATGGGTGTTCACCGATGCTTATGGCAATGTATCAGACCCTTGTATTTCCGATTACTATTTCGGGCCAATCGACATCGATATTCACGTATTGAATCCTGAAGCCAACGTTCAAATGACATGTGGCGTTAAGACAGAACCTAAAGATGTCTATGACTACATTTTCGCCAAATTAAAAGCAGAGTACAAAGCTATTTATCTGGCTCCACCTTACAATTATTCTGACGCCAGAGCTGAATCAGAGGCGGCATATTATGCCGGAATTTATGCTCCTTATTCTGCCTACCCGACGATAAACGGACAACCCATTACACAGCCGGTTTGTAACGTTTTGGTTTCAAAATCAGATACCGAAGTACCTGCTTGTGCGCCTTCATGTCACAACAGTAAAAAAGTAATCCGTACCTGGACCATTGTCGACTGGTGTAATGGCCGTTCAAGATTATTTACACAGTTGATCAAAGCAACGGATGACGAAGGTCCAACTGTTGTCGTTGATGATGTAACGGTCAGTGTGGATCCATGGGTTTGTGCAGGAAACTTCCTGCTTCCTAAACCACGTATTTTACACGACAATTGTGATGACAACCCTACCTATACCGTTCAGGGCCCATTGGGTTCAGTAATTACTTTTGATATCCCTTCAGGTCAATACCTTGTAGTAAATGCACCTAAAGGTGAACAGACATTCTACTATACAGGAATTGATTGTTGTGGAAATAAAACTAGAATACCTGTCGAGGTCAATATTCTTGACCTTACTCCTCCGGTGGCAGTTGCAAAACAGAACATAATTATTTCTCTAACTGCAGGCAGTGAAAATGAAGGAATTGCCAAATTATTCTCGAATAGTGTTGACAATGGTTCTTATGACAGCTGTACGCCTGTACACATAGAAATCAGAAGAGAAAAAGATTTGACGAGAGATGACAGAGGATGTGATTATTCAGGCAACTTCACGTACAATGCTGGTAGTCATCCGGAAGATGGTTCCAGCGATCCAAACAGCCCTAACTACGATCCGGACAACGGTGCTTATGTTAAGTTTTGTTGTGATGACCTTACACAAACAGAAGGAAATGTTGCCTTTGGTATTGTAAAAGTATGGATGAGAGTGTGGGATGACGGTAACATGTCAGGAACCTTTGGCGACATTGTTGGCGGTCAATCTGACAATTACAATGAAATCTGGGTTAATGTCAGAGTTGAAGACAAACTTACACCAAAAATCGTTTGTCCTCCGAATACAACCATCAACTGCGAACAAAATCTTTTTGATCTGACTCTAACAGGTAAAGCATTTGCTTTTACCAATTGCAGAGACCTTGAAACTGAATATACAGACAGAGATTTTTTAAATGCATGCAAAACCGGTTATGTATTAAGAACCTTCAAAATAAAAGGTATTAACAACATTTCTTGTGTTCAAAGAATTGATATCAGACCTACCACTCCTTTTACAGGAAATATACAATGGCCGTCAGACAGAACAACCAATTGCGCGGATCTCAATTTCAATGACTATCCTACATGGTCTTCAGGACCTTGTGATCAGATAGGAGTAAGTCTGCAAAGCGATACGTTCTACTTTGAAGCCGGATCGTGTATGAAAATATTGAATAAATGGACAGTCATTGACTGGTGCCGGTATGACCCTAATGCTACAAATCCACAAGGGTATTACCCATGGACACAAACCATTAAGGTTGTAGATATCGAAAGACCTTCTTTAGGTACCTGCGATCCTTTAATGTTTGAAATTAATGACCATGGCGATGCAGATAGTGATGGAAATAAATGTGAAACAAAAAATCTTATGCTTACCAAAACAGCTACGGATCAGGGCATTTGTGCATCTGATTGGTTGAAATGGGTTGTTTTTGTCGACCTCTGGGGAGACGGCACCAATGACTATGAGTTTTCAAGTTTCCTTCCTTCCTCTGATGGTACTTTCAATGACACCAATGGAAACGGAATTCCGGACAGATATGTAAGTCCTACGGGACAGGGTGGCGAAATTAAAATCACCATTCCTGAAGATATCGTGGGAAGCATGTCCAATCACAAAGTAAGCTGGAGAGTAACTGATGGTTGCGGCAATTACAGAGTTTGTGATCAAACTTTCATGGTTGTGGATAAAAAGAAACCGACTCCATATTGTAAGAGTGTAAGTTCTGCCCTCATGGTCAATGGCACTGTGGAATTATGGGCAGTTGATTTCAACGTAGGATCTTTTGACAACTGTACTTCCAAGGACAATTTGTTGTACACTTTTGATGAAATGCACCCTGCACTTACAAAATTAAATGAGGTTCATATATTCAGAGGACAAGGAGAATTGTTGACCGGAGTTACGGCTCAAACTGAATATGCAGCAGGTAGAGCTCAGAAATGGTTGCCGAATACCAAAAGTTCAGGAAAAATTTTCAATTGTGCAGACCATCCTGAAACATCTGTAAAAATGACGGTTTGGGATCAGAAATTTAACTCCGACTTCTGCGTTGTTACATTACAACTTGCTGATAATCAGAATGCTTGTGGCAATGGTGTTACAGGATCTGTTTCCGGAAATATTCAGACACCTTCAGGTAAAAATTTACCGGGGAGCCGTTACTGTTCTTTCCAATGTATTACCTGAAATGGTAAGATCGGCGACTTCCAATAATGACGGCTTTTATCTGTTCAGTAACGTACCTATGCATCAGAATTATGAAATGACAGGTATTAAAAATGATGATTACAACAATGGTGTAAGTACGCTTGACCTTGTTCTGGCACAAAGACATATATTGGGTATTGAAACGTTAAACAATCCATATAAAGTAATTGCGGCAGACGTAAACCATGACGATAAGGTCAACACTTCTGATTTGGTAGAGTTGCGAAAACTTATCTTAGGATTGTACAATGAATTGCCAAACAGCGGTAGCTGGAGATTCATTGACAGTAAACAAACGTTTGTCAATCCAAACTTCCCATGGCCGGTAAATGAAAAACTGTACATTGGAAATATGGCTAGCGATATGACCAATATGAACTTTACATCCGTAAAAGTTGGTGACGTCAATTATTCAGCAACTGTCAATCTGGATGAAAATGCATCTGAAAGCAGGACTTCATTTGTGTTGAATGCTGATGAAAAGGTAGTCAATGAAGGTGAAATTTCTACGATTGATCTGACAGCTTCAGAAATTCTTGACATCCATGGATTCCAGTTTACTTTAGAAACCGGTAAAGCAGAATTGGTTAATATATGGGTAGACAACAAGGTTATTGATGCCTCTCACATTGCACAATTAAGCCCTGGTGTTTACACTATCAGTTGGAATACTGTCAATCCTAACCGAAGTGATGTAGTGCTTTCAATTGAACTAAAAGCTTTACATACCGGAAAAGTATCTGAAATGTTTACGCTTCATTCTGAAGTGACAAGTGCAGAAATTTATACAGGAAATGCCATTGAAACCCATAAATTGTCCCTAAAATTTGTAGGAAATAATGAGCAAGGATTTGTGATGTACCAAAACGAACCAAATCCTTTCCAGGATATAACCAATATAGAATTTAATCTCCCTGAAGCAGGAGAAGCAACCCTTACTATTCTTGATGTTACTGGAAAAGTAATCCTTGAAAGAACTAAATCTTTCAGTAAAGGATTACAATCCTTCCAGATAACCAAAGGTGATCTTAACCATCAAGGTGTTATGATCTACAAAATAGAAAGTGGCCAATATTCTGCTACTGCAAAAATGATAGGCCTCGAGTAACAACAATTTGCTTAATTAATTCCTAAAGGAAAGCCTTCGGGCTTTCCTTTTTTTTTATACAATAAAACGCATCAAGCGCTCCGGAATTTCATTCTGAATGCTGAGTTGGTATTCTTCATGTGCACAAGAAACATATGGTATGTTTTCGCCTTCTTCCAGTCGTAACCACCATCTTTGAGAAATATTACTTTTTATAAAAACTATTTCAGTATCATAGTCGGATATCTGGACCACATACTCACTTACATTACTGTTGAAAATTGGATGATCAGACTGACGCATTCTCATTCCTTCCAGTAAATACCAGTACAATTCCGCAATCAATTTGGCTTCTGAATTATTTTCAGAGGGAACAATTCCTGAAAAGTCAATGATAATGCTTTTTAATCGCAATGAATTACCTGCAAATTTGAGAATCTGACACAAATCCTCTGTAATGAGCCCTGATGGCCAACTATCGCCTGAATTCGGCAATTCAGAAGTCCTCAATACATTCAGGTTTACATACAAAACTTCCGTATCGCGGAGAATCGGTTCAATTAAATGAGGATGAGATTTCATTTGTCCAAGGCTAAGTGAATCCGGACAAAACTCTTCTACATATTTTAAACTTCTGTAATCACACAAATGTCTTTGATAACCCAAAAACGATTGATTTTCAGAATGTTGTTCAAATGGAAGTAAAGTATTTCCGATATAGGTTACCTTGTATGAATTTTTTTCATGGATACTATTTGCCAAGGCCAACGATCCTCCACAAATAAATGAAATTTTATTCAATTCATTGCAAATCTGCAAAGGCTGAAATACAAATCTGTAATCATTGTTCAACAAATATCCTGCGTCAAATGATTTTACAAAAGTATAGTGATTATGTAGTTTCTGAATTTGTTTTCTCATTTCTTGTGAAATAAGAGATTGGTTTGACATGAAAATCAAATCAAATTTATCCAAATCATTCCGATAATTTATATCTTTGCGTCGCTTTATAAAAAAACCATTACCTTCTTCAACATCAGAATCGTAATCATCGGAAAACCAATTTAAAATCATGTTGTGCGTGTTAAATATTAAATATTTTGCAAAAGTATAAAATATTATTAATCAATTTATTGTAGTTAATATATATTTTTATTTTTATACGTTATTTTATTATAATCAATTTTTTACATATTAAATAAATAAAGTTTTGACCACAGAAACCAAATCTGAAAATGCTGTACAAACATTGCTTGAACAATATAAAGAAAAAGAACCTGAAATCGTTTTTGAATGGGTTGATAATCCAACGGGGGCAAAAGGATGGATAGTTATTAATTCACTTAGAAACGGGGCTGCCGGAGGAGGTACCAGGATGCGAAAAGGCCTCACAAAAGATGAAGTCATTTCACTGGCAAAAGTGATGGAAATAAAATTCAGCGTTTGCGGACCTGATATAGGGGGGGCAAAATCCGGAATAGATTTTGATCCATCAGATCCACGCCGCAAGGAAGTTCTTAAAAGGTGGTACACTGCGGTGATGCCGATTCTCAAATCGTATTACGGCACCGGAGGTGATCTTAATGTAGATGAAATAAAAGATGTGGTCCCGATTACCGAAGATCTTGGTTTGTGGCATCCACAGGAAGGAATAGTAAATGGGCATTTAAAACCCACAGAGGGAGAAAAAATAAATATCATAGGCCAGTTGAGGTACGGTGTGTCCAAAATTATTGAAGACAAGTCATTTGTTCCTGAATCCCCTGTAAAATATGCTATTGCAGATATGATAACAGGCTTTGGTGTAGCTGAATCGGTAAAACATTTTTATCAGATTTTTAAAGGTGATACTCTTGAAAATAAAAGAGTAATTATTCAGGGTTGGGGGAATGTTGCTTCGGCTGCCGCCTTTTATCTTTCAAAACTTGGTACAAAAATTGTAGGTATTATAGATAGAAACGGAGGCATACTCCGTCCGGAGGGACTGTTATTGTCAGAAGTGGAAGATCTTTTTAAACGTAAAAACGGAAATTCCCTACATAGTCCTGAAATGAATTTTGAAGAGACAAATAATACCATCTGGGATATACCTTGTGATATTTTTATTCCGGGAGCCGCTTCAAAAATTGTGAGTATGCAACAAATGGAACGTCTTATTTCAAATGGATTACAAGTTATCTCCTGCGGGGCAAACGTGCCCTTTATCGATGATAAAATATTTTTTGGAGAAACTGCACGGTTGTTGGATAAAAAAATCACTCTTATACCTGATTTTATAGCAAATTGTGGTATGGCAAGGGTTTTTGCCTATCTTATGCAACCCGATGTTGAAATGACCGATAAATCCATATTTTTTGATTGTTCAGACACAATACGCAATTTTTTGAATGAGTTATATATTACTGATAATAGTCATGTTCAAATTAGCTCTCGGGCTCTGGAACTTAATTTAGTAAAATTGATGAAAAAATAATATAAAACACTCATGAATATCAATATAATATACTAATTTTGCATCTTAAAATATTATTCCAAGTAAATTTAATACCTATGACACGTAGACTTTTTTACATTCTTATTATTATTACCTCCTTTAATTTAGCAGGATTCTCTCAAGATGATACATGGACAAAATCCAATATTACAGATGAGATGACGCTAAACCCTGAACAGAATAAAAACTGGAGAATGGGTCAAAATAAATACTCCGCTAAACCTAAAAATGCATGGGAGTTAGGAGTACATTTCGGACACTTTTTTATTGATGGAGATGTAGACAGAACGATTCCGGGTGGATATGGTTTGGGATTACACTTAAGAAAAGCAATACATTATGTATTTTCACTCAGAGGAGATTTCTTTTATGGTGTTGCCAAAGGGATTGACCCACAATCCTGGAGCCATCAAAATTTAGGTGGAGGTCTTGTAGAAGGTCTTTACGATAAATATAGTAACCTCCCCTCCGGTTGGCACCCAAGTCACAGGACACAATACGGATATCTTTCTATGCAGGCAGTCATTAATATTGGAAATTTACTTTTTCATAAAGAAAGAAATAAATGGAACTGGTACACTGCTTTAGGTGTTGGATTATCATCCCATAAAGCCAGTCTTGACTTATATGATGCAAGTGGTAATGCTTATGACGTGAGTGGAATCACAGGTGATTTTGATACTAAAGCCGGAAGAAAGGATATCGTTAACCAAATAAAAGATATATACGACGGTAAATATGAAACAGAAGGTTACAAGAAAAAAGGTATATTCAGAATAGGTGATAAAACCAATGTACATGCTGTATTTGTTGCCAGCATGGGTATTTCAAGAAAAATAAACAAGAGATTTAATATAGGTATTGAACATCAGGTAATTGCATCTGATAACGATTATCTTGATGGTATTCAATTCAGAACTGCCCTTGATCAGACAAACAATGTGGATATTTCCCACTATACAAATGTAAGATTGGGTATTAACTTAGGTAACTTCAATAAAGTGACAGAGCCTCTTTATTGGTTAAATCCTTTGGATGCTGGTATGAACGATATTGCAGATCTTAAGCAAAGACCTGTTCTGGATTTAACAGATACAGATGCTGATGGAATCATCGACATGTTGGATCAGGAAGTAAATACACCAGCAGGCGCACCTGTAGACACCAGAGGTATTGCACTTGATAGTGATGGTGATAATATAGCAGACTACAAAGATAAAGAACCTTATTCTCCTCCAGGATACGTTGTTAACTCTGACGGAGTTGCAGATGTTAAATGTTGTATTAACATGGAAGATGTTAATAAAGCTATTGACGTAAAAGTAAATGCAAAAGGAAAAAGCGATTGTGGTAAATGGTTCTTACCTATGATTCACTTTGACCTTGACAGAGATAAAATCAAACCTGAGTTTTACGGACATCTTCACCATGTTGCCAATGTGTTGAAAATGTGTCCTGATGTATGTGTAGCCGTAGTTGGTCACACAGATGTCAGAAGTTCAAATAATTACAACCAGGGATTGTCGTACAGAAGATCTGAAAATGTGGTAAATTATTTGGTTTCCACTTACGGAATCGACAGATCAAGATTTAAATTGATGTATGGTGGAGAAGAAATGTTACTTGCTCCTGGTCAGAGAGAAAAAGAACATTACATGAACAGAAGAGTAGAATTCAGAGTTTGTGGTCCTGACGATGCTGAAATGGCAGCTCCTGCAGTAGGTAGTTCTTCCATGGAAAAATCATCATCAACTAAATCAACCAAAACTTCCAAGTTTATTGGTAATAAAAATTCAGGATATTAATCCTTTGAGATAAAATTAAAAAAAGGTAGTCTGTTTCTTTCAGACTACCTTTTTTTTTAATTACAATTGAATAAATATGTCCATAATTTCTAAAATTTATTCTGATATATCTGAACTAATCTCCACCCTAGAAAAGGTAAAAAACAAAAAACAAAAAATTGTATTTACCAATGGCTGTTTCGATATTTTACACAAAGGCCATGTCATTTACCTGGAAGAAGCCAAAAATCTGGGAGATTTTCTGATTGTTGCCTTAAATTCTGACCTTTCAGTAAAAAACCTGAAAGGAGAATCCCGACCTATTGTGGACGAAAAAGGCAGAATGGCCGTTCTGGCAGCTTTGGAATGTGTAGACGCAGTATTATTATTTGACGAGGAAACACCGATTAATCTGATAAAAAAAATCAACCCGGATATATTGGTAAAAGGAGGTGATTATCCCATCCATACTATTGTGGGAAGTGACTATGTTTTACAACAAGGAGGTGTTGTAAAAACGCTGTCTTTGATAGAGGGCTATTCAACGACGCTCATAGAACAAAAAATAAAAAACAGTTGTTAAAATTACATTAAATTCAAAGATTTGAAAATAAATGATATTATAACATTTCTGAATGAAATTGCTCCGGCACATTGGCAGGAATCTTATGATAATACTGGTCTTATAGTGGGTAATAAAGAATGGGAATGTCACGGTGTATTAGTATGTCTTGATTCAACAGAAGAGATTATTGATGAAGCCATCCAGAAAGGATGTAACCTGGTCGTTGCCCACCACCCTATTATTTTTAGCGGCTTAAAAAAAATAAATGGTTATCATTATGTTGAAAAAACTATCATCAAAGCTATTAAAAATGACATTGCTATTTTTGCTATTCACACGAATCTTGACAATGCATTCCAAAATGGGGTAAATTCAAAATTTGCAGAAAAGCTCAATTTGATAAAAACATCAGTTCTTACTCCGAAAAAAGAAATTAATAGTTCTGATAGTACTAATGGAGCCGGATTGATGGGTTTTCTTCAAAATCCAATGCCTGTTTCCGACTTTTTTTCATTTATAAAAACGAAAATGGAAATCAGTCAACTTAAACATACCAAAATTGTCAAAAACAAAATACATAAAATTGCCCTTTGTGGAGGTTCAGGAAGTTTTCTTATACAAAAAGCGAAAGAAGAAAATGTAGATGTGTACATTACTTCTGATATAAAATATCATGAATTTTTTGAGGCAAATAACCAAATAATTTTAATCGATATCGGACATTTCGAAAGTGAAAAATTTACAATTGAGCTGCTATATACCTTAATACAAAATAAATTTAGTACCTTTGCAGTCCATTTCACAAATCATATTACAAATCCAGTATATTATCTATAATCCAATATTATTATGGCCACAGTAAAAGACCAAACCATTCAAGAAAAACTTATGGCTTTACACACTCTTCAGCAAGTTGATTCCAAACTTGATGAGATTTCAATTTTAAAGGGAGAGTTGCCAATTGAAGTAAGTGACCTGGAAGATGAATTGTCAGGTATGCAAACCAGAATCACAAAGTTGGAAAATACCATAGGTGATCAGGAAAAAGAAATTCAGGCTCATCAAGCCAATATAAAACAATCAGAAGGTCTTATTGAAAAATATCAAAGACAATTGGATAATGTAAAAAATAATCGTGAATTTGAAGCATTGACAAAAGAAATTGAACTTCAAAAACTTGAGATTCAATTGTCTCAGAAAAAAATGAAAGAAGCATCGATCGCAAAGGATACGAAAACAGAGGCCATGGATGCTATTCAGGCAAAATTGACAAACCGTCAAAAAGATCTCGAAAACAAAAAAGTTGAATTATCTAAAATTATTGAAAAAACAGAGAAAGAAGAGACAAAACTGGCTAAAGAATCTGATAAAGCTAAAAAAGATATTGATGATAGGATTCTGAAGTCTTATGAAAAAATTAGAAAAACATACAGGAATGGTTTAGCTGTTGTCAGTATCAACAGAGGAGCTTGTGGAGGATGTTTCAACAGGATCCCGCCACAATTACAAATAGAAGTAGGTATGATGAAAAAAATCATAGCCTGTGAACACTGTGGAAGAGTGCTCATTCCGGATGGGTTGGCCGATTCTGAATGATAGATTTTATATCGGATTAGAATTATATTCCGGTTCATATTTATTTTTTCAAAGATATCTTCTGAGAAGTGTAGTTATCATTTTTTTACTGTCAGGGAGTAATTTTCCAACCTGTTTTGGCCGTTTTTCTGAATATAAAGATGTAAATAAGAACTATTTCCAAATCAATCAACACGTATTGAACATTCAGAACAAAACCACTCATTTACTAATAAATGAGGCAATAAAGGACATATCTGAAAGAAAAATAAAAGAACCTAACAATAAAATATACGATTATCTGGAGAGCTACACCTGGTTTTTCACTTTGTTTATTCTTGAACAGGAAGACCAATATGTAAAAGCGTTATCGAAAAAAAAGAAACTGCTCCAAAACATTCAAAGCGGCGACAAAAATTCACCTTATTACCTTTTTTGTCAGGCAGAAATACTTCTACAAGGGGCAACCATACATCTTCCGTTTACTGACAAAACCAAAGCTGCTTATGATGTATACGAAGCATATCAACTTCTTTCAGAAAATAAAAAAAAATTTCCCGATTTCCTGGAGAATAATAAAAGTCTGAGTATTATTCATGCTCTCGCTCAAAGTCTTCCATCATGGGTTCAAAAATTGTCGGGGATAAAAGGATCGATATCTCTTGGAACACAGCAGATAGAATCTCTGGTAAAAAACCTGAACAAATATCCTTTATTTAAAGAAGAAATTCTAAGCATTTATGTCTATATTTTGTTCTACACCAAACATGAAAAAGAGAAAGCTTATCAGATTGTTAAAAACTATAAATTGGCTGACCCAAACAATCCCCTACTTATATTTTTAAGTGCAACCATAACGCATAAAACAGGAAGAAATGATGAAGCAATCAGAATTCTGGAAAGCAGGAAAAAAATTTCAGGGCAACTTCCCTTTTATTATCTGGATTTTCTTTATGGCAAATATAAACTCTGTCGATTAGACAAAGACGCAGATATTCATATGTTACAATTTGTCCATCATTTTGAAGGCAGACATTATATTAAAGAGGCTTATCAAAAATTGTACTGGTACGAACTGATTTTTAAAAAGGACGTAAATAAACAAAAATTATATTTTGAAAAAATAAAAAATAAAGGCAATTCTCTTATCGATGAAGATATTCAAGCTTTGTCAGAAACAAAAACACCTGAAGTTGACCCGATCCTATTAAAGGCCCGATTACTATATGATGGTGGATATTATTCTACATCACAAAACCTGCTTATTAACACTTCTTCAATATATTTTGCCAAAAAAGATCTTGAAGAATATAATTATCGTATTGCTAAAAATGCAGATGCCCTTAATCAAAACGCACTTGCTATCGTCTACTATAAAAATACAATATCGATGTCGACCGGAAAAAAATATTTTGCCTGTAGCGCTGCCCTGAGCCTTGGACTTATTTATGAAAAGGATAAAAAATATAGAAATGCCCGGGAATACCTCAATAAATGTCTTTCTTTACATCCTGAAGGATATAGTACAAGCCTTCACCAAAAAGCAAAAACTGTGTTGGCAAGGATTCAAAATTTTAAATAATTTTCTGGTTTTTTAAGACCTAAAAATCAAATTTTATTCCTTGCGCCAATGGTAAATGAGTACTGTAATTAATCGTATTGGTTTGTCTGCGCATATACGCCTTCCAGCTATCAGAACCTGATTCACGACCTCCTCCTGTTTCCTTCTCTCCACCAAAAGCACCTCCGATTTCGGCACCGGATGTACCTATGTTTATATTGGCAATACCACAGTCTGAACCCGCACAGGATAAAAATCTTTCTGCTTCTCTGAGATTGGTCGTCATCATAGCTGAAGATAAGCCCTGAGGAACGTCATTCTGAATCTGAATGGCGTTTTCTATAGTTCCACTGTACTTTATGAGGTATAATATAGGGGCAAATGTTTCTTCCTGAACAATGGCAAGCTCGTTTGTCGCTTCAACGATGGCAGGTTTAACATAACAACCACTTTCATACCCCTTCCCTTGTAATACCCCACCTTCAACAAGAATTTTGGCTCCTTGTTTTTTAGCTGCTGAAAGGGCATTCAAGTAATTTTCAACTGCCATTGAATCGATCAAAGGACCCACGTGATTTTTCGCATCCAACGGGTTTCCTATTCTGAGTTGTTTATAAGCTGCTGTCAACTTAGATTTAACCTGATTATACATACTTTCATGAACAATCAACCTTCGTGTTGTTGTGCATCTTTGACCGCATGTTCCTACAGCCCCAAACAATGCTCCAATTAAAACAAGATTTATATCTGCAGATTCTGTAACGATGACAGCGTTATTACCTCCTAACTCAAGCAAACTTTTCCCAAGTCTGCCTGCCACAGCTGAACCTACAATTTTACCCATTCTGGTACTGCCGGTTGCTGAAATAAGGGGAACTCTGTTATCGGTTGTCATCCATTCACCAACTTTATAATCCCCAGTGATTATGTTACTTACACCTTCAGGTATTTTATTTGCCTTGAGAACTTTTTGAAGGATTGATTGACATGCTATCGCACAAAGCGGTGTTTTTCACTTGCTTTCCATATACATACATCACCACAAACTATGGCGATCATTGCATTCCATGACCAAACAGCCACCGGAAAATTAAAAGCTGAAATAATACCTACGATTCCAAGTGGATGCCATTGTTCATACATTCTGTGTTTTGGCCTTTCAGAATGCATCGTCAAACCGTATAATTGTCTGGACAATCCAACTGCAAAATCACAAATATCAATCATTTCCTGCACTTCCCCCAAACCTTCCTGCAAAGATTTTCCCATTTCATAAGAGACCAATTTACCTAAAGGTTCTTTGTATTTACGTAAATTTTCTCCATATTGTCTGACAATTTCACCACGTTTTGGCGCAGGCATTTCTCTCCAGGTTTCAAATGCTTTTAAAGCAGAATTCACCACTTTTTCGTATTCTTTTTTCGTAGTTACCGAAACACTACCAATCTTTTTACCATCCACTGGAGAATAAGAGGATAAATACGTCTTGCTGTCAGAAGATTTTTGTCCGGTCCAGGTACCGGCATTTGTTTTTTGTAATCCGAGGTTTTTTAAAAAGCTGGTATCCATGTCAAATGGGAGTTTTATGAGTAATGATTAGAAAAATTTGTGGAGTGCAAAAGTAATCAATTTTTATTATATTATAAAAAAATTATATATTTGTACTTTCTTATATATTTAGTGTAATGAATACTATCAAATTATAAAAATGTAGTTTATGAACCCAGTGTACAGAGAGGACGCAACTGAGTCCATTCAGAATATTTTGGCCAACATGGAAAACCAAAAAAAAGATTCATCAACCTCATGGATAATGGACAGAAAGCGCGAACTGGTAGAAAAAATGAAGGAAGATACTGACAATAAAGAATATCCTGTCATGTTAAATGCTTTATTGATTCTGTTATTGTTTTCTTGCTTGTACCATATCTTTTTTAACGAAATGTATTATTTATCCATTGTAATGTTGGTTGCTCTGGGTTTCTATATTTTTGTGCTTAACAAACTAAAAAATGCCATTCTAAAGCTTCAGGATGGCGAAAAAAGTATAGATCAGTATATGAATGATGGATATTTAATCAAAGATACCAGATTTACGGCTGTTAAATTTGCCTTCCTGATATTTTTCCCTATCATTTGTTTTTTATTGTACAGAATTGTTGAGGATACAACTTACTCACTTCCCTGGTGGCAATATTTAACTTCTGCCATAATCATCAGTAGTGTAGCCTGGTTAATGTTTTTTTCAGACGATCAAGTGTATCTCGATAACCTTGAAAGTGAAATAAAAGGATTGTCAGCTATAAGTTGATCCCAGGCTAACATTACATTATTATCTTTTATTCTTCGAAGGTTTAAAATTAGTTCTCGTATTATTGAGTTTGTTTTTTGGTTTATTTCGATTCTGATTTTTATTGGAATTTCTTGAAGAAAAACTCTGAACGGGTTGAATGTTAATATGTTTGACCAGATTTTCAATCATATGATTGTCATCGATTTCTATCTGATGTCTTGATAATACACCTAAATCAGATTTAATGATTTCGTCATTTACAAAATGTTCCTTATTCCAGGTTCTGTAAGCCAGCTTCATATAGGACAATATGGATTCTACATACCCTTGTTTAATCGGGCCCTCTTCCATCAATAAAGCCTTTTCAATCATCCTTCGGGTGATATATCCGTAATGTCTCCAGTTAAATTCGTGTTGGGTATAGGGAACTTTTTCCGGCACAAGGGCTGTATTTTCAAAAGTAGGCCTTTCGTTGCCGGGTACATCAACATCAATGTCAAAATCTGCCATTCGGAAAAAATGTCTCCACAATCTGTTTTTATATTCATTAATATTTTTTACAGGAGGGTTCATTTGTTGCATCATGTCGATAATTAATTCTGCGACAGCCTGTCTTTCTTCTTTATCTTCAATGTTTTTACAGTGAATGACCAACTTTTGAATAAACCGTCCGTATTCCGGGTAGTGAAGTTTGTCTCTTGTGCTGTTATATTCAAGGCTTAACATGGGTATCGACATAAATATTTTTAATAATTATAAAATTTATTCTACGGTTACTGACTTTGCCAGATTTCGCGGTTGATCCACATCACATCCTCTCATGACAGCAATGTGATAGGCTAAAAGCTGTAATGGAATTACAGACAACAAAGGTGTCAAAGGCTCCTCTGTTTCCGGAATTTCAACATAATAATCAGACATTTCCTTAATTTTTTCTTCCCCTTCCGGAATAATGGATATCACTATTGCTTTTCTGGCTTTGACTTCCTGAATATTACTGATTACCTTTTCATACGCTGATTGATTCGTAGCTATGATGATGACAGGCATATTTTCATCGATGAGTGCAATGGGTCCGTGTTTCATCTCTGCAGCCGGATATCCTTCTGCGTGTATGTAGGATATTTCTTTTAATTTAAGTGCCCCTTCGAGTGCTACCGGAAAATTATAACCTCTTCCCAAATACAATGAATTGCTTACATCTTTTATTTCAGAAGCTATAAATCTTATTTTTTCATTTTGTTTCAACACTTTTTCGACCTTGCCGGGGATGGCTTCCAAAGCGTTTAAAAGTCTTCTGAAATAATCTTCTGTAATGGTACCTTTTTTATACCCAAGATTGAGTGCCATCAAGGTTAATACGGTAATCTGACTTGTAAATGCTTTCGTTGAAGCAACACCGATTTCCGGTCCGGCATGAATATAAGAACCACAGTGAGTGATTCTGGCAATAGAAGAACCCACCACATTAACTATTCCATAAATAAGAGCTCCCTTTTCTTTAGCGAGCTCTAAAGCAGCCAATGTATCTGCTGTTTCTCCTGATTGAGAAAGTGCTATGACAACGTCATCTTCATGAATAATGGGATTTCTGTATCTCAATTCTGATGCGTATTCAACCTCAGCAGGAATTCTGGCCAACTCTTCGAAAAGATATTCTCCGACCAAAGCTGAATGCCATGAGGTACCACAAGCGGCAAAAATTATTCTTTTGGCGTGGAGTATTCTGTTGAAATATTGCTGCATTCCACCTACCAGCACCCATCCTTCTGCTGCATTCAACCTACCCCGCATACTTTCTTTTATGGTGGTAGGTTGCTGGTAAATTTCTTTGAGCATGTAGTGGTCAAACCCCTCTTTTTCAAGTTCATCAAGTTTGAGATCCAGTTCATGAATGGTAGGAAATTTAACCTCATTATGCAGGTTTTTTACTTCGTATTTACCGTTGCGGTGAATCGCAACAATTTCTTCATCATTCAGATAAACCACTTTATTTGTATACTTTATGATAGGCGTGGCGTCAGATGCAAGAAACAATTCTTCATCTCCTATTCCCAGTACGAGGGGACTTGATTTCCTGGCCCCGACGATCATATCCGGATTTTGTTCGTCCATTACAACAATCGAATAGGCACCAACTACATTAAGCAGCGCTTTTCTAACAGCTTCATCCAAAGCAAGATCATCTCTTTTCTGATATTCTTCTATAAGGTGAACCAAAACTTCCGTGTCCGTTTCACTTATAAATTCGTGTCCAAGTTTTTGTAAAGCTTTTTTTAAAGTAGCATAATTTTCAATGATACCATTGTGAATCAATGCTAATCTTTTATTTCCCGAAAGATGAGGGTGCGCATTTATATCGTTGGGTTCGCCATGTGTAGCCCATCTCGTATGTCCGATACCCGTAGTACCGGAAACATTGTATTCCTGTACCGCTTCTTCCAAATTTGAAACCTTACCCTTTTTTTTAACAACCATAATTCTATCAGATAAAATAGAAACCCCGGCGCTATCGTATCCTCTGTATTCAAGTCTTTTTAATCCTTCTACAATAATTGGATACGCTTCCTTTTTACCAATGTATGCTACAATGCCACACATAAATATTTTTTATTTAGATGTAAAGTTAACTTTTATTCTCATTTTATATTGATCGTGATTGGCTCCATATATTACCGATCTTTGAATATATTCATTCTGGTTTGGAACAGAGAGGTAAAGCTCAGGAGCTATCGTTGGATCTTTTAGTATATCTTTGACATGATTGGTAATATTCATTGTATACGTCACTTTACCATTTTTCTCAACCTTTTTACCGCCAAATACCGTTTCCAGATATTCTGGTGCGTAAATATCGGAAATCCATTTAAATTTTCCGTTTTTATCTTTTGTTTCAGCAACCATCTGTCTCAATGCACCATATTCACCGGGTGTACCGGATGAAATGTCGGCTGTCACTATCAATTGAACATAGTTGACAATTTTATCTTTGAAAATATCCAGTTTGGGCATTTTGACCAAAATTTTCGGACCTTCAAAACCCTGGATATAACATATTTTATCCGCTAAAACAGAATCCTGTACAGTTTTTTCTACTAAAGAACCTGTAAAATCTCTTTGCACCTTGTTTACAAATCTTCTGTTTATGGAATAATTATATACTTTTTTGAGTGTGTCAGATTCTGTGTAATACATGATCATTTTGTTACTTACACTACTGGATAAGCCCACCGTTGAAAAATTGAACCCTAACATGGCATTATCGTTCTGAGGAAGTAGTTGAATATAAACTCCCTTTAATACTTCATTAAAAACTGAATCTTTTTTGGAAGCAGTTGTATCAGAAAGCAATTGTTGTCCAAATTCTCCTGAAAGTCTTATACGCATTTGTGGTAATTGTTTTATTGATTTACCATCAATATGGTTGGTTATCCTTACTGAATCCTTAGGTTTCAATGTCAAAATTGTATCAGCAAGTTTTTCTCCGTAAGTAATATCTACATCAGACGAAATGCTGTCTCCGGCAGGCAATTTGTTTTCAAGTTTTGACACCAAAGCCCTAAAAGATGTATTGATATTTCCGTAAGTGCCCACTGTATCATAGGTCAGCACTAAAACAAGAGAATCAAATTTTAGTGGTTTTTTACCAAAGGGATAATTAGGGGGGCTGGCAGAATTTATATTAAATGATATTGCCAATTCAGACCTTAGTTGCCCAAAAGTATTATCGTCAAGATTTCCCAAACAAACAAGCCTTTTCCCGGTATTTAAAGAGTCAAAAGCAGTAAATGGTCCGGTATATATATTTGAAGAGGTGAGCTGAACCTGTTCAGTATAATCCAAAAGTATGGTATTGTCATCCAACAAATCAGAACCTACCAATATTTCATCCTGACATGATATTAACATGAAACCAAACAGAAGCATTACCATGTAAATGTGCAAGGATGTCAAACCTCTAAACTTTGAAAAAAATTTCAACATAATTGTAAAACTGACTGGATTATTTTTCTAAAATGGAATGATAAAATTCTAACATGGAATTGGTCACTTCATCAACACCTTCCACATGATCCAAATATCGCAAATTACCTTCTTTCGCATGTTGTAAAACGAAATCATTTACATTTTCGTTGCCTGCTGTAATGCCATCAGCGTAATGAATGGCTCCCTGATGAAGATCTATGATACCATTATTATTAAATACTTCCAGATTTTTAGCTTCCAGATCGTTAATAACGGCGATATTCATAAAGTTATTGGTAAATGTTTTTCCGAGGCCGTCTTCATAAATAGAGTAAATAATTTTGGCATCTCTGAAAACCGGATCGTTTTTATATGCCTCTTTTATATAAAGTGGAATGAGGCTGGTCATCTGTCCGTGCAAATGTACAATGTCAGGCGCCCAACCAAATTTTTTAACAGTTTCCATTACCCCTTTGCAGAAAAAAACCAGTCTTTCCTGATTATCATCAAAAGCATTGCCTTCTTCATCATAAAACACTGCTTTCCTTTTAAAGAACTCCTCATTGTCTAAAAAATAAACCTGCAACCTTGCTCCCGGCAAAGAAGCTACTTTGATAATCAATGGATAATCTTCATCATCAACAATAATATTCATTCCGGATAGTCTTACAACCTCGTGGAGTCTGTGCCTCCTTTCATTGATAATACCAAACTTGGGCATCAAAACTCTGAACTCAAAACCTTTATCGTGGGCAACGGATGGAATTTTTCTTGCAATATCCGAAAGGATAGATAATTCAGTATACGGGTTTAATTCCTGGGTAACAAAAAGAATTTTCGTTTTACTCATTGAGCGATTTTACTTTTTTACAAAAAAGAGCACAAAGATAATACAAATTTTTTATTATTTTGCAAGAAAACAAGCATTATTATAATATTATAATGCAGTATTTTCTATTTTTTGTAAAATATTTGGCAAAAACGCCATTTATTTTTAAATTATTTTGCTAGATATATATTACCAAAAATAATATATTATTAATTCAAATCCAGTCAAAGATATGACCTTCTTTCCTGAGAAAAAACGACAAGAGGAAGGTTTATAAGTCTTCAGACCGCTGATGTACTATATGCCAGGACTTTATCCAAAGTTGATTTACTTGGAGAAAAGGTAACTTTTGGTAAAAAATTGTATCCGGACATCAATTCATAGTAGGATTCCAATAAACGACTGTCCTCTTCAAGCGCAAACTCAAACTCAAGTCGTGCAAAAAGGTCTAACTCGTTATAAATAAATGGAATAATGGGATAAAGAGTGTAATCGTGCTCCATATAAAATATTTAGTGAATTATATTTGTATAACCCACATACCCCTTAAAATATTGTATAAAAAACAGATTTATTTTACCCTGTACCAGGTTTGGGTTCTGCCTAGTAAAGAAATACCAATATAACCTCTTACGTTGAGTTTGTCAGCTCCGTTAAAACTTACGTTGCAGTCGTACGTCTTCCCGTTTTTGGGGTCAAGAATCTGACCATCCGTGAATGCGGCACCATCTTTTACCAAATCCCAAAGAATAACCATTCCCGTTATCGGTTTATTTTTTAAATTCCCTTTGCAGGAGTTACAATGGGTTGCCGTAGCGCCCGGTAAAAGTTTAATTACTTTACCCTTAAATTTACCGCCTTCTTCATAAATTTCTATATGTGATTTTTCACGTCCGTCCGCATCATCCACAGACTTCCAGATTCCTTTGATGGATTGTGCATGAACAGAGGCTAATGATATAAACATGGAAAAAATTAAAAACAACCTTGATATCATTTTAAAAAATTTATCTGTTAAAAAAAATTTTGCATGTAATAACAAACATGAAAACTTTCAATTGGTTTACAAATAAATAATATTTTCTTTTTACAATTCATCCAAAATACGCGGATGCCAGAATATTTTGTCAAAATCAAGAACTTTGTCATTTTTTACTTTTACACCCTCCTTTTCCAGTCTTTCCTGCATAACAGATGGAGGATTAAAAAACATTTTTCCGGATAAAAATCCTTCGCGATTGACAACCCTGTGCGCAGGTACAAATGCCCGCTCTTCCTTGAGATTATTGAGTGCCCAGCCAACCATTCTTGCAGAACCCAGCGCCAGAAAGTCTGCAATAGCACCGTAGGTGGATACTCTGCCTTCAGGGATAAGACATGTCACATCATAAACCTGTTGAAAATAATGCCCGTCCTTCATGAATTCTGTATTTTTGCACAAAAATACAATATGGAAAGAGAAATCAAAGTAAAAATAAATGGTGTGTTTAATTTGACGGATGCACGTTACTTCGCTGCTGCAGGCGCTGATTATCTGGGCTTTTGTATAGATGAAAACAAACCGGATTTCTGCAATCATATTAAAATAAAAGAAATTATTTCCTGGCTTGAGGGTCCCGAATATGTCCTGGAGACGCAAAACCCTGTCTCTGATGAAAAAATATTTTTCTATAAAGAAGAAACCGGCATTCAGCATCTCCATATCAGTGAGAATATACCTTTAATACCCTTAAGCGCTGATGTTAAAACATTTAAAGATATAGCCCCGGAGAATTGTACAGAGATGGCTCTTCATTCCATAGACTACCCTGTTTTCAAATCTTCCAAAAGTATAAAAGACATTCTGAAGTATGACCTCGAAAGAATACAAACGGTTTGCCAGTCAAAAGACTGTTTTCTTGACTTTATATGGGAAAATGTCGAGGATATACTAGAAGTTCTGGATAAAACCGGCGCAAAAGGATTGGTTCTGCACGGAAGTGAAGAAATAAAAACAGGGTATAAAGACTTTGAATGGATGGACGAAGTAATGGAAATGGTAAAATAAATTTTGATTAAAAAGAGCCCTTTACCATTAATTCTACTTTGGTCTATCAAGGAATAAAATTTACTTGTACCTTTATCCGTAAAATAGAATGTATGTCAGACAAAAAATTATTCCTTCTTGACGGCCATGCCCTTGTGTACCGCGCACATTTTGCCTTTATCAGCCGCCCTCTCATCAATTCAAAAGGTATGAATACTTCTGCTGTTGCCGGATTTTTGAGAACTCTGTGGGACTTAATGGTACATCAGAAACCAACACATATTGCTGTTGCTTTTGACCCGAAAGGAGGTACTTTCCGACATGAATATTTCCCGCAATATAAAGCCAACAGGGACGCACAACCGGAAGACATAACTTTTGCCATGCCTTACATTCATAAGATTGTTGAAGGTTTTAAAATACCGGTAATCATGATTCCCAATTATGAGGCAGATGATGTCATCGGCACCGTGGCAAAGCAGGCAGAAAAAGAAGGATATACTGTGTACATGGTGACACCTGATAAAGATTATGCGCAACTTGTATCCGAAAATATATTTATGTATAAGCCGGGTCGTCAGGGTACAGGAGTTGATATTTTGGGTGTTCAAGAAATTCTCACGGAATGGGATATAAACAACGTAGATCAGGTCATAGATGTACTTGGTCTTCAGGGAGATAGTGTAGACAATATACCGGGTGTTCCGGGTATAGGCCCAAAGACAGCAACCAAACTGCTTAAAGATTTTGGCAGTGTCGAAAATCTTTTGGCAAATACAGATAAACTTCAGGGGAAACTTAAAGAAAATATCGAAACATATAAGGATCAGGCCCTTCTTTCCAAAAGACTGGCTACGATCAATCTCGAAGTTCCCATTCAGTTTGATGCAAATAAATATATCATTGATCCAATGGACAAGGATGCGCTGAGGGAAATATTTCAGGAACTTGAATTCAGAACCCTGGCTACACAAATTTTAGGAGGAGAGGATGTTCCCACAGACAATAACCGAAGCGACGCAAGAAGGACCACGGTTGTTCAGACCAGTTTATTTGACACCGAAAATTCAGCTCCCTCCGAAAATAAACCTAAAGAATCTTCAGAAGATTATCAGATTGCGAAAAAAAATATAACCAACATAGATCATAATTATATCGTTGTCGAGGCTGAAAAAGATCTTCTTGATCTAAGAGACAGGCTGAATAAAGCAGAAAAAATAAGTTTTGATACAGAAACCACCGGCATTGATGCGCACTCTGCTCAATTGGTCGGTTTGGTTTTTTCACTCAAACCCTATGAAGCTTATTACATTCCCGTACCCGCCAATCAGGATGAGGCCAAAAAAATAGCAGGAATCTTTAAGGAACCATTGGAAAACCCTTCCATCCCAAAAATAGGTCAGAACATCAAATACGATATGACCATCATGAAATGGTATGGTGTGGAATTGAACGGTGTTTTGTTTGATACCATGATAGCTCATTATCTGTGTGAACCTGATCTGAGGCATAAACTGGACTACCTGACGGAAACCTATCTTGATTACAAAATGGTACCTATTGAAGATCTGATAGGAAGGTCCGGCAAAAATCAGCTATCCATGCGCGATATTGCCGTCGAAAAAGTAAAGGAATATGCCGGTGAGGATGCAGATTTGACACTACAGTTGTCTCCTGTTCTTTCAGGCATGCTGAAAGAAAACAAGTTGGACCACCTTTATGAAACCATTGAGGCACCCCTCATCAGAGTACTTTGTGATGTAGAATATGAAGGTGTAAGAATCAATGATACATTTTTGCAGGTATATTCAAAAGAACTTGAAGGATTGATTATCCAAAAAGAACAGGAGATTTACAAAAATGCCGGTGTTCACTTTAATATTGCGTCTCCCAAACAGGTAGGAGAAGTATTGTTTGACCGTTTAAAAGTGCCCTATAAATGGAAAAAAACATCCACCGGACAATATTCTACTGATGTGGAAAAATTGACGGAACTGGCCGGTGAACACATCGTCATCGATTCTATTCTGGAGCACAGAAAATTCAGTAAACTGAAGTCAACCTACGTTGATGCCTTACCCCAAATGATCAATGAAAAAACAGGCCGTATTCATACCAATTTTAATCAGGCGAGAGCAGCCACAGGCAGGTTAAGCAGCGAAAATCCAAACCTGCAGAACATTCCTATTAAAAATGAAGCAGGAAGAGAAATCAGAAAAGCTTTTATTCCAAGGGATGAAAACCATATATTGCTGGCTGCTGACTATTCTCAGATTGAACTGAGAATTATCGCACACGTAAGCAATGACACTTCTATGCTGGAGGCGTTCAGTATGGGTAATGATTTTCACAAAGCGACGGCTGCCAAGGTTTTTCAGGTTGATTTTGATAAAGTCACCCCTGACCAGAGAAGAAATGCAAAAACAGTAAATTTTTCAATCATTTACGGGGCAGGTGCGGTCAATTTATCGCGTCAGTTGGGCATTCCCAGAAAAGATGCTGCTACACTCATACAGCAATACTTTAATGAATTTAAGGGATTAAAAAGATATATGGAAGAAACCGTGGCTTTTGCCAGAGAAAACGGATATGTACAAACACTCATGGGAAGAAGGCGGTATTTAAGAGATATCAACTCGCGAAACAGTCTTACGGCTTCAAATGCTGAAAGAGCCGCCATCAACACGCCCATTCAGGGAAGTGCCGCCGATATGATAAAAATTGCCATGATCAACATTCACAAAGCTTTTCATGAAAATCAATTTTCTTCAAAGATGATCCTGCAGGTTCATGACGAATTGATTTTTGATGTGTACAAACCGGAGCTGGAAAAAGTAAAACTTGTCATCGAAGACAAAATGAAACACGCCATTCCCAATCTTAATGTCCCGATCCTGGTAGAAATGGGTACCGGTGAAAACTGGCTCGAAGCCCATTAAGCTGGTAATAAGCAACCTTCCTGTGCCGTTTTACCGTAGTTTGATCAGGGAAGCAGTGCCTTATAGATTTCGTCCTGTAATTTTATTCTGTATTTTTTGACGTGCATAGAATTATTATCCATCGTTGGATAGGTTCGATTGGCAAGAAGCGTAAAAACTATCTGATTTTCAGGATCAGCAAATGTAACCGTGCCGGTAAACCCAAGATGACCGTATGTAGATGCAGGGGCCAGCTCTGACATGTTTTCGGTCTTTTTTGGGTTCAATTCCTTTAAATCAAAACCAAGACCACGACGGGTAGAACCATTGTACCTGGACGTAAAAAACTGAACCGTTTCAGGTTGAAAAAACCTGATGCCTCCGTAATGACCTCCATTTAGCAACATTTGCATAATCATGGTGGCTTCTGTAGCTGTTGAAAATAATCCGGCATTCCCGGCTACTCCTCCCAGCATGGCTGCTGACATATCATGAACCGTTCCGCGTATGACGGAATTTCTGAAATAATTGTCTACCTCAGACGGAGCAATCAAAGAAATAGGAATTTTTTCCAAAGGTTTGTATGCAGTATAATGTAAGTCGAGTGGCCGGTAAAAATTTTGGTCAACATATTCATCCAGTTTTTGTCTGGTAATTTCTTCTATGGTTTTTTGAACCAGAAAAAATCCCAGGTCACTATAGCGGTAGGATTTTCCGGAACGCAATTCACTATGATAAATTTTATACCAAATACTGTCCCTGTAATCCGTTCTTAAAAATAATTTTTCTGAAACCGGAATTGCAAAATCAGGAGAAAAATGTTGCCTGTAAAAATTAGTATCCGGCAAATACGTTTTATGTACTTTGACAAGAGTTTCTTTATGAAAGGGTATATACGCTCTAAGTCCGGCTTCATGGGCCAGAACTTCACCAAGCTCCATTTCCTCCTTATTGGTATGGATCAGGTCTGAAATATAAAATTTTAATGGCCTTGTCAGGGACAATTTTTTTTCTTCATATAGTTTCATAGCCGCCAGGCTGGTGGACAAAATTTTTGTCAGAGAGGCTACGTCATACACGGTGTTTTTTTCTACCTTTTCCCCCAAAGGGGTCAATCTGCCGAAAGGTTTATTTATAATTATTTTACCGTTTTTTGCCACCACAAGTTGCCCACCTGGAGTTGCACCTGTCTGAACCATAACACTCAGAATTGAATCAATGCCCAACAATTTTCTTGAATCAACACCTGCCCTTTCCGGTACTCCAAAGCCGAGTCTTCCGAGTGAAGCCCTTTCATTAACCAATCCCAAACTAAAAGTTGATGACGCATTTACCGGCATTTTTCCTTTAATCGGGTTGGCGCCGAAAAGGCACTGCGCGGTAATGTCCTGCATTATTTCTTCATCATCATAGGCAAGTAAAACGGCCGGAAAATTCTCCAGTCTGTCTGTAAAATAAGGATTTCCGAAAAAAACTATAATCACCTCAGTCATTTTTTCTATTTCTTTTAAAAAATTGATGACATCAGTAGGTAGTTCTTTAAAGGCAAATCGGGTTCCTATTTCAGAATGTATCGATACAATAACTCTGTCAAATTGCTTAAAAGTGTTTATTAAACTTGTTTTCTTTTCATTGAGTTGACCGGGTTGCAAGTGATAATGACGAGCTTTGGTATAGTCGTCAATCCGCCTTTGGAATATTGTTATTTCGTCTGTGTTAATACTTAAAGTGGCTGTATTAATATCCTTTGTTTGTCGTATGGGAATGTTTTTTTTTTCGTCTTTTAACAGTGTAACTGCATTTTCCATCAATTCTGCTTTTAATGCCAATGCTTTTTGAGAATTGATTCTTTCAAAAATATTGTTTTCGTCATAATATGGTCTGAGATGCAGTCCAAGCTTATATTTTGCCGCCAGAATCCGCCTTATGCTTGCATCTATCTGGTCAAAACTAATTTTACCTTCCTTGATATATTTTTTTATCGTTTGAATCGCCAATGGAATATTTTCCGGAAGGAGTAAAATATCATTTCCTGCCCACACCGCTTCAGCTTCAGCAATACCTGATGGAAAATTTTTTGTAATCGCCTTCATATCAAGACCATCTGTCAGTATAAGTCCACGGTATGACAGTTCCTCTCTCAACATGCCTGTTATAATGGTCCTGGAAAGACTTGCCGGTCTGTTTACATCGGTTTCAACTTTTGAAAGATAAAGATGACCCACCATAATGGAACCAATATTTTGAGCTGCCAATCTCCTGAAAGGAAAAAGTTCTACATCATCCAAACGGTATTTGTCGTGTTCAAGAACAGGTAAGGTATAATGAGAATCCTTGTCCGTATCTCCGTGGCCCGGAAAATGTTTGGCGCAAGACAAAACGCCTGCATCTTCCAGTCCTTTAAACATAAGATAGGATTTGGAAGTGACATTTTCTTTACTTTCACCAAAACTGCGATCGTATATGACAGGATTTTTAGAATTTATATTAATATCCGCTACTGGAGAAAAATTAAAATTTATTCCCAACGTTTTGCATTGGCTTCCAATTTCTTTTCCCAATTTATAAATAAGGCTTTCATCCTGAATGGCGCCTAATATCAGGTTTTTTGGAAAAGAGATGGTTTTTTCACTATGTCTCATTCCCAATCCCCATTCACCATCAATAGCAATAAATAAAGGTATTTTGGAAGAACCCTGACACATGTTTGTCAACATGACCTGCCTTTCCGGATCCCCCTGAAAAAAACAAACCCCTCCGATTTTGTATTTCTCAATCAAACTGAGAATATAGTTTTTTTCAGCTTCATCCCCTTTTGAATAGGCCCTAATAATCATCATCTGGCCTATTTTTTCATCAATAGTCATATTTTCCAGGTTGGATTGAATCCACCTTTCTTCCATTTCAAGATAATTTTGTCCCTTCAAAAATGAAGGAAAACAAAGTACAATTATAATGAAAAAAACGAAATACCTTAACCTCATGTATATTTTCTTATTCCTGAAAATGGCGTCACTGACATTCTTAAAATAGCAAATGTTCTTACTTTAGTATGCCATAATAAATAATTAACGACCTTGTTTTTGCATAATGTCTTTGTCCAGTGAAAGTGCTTTTTGTAAACTCTGTTCAGCTAGATCTTTTCTTCCAACGTGGTTATAGGCATTCTGAAGGTTAATATAAGCCTGTGCTGAATTGGGCGTCATTTGTGTCACTTTGATAAATTGTTCCAGCGCCAGATCGTGTTTTTGCTGTACCCCATAAGCCACTCCCAATAGTCTTACTGCTTCAGGGTCTTCGGGATTCAGTTGTATGGCTCTTTGTAGATACCCTTCTGCTTTCACCAGGTTGCCTTGTTTTTCTCCGGCAAATTTTCCGCCTTCCCGATAAGCAACGGCCATATTTTTAAACGCTTCTGTAAAGTCAGGGGCCAGTTTGACACAGTTTTCATAAGACTCAATCGCTTCATCAAACCGTTCAAGATAAAACAAGGCATTTCCCCGAATCAAATAAGCATTTTTATAAGTAGGGTGAACTTTTATTGCTTCGTTGAGATACTTAACGGCTTCTTCATTCATCTTTCTTTTTTTATCCGGATCGGTTTCACTCTGTGCTTCCACTGTCAGTGCTCCTCCTGCAGCATTTAAAACTTTAGCACTTTTAGTTGATGTTTTAACGTCAGTGGTAAATAAAGTAAAATCATTTTTCCACACCATATTTCTGGTAAAGGTTTTTCCGGCAAACAACAAACATATCAGGGATGTCAGCACCATAACACCTTTTACTGAAAACTTAGGATACAGATACTCAATAAAAACATAGGCAAGTAAAACCGCAAAACCTAAAGAAGGCATAAACATAAACCTTTCAGACATATTGGTACCTATCGGAAACACGATATTGGAAATAATAGATGTGGTGGCAAGAAAATACAAAACAGCAAAAGAATATATTTTTCTTTCCTTCCACCCTTTCCAAACAAAATACATCAAAACTATATACGTTATGGCACTCAATATAACAAAAATATTGCTGAATGTCATGATGTCAATATGTCGCGGATAATAATCGTGTGTCAAAGGATGAGGAAACACAAGCAAGGTCAGGTATTTTCCAAGAATAAATATAATAGTGGCCAGTTTTTCAGTACCGGAAAACGGAACGTAGTTTTCTCCAACAAGTTTGATAAAGGGATTGTTCATCAATTCCATGGGTGTTCCTCCCGTGTCAAAACCCAATACTGAAGTTCTGATAATGAGAAAAAGTATGACAGAAGGCCAAACCCAGGTTGACGTCAGAATCGCATTGGCAAGCGATACATTTCTGAAAAAATACAAAGCCAAAGGTATCACCGCCAAAAAAGTTATAGTATTTTCTTTAGAAAGTAAACCAAAAAATATCAAAACTGCTGCTATGAAAAAATACGAAGTTTTTTGTTTGTCCCACCCTTTCAACATAAAAAATAAAGCCCCAATACTCGCCAGCATGCTAACTATCTCATCTCGTCCTTTTATGTTGGCGACCACTTCTGTGTGTAATGGATGTACTGCATAAATAAGAGTTGCCACCAGACTGAAATAAAGATATTTTTCCGAATTATAAGAAAAACTCAATAAAAGCACCAGTGTTTTATATATCACAAAACACAGAAAACCATATAGTATTATATTCAGAAAATGACCTAAAAATGGGTTTTTACCTACGAGTGAATATTCAACGGCAAACATAGCAGGTGTCAAAGGGCGGTATCGGCCTCCGGATACAAGATTCGCCTTGCCTTCTTCCTTAAAAAAACCAAAAAACGTATCGTATTTAAATAACCCGGGAATCCCTTTTACTCCCTGTGTTGTAAACATATTATCATAAATAACGATGGCGTCATCCTGCGTAAAATCATGAAAAACAGTATTCAGATAAACAACTGCCCCTACTAAAAACACCAGCCATCCATGCCAGTGTACAGGTTTGACATTTGTCGGAGGAGCCACAGAGACCTGTTTAATATTTTGTTTTACTACCGTTGGTTTGTGTTTTTTTTGTGTCATCTGTTTACTATTTTATGAAAGTACTTCAAATAAATGGCAGAACTACTTTTCGATAAGGTATAATAAAATAACCAATGTGTACTATTTTTAAGTTTCCCATTATTTAGTTCCTTAAAAATGACAGACAAAGATATAAAAGAATTTAATATCTGAAAGGAATTCAGGTGGTTATCCAATATGCTGATTGGACCTAAATTTAATTTTTTACCCCTTGTCTACAAAAAAAAGAGCGAAATTGTTGTCAATCCCGCTCCTTGAATATTGTGGTATAACAATTTTTATCCGCCAAGTGCTGCAGCACCTCCTACGATTTCTGACAACTCTTTGGTAATGGCTTCCTGTCTGGCTTTGTTGTAATTGATTTTTAATTCTTTCATCAATTCGTCAGCATTTGAAGTCGCATTGTCCATGGCTGTCATTCTTGCACCATGCTCGGAAGCGTGATTGTCAAGTACAAACTTTTGGAAGGACGTCTGAAGTATACTTGGTATTAATTCATTCAATAAAGACTCTTTGGATGGTTCAAAAAGGTAGTCAGATTTTTTTTCAACAACCTGATCCTTTTTTTGTGTTGGCTGAACCGGTAAAAAAGAAACACATTTGGGTTCCTGAACACCTGCATTTTTGAACTGACCGTAACAAACATCGACGACATCAAATTGTTTGTTGATAAATCCATCCATCACATAACCTGATGCCCTTGATACATTTTCAAAAGACAGGTCAGAAAACAGGTCTACAAATTGGTCTACAATATGAACATCGGGATACCTCTTTTTAAGAATATCAAATCCTTTTTTACCAATAAAAATAAGCGTAAGGTTTTTTTGCTGCCTTTGAGCAACATAATTATTCTCAACTTTGGCAATAGCTTCCTTAATGATATTGGTATTGAAAGCACCGCACAGACCTCTGTTGGAAGTAATGACCACAATGGCAATTTTATTGGCCTCTCTTTTTTCAACAAAAGGAGAATTGATATCACCTTCCAGATTGGAAACAATGTTATTCATCATTTTATCCAATCGGTTGGAATACGGTCTCATTTCGACAATGGCCTGTTGTGCACGTCTCAACTTTGCAGCTGAAACCATTTTCATGGCCTTGGTAATCTGCTGCGTTGACTGAACCGATTTAATCCTTTCCCGTACCTCTTTTAATTTTCCGGACATATTGTGTTATTCAGGATTTATTAATGGGATTATTTAAACTGACCTGAGATTTCTGCTCCTACTCTTTTAAGAGTAGCCAGAATGTCATCATCAAGTTTTCCTTTTCTGATACCTTCCAACGTTGCCGGTTCATTTCTTTCCATGGCCATCAGGAAAACTTCTTCAAATTCTCTGACTTTGTTTACCGGGACATTTCTCAATAAACCTTGTGTTCCAAGATAAATAATCGCAACCTGTTTTTCTACGGATACCGGAGAATATTGTGGTTGTTTAAGAATTTCAACATTTCTTTTTCCTTTTTCTAAAACCGCCATCGTCGCAGCATCAAGGTCTGAACCAAATTTAGCAAATGCCTCCAATTCCCTGTATTGAGCCTGATCGAGCTTCAGCGTACCGGCCACTTTTTTCATGGATTTGATCTGAGCATTACCCCCAACCCTTGATACCGATATACCTACGTTGATGGCCGGTCTGATACCTGCATTAAACAAATTGGATTCAAGGAATATCTGACCGTCGGTGATAGAGATTACGTTGGTAGGAATATAGGCAGAAACGTCACCTGCCTGAGTTTCAATAATAGGAAGAGCTGTCAAAGAACCTCCTCCTTTTACGATTCCCGCTTTGCTCAGTGACTCAGGAAGGTCATTCATGCTCTGGGCAATTTTGTCGTTGTTGATAACTTTTGCCGCTCTTTCCAATAATCTGGAGTGAAGGTAAAAAACGTCTCCAGGGTAAGCTTCCCTTCCCGGAGGTCTTTTCAACAACAAAGAAACCTCTCTGTAGGCAACCGCTTGTTTTGACAAATCATCATAGATAATCAAAGCCGGACGTCCTGTATCTCTGAAAAATTCTCCGATACATGCACCGGCAAAAGGAGCGTAAAACTGAAGCGGAGCAGGATCTGATGCTGAAGCGGTAACGATCGTCGTATACGCCATAGCGCCACCTTCTTCCAAAGATCTCATTACCTGAGCTACCGTGGATGCTTTTTGTCCTGATGCAACATATATACAATATACAGGTTCTCCCCTGTCGTAAAATTCTTTTTGATTGATAATCGTATCGATGGCAATCGCCGTTTTACCGGTTTGTCTGTCGCCGATGATCAACTCTCTCTGACCTCTTCCGATCGGAATCATAGAGTCAATCGCTTTGATACCTGTCTGAAGTGGTTCATTTACCGGTTGTCTGTAAATAACTCCGGGTGCTCTTCTCTCAAGTGGCATGTCATAACGAGTTCCGGTGATTGGACCTTTACCGTCAATAGGCTCTCCAAGAGGATTTACAACCCTTCCAACAAAACCTTCCCCTACCTGAATAGAGGCAATTCTATTGGTACGACGTACCGTTGATCCTTCTTTAATTCCGGCTCCGGAACCAAGTAAAACCACGCCCACATTGTCTTCCTCCAGGTTCAGAACGATAGCCTGAACGCCGTTATCAAATTCAACCAATTCACCTGCCTGGGCCTTGGTCAAACCGTACACACGAGCAATACCATCACCCACCTGCAACACCGAACCTACTTCTTCCAATTCAGCTTCGGTCTTAAATCCGGATAATTGTTGTTTCAGAATCGCGGATATTTCATCTGGTTTCACATCAACCATAATATTGAATTTTTATATTTATTAAATTGCTTTTATATATTCATTATCTAAAAACTCTTTGCTCAACTGAGTGAGTTTGTGTTTTATACTTGCATCGTAAAGATTATCTCCGATCTGAACAATATAACCTCCGATGATGTCCGGATTAATTTTAGTTATAAATTCTATGGAGTCGGCTGTGATCTTTGTTTTTAATAATTTGGTTTCTATTTCTTTCAACTGTTCGGCAGACATTTCATACGCAGTCGTAAGGACCACAGTAGATATTTTTTTAAGGGTTTTGTATTGTCTTATAAATTCATCCGTAATTTCAGGAAGATACATTTCCCTTTTTTTGGTCACAATAATATCGAGAAATGCTTTTGTGGTAGCAGATATTTTTCCATCAAACAAGGATTTAAAAATGCTGTGTTTTTTTGTTGTATTTACAATAGGACTTTTTAACAAAAGGTATAAATCCCTGTTGGAAACCATTTTTTTGAACATCAGCATATCCTGATACACTGTATCTATTTCACTTCGTTCAACAGCCAGATCAAGAAGGGATTTGGCATATCTTGAAGAAATTCTTATGACAGACATATGTTATATTTTATACGAACGAAGGTTCTTTTAATTCAGATTCATTTCTTTAATCAGGTCGTTGACATACTGATTATGTTCGCTTTGACCTTTCAATTCTTTTCTCAATACTTTTTCAGCGATTTGTGTAGCCAGAATTCCTATTTCATTTTTGACTTCCACCATCGCTGCTTTTTTGTGATTATCAATCTCATGCATAGCATTCTGCATAATTTTGGATGCTTCCTCTTTGGCCTTGTGTTTTGCTTCAGCTATAATTGCCACCTTAGCTTCTTTGGCTTCCACCAATATTTTAGCTCTTTCTTCTCTGGCCTCAGCAAGAAGTTTTTCATTTTCCGACTTCAAATTCGACATCTCTTCTTTGGCAATTCTGGCCTGATCAAGGGCATTCTGAATATCATCTTCTCTTTTGGCGAGTGCTTCAGATATGGGTTTAAAAGCCATTTTATACATAATGGTCCAAAACAATAAAAATATTACCAGGGCCCAGAAAGCAAGACCGGGTGTAGGCTGAAAGGGTGTAAATGCAAGAAGTGAAATCATATTATTTATCTTTAATAATTTTTAATAAAAAGATGAACAGCGCCACCAACCGTATTGCCGTTCATCTGGTTTTTTTGGCAATCCTTATCCTGCTACGAAGATAGAAAGAAGGATAGCGATCAAAGCGGCACCTTCCACGAAAGCGGCCATTAAGATCATACCACCTCTGATGTCTCCTGAAGCTTCTGGTTGTCTGGCAATAGCTTCCATAGCTTTACCACCTACCATACCGATTCCGATTCCGGCTCCGATTACGGCCAAACCTGCTCCGATTGCTGCTAATGTTCCTGTCATGATATTAAAATTATAAATTAAAAAAATTAAATTTAATGGTGATGTTCTTCAGCGTGGTGATGCTCTTCAATAGCAGCACCGATATAGGACGCCGTCAAGATGGTAAATACAAATGCCTGCACAAAAGCCACGATCAATTCTATAGCCATCATAAAAAGAGTAAGCGGTATAGCCATAAAGGTACCAATTACACTTCCGCTCAGATTGGCGCCGGCATTTCCAAATATAAAAATAAGACCTATAAAACTCAAAATCGCAATGTGACCTGCTGAAATATTACCGGCAAGTCGCAGCATAAGTGTCAGGGGTTTGATAAACATACCCATAATTTCCACTGCTGCCAGTAAGGGCTTTATGAAAACCGGTACATTGGGCATCCAGAATATGTGCTGCCAGTAATCTTTTTTTCCGTTAATACTGACGATGATAAATACAATCACGGCGATGATCATGGTTACGGTTAGGTTACCGGTCACGTTGGTGCTGCCTAAAAACGGTATTTGTCCGAAGAGATTGAGTCCCAGAATAAAAAAGAAAATACTCATGAGTAGCGGAAGAAATTTTCTGTACTTGTCTTTTCCTATAAAAGGAATAGCTACTTCGTCTCGGATAAACATAAACATAGGCTCAACGACACCTTGTATACCTTTGGGTGCTTTGTCAGGGTTCTTTTTATAACTTTTTGCAGCGGTTGTAAATAACCACAATAAAAAGAGAGATACCAGAATCATTGAGACCACATTTTTAGTGATTGAAAAATCATAAAATGAAGTGATGCCTCCTCCAAGTACACCACCGTCCAATGTTGATCTGGCATCTAATCTGTATTTTTGTCCTTCGTAAAGAGCGTGGTAAACATCAACTTTTTTGCCGTTTTTATCTTCAAGACTATGTTCAAATCCTTCGATATGCGCTGAACCCGTTGCAGGAAATCCAGCATCCATAACCCGGTAAATACTACCGTGGTGAAGTACATATCCGTTGTATGATTCATGGCCGTCTTCGTGATGGCCCGGGTGAAATTTTCCCGAACTGAAAAAATCCCAGCCTTGATCAGGTGCATACACTATTACAGGCAGGGGTAAAGTCACTCCGATACCATCAAGTATGGTGTATACATTGCCATCAGAAATATGGTGAATGGCCGTAGCTGCAGGATCATATGCCTTTTCATGACCTTCGCCTCCTCCAGCCAAAACATATTGCTGGCTTATGAAAAAAAGAAAAAAGGCTATTAAAAAATTATTTTTCTTCATCATGTATGACTTCTTTTTATTCCGTACACCTTCCTGACTTTATTTTTCAGCGGGCAATAATGCCTGAATTCTGAAACGTTTTATCTTGAAGGTAAACACTTTACGTGCCTGTAATACGTTTTTTTTAAAATTCGGCACAAAGGTATAAAAAGCTGTGTGAAGATTATAGTAAAATATAGAAAATATTTGACAAAATAAAACATTTTTACAAAAAACGAGAAACATAATTTTGAACAGATGGAAAAATGACTTGATTATTGAAATGAAAAGTTCATTTTTATGTCTTTTGACAAATAAAATTTTTAACCCAACATTACCATTCTCAAAACTTGTGCGCTGTTGATGTCAAATTTTTACAAATTTTACAACACTGACAACCCGATCTATTGTGGTCACCATAATAAAAATAAACGCCTTGCGGAAGCGCATTTATGTCTATCTGTCCATAAGCCGGCTTGAGGTTCGATACAATCGTTTGTCTATGAATATCAGGAAAAAACCACATTTATATCACAAAGCCCGTAAAGAATCAACTCCTTTTCATTTCACCCACAGATTTTTCAAATTGTAGAATTGGGGAATTGGGGAATGGTGAGGGAGTATTTAACTCGAAGTTTGGAGTTGTGTGTAGCGTAAAATTCCAGGATTTTTTATATACACCCAAAATAGAAAAATCCATCCAAATAAATTTGGATGTCCGGAAAATGTATATTTTTACATAAAAATTTGTCATGAAGTATACTTGTTCGGTCATTATACATAAACCTCTACAAGAAGTTGTCGCCAAGTTTAATGATGTTGATAATCTGAAACACTGGCAACCCGGATTCGTATCTTACGAACATGTAAGTGGAGAATACGGAAAACCAGGTGCTGTTTCAAATTTCACTTTTTTAATGGGGAAAAAGAAAATGGTTCTGACAGAAACCATTCTGGTTAATAATTTACCGGAAGAGTTTTCAGTTGAATTTGGAGGTGGCAGCATGAAAAACATAGTCAAAAGTTATTTTAAAAGTATCGACGAAAATACCACTTCCTATGAGAGTGACAATGAATTTCACATGAAAGGCGCCATGAAAATATTAGGATGGATCATGCCTGGAGCTTTTAAGAAACAATCGATGGTTTATGTCAATAATTTTAAGGCTTTTGTTGAAAAGGGCACCTCTGTAGCTTCTTAATCCTAATCTTGTTTGGTAAATTTTGATTGGTTTTTATTCAAAAACTGACTTGCCCTTTTTTCATCATCTACAACTTCAGGAGAAGGTAAAAACGCCATCTCAAGAAATCCTGGACCTTGGCCACACAGAAAGGTTTGAACTTTCTCCGTTTGGAGTGTTTCGCAATGGGGTGATTATTTTGATTTTTTTGTTACGTCAAAATTAAAGTTTGCATTTAAAATAATTCCGTTATTGTACTGGAATACATTTTGCCCGTTGATCTGTCTGCCAAATTGTAATGTCTGGTTTAGATAACCGCCCTCTATTCTGACATTTTTATTGAACCTATATCCGAAAACAATACCTATTCGGTTTTGGTCAAAAACATTTGCATTTACATTTTTTCCAAAACCAATAAATACTTCGTCGTATATCGCAACATAAGGTGTTTTGTCCTTTATTTCCTTTCCTTTTAATGGTGCCTGACACCGTACCATATATCTGATTCTGTGCAAAAGTGGAAATTCGTCTTCCTTTGTTTCGTTTGCTGAACTATATCTTCCTACAAATCTTTGTTCCAGCATAAAACGATGAGAAAAGTCTATGATTCCTTCCTTATGAGACAATTGTACCATTTCAAAAACCCTATGTTCGCTGAAATCCCTGCCTAATCCATTTATTGAATACTCACCATACGGAAAAGTTTCTATCCAGCCATAACCCACCCTAAACAATACCCTTGGATTCAAACTGTAATTTAAGCCAATCCTTAAAAGACTCTGCTGCCAATCCGTAATTATTTCATCTCTTCGCCACTGATACTCGGTATGAAGACCGAATTTTTTAGACAATTTGATAGTGCCAAAATAATTAAACCAACCGATGGTATTATGGTGGTTTATTCTTGTATTTTGAGCAGACATAAAACCAAACGTAAAAAACAGAATCGTAAAAATTAAAATTATTCTTTTCATTTTAGGTATATATTTTATAATTTAGTTTTAAATCCCAACGCTCATCATTTTTGTAATTGAAGATTGAAATGGAAGTGAATATTTGTGAAAATAATTTTGACCTTTTGTTTTATATCTTGTTTTATTGAAATGTAAAATGAAGGTATGATTCTCCACGCAAAAAACGCTCTAAAAATCATCATATTTTGACCTATTCACATTATGTAATTTGGCTTTTAGACACATCGGAATCAAGTGTCACATTTTTAAATTAACAGCGTCTGATTCGTTTTTGTTTGTGTAGATATCTGACCCATATATTTTTTATTGCCGGACACACAAATATTGAATGGATGTTTTACCTGCAAAATGTACTGACATGAACAATGAATTAATGGCCATCGCAGGCAGCGTACACCCATCCGTGAATCCATAAGTCCTGTTTATTTTTCCAGGCATTCTGAACAATGGATGTTTTAGCAAGATCCCATACCTGCTCAATGACGTTTATTTCCACAAAACGTTTGAATCTTTTATCTTCATCTTCAATGGCATCCAGTTCTTCGTGATGAAGTCTGTACACATCTTTTAAATGCCGTATCCAGTTATCAATCAGTCCGATATGTTGATTTCCCATAGCTGCTTTGACACCCCCGCACTCATAGTGACCGCACACAATAATGTGACGGACTTTAGCACATTCACGGCAAAATCCAATACACTGAGCATATTCATGTCCGTGTGAATGACCATATTGGCAATATTTCTATGGACAAATACCTCACCCGGCAGGGTTTCTGTAATTTCATTCGCAGGAACGCGGCTATCAGCACATCCGATCCACAATAAAGGAGGAGATTGTCCGTTTGCCAGTCTGGAAAAATATTTGCTTTCTTTTGTCTTTTATATAAGCGCACCTTTTTATGTGGTAGTATAATCAATTAAACTAAAAATGAAGGGAAAAAGCAGGCACATAAAGGAAATTTATAAATACGCCCTATAACAATTTGATAAAGAAATACTCCGTTTTAAATTATTCCTACCAGAGGTTCGATCATAAGATGGATAATTTCGTTAGCTCATATATTCTCTCCCAATTAATATTTATTTTAAATACTAATCTCATTTAGATACTTTTTACCAATATCGGATTTCCTGCTTTCTGATTTTATTTGACTTTATACTTTTTATACAGTTCTGTGTCTTCAATGGTTGCAGGTTTTATGCTGATGGCAGTGCCTCCACCCGGCGCCATTTTTAACTTCAGAATAGTAGACGCGGTTACGACAAAATTTTCAATAACGTATACTTCAGGCTTTGCTTTCCAGTGTGCGTCATCAGCATCACGATACATGGTCATTATATATTTTTCTTCCTTATTTAAAAAGTCAAGAGAAAACTGAAGTGTTCTTGTTTCCTCATCAGTTATCGCTCCGACAAACCAGTTTTCTTTTCCCTTTTCTTTTCTGGCAACCACTACATAATCGCCCGGCTCAGCCGTAATATATTTAGTGTCGTCCCAGTCAACAGGCACATCTTTGATAAACTGAAAAGCGTCAGGCCGGGCTTCATAATTTTCAATAAGATCAGCCGCCATTTGAAGAGGACTATACATCGTTACATAAAGCGCCAGTTGTTTGGCAAGGGTCGTGTGTACCTGAAAAGTAGAAGTGGGGTTGTAATGATTCATTTTAATTTTAAAAATACCGGGTGTATAATCCATAGGGCCTCCCATTAATCGGGTAAAAGGCAAAATAGTTTCATGTTCAGGCGGATTACCCTGACTCCATGCATTAAATTCATTTCCTCTTGCAGCTTCACATGTGAGAAAATTGGGCCAGGTGCGGTGCAAACCAGTCGGACGTACCGGTTCATGAGCATCTATCATAATTTTGTATTCAGCCGTTTTTTCAAGTACACGGTTATAGTGATTCACCATCCATTGGCCGTCATGCCATTCTCCTCTTGGAATGATATATCCTACATATCCCGTTTTTACCGCTTCCATACCGTGTTTTTTCATAAAATGGTAAGCTTTTTCCATCCATCGTTCGTAATTAGTCACAGAAGAGGATGTTTCGTGGTGCATGATAAGTTTTACCCCTTTTTCCAGAGCATAATTACTGAGGTAGTTGATATCGTAATCCGGATAGGGTGTTACAAAATCAAAAACATCTTCTTTCCAGGTACCAAACCAGTCTTCCCATCCTTCATTCCAGCCTTCAACCAGTATACCGTTGAAACCGTGTTTTGCTGCAAAGTCTATATATCTTTTGGTATTTGCGGTAGTGGCACCGTGTTTGCTGGACGCTTTATCCCAGCTGCTTTTTCCTACATGCATTTCCCACCATATACCGATCATTTTTTGTGGCTTTATCCAGGATATATCATTAATTTTTGATGGTTCATTGAGATTGAGTATGGTTTTTGAACTCAGCAAATCTGCCGCTTTATCACTTAAAATAATGGTGCGCCAGGGCGTGGTAGCAGGAGCTTGTAAATAAGCTGCATTATGTATGGCATCCGGAACAAGGTGTGAGGTAAAACTGAAACTATTTTTATCCAGAATTAGATTCATGGCGGAATAATTTACCAGCGCTGCTTCGTGCAGATTTATATAAATTCCATCATCACTTTTCAATAATAAAGGCGTTTGAACGGCATTGTTGTCAAATAGTTTTTTGGCGCTTATTTCTGTAATTGTATGACCAACAGAAGCATCTATTTCGCTCAACTTTGTTTTATAATAAAAATATTCGTTGCTGTTGTAATCACCGGGAATCCAGAAAGCTGTATGATCCTTACCAAAGTTGAATTTTGTTTCTTCCTTTTCGATGATAAAATGGTTTATCGCCGGCTGTCTGGGAATCTCATACCTAAAACCTACTCCATCATCGAAAACCCGAAAGACTAATGTAAGCAAACGCTGGGTTGTTGTTTGTCTGAGAGAAATTTTGAGTTCGTTGTAATGATTGCGTATTGTTTTTACCTCACCCCATACCGGGTTCCAGAATTCGTCAACAGATGACGTTTCAGCATTTGTGATTTCAAACCCATTATTAAAATTATTTCCATCCTTTAACACAAATCCGAGCGAGGAAGGCTGAATTACTGATTTATTTTTATATGAGATTGAATACCTTGGAACCCCTTCGTTACTTAAATCTACTTTTACTGATACATATCCGGAAGGTGACAAAACCATCTGACTTTTGATGTGAAAAGTACTCAAAATTGAAAAGACCATAAAGAAGAAATATTTATTCATTATTACATTTTTTAAAAAAATATCTGATCCCAAAATTAATATTTGTTTTCGATTTCAAAATTTTTCTCCTTCCATTAACTAAAGGATAAAGTAGCTGGATCGGGTTTAGATGGAGTTTCAATGAAAATTTACTGAGGACTTTCAAAATAATTTTATTAAAAAGTTAAATTCATATTGCCGGAAAGAGTGTAATCTAAGGATATTTTTACAGTTTCAGGTGTCAAAACAGATTAAAAAGTTGGGTCATTCCTTTCTGGAATCAAACCTTAAAAATTGAAAAAAAATATAAAAATGCTTCCTGTTTTACTTAAAAATTTACATCGAAATGCTGTTATGAAAAATCTAACCTTGTTAGTAGCCGTTTTTGTCAAATAATCACATTACTATTCCTCTTTGTTTTCTGTCGGACCAAAAAAACCACGTGGTTTTTTTATTTTGATATTTGTCGGAAGAAAAAAACCACATGGTTTTTTCATTTTATTTTTTGTCGGAGACAAATAACCACGTGGTATTAACACTTTTTTTTTCGTCGGAACAAAAAAACCACGTGGAAAAATGGTTTTTTTTTGAAAAAAATCAAAAAACCACGTGGTTTTTTTATCTTTTTGAATGACAAAATGAAAAAACCAAAGGGAAATTTCACTTTTACAAAAAATAAAATGAAAAAACCACGTGGAAATATGAGGTATTTTTTTGTCGGAAGAAAAAAACCACGTGGTTTTTTCATTTTGTTGTATGTCGGAAGAAAAAAACCACGTGGAAATTTCCTTTCGACTTTTGTCGGACGAAAAAAACCGCGAGGAAATTGAATTTTCATTTTCAGAATCCAAGCAATAAATAAAATTAACCTCACATTTAATTCTCATCCCTTGCACAGCGGTTCGCAGTTCCATATGTGAGATTCCAACAAGCCATACTCTTTGTATCTTATGCCATATTTTTTACAATATCATAAGATTGTATATAATTCCTTTTCATTCTGCCTCCCCTGCCTGACTGCAGTCAAAGGCAGGCAGGCCTAACCCCTCCAAAGGAGGGGAACTGATAAAGTCTTACTCCGTTTTTTAGATAAATCATAACATTATAGACATACGCAAAGTCGCCCCTTAGGGGAGATTTAGAGGGGCCGGAATTTTTTTATTTTTCAGGTATGTTTTTTTATTTCAATAGATTGTTTATTTTTTCATTCATTCTGCCTCTTCTAACCCCTCCAATGGAGGGGAAATGATAGCGACTGACTTCGGTTTGTCAGATCAATCCACACAATTTCGGCATACGCAAAGTCGCCCCTTAGGGGAGATTTAGAGGGGCCGGAATATATTTATATTTCATATATTAAATTAGAAGCTTTATGTTTGTTGCAACAATCAAAACATTAATTCAATGAAAGACAAAATTCTTATGGTATTGTGCGGTCTGGTAGGCCTCGGAATGGTAGTCTTCGGACTCAACAAATTTCTTAACTTCATGCCAGTGCCTGAAGATATGCCCCAAGCAGCTAAAGACGCTTTTGGTCACCTCATGGGATTGGGTTGGCTTATGCCTTTGATTGCCATGGGAGAAATTGTGGGAGGAGCATTATTTGCTTTTCCTAAAACACGGGCTCTTGGTGCTTTGGTTCTTTTTCCTATAGTAGTGGGAATTGTTGCTCACCATTTTCATATGGGAGATCTTTTTACCGGACCTGCACCTGTTTTCTTTTTAGTGGTGGTCTGGGCTATTATCAACAGTAAAAACCAATATATGCCGATGATTAAACAATAAGATTATTATTAATTTTATCTTACAATCACATTGCACAAAATATCCCTGCTGAGGTAAAATCCCCGGCAGGGATATTTTTATATGTCTGCTGTGTTAATTGTGCTATGTGTGTCCAAAACTGATGATCATTGATGAAATAACCGACCGATCTTTTCTTTAATTTATCAAACAAAAATCAATTGAATTTTAAACATCAGTGCAATTATTCAAATCCTCCTTTAATTATTTCCCATCCTCATATCGCTCATTTCCTGCAATGTGTTATGTTTGTACATCAAAAATAATTATATGTTTTTTCCTATAGGTGACACACAGGTAACAGGAGGGTATAAGCCGTATATCAGCTATTCTTTTATAGCGATAAACATCATTATTTTTGCCATCCAGTTTATGACCCCGGGCAATCTGGTCTGCGAATTTGCCGCCATTCCAAAAAGTATTCTTGGCGGAGAAAAAATGTATACGCTTATCTCAAGTATTTTTCTGCACGGAAGCTGGATGCACCTTATCGGCAATATGCTCTTCTTATGGGTATTCGCAGATAATATTGAAGCAAAAGTGGGGAATATTCCTTTTCTGATTTTTTATATTGCCGGAGGGATTTTTGCTTCGGCAGCCCACATTTATTTCAGCGCACGCGGTGCCAACCTTGAACTGATCACCTGTGAACTTTGTAATGTTCCGTTGCCATGCAATGAGAATCAAAGTCCGCATGCTTCCATTATTCCTACCTTGGGAGCCAGTGGCTCTATTTCTGCCGTGATGGGCGCCTATCTGCTTATGTTTCCCAAGTCGCAAATCAAAGTCCTCATTCTTCTGTTTTTCAGGTCCTTTCATGTGCCTGCTATTTTGTTTCTCATACTATGGTTTGGCCAGCAATTGTTTTCTGGTATCGGAAGTCTGGGTCCGGCCAATTCTGCCAGTGAAGGTGTCGCCTGGTGGGCACATATCGGTGGTTTTATTTTCGGACTTGGCGGAGCTTTATTTTTAATTCCTTTGATGCATAAAAACGAAGAAAATCAATCATAATATATTATGTCTCTAATATTTTTAAGATTAACCGCTTTCCTAGGTTTTATTGCCGTTTCTCTTGGTGCTTTTGGAGCGCACGGACTAAAGTTTTTACTGGATGAGACACAAATGGAAACCTTCAGAACCGGGGTTTTATACCATTTTATTCACGTCGTGGCCCTGCTTGCCATCGGTCTATCCAACAAGATGTCCCGAAGGGTTTTAAACATAAGTTCCTTGTTTTTTATAACCGGAATTATTTTGTTTTCCGGATCTTTGTATCTCTTGAGTTGCCGGCAAATACTGGGTATTGAACACTGGACATTTTTGGGTCCCCTCACCCCTGTCGGAGGATTATTTTTTATACTGGGATGGTTGTCTCTGATGTTTGTATCAAGAGAATCAAGCGTCTGAATGGACACACTTATACATCATAACTTTAGCATGAGAAATAAAATTTCTCTTTTGTTTTATTGCTCTGCAGTTATATATTCTATTTTAACAAGATTGATTTTATTGGTACTTTCTGAAGGAATAATGATTTCGTTCGGACTAATCTGAATGGCATCTCTGAACCGCAGTTTCAGGTTTTGATATTGAGTACTTAGTACACTTTTTCTTTCAAAATTACCAAGAGGATCCAAAACATATTCGCTTACTGTATTATTGGTTTTAATCTCATCGTTATATACCAGTTTGATTCTTGACGGTGTGGTATATAAAAAATAGGATGAATAAATGGCGTTATCGTCCTGAGAAAACTGTTTTTTGTACAAAACCTTTTTCCAGAATTCACTTCCGTCAGGGTGGGTGTTGATGACAATCATATCTTCATTGTAGTAATCGATCAGGCCGCGCCCTGAATAGACATCTCCAAATCTACCCATGGCCAATGAACCTGCCCTTCTTAAAAACTCTTTTCTGATTTCCAGTATCAGAAGGGTTCCTCCGTCATTTCTCAATACGTGATGGCTGAGAAAGACATCGGCAATACTTTTGATTTTGGTGTTTTTTTTGCCGATCACCTCATTCATAAATTCAACGGAAAACAACTGGGGATGTACTTCAATTTCTCCCAAATTCTGATTTTCAGGAATGTTATGTATGAAATAACCTATTGCTGACTCTCCTCCATTTTTTGACAACAATCCGGCAAGACTGAGTTTATGGTTTATTTCATCGTATTCGGCACTGATCTGACTGATTTCATACTCTTTGGAAAACACATTGACCAAACCGTACTGATTTCCGTCTATTTTTAATACCATAATTTTTTCATCAGAATTTTTTCCCCAAGAACTTTCTTTTTGCCCCAGCAAAAATATTTTTCCGTCGGCTGACAAAACAAGGGAAACAAAATCCGACCTGAAGTTAAATTCTTTGGATTCAACTTTTCCGGTTCCGATGATATTTTTGGAAAAGTCATTGGATAATACAATATAATGAAAGTTTCTAGACTCTATCCAAAAAAACATAATCAGTTTTTTGTCTTTTGATGCCACAAAACGAACCGAAGGAGATGTTATTGATTCCTGAATGTAAAAAGGGCGGATGGTATCAAGTGCTCTTCCGTATTCATCATATTCACACGCACCAATATAAAAAGTATTTTCTTCCTTCCACTGATAAAATATATTAATAATCGTGTCGGCTTTCTGCATACTTACAATTTTTGCATTTTTAGCCGGTAATTCTATATCTCTTGTCGTTTTTAATTTTAATTCACTGTCAAATATTTCAAACAAATGTTCCTGTCCTCTGTCATGAAAAAACAGGATATTCCCTTTGATATCAGGGAAAATATCATAGGCATAATTGGTCCTGATATTGATATCATTGGAAACAGTAATTTTTTGCGCATTTGCCGGTTCATAGCATCCGAAAAATAATACCCAAATAAAAAAAATAATGTTTCGATTCAATTTCAAGTTCTTTGCTATGATAAAAATGAAAATCCTTTTTGTTACAACGAAGATATGACAAAATTGGTTGCCGGTGGTGAATCAAATTAACAAAACTAATCCATATTAATTCTTGTTTCACTTATTGACCCATTTCAATATTTTCTTTTGGCCAGTTTATCACCCATACTTTATGTAATATTATTCCCAATAGGATTATTGGTACATGATTTTCATGTCAGCAAAATGGATGTACACCACAATACAAAAACATCATCATGGGAAGTAACCCTTCATGTATTTACAGATGATCTGGAACTTGCCATGAACAAGTCAGGTTTTCAGGTGAAGGGTGTCGGTTCAACTTCTGAATCTTCAGATACAGATGAAAAAATTGGCGCTTTTCTCCAAAAAAATATAACGATTTATGTCGACGGAGTTTTGCAAAAAACCAAATATATTGGAAAGGAAGAGGCTGACAGATTTGATGCCGCTTACGTCTATTTTGAATTCCCTTCAACTGCATCTATGAAAGAAATCAAAATCGTTAATAACCTGTTTTTTAATGTTTTTAATGACCAGAAAAATATTATAACGGTGACATATAAACATAAACTTAAAGGTTTCCTTATTTCTGATGAAAAAAATATTGTCCACTCTTTTTCTTTACTTTAAAGGCAGGAAATAATTACATGAAAATCATCAATAAAATATTTATATTTCCTGTAAAATTATATCAATGGATTTTATCTCCCTTACTTGGAAAAAACTGTCGTTTTGAACCCACATGTTCCCATTACATGATTCAGGCTATAGATGAATGGGGTCCCATCAAAGGAATCTGGCTGGGCATAAAAAGAATAGGCAAATGTCATCCATGGGGTCCGCACGGACATGACCCTGTGCCTAAAAACACAAACAAAAAATAAAAGGCTTTTGGGCAGGTATATTTGAATGATACAAAATTAAAAGACCATTTCCAGCACTTCCTTACTCAAAATTTCTTTAAAACCGGGGATGTGCAACCTGTAGTAAATAATCAGGTCTTCGAGTAGTTTTTGTCTGGTTTTTCGCGGAATGACAAAATTTTCCAATTTTTCTTTATCATACTTCATCAGGTCTTTTAAAATTTCTGAAGTCTCTTTGTCCATGACGTATTGAACAGACGTATTTTCTTCTTCAAAAAAACCGTTCAGGAGATTAAAAACAGGTTTGTTTTCTTCATAATTCTGCATAGGTTCAAATCCCAGATAAGCCGAAAGATCCAGCAAAAATTTATGGTGGATCAATGGAGAAAATTTAGGAGAAGTATCCAGTGTGATGAGCGTTTTTTCCAGATAATCAAATAGTTCCCTTTCTTCTTCACCGGTTTTGAGCGCATTTCGGGTCACTTCAAGAATAAACAGGGCAACGGAAGATCTGATCACGTCTGTATTTATTAGTCTGTAGACGTGCGAAAAACCGACTTCCTTTATACGCGAAAGTTTGTCTGATTCACTGTCGTAGGCCGTTATTTCAAGTATGTTTAAAGGCCTGTAAAAATTGGCTTTTGTTTTAGTTTTACTCATTCTAACCCCTGAAACAATATAGGATCTGAGACCTTTTTCTTTGGTAAAAATATCGCAGATAATGCTGGTTTCTCCGTATTTGATGATCCGAAACACGATACCCTTTGAAAAGAAAGTGGTTGTCATATTTTTTTGATTAATATTCCCAACCTTCAATGGGTGGTGGCTGTCCGTACTTTTTTTTGGTTTCAACCCTTTTTTTCTGTCGGTCGAGTATCAATTTTGCAAGTGTATATGCAATAGGATCATCCTCTTGTTCGAGAATGGCCTTTTCAATAATCCTTTCATCAATATCCAGTCTGTACATGTAGCTCAGTAATAGTCCCTTGTCGTGATGTAAAAAGTACTCAACCCTGTCCATAATGTGTTTTAAGAGCTCTTCTTCATTTTCACTTTCCTGCTGTGGCAGGGAAAGTTCTCTGTATATATCATCAAATTCCAGACTCATGTATAATATTATTCCCTGTTCCGTTTATTGAACAATAAATTTTTTAATTTCTTCAAGGGTTTCTCTTTTGTTGGACAAACGCGGCACCTTATGCTGTCCTCCGACCCTTCCTTTTGACTTCAGCCAGTTTTGGAATGTACCCGGTGGAACGGCGTGCATGACCAGATTCTGAAGTGCTATGTCTTTGGTTCTTTTTGCTTCATAATCTGAATTTATTTTTTGGAGATGCAAATCCAATGCCCTTGCAAAAGCAGGTAAATCGTCAGGGGGATGCAAAAATTCCACCAGCCATTCATGTCCACCCTTGCCTTCTTTATTCATAAAAATAGGCGCTGCGGTGTAATCGTTTACCTGTACATTAAATTCGTCACAGGTCAAACTCAATGCGTGATCAGTATTGCTGACCATTACTTCCTCTCCAAATACATTGAGGAAGTGTTTTGACCTGCCGCTGATTTTAATTCTGTAAGGATGAATACTTGTAAATACAACGGTATCTCCCGGAAGATATCGCCAAAGTCCTGAAGAAGTAGATACTACTATGCAATATTGTTTATCTTTTTCTACCTCCCATAATGGTATAGGGTTTTTAACGCCATGATTAAATTCGTCCAATGGTATAAATTCATAAAAAACAGCATTGTCAATCAGCAGCAACATACTTTTATCATCCTTTTGATCCTGAAACGCAAAATATCCTTCTGAAGCGTTGTATACTTCCATATAAAGAAATGAATCAGACGGAATAAGCGCTTTAAATTGATTTAGATAAGGTTCGAAATTGACACCTCCGTGAAGATATGTCTTAAGATTTGGCCAGACCTCCAACATATTTTTTTTGCCGGTTTTTTCAAGTATTTTATTAAACAAAACAATAGTCCAGGTAGGAACACCTGCAAAATTGACAACATCTTCTTTAATGCAATGATCGGCAATTTTTTCAAGTTTTTCTTCCCAGTCAGAAAGAAGGGCGATTTCAAAATTAGGGGTAAAAAAAGGTCTCCCCACCATCGGACTTTTACTTAATAAAATGGCAGATACATCACCAACGGTAACTGCCGGATTTTTAGGATAAGAACTCAATGAACCGTTCATAAGCAGGTTTTTACCTTCAAAAATCCTGGCTTCCGGAAGAATAGAATACAAAATACTCATAGCGTCCCAGCTAGAAGTAATGTGGTTTTCAAAAAGGTTGTGGTCCGTAATAGGAATAAACTTACTCCTGTCATTGGTTGTACCGGAAGATTTGGCAAAATATTCTGTTTTTCCGGGCCATAATATACTATCTTCACCCATCATAGCCTGTTCAATAAAAGTATGAATATCTTCATATTCTACCACAGGAATAGCTTTTCGAAAGTCTGTGTAATCCTGGATTTTATTTGCATTGTAAATGACCCCGTAGTGCGTTTCTTTCAGATTCTCAAGAAGAATATTAAACTGCTCAATCTGCAAGGTTTTAGGATCAGTATACATCTTTTGTATCCGACCATACCGATATTTTAAATAACCTTTTATAATGCTGTTAAACCAGGAATAAATCATACCTTTCCATAATTAAAGCGTAAACTTACATTTTTTTTTAAAAAATAATTTATAAAAATTTTTCAGATACTCAGGAATATTCCCAGAATACGGATATTTATTACAAAAATATTTTTTGGCGCTTTATCATAATTTGGTTTACTATAAAATCCTCCTATCTCATCACTTAAAAAAAATTACAGAAGAAAACCCAGCTCATCGGGACCAACAGGTTTGGGAATATTATCATCGCCTATCATTTCCCTCAGGTCTATTTCTATGGCTCTGGAAATAGCCGTAATAGGCACGTCGTTGTAAGAACCCTCGAATGGATTTTCGGAATAATCACCAATCATTTCCATTAAAAAAAACATCCAGATGGTCAATGCTGAAAGTGGAACCACCATCCAAATGCGATTAATATCTAAATCCTTCAAAATGTCCAGCATTCCGAAAGGCATCATTACTGCAAATATCATGGTCATCCACAAAGCGGTGGAAGCATATTGCCGCGGAAAAGGAAAATTTTTAATTCTTTCACTTTTCCCTTGTTCGTCGTAAAAATTTGATATATGTCTCTGGATTTCAAGCTGCTTGAATAAATCAATATCTCCTTTAAGATACACTTCTTCCAATCTTCTGGTCTGGGTGGCAAGAATCTGTGTAGCAATATTCGCCACTTTTTTATAGGTTTCACACTCTTTTTCATCAATATATACCAATACATCTTTGTCAAGTCTTTTATAATACTCATTAGACACGTTGGCAGAATAAAATTTTTCAAGTCTGTCTTCTACGTGTTCCCATTCTCTCGCCAGACGCAATTGGTACCTGAGTGCTGTAAGCCAGGCAATATGTCTGTAAATGAACTCTTTGTGCACAGCTTCTTTGTCACTTCCTTTAATAAATTGGGTAACCGATACCCCGAATGATCTGGAATTATTGACAATGGCACCCCAGATTTTCCGAGCTTCCCATGTCCTGTCATAACTGGCATTGTTTTTAAAACCAAGATAAAAAGCCACCGCTACACCCAAAGTACTGACCGGTTGCCAGGGAACTGAAATATTAATTTCAAGATATTTCTTACAAACAATATATAAACTTGTAACTATAGCTGAATATAAAAGACCATATATAAATGGTTTTTTGGACCAGTTGAACGTCATCCAAAAACCGTAATTGCGTTTTGCGTACATAAAATTAGGTTTAAGAAAATATAACTTATATCAGAATAAAAAGTTGTTTGATTTCTGAAAACCTACAACTTTTTAAAATTTCAGGATTAGATTTTTCCTGCCTTAATAATTTATCAATAACCTGGCCAAGGACATTTTGTCTGATGCTTTCATTTATTTTTGTTATCACCATTCAAACAATAAAAATATTTTGTCAATTCTAAAAAAATAAATACCTTTGCCGTTAACTAACGTTTGTTAGTATAACATGAAGGCAAAAGCACAATTTCAAACACGCAGAGAAGAAATCTTGGGGGTTTCGTCGGATCTTTTTAAACAAAAGGGGTTTTCTGCTACCACCATGCGTGAAATTGCAGAACATGTAGGAATCGAAGCCGCCAGCATATATAACCACATAAGAGGCAAAGAAGAACTGCTCATTGAGATATGTAATAAAGTATCCAATGATTATCTTTCAAAGATGGAAACGATTGACAGGCAATACGATTCTCCTTTGGAAAAACTTAAAGAACTTATTGCAATTCATATTCAGATAGTTTGCGACAATACGGATGGTATTCTAATTGCCACCAATGAATGGAAACATCTGCCCGAACCGGTCCAATCTGATTTTAAAATGGCAAGGCAAAAATATGAAAACCAGTTTTTAAAAATCATCCGGGAAGGAATTGAAAAAAAAGACATCAACATTGCCCTTTACACCATTTTGTCTTCTGTGAGGTGGCTCGCAGTTTGGTTCAAGCCGGGTAAAAAAATAAACCCTGAAAAAATTAAGGCAGATATCCTGACGCTATTAATGAATGGACTGGTAAAAAAAAATGATTAAATGATAGATAAAACAGGCATTCAGAAAGTGCCAAATAAAAAATGAACAGATGAAATTTTATCCACTTACCGTTAAAGATATACGAAAAGAAACAAGCGACTGCGTATCCGTTGCTTTTGAAGTTCCTCTGGATATAGCCCAAGAGTTTCAATATGTTCAGGGTCAGTACCTTACCATGAAATCAGATATTTTGGGAGATGATATCAGGCGTTCGTATTCGATATGTTCTTCCCCTTATGAAGGAGAACTCCGCGTTGCTATTAAGCTCGTGGATGATGGTAAATTTTCAACTTTTGCCAATAGAGTCCTGAAAAAAAATGATGTCCTCGACGTAATGCCGCCTCTAGGCCATTTTTTTACACCATTGCATCCTGAGCAAAACAAAAGTTATGTGTTTTTTGCAGCCGGAAGTGGTATTACTCCTATCATATCCAATATAAAAACCATTTTACAAAAAGAACCAAAAAGTTCATGTACTTTGCTTTATGGTAATCAGAAAATTTCCACCATTATTTTTAAAGAAGAAATTGAAGCCATTAAAAATAAAAATCTGGGTAGATTTCAAGTCTTTAATATACTGAGTAAAGAATATACGGAATCTGATTTATTAAACGGACGACTCGATGCGAAGAAATTACACCGTTTTTTAGAACTGGTGCCCTCCATTTTGGCATCGGACAAATATTTTGATTGCGAACCAACAGAAAAAATTGAAGAAATTCAAAAAATATTAATTGAAAAAAATATTCCTGAAGATAAAATTCACTTTGAATTATTTAATGCTCCTAAAAATCAGATAAAAAACAAATCATTGAGAAGGCGATTGAAAGTCATGCCACGATTAAAATTGACGGCCTCACACTTGAAGTTCCGGTCGAAAAAGGTCAGAACATTCTGGATGCGGCTCAACATATGGGTACGGATATGCCTTACGCTTGTAAAGGAGGTGTCTGTTGTACCTGCAGGGCAAAACTAATGGAAGGGGAAGTGGAAATGACTGCCAATTATGCACTGACCAAAGAAGAAGTAAAAAATGGGTTTATACTTACGTGTCAGGCCGTTCCCAAAACAAAAAAAGTAGTTATTGATTTTGATATAAAATAAAATTATGGATATAATGAATCTTGAAAAAGTATTTCAGTCAAAAATTGACGATGAAATTAAGATTGAACCTAAAGACTGGATGCCGGATACTTACAGAAAAACGTTAATCCGGCAAATCTCTCAACATGCACACAGTGAAATTGTAGGTATGCTTCCGGAAGGCAACTGGATTACACGAGCTCCGAGTTTAAGAAGAAAAGTAGCCCTTCTCGCAAAAATTCAGGATGAAGCAGGACATGGCCTATATTTATATTCGGCGGCTGAGACTTTGGGCATTTCCCGTGAACAATTGCTTGAAGAACTGCACACCGGCAAAGCAAAATACAGTTCCATCTTTAATTATCCTGCTTTGTCATGGGCGGATATGGGATCGGTTGGCTGGCTTGTCGACGGAGCAGCTATCATGAATCAGGTCATGTTGTGCAGAACCAGTTATGGTCCCTATTCAAGAGCCATGGTCCGTATTTGTAAAGAAGAAAGTTTTCACCACAGACAAGGCTTTGAGATCCTGCTGACATTATCTCAGGGCACCGAAGCACAGAAAAAAATGGCACAGGAATCCATCAACAGATGGTGGAAGCCGGCACTTATGATGTTTGGACCACCGGACGATCAATCCTCCAACACAGAAATGAGCATGAAATGGAAAATCAAGCGCGAAACCAATGATGAACTTCGTCAAAGATTTGTTGATGTAGCTGTCGAACAGGTAAAATTTCTCAATATGACCCTGCCGGATATACACTGGAATGAAGAAAGAGGTCATTATGATTTTGGTAAACTTGACTGGGATCATTTCTGGCAGGTGGTCAAGGGCAATGGTCCTTGTAACAAACAACGTCTCGATGCCAGGAAAAAAGCACATGAAGATGGTGCCTGGGTAAGAGAAGCTGCGATGGCTTATGCCGAAAAAGAAAAATTATCATTAGAAAATCAATCAAAATCTGCATAATGGAAAAGGAAATGCCTCTTTGGGAAGTTTTTATCCGCTCCCGTCAGGGTCTCGATCACAAGCATGTAGGTTCATTACATGCTACCGATGCACAAATGGCCATAGAAAATGCCAGAGATGTTTATACCAGAAGACAGGAGGGTGTAAGTATCTGGGTAGTAGAATCAAAATATATAACCGCGTCAGATCCTGCAGACAGCGATCAGCTGTTTGAACCTGCAAAAGATAAAGCTTACCGCCACCCAACATTTTATCATTTGCCGGAAGGTATTAAACATATTTGATATGAATCTTTATCATTACATAGTAAGGCTTGCAGACAATAGTCATATTTTAGGTCACCGCCTTGCCGAGTGGTGTGGTCACGGTCCTTTTCTGGAACAGGACATGGCTATGACCAATATAGCACTGGATCTGATTGGACAGGCCAGAAGTTTATACAATCTTGCTGCTGAAGTCCAGAATGAAGGTAAAACGGAAGACGATATTGCCTTTTTGAGATATGAATACGAATATCAGAATTTTTTACTGGTAGAACAGCCCAATGGTGATTTTGCGAATACCATTGTCCGCCAGTATTTTTTCTCTGCTTACCAATTGCCTTATTACAAGACACTTTATGAAAACCTCCAAAACAAAAACGACCATCATTTGACCGAATTGAGAGGTATTTTGGAAAAAGCGATTAAAGAAATCAATTATCACCTGCGTTGGTCAGGAGAGTGGATGATTCGACTTGGCAACGGAACGGAAGAAAGTCATCAAAGAATGGTCAATGCAGTTCAAAATCTCTATAAATATACCGGAGAGTTGTTTATTGCCGACGAAACCGATGATACATCGTTACAGTCGGGATTTGGTGTACTTCTTCCCGAAGTGAAGAAGGATTTTGATAAAAGTCTTTTTTACATCATGGAGAGATCAGGGTTGACAATACCTGAAAATGAAACAATGCAAACCGGCGGTAAACAAGGCGTTCATTCTGAATATTTAGGCTACATACTTGCTGAAATGCAATACATGCAAAGGGCTTACCCCAACTCGAAATGGTAAAAAATGCAAGAAAAAATTTCACAGATATGGTCAATACTTGAAAACATCACGGATCCGGAAATTCCTGTTCTGACCATTGTGGACATGGGCATTGTCAGGGATGTCAAAATACATAATGATGATGTGGAAATTATCATTACGCCTACGTATTCAGGTTGTCCGGCTATGTCTGTCATCGCTACTTCCATTAAAATGGAATTACACTCTTTTGGTTGGAAAAATGTATCTGTTACTCAAATTTACAGCCCTGCATGGACTACAGACTGGATGACGGAGTCAGGAAGAAAAAAATTGAAAGATTACGGAATTGCTCCACCTGTCATTGAAAAAAGAATTCAGCATCTCATGTTTGAAAAACCACCTGAAGTGCCTTGTCCTCGTTGTGATTCTGTCAATACTGAACTGATCAGTGAATTCGGATCCACACCTTGTAAGGCGCTCATGCGATGCAAAGACTGCCTGGAGCCCTTTGACTATTTTAAATGTCACAGATAAGAATCATTATTCTTTTTCCCAGGTTCTGAATTTTTTGGATTCCTGAAAAATTTTTTCTGCCAGCTTAGTATCTTCCTCCGACAATTCAATTCCTCGCCTTTTCATCACGATTTCAGCTGTTTCAAGCGCTTTTTTAACCGGATGTGTTTGAAATCCCTGAGCCCCTCCCCAAACAAAAGACGGGATAAATGTCCTGGGATATCCTTCGCCGAAAATATTACTGTAGGCTCCTACCACCGTACCCGTATTAAACATGGTGTTGATTCCTGATTTGGAATGGTCACCCATAATCAATCCACAAAACTGAAGTCCGGAGTCAATAAACTTTTCTTCAGGATAAGCCCAGACCCTAACCGGCAGGTAATTATTTTTTAAGTTGGACGAATTGGTATCCGCTCCCAGATTACACCATTCACCGATGATGCTGTCACCCAAAAATCCGTCGTGTCCTTTATTCGCATTTCCGAAAAACTGAGTTCCTTTTATTTCACCTCCCACTTTACACCTCGGACCGATGGCCGTAGGTCCATAGATTCTGGCGCCCATATTGACCGTACTGCCTTCACCCAACAGAAAGGGGCCACGAATCATAGATCCTTCCATTACTTCACTTCCCTTTCCTAAATAAACGGGGCCTTGTGTGGTATTAAAAATACAACATTCTGCCTTTACTCCTTCTTCAGCAAAAACAGGCGAATTTCCAATAATCCGGTTAGATTCTGACAAAGCAGTACTTTTTTTGTTTTTGGTTAGTCTATTGAAATCAAGCAGAATTTCAGACTGCAAAATAGATAAGATTTCCCATGGTCGTTGAATTTTTGATATTTTTGTTTGACCGGGCACGAGTTGTATCTTAACACATGAAGAAATTACATCTTCCAAAACCGGATTTTCAATATTGTCCGCTTTTATAAGGGCTGCTATACAATCTTCATGATCATAGAGGGCTTCATTCTCTTTTAAAGTTTTAATCTTACTGATTATATCCGAATCAGGTAAATAACAGGAATTAATAATAAGGCTGGTACGATTCCATTTGACAGGAAATTTTGAAGATAAAATGGCACTTGTATGGTAACTGTAGTTACCTTTCATCTCTGTCATCCACTTTTCACGAATGGTGAGAAGGCCGATTCTTATTTCTGAAACGGGACGGGTATATGTCAAAGGCAGCAGATAGTTTCCTTTTTTGCTGTCATAAAAAATGATGTGAAAGGTTTTCTCTGATGGCTCCATCAATAAATGTATCTTTGATTTATGAGCAAAGGTAATAATCCTTTTCCCATTCACACTCAGAAGAAAAAAAAATAAAGTGCAAAAAAAAAGCCCCGAAGGGCTTCTCTTTATTTTTTACTGAAACTGGCGAATTTTTTATTGAACTTGTCAATTCTACCCGCGGTGTCAACAAATTTGAGCTTACCTGTAAAGAAAGGGTGGGAAAAAGCAGAAATCTCCATTTTGATTAGTGGATATTCTTTACCATCTGTATAGGTGATAGTCTCTCTGCTTTTGGCACAAGACCTGGTCAGGAGCATCTCATCATTTGAAATGTCTTTGAAAACAACCATTCTATAATCAGCAGGATGCAAATCTTTCTTCATTTGATTAAAATTTTATACTTGTGAATGAACCTTTTTAAAAGGGACTGCAAAAGTATTCAAAAATTTTAAAATAAAAAAAACTTTTACCAAAAAAATCATATAAAATTATATTTTTGCACTTCCATAGAAGTATTGGTAGATATTGAAAATCAAGGCTTTCCCGTTAAACTATAGTTAAAAAATAATAACATACGGATTGTCAATATGTATAATATTATGATTATTATTTCGTTATAATTTTTTTATCCATAGGCACTCACTTTCGGTGAAACAAAAACCGGACAAATCCTGTCTAATCTTTGATAATGAAACCATATTTCCATGACCCATTAAATTTTAACAACATGAAGAGTATCTTATTCAATTTTTTATTTTTACTGGCAATGGCATCTTTTTCGCCATCTGTTTATAGTCAGAAGATCGCCATCATTGACATCAATGACGTACTGAGTAACATGCCTGAATACAAAGCGGCCCAGACTGAACTGGATCAATTGTCAGCAACCTGGAGACAGGAAATTGCAGTGGAATTTGATAAAGTAAAAGGTATGTACAGTAAATTTCAGGCGGAACAGGTTTTGTTGAGCAACGAAGAAAAAGTAAAAAAAGAAGAGGAAATCGTTAAAAAAGAAGCCGAAGTCCGTGAAATGCAGAAAAGAAAATTTGGACCTGAAGGTGAATTATTTTCAAAAAGACAGGAAATGGTAGCCCCTATTCAGGACAAAGTGTATGCCTCAATTGAAAGTTATGCAGCGGAAAAAGGTCTGGATCTGATATTTGACAAATCCGGGTCCACAGGTCTATTATTTACCAATCCTGAATATGACAAAACAGGAGACATTAAAAAGAGACTTGGTATAAAGTAAACCATATTTTTTAATATTAAAACCAACAAAGAAGAATGTTTAAACATTTTGTATTATCAGCTATTTGTTTGCTGTTTATCGTCAGCAGTCAGGCTCAGAAAGTGGGCTATATCAACACGCAGGAATTAGTCGCGCTGATGCCCGAAGTTAAAGAAGCCAATTCTCAACTTGAAGTAATGAAAACACAGTTTTCTAAAAGAGGCCAGGATATGCTTCAGGTATTACAGCAAAAATATCAGACATTTCAGCAAAAACAGGCTAACGGTGAGTTATCCCCTGTTGAAGCCGAAAAACAAGGTCAGGAATTAAAAGCAGAAGAACAGACACTTGTGAATTTTGAACAGGAAAGTCAGCAAAAACTTGTAGCAAAATCTGAAGAGTTGCTTCAACCTATGCAGGACAAGGTAAACAATGCAATAAAGCTTGTGGCTCAGGAAAATGGTTTTGCTTATATACTGGATATGAGTCAGGGATCCATCCTTTATGCAGATCCGACCACCGATATTTCAACAATGGTCAAAGCTAAACTGGGCATTACCACTACCAACCCTAAATGAATCCGGACCGACCCATTGGCATCTTTGATTCAGGTATCGGAGGACTTACCGTAGCTAAATCTATTAAAAATGTCCTTCCCAACGAACAATTGATATATTTTGGAGATACCGTTCACATGCCCTATGGAGATAAATCTGCAGACGCCATCCGGTATTATTGTCTAAGAATCAGTAAATTTTTATTGGAGCAGAATTGCAAGATGATTGTTATCGCTTGCAATTCCGCTTCCTCTGCCGCATATGACGTTTTGCTTGATTTTTTTGAGGGAAAAGTTTTTTTTGTTAATGTGGTTGATCCTCTTGTCGAGGAAGTAAAAAGAAAAAATCTGCATAATGTAGGTGTGATCGCTACTAAAGCTACTATTCACTCCTCCATTTACAAAACAAAAATAAAGGCTATCAATCAAAAAATAAAGGTGAGCCAATTGGCTACACCTCTACTGGCTCCAATGATTGAGGAAGGTTTTTATACCGGAAATATTGCTAACAGTGTTATTGAAAACTATCTAAATAACCCTGAATTGGAAGGTATTGAAGCACTTTTACTCGCCTGTACGCATTATCCTCTGATAAAAAAAGACATTGAAGCTTTTTACCATCATAAAATATTGGTACTTGATTCCACTGACGTTGTTTCAAAAACAGTGAAAGACATTCTGGAAAAAGAAAACTTACTGGCCCAAAAACCTATGGATCAGGATATTTTTTACGTTTCTGATTACACAACAAGCTTTGAAGAATCCGCCAGAATGTTTTACGGAAACAGCATACATCTGGAAGCTAAAACGCTTTGATATCGGAATAGATCAAATGTCGATATCAACACGACTCCTTCACACATATTTAAAACCCGGATTAGAACCTGAAAGCTGCCTGAATAATGTCTGCCTGCTGTTTATCATGCACTTTTTTAAAGCCGGTTGCCGGTGATGATGCCGGTTTTCTGGCAATAACATCCAGATCATCTTTTCTGAACAAGTTCTGTACAAATGACCAGGCTCCCATATTCACAGGTTCTTCCTGAATCCACAAATACTGAGCCTTTGGATTGTTTTTCATGATGTTCCTCATCTCCTTTTCGGGAAATGGATATAGTTGTTCAATCCTGACTATGGAAACATCTTTAATTTTTTGTTCTTTTCGGTATTCAAAAAGTTCATAGTACATTTTACCGGAAACAAATAATATCCGTTTTGGATTTTTAATTTCATCATCCGGTATCAAATCCATAAATGTTGTTTTTCCTGCAAATTCTTCAATGGAACTGACACATGAAGGATGTCTCAGCAAAGACTTAGGAGACATTACTATAAGAGGCTTGCGGAAGGGCATTGCCAATTGTCTTCTTAAAGCATGAAAATAATTGGCCGGTGTAGTAATATTTACGATGATCATATTAAAGTCTGCCGCCATCAACAAAAACCTTTCAAGTCTTGCACTTGAGTGTTCAGGTCCCTGACCTTCAAGGCCGTGCGGCAATAACATGACTAATCCTGACATCCTTTGCCATTTACTTTCACCGGCAGTAATAAACTGATCTACAATGGTTTGTGCGCCATTGTAAAAATCACCAAACTGCGCTTCCCACAATACCAGATGATCCGGTGAGGCCAGAGAATATCCGTATTCAAATCCCAGTACAGCAAATTCAGATAGAAGTGAATTATAAATAAAATATTTTCCTTTAGCTCCCGGCAAACCATTTAACCGATTGTACTCAAGATTGGTTTTTTCATCTATAAAGATGGCATGGCGATGTGAAAACGTACCCCTTTTGACATCCTGACCACTCATCCTTACGTTGTATCCATCTGAAAGTAATGATGCGTATGCCATCAATTCCCCAAGGCCCCAATCAAGTTTATCCGAATCGATCATTTCCTGTTTGGATTTTTGGAGTCTTTTTATTTTAGAAAGCGGGGTGAAATCTTTAGGTAAATGTAAAAGGTGTTTGAGAATTTTTTCTGCCAAATCCTTTTTTATTCCCGTCACAGGCGATACCATATCTTCAGCAGACAACGTTTTTTTAAGGGTACGCCAATGTTGTTCAGGTTCCTGATATTGATATGGTAAAATATTTTGTTTAACCATATCCAGTCTTTCCTGCAATTCTTTCCAGAAAGTTGATTCCAGTTCTTCCCCTTTTTTAATATCAATATCTCCTTTTTGCAAAAGAACCTTAAGGTAAATCTCTCTGGGATTAGGATGCTTTTCTATAAGTTCATACATATAAGGTTGTGTAAATTTAGGGTCATCTCCTTCATTGTGTCCATGCCTTCTGTAACAAACCATATCAATAAAAACATCATTGTTGAACTTCTGCCGATACTCTACAGCAAGTTCAGTGGCAAAAATAACCGCTTCCGGATCATCTCCGTTGACATGAAATACAGGAGCCTGCACCAATGCCGCTGCTGCAGTACAATATGTTGAAGAGCGGGCATCATCAAAATTGGTTGTAAATCCAATCTGGTTGTTGATGACAAAATGTATGGTACCTCCTGTATAATATCCGTCAAGCTGACTCATTTGTACCGTCTCGTACACAACTCCCTGTCCTGCTACAGCACTGTCACCATGTATCAAAACCGGCACTATTTTGTCGTAATTTCCTTCGTATAATAAATCGGCTTTTGCCCTGGTAAAACCTTCAAGTACCGGATTAACAGCTTCAAGATGCGATGGGTTGGGGACCAGTTTGAGGTGAACTTTTTTTCCTTTTGTTGATTCAACTTGTGATGAATATCCTAAATGATATTTTACGTCACCATCTCCAAAACTCTGATCCAGAACAGCTGTTCCTTCAAATTCATTGAAGATCTGGTCGTATGTTTTACCCAGAATGTTGGCAAGAACATTCAGGCGTCCTCTGTGTGCCATGGCAAAAGTAATCTCTTCTGCTCCAAGTTCAGAGGCATTGTTTATGATACAATCCAGGGCTGCAATGGTGGTTTCTCCTCCTTCAAGGGAAAACCTTTTTTGACCCACATATTTTGTATGTAGAAATTTTTCAAAAATGACCGCGCCATTCAATTTTTCAAGAATTCTGAGTTTTTTGTCCAAGGGCAAACCATAGGAACCATCTTTCCTGCTATTCTCCATTTTTTCCCGTAGCCACATTCTTTTTTCTCTGTTTTCTATATGTGCATACTCGATACCAAGATTACCACAATACACTACTCGTAGCCTGTCCAGAATCTGTTGAAGTGTAGCATTGACTAATCCTATTTCTTCTCCGGCTTTAAACACACTGTTCAAATCTGATTCACTCAATCCGTAATCAAACAAATCAAGATGAGGTTTTCTGTCACGTCTTGTCATAATAGGATTGGTCGTTGACAGTAAATGTCCCCGACTCCTGAATCCATGAATAATGGACATAACACCAAATTCTTTAGAACTTATCTGCGTATCAATTTCTGAAGCCCTACCAGACATATCGTTCAGACCAAAGTCAAATCCTTCAAAAAAAACACGCCAACCCTCTTCTACTGAAGCCGGATCCTGAAGATATTGTTTATAAATGGATTCAATATAAGCCGGATGGGCATTAAAAACATATGAAAACTTACTCATAGAATAAAAAATTTAAGAATAAAGAGGAATTTTTAGATAAGTCTAAAAATTGGTGCAAATGTAAGATAAGATGCTGAAATAAAGCAAGTTTTCGAACAAAATAGTGAAAATATTTTAAGAAAAGCGTAAAAAAAACTCAATTTTCATTACATTTTATCACCAAACCTATTCCTTTTTTTGGAAAAATATCCGGATAGTTTATTGAGTGTCAGATTTGGAAAACGCCCTGTATCTCTGTAAATTTCATAATTAATAATGATTTCATTCAAAATGACGAAAACTAATGCAACTACAAGCAAAATATTTCTCAACCAAATAAATGGTAAAAGATACTGATCGTAAAATGGTTCAATAAGAATGATTCTGGCGATAGTAATACTAATAGCAACAAATAAACTGACAACAGCCAAAGCCTTAAAAATAACAAAAAGGTCTTTATCGCTTTTTCTTTTACAAAGGGCGAGTAGCGTACCTGCATCTTCATGACCTGCATTAATTCTCATAATTTCAATAAGTATTTTTTCTGCTTGTATTGTTTGATTCAGATTGTAACAACAGGCAGCCTTTTTAAACAGCAGATCTTCATAAATATTCACAGCCATATATTCATAAACATTTTCAAAAATTATGTCCTCAATGACGATGTCAACTTTTTGCAAAAATCTCTGGTACCGACCTATTTCAAATAAACACAAACAATAATCCATATCCATTTCAAGGCGCCCTTCATGGTTTAGCCACCCGATCTTGTCCTGGTTTTCTTCATAATATCTGACCTTATCGCGAAAAGCGGTATTATCAATTGAAAAATACTCAAAATAAGCCTGACTTTTAGAAAAATTATCCACTGGATATTATTTAGTTTTCGGTTAACAAAAATATGCTGTTTTTGATTACAAAATATAAAAATTACCCAATTTTTTATTTACAGGGTAGATAATAAATTACCTTTGTCTTCATTTTGCAGTATGACCTGGGACAACATGATTTCTTACAGACGATTCGGACTGACTCAAAGTTCGCTGTCAAGCCACAGATCCGAATTTATCCGTGATTATGACAGAATTATATTTATGTCTGCTTTCAGGCGTCTTCAGGATAAAACACAAGTTTTCCCATTGCCCGGAAATGTATTTGTACACAACAGACTGACCCATTCTCTGGAAGTGGCATCAGTAGGCAGATCATTAGGTACGGTAGTGGGAAGAGATATTATCAGCCCGAAACTGTTATCCGGTGATGATGCTGCCAAAAACTTTTACCTCAACGATCTTTCCGGTGTTATAGCCTCCGCATGTCTGGCACATGACGTAGGTAATCCTGCTTTCGGTCATTCAGGCGAAAAAGCCATTGCTTATTTTTTTGAAAAAAATAAACATGAAGACATTGAAGGGATTGCGCTCAAAGATTATTTTTCAGCTCCTCAATGGCACGACCTCATATCATTTGAAGGAAATGCCAATGCCCTAAGACACCTTACCAAAGCTTTTATCGGAAAACTGGAAGGAGGACAAAGACTTACCTTTTTAACACTGGCAAGTATCCTCAAATATCCTTGTGAATCGATGGCTGTATCGAAATCAGAAACCCATCGCAAAAAATACGGTTTTTTCCAATCTGAAAAAGAAGTGTTTACCTCCATTTGTCAGGAATTCGGTTTTCCTGTTTTTCAGGATCCCTATATCTGGTCGAGAAGACACCCATTTGTATTTTTGGTTGAAGCCGCAGATGACATTTGTTACCGGATCATTGATATGGAAGATGCACACCGCATTAAAATTTTAGGCAAAGAGGAAGTAACCCACTATTTTCTGAATTTGATAAGTGAGTTGAACAATAACCCCCTGTCTCTGGCCAGGACAAAAGAAGTTTTGTCTAAAATAGGTGATTCCAATGAATCTATAGCCTATTTAAGGACAAAATGTATCGGAGAACTAGTTGAGGCCGCTGCCCGGGTATTTGATAAAAATATGGAAGAAATTCTCAATGGCACCTGGAATGGAAGTCTAATTGGTGAAGTGGAGAAATTTTGTCCTTCTTTATTGGAAATACAGGATGTTTCCATTCATAAAATATACAACCATCATTCTGTCATAGAAGTAGAATTAGCCGGATATAATGTAATGTCAGAAATATTGAATGTTTTTATTCCGGCTATGCTGAAAAAACAAAGGTCCAACATGGAAAAAAAATCTTTGTTGCTCATCCCGGATCAATTCAATCTTGACTTTGAAACCGGAAAGGAATACGAAAAGGTGATGGGTGTTTTGGATTTTGTCTCCGGAATGACAGATGGTTACGCAACTGAATTGTACCGAAAAATGAAAGGCATTGAAATTGCTTCGCACAGGTTATAAACTTTGATTACACTAAAATGTTAAATAAAAGTCAAATAAACCAAACGCATGATTCAAACATCTTTTAAATCCGTTTTCATAAAATAACTCTTGTTTTACGTGTTGGGCAAAAGAAGTACTATAGTGATATTTTTGTTTTTAGGTCTGAAAGTAATCAGCCAGAATGACACTATTACATTGTACAACGGATCTTTTGAAGATGTTCCTAAACGTGGTGAAACCAGATTTTGGACGGGAATAAAAGGATGGACAGATTGTGCTGCTATAAACAATTTTTTCGGAGAATCCCCTCCTGACATACACCCTAACGGATTTTGGGAAAACAACTTGCCCGCATCTGACGGAAAAACCTATCTTGGAATGGTAACCCGGGATAATGACACCTACGAGTCTGTGACGCAGAGATTGTCGAAGCCCATGAAAGCAGGCAAATGTTATGCGATTACTGTTCACCTCGCCAGGGCGGAAAGGTATGTCAGTCACAGCAGAATGACTTCAGACGAAACCAATTACTCCACTCCTGTCACTCTTCGTATCTGGGGGGGTGCCACCCTTTGTCAGGAAATGGAACTACTTGCTATTACCGATCCTGTAAAAAATCACAGCTGGCAAATATTCAGCTTTAAAATGAAACCCAAAAAGGATATCCTGTATCTTACTTTTGCCGCTTATTATAAAACTCCTGCCCTTCCATACAATGGAAATTTATTAATTGACGGTGCTTCCCATATTGTTTCTATTCCATGTAATGAAAATGCACCTTTTATTGTCAATACAGACAGAAAACAAAAAAACACACCGTCTTTACCAAAAAGTACCCTTCCTAAAAATAACGGAAAATCCACTCCTTCCAAATCACAAACCTCTTCTCAAAATTCAAAACCATCTGTTGAATTCAAACCTAAAATTATGCTGGAATTAAACCGGACAAATTTTAAACCGGGAGAAACTTTTCAGATAAAAAACCTATATTTTCAGGAGGATAGTGCTATGATAAATCAGAATTCTTATCCTGCGCTTGACGAAATATTCAGTTTCCTCGAAAAAAATAAAAAAATTGTCATTGAGATAGGTGGTCATACAAATAATATTCCCAATCACGATTATTGCGATCGCCTGAGTACTAAAAGAGCTAAAACCGTCGCTGAATATTTAATAAATAAAGGTTTGGCACCTGAAAGGGTTCAGTTTAAGGGTTATGGCAAACGAAATCCGATTGCAACAAATAAAACCGTAGCCGGTCGCAAAAAAAATCAAAGAGTAGAATTAAAAATACTTAGTGTTTTGTCCTGAATTAGTGTCAAGATGAAGTTATGACACCTTTTCGTACCTATATTTGAAAAAATAACGGTTTTTATAGAGTACACACCATTAAATCCTTTATTTTTCTTTTTTATTTTATGCCTGATTATTTCAGGTTTATCAGAAAATATACATCATTAGTCGTTATATTCATCAATTGAGAACTAAATCAATAATCCATTGGTTTAGTAAAATGAACAAAACATTATACCATGTTATACATTCTTATTTTTCTTGTATTGGTAGGTCTCTTTTTTATGGGCGCCTACAACAAACTTGTTTCCTTAAAAAACAAAGTAATGGAATCCTGGAGTGGGATAGATGTCCAACTAAAAAGAAGACATGATCTTATTCCTAATCTTGTCAACACCGTCAAAGGTTATGCTGCTCATGAAAGCGGAACTTTGGAAAAAGTTATTCAGGCGCGCAACATGGCGATGACCGCCGGCAATACCGGTAATATCAACCAGCAGGTACAGGCTGAAAACGCATTGAGTGGCACCCTAAAGTCTCTGTTTGCTCTTTCTGAAAATTATCCGGATCTTAAAGCCAATACCAATTTTTTATCGCTTCAGGGTACTCTTTCAGAAATTGAAGAAAGTCTTGCCAACGCGAGGAGATATTACAATGCACTTGTAAGGGACAACAATACGTATGTAGAAAGTTTTCCATCCAATCTGATAGCGAATGCCTTTCAATTTGGAAAATTTGAATTTTTTGAGTTGGAAAATGATGCTGAAAGAGCAAATCCGGAAGTAAAATTTTAATCCCACGGTATGTCTGTATCTAAAATCTTCATTGTATTTTTTTCACTGATTTTCTTTTTTGTTTTTCCGTTATCTGCAAGTGACTTTAACATAAAACACTACCAGACCAATGTTGAGGTAAAAGCTTCCGGTATTTTGGAAATTACCGAAACCATTGAGGTTTTTTTCAATGAACAAAGAAGAGGTATTTTCAGAAAAATACCCTATCGTTATATGATGAAAGGAGAAGAATATGCCCTGAAGATTTATGATATAGAAGTAGAAAATTATCATTTCCAATCCGATAAAAGTGGCAATGATGTAGTTATAAAAATTGGACACAAAGATATTTTTATAGAAGGTAAGCAGACGTATATTATAAAATATAAAGTCAAAGGTGCTTTCCTGTTTGAAGACAACTTCACGGAATTTCAATGGAATGTCACAGGTACAAATTGGCCTGTTGCTATTGAAAGTGCAGGCTTTGGTGTCTATTTTGACGGCAATCTCAATCTGACAAAAGATGATTATTTTGTAAATGCCGGTAGAGCCGGCACATCAGATGCATTTGCAACAGCGAAGTTTTTACAAAATAAAATCATTGGAAATGCAGAAAAAGTCCTTGAACCAGGTGAAGGAATGACACTTTATGTAAAACTTCCAAAAGACTATATTGTCAGGCCGGGCGCTTTGGAAATCTGGATGCAAAAATACGGATGGTTGTCTTTGGCTTCGCTTTTGTTTATCAGTTTAACCGGTTTCTTTTACCAGTTATGGACTAAATATGGTAAAGACTATCCCATCATTCGTGCTGTTCAATATATACCTCCAAAGGATCTTACGCCTTCAGAAGCCGGCGTCATCATTGATGAAAGAGCTGACAATGTTGACGTTCTGGCATTGCTTCCTTATTGGGCACACAACGGTTATATCCTTATAAAAATGATGGATAAAAGCCGGGGGAAATCCGATCATCAACTCATCAAAGTAAAAGATCTTCCGAAAGAAGCCCCAACCTACGAACACATCATCTTTGACCAACTGTTTTCAACGGGTAACGAAGTGCTTATCAGCAGCCTGGAAAATGAATTTTATGAAACCATGACTTCCGCAAAAACAAGCCTCAAACAAAGCCTTCAGTCCAAAGATATATATTACCCTATTTCTATCCGATATCAGTTGATGACAGGTGTGGTTTCAGCCATTCTGATTGCTGTCGGGATATTGCTTAGTTTTGTTTTTGGTATTTTATCTGTGGGAATAGCACTTGGACTGGCGGGAGGTGTTGGTTTTATTTTTACCAATTACATGGTCAAAAAAAATCACAATGGAGTGCGTTTGTATCAGGAAACCCTCGGCTTCAAAATGTTTGTTAAAGCAGCAGAAAAAGACAAAATTGAAAGAATGCTTAAAGATGATCCCATGTACTTTGAAAAAACCCTGCCGTATGCTATGGTTTTTGGGTATGCCAAACCATGGAGTAAAAAGTTTGAAGGATTGCTGCTCGAACCACCGAGCTGGTATGTCGGTCCGGGCGGCATGTATTATGCAGGACATTTTTCTCCATCTGAGTTCGGTTCGTCTTTTGACAGCAGTATGAACGAAATCAAAAGCGTTTTCAACAGCACACCAAGTTCCTCAGGAGGTGGTGGGTTTAGTGGGGGCGGTAGTGTCGGCGGAGGTTTCGGCGGTGGAGGTGGCGGCAGCTGGTAAATACCCTAAATTATTCGCATGCCAACATGATAGGTGCTTTTGAAATCAGCACATTTCAAAACGTATCCCAGACAAAAAATGAGACCTTTTTGTATTCAATGCTGCAACCTTAGATAAGGTTTCATTTATCATCACAGATATTTCATAATCATAGTCATTTGTTATCTTAAAAGAAGATCAATTTATTTAATTTTTTGGCATAAATTTTGATGTATATCAACATATAACAAATTAAATAAATTTACTATATGTATGCTTATTTCAAGGGTATGTTGCAACCAAACTCAAAAAGGATTGGTTTTTGTTTTTTATTAGGATTCTTAATTTTTCCTTTCCATATGACAATGTATGGCCAGGTAGGAATTGGTACTGAAAATCCAAATCCTTCAGCTATTCTGGACCTGGAGGCTAATAATAAAGGTATATTAATCCCAAGGGTAGCCTTAACGGGTCTGACAGATAATACCACCATTTCTGAAGGAAACGTGGAAAGTATTTTAGTTTACAATACCACAGTATCCTCTGAATTAAAAAAAGGATATTATTACTGGTCAGGAACACAATGGGAAATGCTGGCTAATCAAAGTTATCAAAACTGGAATTGTCAGGGAAATTCAAATACCAATCCGGTATCCCATTTTATGGGTACTACTGATAATAAAGAACTCTGGTTTCGTACCAATAATATCAACAGGTTAAGGATAGGTCTTGAAACAGCCAATTCAAGTTTTAATACCGTTCATGCCCGGTTTTTACCAAATACTGCCTACTCCGGAACAATTTCAGGAATTAGTAATGAAATTGATGTTCAAAGTGGTGGTGTTGGCGGTAATGTTTTCGGAATTGAAAATCTTATGTATCTCAGGAGTGGATCAAGCGTGACCAATACTTTCAGGGCACAAAGAAATCGTTTGTGGAATGTTCAGACAACCAATTATCCTAATGTGACAGGAGTACTGAATGAATACAGAGGAGAGGTCACGGACATTACTACCTTTTATGGTTTCCAAAACACACTGGATTTCAGGTCTGCTTCCAATACTACCCATTTATTTGGGTTCAGCAACGATTTTACCGGCCAGGTAAATGGAACCATTACTAATTATTATGGCTTTTATTCAGGTGTTCATTCTTCCCTGGGCGGAGTTACCAATTACTATGGCTTTTATCAGCCCAATTTAGGTACCAATTCCAATCGATTTGCCTTTTATTACAAGGGGAATGCAACTACAACAAAAGATGTAGTGATCACCGGCTTAGGCCGCGTTGGCATAGGCACTGACCAACCACATTCAGATTTGCAGGTAGAAGGTTCTGTTTCAAAAAAAATAAATTCAACCAGTACGTCAACCGGAGTTTTCACTCTCAATGATTCACACTTCACTCTCCGGATTCTCGATGGTATATCATCAATCAATCTACCGAACCCCAACACTTGCCAGGGTCGGATTTATATTTTGATTGGAACAAATGGTATATCTAATAAAAATATCACGGTCAGCGGGGGCGCTGCGGTATATAACGATGTATCAAATCAAAATGTCAACCTGATTTCTGCCAACCAAAGATACCAGGTGCAAAGTGACGGTACATCATGGATTGTCATTGGAAATTAGTGTAAACTAATGGCACAAAATAATAAAAGTTAATTTTATAATTAAAGCAATTCAGGATATTCTCATTGCACATAAATAATATTGAATCGCTTCCTCTGAAGAAAATAAAATCACTCAAAAAAGAAAAAGATTCCTTCAGAACTTCTTAAAAACTTACACTTGTAATAAAAAAGTGCTAACTGAATCTTTATCTTTAAGAAACAAGATTTCCTATTTTCCTTCAATAACGGCCTGAGCCGCTGCCAACCGGGCAATAGGCACCCGAAACGGTGAACAACTAACATAATTCATTCCTATACGGTGGCAGAATTTGACACTTTCCGGGTCACCGCCATGTTCTCCGCAAATGCCCACTTCTAAATCTGGACGGGTACTTCTGCCTCTTTCAATGCCAATTTTTATTAATTCTCCGACACCTTGCTGGTCAATGGTAGTAAATGGGTCCACTCTAAGAATCTTTTTATCCAGATAATTGGGTAAAAATCCACCTATGTCATCCCTGCTGAATCCAAAACTCATTTGAGTCAGGTCATTTGTTCCAAAACTGAAAAACTCAGCTTCAAGCGCCATATTATCCGCCCTCAATGCTGCCCTGGGTATCTCTATCATGGTTCCAAAGGCATATTCAATTTTATCTTTACCGGTTTTTGCCAATACTTCATCATATACCTTATTTACTAATGCTTTTTGATGTTTAAGTTCGTTGACCGTGCAGGTAACCGGTATCATAATTTCAGGAAAAACTTTTTTCCCATTATCCGTCAGTTCAGATGCTGCTTCGAGAATGGCCTGAACCTGCATCTCTGTAATCTCCGGATAACTTATTCCCAATCTTACTCCCCGATGTCCCAGCATAGGGTTATTTTCATGCAAGGCCAGAACTCTTTTTTTCAAAGTACTGACTCTTATACCCAATTCTTTGGCCAGGCTTTCGAGTTTTAATTTATCATGAGGAACAAATTCATGCAAAGGCGGATCAAGAAGCCTAATGGTGACAGGGTGACCTGCCATCACCTCCAATGTTCGTCTGATATCCTTTTTCACATACATAAAAAGATCTTTTAACACAGACCTGCGTTCTTCTTCAGTTCTGCTCACAATCATTTTACGCATTAAAAATAAAGGCTCTTCACTTTTTTCTCCATAAAACATATGTTCAGTACGGAATAAACCTACACCGGTGGCACCGAACTTCAAAGCCTGAAGAGCGTCTTCCGGTGTTTCCACGTTTGCTCTGACGTCCAATACCTTAATTTCTTCAACCATTTTCATGAGCTCCTGATAAGGCATATTTGCTTCCATATCTACTGAAACGAGGGGCAGCGCTCCTTCATAAACTCTTCCGGTTGTTCCATTCAATGTGATCCAGTCTCCTTCATGCAAAACCAATCCATTTTTCGCATACATAGTATTTGACAAAGTATTTATTTCAATGTCATTACATCCTACAATACAACATTTTCCCCATCCTCTCGCTACCAGGGCTGCATGAGAAGTCATGCCACCTTTGGTCGTCAGAATGGCCTTGGAAGCGTGCATACCATCAACATCTTCAGGCGATGTTTCTTCCCTTACCAAAATGACCGGAACATTTTTTTCAGCATAACTAATAGCTTTTTCAGAATCAAAAACGATGATACCTTTGGCTCCTCCCGGACCTGCGGGCAATCCGGTTGCTATGACTGGTGACATTTTTTCCGTTTCGGGATCCAACAGTGGAAGCAACAGTTCTACCAGTTGATTTGGACTTACCCTCATTACTGCCGTATCCTTATCTATAAGGCCTTCATTATACATATCCATAGCCATTTTAACGGCTGCAATTCCATTCCTTTTTCCTACCCTGCACTGAAGCATGTAAAGTGTGCCTTTTTCGATGGTAAACTCAATATCCTGCATATCTTTGTAATGAATTTCCAGTCTTTTCTGGTACCCGTCCAGTTCGTTGTACAGTTCAGGCATCAGTGAAGCCAAGGAAGTCAGGTGCTTACTTTGATTATTTTTTGAAAAATCATTAATGGGTGCCGGTGTTCTGATACCCGCTACTACGTCTTCCCCCTGGGCATTGACGAGGTATTCTCCATAAAAATGGTTGTCACCATTTCCGGGGTTTCGCGTAAAGGCTACCCCTGTGGCACAATCATCCCCCATATTTCCGAAAACCATCGCCTGGACATTTACAGCTGTTCCCCATTCATCCGGTATTTTTTCAATACGGCGATATTCCATTGCCCTTTTGCCATTCCAACTTCCGAAAACAGCTCCTATTCCTCCCCAAAGTTGCTCCATTGGATCATCAGGAAATGGTTTTCCAAGTGTTTTCAGAATAATCTTTTTATATTCATAGACCAGGTTTTGCCAATCAGAAGCTGTAACCTGAGCATCAGATTCATAATTGTTTTTTTATTTCAGATGTTCCAGTTTTTCTTCCAGGATTTTTCGTATTCCTTTCCCATGATAAGGTTCTATCCCGGCAGCTTTTTCCATTACTACATCGGCATACATCATGACAAGACGTCGATAAGAATCATAAGCAAAACGTTCATTTCCGGTTTGTTGAATCAATCCTTTTACCGTTTCATCATTAAGCCCAAGGTTCAAAACAGTGTCCATCATCCCGGGCATAGATTTCCTGGCACCGGATCGTACCGAAAGCAAAAGCGGATTGGTAAGATCCCCGTACTTCCTGTTCATTATTTTTTCAATATCTGACAAAGCTGTATTTACTTGTCGGATAAGATCTTCAGGATACTTTTTATCATGTTGATAATAATAGGTACATACATCAGTTGTCACGGTAAAACCGGGTGGAACCGGCAATAATAACGAAGGATGTCCGGCCATTTCAGCCAGATTAGCTCCTTTCCCGCCCAATAAGTTTTTCATGGATTCATTTCCATCTGCTTTTCCACCTCCGAATTGGTATACGTATTTACTACTTTGTTGATTCATGGAATTTATATTTTAAGAACTTCGAATTTTAATGCGAAATAAGGAGTATAATCAAGAGTTTTTATTGACCAATATCATATGACATTATGATTTAAGCCTAAGAAATCTTTATCAAAGTAAAAACGATATCATATAACAGGGTGATTTACATCACTTTTGAGACGGAGTCTTCATAATACCTTGCACCTTTATTTTAAAACTTATTATATGAATTCCCAAAATATTGACCTAACCCGATTGCCGGATTTAAGTGGTCATCATGAAGGTACTGGACCTGTCAGAAAAAAGAAACCTGTTTATCAAGACTTTTTGCCTCCGTGCAACAACGCTTGTCCTGCTGGAGAAAATATACAGGCATGGTTGGCTTATGCTCAGGAGGGGAATGATTATCAGGCATGGCTTACGCTTACAGAAAACAATCCTATGCCTGCCATTCATGGGAGAGTGTGTTACCATCCATGTGAAAATGCCTGTAACCGGACATCTCTTGATCAATCCGTAAGTATTCATTCTATAGAAAGATATCTGGGAGATGAAGCTATAAAACAAAATTGGCAATTTAAGGCGCCTGCCCAAAAAACGGGGAAAAAAGTAATGATTATTGGTGCCGGTCCAAGTGGTTTGTCGGCTGCCTATCATTTGGCAAAAGAGGGACATGAAGTCGTCATTTTTGAAGCCGGGCCTGTAGCCGGGGGCATGATGAATTTTGGAATTCCTGCTTACCGTCTTCCGCGCAATATTTTACAGGCGGAAGTACAAAAAATTGTCAACCTGGGTGTAGAAATTAAACTCAATTATAAGGTAGACAATATTCTTTCTGAAAAAAATGCAGGTGGTTTTGATGCTGTTTTTATTGCCATAGGAGCCCATATTGGTCGAAAAACAGACATTCCGGCACGTGATGCAGGTAAAATTCTTGATGCAGTCACTTTTCTCAAAGATGTAGAAATGGGGAACTCTCCTTTTCTGGGGCGAAAGGTGGCTGTATATGGTGGAGGTAATACGGCCATGGATACCGCGCGTACTGCAAAAAGGTTAGGCGTTGAAGAAGCACTCATTATTTACAGAAGAGACAGGGATCATATGCCGGCTCATGATTTTGAAGCAGATGAGGCTTTAAGTGAAGGTGTGAAAATTCATTGGCTAAGAACCATTAAACAAATAGATGATACATCGATAACCATTGAAATTATGGATCTCGTCGATGGAAGGCCTGTTCCGACAGGAAAATTTGAAACTCTGGAGGCAGACGCCCTGATTCTTGCCCTAGGACAGGAGACAGAAACTGAATTTTTAAAAGACCTTGAAGGTATTACTTTCAGTGATGACGGGACAGTGCATGTGGATTCTCATTTGATGACAGGATATCCGGGTGTTTTTGCAGGGGGGGATATGGTGCCAGGAGACAGATCTGTTACAATTGCCACCGGTCATGGTAAAAAGGCTGCAAAAAATATTGATGCGTGGCTTTCCGGAAAAATATATAAAAAAGCTCCTTCTAACCCTATTATTCATGCTGACTTTTTGCATATATGGTATAAAACTTTTGCCGACACCAAAACCCAGGGACACATTTTACCTGAAGTAGCCATACAAGGTTTTGATGAAATAGTAAATGGTTATACCGATAAAGAAGCTCATTATGAAGCCCAGCGTTGTTTATCCTGCGGCAATTGTTTTGAATGCGACGGTTGTTTTGGGGCATGTCCGGAAGGAGCCATTATTAAACTGGGTAAAGGTAAAAAATACAAATTCGATTACACTCTATGCACCGGATGTGCTGTTTGTTATGAACAGTGCCCATGTCACGCCATAGATATGTTTGAAGACAAAATATAAAAATGATGGAAAAAAATAAATCAAAATATGTAACTTTGGATGGGAATGAAGGTGCAGCCTATGTAGCTTACAGAGTGAATGAAGTGTGTGCCATTTATCCCATAACCCCTTCTTCTACTATGGCTGAACTTGCAGATGAATGGTCTTCACACGGTGTAACAAATATTTGGGGCAATGTCCCGGAAGTGATAGAAATGCAAAGTGAAGGTGGTGCCGCAGGAACCGTACACGGGGCTCTGCAGGCAGGATCGCTTACGACCACTTTTACAGCCTCTCAGGGTTTGATGCTGATGTTACCCAATATGTATAAAATTGCAGGAGAACTTACTTCAACTGTATTTCAGGTTGCCGCCAGATCATTATCAGCTCAGGGCCTATCCATTTTTGGAGACCATCAGGATGTCATGGCAGCAAGGACCACCGGATTTGCCATGTTGTCATCAGCGAATGTTCAGGAAGCCCATGATATGGCACTTATCACCCAGGCAACTACATTAAAATCACGTATACCTTTTCTCCATTTTTTTGATGGTTTCAGAACTTCACATGAAGTAAGTAAAATTGAACTTTTATCTGATGATGCTATCAAGACTATGATTGATGAAAACCTTGTCATCTCACACAGGGAAAGGGCCCTCAATCCCGACAACCCGTTTATCAGGGGTACCGCTCAGAATCCGGATGTGTATTTTCAGGGAAGAGAGACCGTAAATCCCTTTTACAAGGCTGTTCCTGATATCCTGAAAGCTGAAATGGAAAAATTTGCCCGAATTACTGGAAGGACCTATTCACCTGTTTCCTACAAAGGCGATAAAGATGCAGAAAACATCATCATTATTATGGGCTCAGGTTCAGAAACTGCCGTAGAAACATCCGCCTTCCTCAATACATTTGGCGAAAAATCAGGGGTATTACAAATCAGATTATTCAGACCATTCCCCAAAGAAGAGGTATTGAGTGCCATTCCGGATTCTGTATTAAAAATTGCTGTATTGGACAGAACAAAAGAGCCTGGAGCAACCGGTGAACCCCTTTACCAGGATGTACTAGTAACATTAGTTGAAGCCCTGGCGGAAGGCAAGATTAAAAAAATGCCTTTAACCATAGGTGGCCGTTATGGTTTATCCTCTAAAGAATTTACACCGGCTATGGTAAAAGCGGTTTTTGACAATCTGAAATCGGAAACACCAAAAAATCATTTTACCATTGGGATTAATGATGACGTCAGTTTTACAAGTATTTCCTACGATGAAACCTTTACACTTGATGAATCCAACTGGACCCAAGCACTCTTTTATGGTCTTGGAGCTGACGGTACCGTTGGTGCCAATAAAAATAGCATTAAAATTATCGGGGAAAATACTGACTTATATGCTCAGGGATATTTTGTTTATGATTCAAAAAAATCAGGAGCCAAAACGGTATCGCATCTCCGCTTTGGTAACCAGGCTATAAAAGCCCCCTATCTGATTGGAAAAGCAGATTTTATAGCATGCCATCAATTTGGTTTCCTGGAAAAAGAAAACATGTTGTCCCAGGCAAAACAAGGTGCTGTGTTTCTTCTAAACAGCCCGTTTGGAAAGGATGAAATCTGGGATCGTTTGCCTTTTGAAGTACAGCATCAAATCTTACATAAAGGGATTAAATTTTATGTTATAAATGCTACCGAAGTTGCCAGAAAAACCGGAATGCCCGGAAGAATTAACACCATAATGCAAACTTGTTTTTTTGAATTATCAGGGGTATTGCCTCCTGATGAAGCGATTAAACAGATTAAAAAGGCCATTGAAAAGTCCTATATTAAAAAAGGGAAAGCCGTCGTAGAACAAAATTTTAAAGCCGTAGATCAAACACTTGAAAATTTGTTTGAGGTAAAAATTCCGGATAAGATTACTGCCATTCGCATCGAGTCAAAATCAATATTACAACAAGCTCCCGATTTTGTAAGAAATGTAACCGGTGTTATGCTTTCCGGAATGGGAGACCAACTTCCGGTGAGTGCTTTACCTATTGATGGAACTTATCCAAGTGGCACTACAAAATGGGAAAAAAGAAATATTTCAGATTTGATTGCCGTTTGGAATCCTGATGAATGTATCCAATGCGGAAATTGCAGTTTTGTTTGCCCTCATGGTGTCATTCGTTCCAAATTTTATAACGAAAATCTTTTGGATAATGCCCCTTCGGCATTCCAATCAGCCCATATCAATGCAAGAGGATTCCCGGAGACAAAATTTACCCTTCAGGTTTATCTCGAGGATTGTACCGGATGTAATCTTTGTTATGAAGTTTGTCCGGTAACCGAAAGACAGGACCATTTAAAAAGGGCTATTAATCTGGAACCAAAACCAACTGATCTATTGGAAGCACGGGAAGCCATCTCTTTTTTTGAACATTTACCGGTTAACGAAAAAAGCAAGGTCAATTATTCAACGGTTCATGGTGTCCAGTTTCTCGAACCCTTTTTTGAATTTTCCGGAGCGTGTGCAGGTTGTGGTGAGACACCATACATCAAGTTACTTACCCAATTATTTGGAGACAGGTTGATGGTAGCGAACGCAACGGGTTGTTCTTCCATTTACGGAGGCAACCTGCCTACCACGCCATGGACCACCAACCAGAATGGGCAAGGACCGGCATGGTCAAATTCACTTTTTGAGGACAATGCTGAATTTGGTTTGGGTATGAGGGTTGCTGCTGATAAACATTTAGGCATTGCCCATCAATTATTAGAAAAAATGCGCTCTGAGCTTGGGGATGATTTGGTTAATGCCCTGATCAATAATCCTCAAAAACTGGAAAGTGATATAAAGGTTCAAAGAGAAAACCTAAATCTACTGAGACAAAAACTTTCCGCAATTCAAACCCCGGAAGCACTTCATTTAAAATCTGTGTCAGATCATCTCGTGGATCGAAGCGTTTGGCTTATAGGTGGCGATGGTTGGGCGTATGACATAGGGTCCGGAGGTCTTGATCATGCGTTGGCAAGTGGCAGGAATATCAATGTTTTGGTTTTAGATACGGAAGTTTATTCCAATACTGGAGGACAAATGTCTAAAGCTACTCCGACGGCAGCTACGGCAAAATTTGCTTCTGCAGGTAAAAGAGTTGGTAAAAAAGATCTTGCCATGCAAATGATCTCTTATGGAAATGTATATGTGGCTCAAATAGCCATGGGTTCCAATCCTCAACAGGCTCTGCTTGCATTCAGGGAAGCAGAAGCCTATAATGGACCTTCTCTTATCCTTGCATACAGCCATTGTATAGCCCATGGTATCAATATGCAAAAAGGACTTGACCAACAGCATCTTGCCGTAAAATCCGGTTATTGGCCACTGATCAGATATAACCCTGTTTTGCGCAATGCCAACCGCAATCCATTTGTTCTTGATTCTCCGGCACCAAGTATTCCTTTCCGTGAATATGCCTATAATGAATTAAGATATAAAGTTTTAACACAAACAAAGCCAAAAGAAGCAGAAAAGCTAATCCAATTGGCTCAGGATATTGTGGATCTCCGTTGGAAATCTTACCAGGAAATGGCAGGCTATGGAGCTGAATCATTCCAGCCTTTATATCAACCTTCATAAATTACATTTTTTTCAAATATATTAATTCATGACAAATTTAAATTCTAAATACCTCGGATTGTCATTAAAATCTCCGCTTGTTGTTTCCGCCAATCCCTTGTCTCAGGAAATAGGAAACATCTTGTCAATGGAGGACAATGGAGCAGGTGCGGTGGTTTTATTTTCATTATTTGAAGAACAAATACGTGCAGAAGCCCTTAAAGTCGAAGAAGTGTACAGGTCGACCACAAATCCTTTTGCAGAGACATCCGGATTTTTTCCCGAATTAGAAAATTACGCTGTTGGTACCGGTCAATATCTTGAAATCATCAGACAGGCCAAAGAAAGGGTTGATATCCCTGTTATAGCGAGCCTGAACGGCATCACACCTGAGGGTTGGATTGAATATGCGAAAGATATCGAACAGGCCGGAGCAGATGCCCTGGAAATAAATGTGTATTTCATTCCTGCAGACATTCGGCTGAACTCTGAAGAGGTAGAGCAAAGGTATTTAGATATATTAAAAATGGTGAAGTCCAACATTTCTATTCCGGTAGCGATGAAATTGAATCCATATTTTTCTTCCATAGGAAATATGTCCAAAAGACTTTCTGATGAAGGAGCGAACGGTTTGGTTTTATTCAACAGGTTTTATCAACCAGATTTTGATATCGAAAGACTCAAGGTATTACCTAATCTGGATTTCAGTCATCCGGCTGAAATTCGTTTACCTCTTTTGTGGATTGCAGTGTTATATGGCAGGTTGCCTGTCTCTCTGGCAGCTACCACAGGTGTACATGGTGCAGAAGAATTGATTAAATACATCTTGGCCGGAGCTGATGTGGGTATGTGTGCCTCCGTCTTATATAAACATGGTATTCAACAAATCAAGGTCATTTTACAAGAATTGCAAATGTATATGGAAAAAATGCAGTTCAAAAATATAGAGGCTTTCAAAGGGGCGATGAGTCAGCTGCACGTATCCGATCCATCTGCTTACGAACGAGGTAATTATATTCAGATTCTGGAAGACAAAAAGTGGAGGTAAATATTTGATTATCTATTATTCTTTTTTAATTCATACAATGAACTTTACTTTTTGCACCAAATAGATTGATATAATAGTAAACGTTGACTACTGATATTGAGCCATATTTTTATTAAAAAAGTGTTAAAAATGAATTTTTATTGGGTTTTATTGAATTATCGGCAATAAAATCATACACATTTTTTGAAAATACCCTACTTTTACCTTATGAAATGGTTTTACCTCTTTATGGCTTTTTCCATACTCGTTCAGGCACGTGACTTATGTGTGCCCGGATTATGTCATTCAAATAAGGAAAAACAAGAAGAAACTACCTGTTCTAAAGATATAACAGGAAAAAAATCCTGCTGTCAAAAAGATCATCCCGGAGATCATAAAAATCACGATGAAGGATCTTGCGATGGTGACATTTGTCATTGTTTGGGTTGCCTGAAAGTCTTCATTACTTCTCCTTCCTTTTCATTTGTTTACGAAGAAACTGTCATTCAACCCATTAAAAAAAATACCCTCGAACCATTAGATTCATATGTTTTTGATTATACCAAAGACTTTTACCACCCTCCCCGGATTTTGTCTTAATTATTTTTCACAGTACTAAAGGGTTTCTGTTCAGAAAATCCTTCTTTATTAATTAAGATAAAAATATATAATGAAACCTTTATATAATAATAATGACCTTGTGGTTGTTACCTTTTTTGGCACATAGCCAAACGCGGCTGTCCATTCCAGTCAGTGGTGCATGTGGCATGTGTAAGGAAAGAATTGAAGGCATCGCCAAGTCAACAATCGGCATTTTGAAAGCCAAATACAGTATAGAAAATCAAACCCTGCTTCTTGAAGTTGACCCCCTATTTCAAAAAACGGAATTAAATAATGCCTTACTCAAAGCCGGACATGACAATGATGGTTTGGTGGCGACAGATGATGCATACGAGGCTTTACATTCTTGCTGCAAATATCGCATTGCGCCTGAAAGTAATCCTTTTAGTGTTACTTTGACCGGTGGTGTTTTTGAAAAATCAAAAACTAATGAAGAAATTCCTCTCATTGGGGCAACTGTCTTTTGGGAAGGAAGTAATGACGGTACGGTAACCAACACGATGGGTGAATTTGAAATTCCTGCAAAAAGAAAAGGCAGTAATCTGATCATAAGTTATGTGGGTTATTCGCCGGATACTATCCTCGTTAATGAAACAGGTTATCTCAAGATCGTTCTGGAGCAAAACCTTGTACTCGATGCTGTTGAAATCACACATCGAAAAAGGACGACAGAAGTATCTTACCTCGATCCGGTTAAAATTCAAAGTATTACACAAAAGGAATTGCTCAAAGCAGCCTGTTGTAATCTGGCCGAAAGTTTTGACACAACACCTGCCGTTGATGCTTCAGTAACAGATGCTGTCACAGGAACCCGAAAAATTGAAATGTTGGGTTTAGCCGGACCTTATGTTCAAATCACCCGAGAAAATATGCCGGATATACGTGGACTTTCTGCCTTGTACGGATTGGCTTATACACCAGGACCCTGGGCAGAAGGAATCCAATTAAACATGGGTGCCGGTTCAGTGGTCAATGGTTTTGAAAGCATTACGGGACAAATCAATGTTGAACTACGCAAACCTTGCCACGGGGATTTGTTTTTCCTAAATGGGTATGCAAATCAGGCAGGTCGGTTTGAATTTAATTCGTTTTCTAAAAATATACTTTCTGAAAGCTGGAGCACTTCCAACCTAATGCACGTTTCTACAAGAGCCTGGAGACTGGACAATAATGATGATGGTTTTATGGATAATCCCATCACAAAACAACTTGGTCTTATTAACCGCTGGAAATATACAAATGGCGACGGACATGAAGCACAAGTAGGTGTCAAAGTTTCTTATCTGGATAATCTTGGTGGTCAAATGGATTTTCACCCCAATGATGTAAACAGAAATAAATTTTGGGGGTCCCAGGTCAACACTACTCGTGTGGAAGTCTGGGCAAAAAACGGATATGTCAATATGGCTAAACCCTATCAGACGTTGGGATTTCAATTTTCCGGAGTATACCATGTTCAGGATGGTATTTTTGGGTTAAGGACGTATGATGCTACACAAAAATCATTATATTTTAATAGTATTTACCAGGATATCATCGGAAATACAGATCATCAGATCAGGACAGGATTCAGTACCCAATGGGATGCGTATGATGAAAAATTATTGGATACCGTATTCAAACGTAATGAAATTGTTCCCGGTGTATTTGGAGAATACACATACAAAGGTTCCGAAAAATTTACTTTTTTGGCCGGTTTACGGGTTGATTATCACAATAATTTTGGATTTTTTGTGACGCCCAGAATGAATGTCAGGTTTGCTCCAACCGAAACTACTGTATTCAGGGTTTCGGTCGGACGTGGCCAAAGGACAGCCAGTATTTTTTCAGAAAACGCCGGTATTTTTGCCACAAGCCGAAATATTATGGTTAGGGGTACATCCTCCGACAAACCCTATGGTCTGAATCCTGAAATTGCCTGGAATTATGGCTTCAGTTTAACTCAGGAATTCAATCTTTGGGGTATGAACTGGGTATTTGCTTTGGACGCCAACAGAGTAGACTTTGTCAATCAGATTGTAGTTGACATGGAAAACCCCCGAGAAATTGTTTTTTATAATCTGACAGGGCAGTCTTTTGCCAACAGTATACAAGGGCAATTTGATATTCAGGTTACCAGATGGTTGGACGTAAGACTTGCCTACAGGTACAATGACGTTCGTACATCGTATGGAGAAACTTTGTTGCGCAGACCACTCAACTCCCCGCACCGCGCTTTTGCCAATATAGCTGTAAAACTTGGAAAAGGTTGGAAATGGGATTATACACTCAACCGTATGAGTGAATCCAGATTGCCTTCGACAGAAAACAATCTTCCGGCATACAGGATTGAAAAAGAGTCTCCCGTATATTTCCTTAGTAATACTCAAATAAATAAAGAACACGGTCGTTTTGAATATTATGTTGGCGTTGAAAACCTTTTTGATTTCCATCTCAACAAACCAATTATAGCAGCAGATATGCCCTTTTCACCTTATTTTGACGGCTCGCTTGTCTGGGGGCCCATAATGGGAAGAAATATATACGTTGGATTCCGTTATAATATAACGGAAGATGAAAAAACAAAAAACAATCATAAACATTAAATTTATAGTGGAACAGGAATCACCAATAATTCCTGTTCCACTAATTTTTTTTGGAACACTTTCAAAAACTTTTGACAGACGTTAACAATGCTGAAGTATGGTCATTGCTCTATTCCTATTGTGTTGGGCAATAGAATCATAACCATTCCTTATTTTGTTTGTTAAAACCTTTTGATTGTGATATGTAGACCATGCTTCCATTTTGACAACCCGCAATAAAAAAAATAAAAATACAGAGATTCGGAAAAATACCGAAGCCTGGTTTTCCTCCAATGGCTGGAAGTTACTCCCTTTCCAGGAGGAAGTATGGGATAGTTTCCTTACAGGTCAATCAGGGTTGATCAACGCTCCTACGGGAAGTGGTAAAACGTATTCTGTTTTTTTACCCTTTCTTGAACATTGGGTAAAGCATCATGATACTTTTAAGAACAAACTATCTTTGATTTGGATTACACCAATCAGGGCGTTAACCCAGGAGATTTTGTTGTCTTGTACCCGAGCCTGCCAACAATTGAATATAAGTCTAAAAATAGAAATGAGAACAGGTGACACCACCTATTCGGCAAAATTAAAACAATTTAAGAACCCACCGGATGTACTGATAACGACCCCGGAGAGTCTTCATGTATTATTCTCACAGAAAGAGTATTCTTCTTTTTTTTCGGGAGTAGATACTATTGTAGTAGACGAATGGCATGAACTGCTTGGTTCAAAGAGAGGTGTACAAACTGAATTGGCCATTGCCACTATTAAGGAATTTAATCCTCTTTTGAAAATATGGGGTATTTCAGCAACCATAGGAAACCTGAAAGAAGCAATAGATGTATTATTGTTTTCCATTCCGGAAAATAAGCGCACACTTATTCAAGCAGATATAACAAAAACAGTAAAAATACAAACCATATTACCTGACGAAATAGAATCTTATCCATGGGCAGGTCATCTTGGTTTAAAACTGGCTTCCAAAGTTTTGCCGATTTTACAAAAGGAAGGGAGTTGCCTGGTTTTTACCAATACACGCGCACAATGTGAAATATGGTATCAGCACCTTCTGAACCTTGAACCGGAATTGGCAGGAATCATAGCTATGCACCACGGAAGTATAAGTAAGGAATTAAGAAATTGGGTAGAAGATGCTTTGTATGAAGGAAAACTCAAGGTCGTCATTTGTACTTCAAGTCTGGATCTTGGAGTGGACTTTCAACCGGTAGACCATATTATTCAGATTGGAAGTCCAAAAGGAATTGCCCGATTTATCCAGCGGGCCGGAAGAAGTGGTCATTCTCCCGGAAAGGAGAGTAGTATTTATTTTTTGCCTACCCATGGTCTTGAGCTGATAGAAATTTCTGCTATCCGGGAAGCAATGAAACAAAAATTTATCGAATCAAGACCACCAATGGTCAATAGTTGGGATGTGTTAATACAATTTCTTACCACGCTTGCTGTTTCAGAAGGATTTGAGGAGAATACCATATTTATCATGTTGAAAAAAACGCACGCTTTTCACCTCATGGATGAAATTGATTTTTATGACATACTGAATATATTGGTCAATGGAGGACAGACTTTGCAGGCGTACGATGAGTTTAAAAATTGGAAAGAGACGGTAACATTTACAAAGTGACCAACCCTTTTATTGTAAAAAACACAAACTTTCCATTGGCACCATTGTCAGCGAATCCATGATCCGTATCCAGATGAAAAATGGAAAAAGTCTGGGCAATGTAGAAGAATGGTTTATTTCTCAAATAAGTCCGGGCGAAAGTTTTTGGTTTGCGGGACAATCGCTCGAACTTCTTTCCTTCAGAGATATGACTGCATTGGTAAAACCTTCGAATTCAGGCAAAGGTAAAATACCTTCTTATCAGGGTGGAAGAATGCCGCTTAGTTCGGTCGTTTCGGAATTTATGCGTCAAAAATTGATGGATTGTCAGCTTGATACCCAATCTGAAAGTGAATTAATTAAAATACGGCCAATTCTAGACCTTCAAAAATCAAGAAGTATGTTGCCGGGTCCTGAAGAATTTCTTATAGAGTATTTTGAAACCAAAGAAGGCTTTCATTTGGTCATGTTTCCTTTTGAAGGCAGGAATGTTCACGAAGGTATGGCTTCTTTCATTGCAAAAAGATTATCTCTTCTTATTCCTGTATCCTTCACCATGTCCATGAACGATTATGGTTTTGAGTTATTATCTGACCAAAAAATAGATGTTGAAAAGCTTGTGACACAGAAATTGTTTTCAACGAATAATTTAGTTTCAGACATTTACGCTTCCATCAATAGTGTTGAACTGGCAAGACGAAAATTTAGAGAGATTGCAAAAATTTCAGGTCTTGTATTTTCCGGATACCCCGGCAAAGAAAAAAAAGCAAGGCACCTGCAAGCTTCCGCGCAGCTTATTTTTGAAGTTTTTAAAGAATACGAACCGGAAAATATTTTATTCAGACAAACCTTTGAAGAAGTATTAAGAGATCAACTGGATGAAAACAGGATGAGAAATGCGCTGGAAAGAATTCATTATCAGAAATGGCTCTTTTCATTTCCACAATACCCAACCCCTCTTTCATTTCCACTGATTGTCGATAGGTTAAGGGAAAAAATCAGTTCTGAAAAACTGGAAGACCGGATTCAAAAAATGACCCTATCCTATAATTAAAAATTTGATGCAAAATATGGAATTTAATCCGTTGCCTTTTCTTTTCTGACGAAAACTGAAACCACTGCAGCCATTACAACAACAAATATCATTGCACTAAAAAAAGATTTTATATGCCCTGTAACGGTGAGTTGTTTTGGCAATTCTTCTTCAATTTTTTCAATAGCTTCTGATACTCCTTGTTCTGGTCCCCCGAAAGCTAAAACCAAACTTTGAACAGAACTTATTGATTTTTCCAAAATCACATCTACTAATCCAGGATCAATAAAATTTACCAGAACCATCATCATTATATTACCAATCAAAGTACCAAGTGCACCTGTAAGTAGTGTTGTCTTGAAAGATTCACCATACGTCAACGTCTGGTTATTTGTCTTTCTATGCCCCAACCCAGCCAGTATCATAATAATAAACAACAAAATATAATAGCCAACACTAAATAAAAACATACTAATATCCAGAAAGTAGTAGATGAGAATCTGCATCATCATAATAATCACACCAAGTGTAAGCCCATATTTAATCCAGATAGTATTCATACTTTTTACAATTTTATAAATGGTAGAATTAATGAATCTTTTTCAATTGATTGATTCCTTTTAATAAAATTACGGATCACTTTAAGTTCATGCAATCCAACGGATAAGGAATCTGTTGAAAAATAACATTTTAAACCTTCTTCATCAAAATGCGGATGATTAAAAAAATAAATATCCTGTATGGGCAAAGGGATCAGTATCTATAAAAAATGAAATATTTTTCAGGTACGCTGCTTTAATTTTTTTGACTTTTTCCAGTTTCAATTTCCGGGTTATTTCATCAAAATACCCTTCAGTATTTTTGATGGCTGTTTGAAGGGAATCTATTGTCTTTTTTAGTTTTTCATCCTTGCTTTTCGCAAATTCTCTGCTCTTTTGCCTTTTTAACTTGAAAAGGCCATTTATTTTCGCTGATTTTAACTTTTGAATGGAATCTACATCCGGATCAGATTTTTTATGAAAATTAAACCATGTGAAGACATAACCAGATTTGAAATAAGGTGTAACCGAAGTATCCTTTTCAAGAACTCTTAAAAAATCTTTATCAAGGGCGATAAAGATAGAACTCAAAGATTTGGATATTTCATATTGCTCCATGGATACCCAGCCCAGAAACCTTTTGTTTAATTTTCTTTCTTCGTTTGGAAACTCATTCAGTCGGGTAATCCTCAGGTCATCGTAATAATTTTCATTCAGCACCTGTCCCGTACTCAATAAATAATCACTTTCAGGTTTAAAAGGATTGGATACATTCTGAAACATAGTCTGACCAAAACCTACAATTATGATGTACGGTATAGAAAAATAAAATAATTTTTTTGTGTAAGGATGATCAATAAAATTATATAACAAAGGCCTGTATAGAAATGAAAGTGTCATAAACCCTACATATCTGTACAGAAAAAAATATGCTTTACTGAAAAGCTTATTTTTAATTCTTTTAAACCCACCCAGTGAAATGAGGTCAAAAAATACTAAGGCACCCATCATCCAATAGAATATCATAAAAAATCCTGACAACGCAAGCAACGAATCTGATGTAGGATTTATTTTTTGTATCATCATTCCAAAAAATACACTTTGCATAGCAAATAACATTAAGGACATAAATAGTAAAAATAATAAAAAGGTATATGCAAAAATGACACTGCACACTTTTTCCAGCCGTTCAATAAAATCATCATAAGTTCCTACAGAGTTTTTTAAAAACCGACTGAAAATGTCTGAATATTGAAATCTATCATAATTGATTTCCGCTGAAACATACCGTAGTCCAATGGCTCCAATCCACAAACTTCTTAATACTACATGTATCAATAGATTTACAAAAAATATAAGCCAGCCTTTTTTAATAACAAATACAAACATAGATAGCCAAACACTTGAATCTTCGAGATAACTGTTTTTGGCAAAACTTAAATCAGTTATAATAGTTCTGGATTGGAAAATCCCAAATATAGCAAAACCAGAAATCAGCAATTCCAATTGCCAGGATTCCTGCTGGAGTTTTTCAAGCCATTTAGTAAAGACAGACTTTTGTTTTTTGTCAGTATTTAGATCCGTTGCCATCAGATATCAAATAAAGATGTAAATAAAGGACAAAAATTGGATTTAAAAGTAGAAAATAAAAGTAATATTTATTCCGGGAAAATAAAAATTACTTCTTCCTGATTTTCTTCTTTGGTAACTCTTTCTTTTTTGGAGGTGGGACGTTGCGCGTTTTTCCTTTAAAAGCGGACTGTGTTGGCAAAATAATCGGAATTTTTGCCAGTTGGTTTTTCATTTTTATTACAGGCAATTCTTCCATAATCATATCAGGATTTACCGTTACATCAGACGGAAAATCAATTTTTTCAGGATGGATTTGCATCAGATTTACGATTTCTTCCAAGTATTCTTTTTCTCTTTCACTGACAAAACTAATGGATATACCGGATTTATTTGCCCTACCTGTTCGGCCTATTCGGTGCAGATAATCTTCGGGTTCATCCGGAATATCAAAATTGATAACATGGCTCACCTGACTGATGTCAATTCCCCTTGCAATAATGTCTGTAGCTACCAAAAACGGAAGTTTATTGTCCTGAAAATCGTTAACTACAGCAAATCGCTGATTTTGGGATTTATTTGAATGTATTACACTTATTTTTTCTCCCAACTCTGGTTCCAGCTTTTTATACACCAGGTCTGCAAAAGCTTTACTTGCCGTAAAAATGACAACTTTTGTCATATCCTTATTTTCCAAAAGGAGTTTGGACAATAAATTTACCTTCGTATTAAAGTTATACACTTCATAGTAATATTGTTCGATATTGGCAAGAGGAGTTCCCGTTGGTGCAGCCTCTACAAACTCGGGAAATTGGAAAAACTCTTCAATAATCTCCAAAACATCATCTGTCATCGTTGCCGAAAACATAATATTTTGTTTTTTATCCTTCATGAGATCAAGAATGGCCTTTAATTGGGGTCGGAATCCTTGATCCAACATTTCATCGACTTCATCAATTACCAGTTTTTTGATATGTTTCATCTGTAATGTGCCATGGTAAGCGAGGTCGAGTATTCTACCCGGAGTACCAACAAGAATATCAGCTCCCTGTAAAAGTTCCATAGCCTGGGTATTAAGATTGGCACCACCGTGAACACCCAACGTTATAATATTCATATACGCGGAGAGTTTATTGCTCATATCTACTACCTGTGCTACAAGTTCTCTTGTCGGTACAATGATGAGAATCTGGGCATGTCTTTCTTTGCTAAACTTCCATAGTTTAATTAAAGGAATAAGGTAAGCAAACGTTTTACCGGTACCTGTTTGTGCTATTCCAAGAATATCTTTTCCAGAGGCAATCACCGGATATGACCTTTCCTGAATCAGGGTGGGAGTGGTTATATTTAAATCTTTCAAAGCATTCATCATGGCTTTGTTAAGATTCATTTCTTCAAAAGAGGTCATGTAAAAATAATAAAATAATAAAATAAATTATACGTGCAGAGCACGATTGGCTGTAGCTGCCAAAGCAGCTTCTTTGACCGCTTCCGTAAAAGTCGGATGCGGATGTGAGATTCTCGACATATCTTCTGCACTTGCTCTGAATTCCATAAGAGCTACCGCTTCGATAATAATATCAGCAACCCTGGGACCCACCATGTGGACTCCCAGAATTTCATCGGTCGTCGCGTCAGCCAAAACCTTAACCATTCCGTCAAGGTCACCACTGGCTCTTGCTCTTCCCAGTGCTTTAAAAGGAAATTTACCCACTTTATAATTAATATTTTTTCCCTTTAACTCCTCTTCTGTCTGGCCGACTGCAGCTACCTCCGGCCAGGTATACACCACACCCGGGATAAGATTGTAATCAATATGTGGTTTTCCGCCACTTATATATTCAGCTACAAAAATTCCTTCTTCTTCCGCTTTATGAGCAAGCATGGCTCCTCTCACAACATCACCTATAGCAAAAATATTTTCAATATTGGTTTGTAAATGATCATTCACTTCTATTCGGCCTTTAGAATCAACAGTAATTCCGGCTTTGTCAAGATTTAGCCCCTCTGTATAAGGTTTTCTTCCAATGGAAACAAGGCAGTAATCAGCTTTAATATCAAATGTTTCTTCACTGCCTTTTTTCTGAACCGTAACTGTACAGGATGTTTTATTTGCCTTTACATTATTTACAACATGACTAAGGAAAAAATTCATTCCCAGTTTTTTAAGGCTTCGCATTAACTCTTTGCTGCAGTCACTATCCATAGTAGGAATGATACTATCCTGATATTCAATAACATCGATAGACGTGCCCAATCTGCCAAAAACGGATCCTAATTCAAGTCCGATTACTCCCCCTCCGATAACGACCATCTTTTTGGGAATGGTATCAATCATGAGGGCTTCTGTACTGGTAACAACCCTGTTTTTATCATAAGAAAACTGCTCAGGCACAATGGGTTTTGATCCGGTGGCAACCACTATATATTTCCCCTGAATATTTTTTTCTCCTTCCTTCCCGGCTATTGAAATGGTGTTTTTATCCACAAAAGACCCAATACCATTGTAAACATCTATTTTATTTTTTTTCATCAAAAACTCAACCCCTTTGCAAGTCTGATCCACTACATCATTTTTTCGTTGGATCATTTGTTTCATATTGACTTTTAAGGAACCTGTCTCAATACCATGTAATGAAAACTGGTGACTGGCATTGTGATAATGTTCACTGCTGTCCAGTAAAGCTTTTGAAGGGATACATCCTACATTAAGACAAGTACCACCAAGCGTGTTATACTTTTCAATGATGGCAGTTTTTTTTCCCAATTGTGCACTTCTAATGGCACATACATACCCTCCGGGGCCTGAGCCTACTATGATTACATCATAATCCATGATAAAACTTATTGATTATTACTGTTATTAGGGTTATTATTATTCCCCCTTTTCTTTTTAAAAAATTTCTTCTTTTTTTGCGGATTAGGGTTCTGTATTGAAGTACTTTCTGCGTCTCCGGTATCAGATTTGGGTATAGGAGGATTAGCAGGTTGATTGGGATTTGGTTTTGATCCCGCAGTATTGCCAATGTTTGGATTGGTTTTTTGTGGTCTGTTTTGACCCTGTTGCTGATTTTTGTTTTGGTTGTCTGGTTTTTTAACCTCCGCTTGTTTCTGATCCCCTGTCTGCGGATTGTTTTGTTTGTTTTGACCTTGTTGTCTCTTTGATTTACTTTTTTTCTTTCTTTTTTCAAACGGAAGTTCTATTTGACCAGTTACATCCTCATAATCTGGTGTATTTTCCTGTTCTTCTTTAATTTGTGCCAAAGTTTCCTTATCCAGCAATTCTTCAGGAATAATACCCTGAATATTCATTTTTTTAATTTCCCGGACTCTGTCTTTTGTTACGCTGACAAAATTAGCTCTCGCCCTGTCATTATCATAAGCATAATACATGATTCCCTTAAATATATCAGTTTTAATCAGAGAAGCGTTTCCCAGTTTAGTTTTTAACACATCAACATCATCCGGAAAGTCCTTGACGGCTTCCATATACATATCCAGTTCATAATTGAGACAACATTTAAGTCTGCCACACTGTCCCGATAATTTTGTCTGATTAATAGATGTACTTTGATATCTGGCAGCACCGGTATTGACAGATTTAAAGTCAGATAACCAGGTAGAGCAACACAATTCCCTGCCGCATGACCCTATTCCCCCAATCCTGGCAGATTCCTGTCGGGCACCAATCTGGCGCATTTCAATTTTAACTCTAAATTCTTTGACGTACTCCTTAACCAACTCTCTGAAGTCAACTCTCCCTTCCGCAGTGTAATAAAAGGTGGCCTTTTTTTTATCACCCTGAAATTCAACATCTCCGACTTTCATATCCAAACCCAAAGATCTGGCAATCACTCTTGCCTTAACCATGGCATTTTTTTCCAGTCTGCGGGCTTCTTCCAGTTTTTCAAGATCCCTTTCATTTGCTTTGCGAATGATACTTTGGGTAACGTTTTCTTCTGTTGTAAACTTTTTTTTCATCTGGAGCCTTACAAGATCTCCTGATAAAGATATTCTGCCTATATCATAACCACTTGATGTTTCTACAACGACCATATCTCCTGTAACTGCCTGAGTACCGGGGTTGTTTTTAAAAAAATCCTTGTGAGCTCCTTTTTTAAATGAAACCTCTACAAAATGATACTCGGAGGGGTCATGCAAATCCTTTACACTAATCCAATCATACGTATTCATTTTATTACATGACCCTGAAGAACAATGGCCTTTATCACCACATCCTTTGGGAGTTCCGCTTTTATCTACGCTGCAAGTACTACAACCCATTTTTTTCCTGGAGTTTAAGCCTGTTAAAATTAATAATAAGAAGGCAAAGATACATATTCTTTTCCGTTCATAATATCACCGATAGTCAAAGTATCCGTCAAAAACATGATTTTGAGGTTGGCATTACGTTGCATCGCCATCAATTGCCGGTCAAAAACAGATATTATGGCTTCTGCTTTTTTGATATCCAAAACTTTTTGCATTTTTTGCAGGGTTTCTTTTTCCTGATCTGTACTTTGTAGGGATTCAGTGGAATTAAATTGAAAAAGAACAAATTGCCTTAAAAAATGAAGACCATATTCTATAAAAGCCATTTTTTCATTTTTGGATAGTTGTTCAAATCCAAGATACCATTCCTGAATCGTCACAGGATTACCACCGTAAGCAATGCGAAACCATGAAATCAACATATCTGAATAATCTTTTGTATCATGATTACATACTGAAATGGCATTCAACAGGTTGCCGGCGCACATATTGCTGATTTCCATTGCCCTTTTTTGACTTACGTTGAATTTTTGCTGTAAAAAGTCTGTCATTTCATCACGGTCAAATGGTGAAACTCTGAGGATCTGACATCTCGAAATAAGTGTTGGTAAAATACCTTCCACGTGGTGAGATACAAAAATAAGAACTGTTTTGTCAGGTGGCTCTTCAATCAGTTTCAAAAGTCGGTTTCCTTCTTTGCCAAGAAACTCAGGGAGCCATAAAATAAGAATTTTATACCCTGAATCAAAAGCCATAAGAGACAGCTTGTGAATGATATCATTACATTCTTTTACATTTATATTTGGTGTACTGTTGTCTGCCTCCAAAACCTCAAGCCATTGACTAAGACTCAACCACGGGTTTTCCAAAATCATTTTTCTCCAAACCTGAAGCGCATCATTACTTATCGTATCCTCTCTTTTAAGATTTTTATATTTGACCATGGGATAAACAAAATGTAAATCCGGCTTCATATAGTGATCAATTTTTTTACAGGCATCACATATACCACATGCATCATCTTTTTCCGGTGAATGACACATAATAAATCGACTGAAAGCAAGAGCGAGTGCCAATTCTCCATAACCCTCCTTCCCTAAAAATAACTGGGCATGAGGGATTTTTCCAAGTTTTACCTGCTGAATCAGTTGCTGCTTTTCGTCTTTTTTTCCGGGAATATCTTTAAAATACATCTTTTATTTCTGCGCTTACGCAAAGATATAAAAATAACGGATATGTTTCAAATGTATACAGTAGGATGTTAACCTGAAAAGATTTTGGTTAATCAAACTTTTTTACATTTTTCAAAATCATATTGTCAATCAACCTTACTCCTTCAGCCCATAAGGCAACACATGCAACTACATAGGAATGTTTGTTGAAATCATGAACAATTTTAAGCGAATTTCCATCTACAATGGCAAAATATTCAACTTCGAATCCGGCTTTTGACAGTCTTTTTTTAGCGTATTCTGCTATCATTTCAGGCGTTTTTTTACCGGTTTGTTTTTTACCGTCGTCAGTGTCCGATAAATAAGTCCGGCTTTATTTTTCATCTCTTCAGAAAGTCTCTGATTCCTTGAGCTCATAGCAAGACCATTATTTTCACGGATGGTTTTAAGTATGACCAGTTTCACTTCACTTTGTAATTTCTTCAGCATATATTGAACAATAGTGAATTGCTGAAAATCCTTCTGCCCCATGTACAACCGGTCCGGTTTGACAATATCAAGCAGCCTTTTGACCACCTGTGCCATTCCTTCAAAATGACCGGGTCTGAATTCCCCTTCCATTACGAGATCAAGCCCTCCAAGTTCAGGTACAACAACTTCAATATTGCTGGGATATATTTCTGCTACCGTTGGTGCAAAAACAACATCTGTTTTTATGGTTCTCAATAAAGTACAGTCCTTGTCCAGTGTCCTGGGATATTTTTCCAAATCGGATTTGTCGTTAAATTGAGTAGGGTTGACAAATACGGAACAAACGGTAATGTTATTTTCTTTTATACTTTTTTTGACCAATTCAAGGTGCCCCTGATGTAATGCCCCCATGGTCGGTACAAAACCAATCGTTTTGGATAAGTTCCTGCAGGATGAAATGAATCGGTTTATTTCATCTACAGTTGTTAAAATCAACATGATGCCTAATGTTTGACAACAAAGGGAGACCTTATTATCTGGTTTCCTTTTTCAGGATATAGAATCAAAAAGTACAACCCTTCCACTAATGTACCTGTTTCAATCATAAGGGATTCGTCTTTTGAAATATATCTTTTGTTTTCATTCACCATTTTTCCATCAATGGTTAAAATTTTGACAGTGTAGTTGCCTGCTTGAAGAGATTGATTTTTAAAGAAAAAACGATCATGTACAGGATTAGGTGAAATTCTGTTGTTTTCATTTACACTAAAATCTGATGTGCTGATGGTATTATCCACATCTGCATACTCTACCTGAATGACTTCATTATCTGAGGTTGTACTTATAGAAACAAGTATATCTTTACGCGTATTGGTAAAATATTTATACACTATGGTGGTATCCGATCCAATACCGGGAAATCCTGCGCCTCCGAACAGCGTTTCTAAATCTAACCATCCCAGAATTGGAACCTTTATTTCTACTTTGACTGAACTTATTACTGTTGATTTTTCTCTGAGAACATCAAATTCTTTGTTTTTCAAATTGACTTTGCCCCAGGCATCAATAGTATCATACTGAAGGGTTTTATTGGAAATCCTGATGGAATCTACCTGAAACGGAGCTCCTTCAAAAAGAGAATCAGGCAAAGCATCAGCAGAAAGAGAAAAACCAAATAATCCTTCAGAAAAAGAAGAGGTTTCATAATACATTGGAGACCTTCTTAACTGTGGTCTTTTTGTATAAGGCAATGCTATTTCTCCACCTAAAACCGGATTTTCTCCTCCAAAACCCACGAGCTCGATCCTGGAACTTAGTGATTTTGCATATATTTCATTTTCCTCTTGCCTGTTACTTTTGACAAGGAGATTGGCATCCGGGAAACTGGCGGCATATTGTCCTTCTGATGGATTTACATATTTTTCAACAAAGGGTGTACCCCCTGAAATATTGTTAAAATTCCAAACCTTGTTTTCTCCTTTTTGTCCTTGAGAAATTCCACTTGGATTATCAATGGTAAACCCTTTCAATACGGTCCCGACTGTAGGAAAAGAACTGCTGTTAATACTAATCTGACCATGTAAATTATTAATAAGGCCTAAAACAAAACAGGTAAAAACTATGATTCTCATTGAAAAATTTTTTGTAAACAATTAAAAATATGAATTTAAAACATCAGATTAAACTAATCGATGTTTCCAATATGCAAAAATATATAAAATACTACAATTTTAGTCTATATATTCAACTTTTCTCAAAAATCTAAGCCCGACCTTGGCTTCAAAACTTAGGTTTCTGACCTGTCGCAGATCCAGAGATATATTTTGGTTGGTAAAAGGATCTCTGACATTGCCCAAAGGAGGTTGTTCATATTGTAAACCTATATCCGGACAAACTGAAAAATCAAAAATCAACCCGTACATATCTGCAAGTTCGAGTGTAAAACCTCCTCCGGCTGTAACTCCCCATGGAAATTTCCGGACAAAATCATCTGATGGAAAATAAGGACTGTTAAAAAGTAAAAATTCTTCAAGATTTGTGGACAAAGTGTATTCACCTCTTAATGCAAACTTGTAAAACGGCACCATTCCGGCAATGGTTTTGTTGATAGGTTTTGAAATTCCCAATTCAAGAGAAAGATTATTAAACTCATATCTTTGGTTCGTATTTGTTGCATTAAAATTGTTAAAAAACCGGTAGGAACTTCCTCGTTTTTTATACCCCAACTGTGCAAAAAAACTTCCGTTTGATTCCTCATCATAACTTTCAATAAAAAGATCGACAGGTATACTTAAAAGCTGGTTTCTATCCAAACCACTGCTTATACCATTTCCCCAAGATTGCCAGTTTAATACAATTCCTGTTTTAGCGCCGAACCAAAAACTCTGACTAAAAACTGAAAAATGAAAAATCAAACTCAATATTATTATAAACACACGTTTCATATATATATATTTTTAAAATAAACTACTAATTGCCATCCGGAAAAAATGAGAATTTGTCTGTATAAAATTTTAATTACTTTATTCATATTTTACAAAAGCTGACACTTTTACAGCTCTTATGGCAGGTACTAACGAAGCCAGATAACCAATTCCAACCACAGTGCATGACACAACAAAAAAATCCATCCACCTTAATTCTATCGGATACGAGTCTATGATAAATACATCAGGTAAAGCAATAATTCCATAACTTTTTTGAACAAAATAAAATGAAAAAGCAAAAAACATACCTAAAATCAGACCCGCAACCGAAATATAAAGACCTATATAAATAAAGATTTTTTTTATGGAAGAATTTAATAATCCCATAGATTTTAAAATCGAAATGTCTTGTTTCTTTTCTAACACAATCATCCATAATGAACCCACCAGATTTAATGCAATCAATAAAAAGGTAAGACAAGCGATTAAAAAACTGACCAGCTTTTCAATATTCATTATTTTAAAAAAACCATCATCCTGCTCCATTCTATTCCTGATGATGAAATTATTGCCCAAAAGAGAATTCAATGAACTTTTAACTTCTTTTTCAAAAGATTTATTTTTTAACTTTATTTCTATTGCAGAAAAATGGTTTTTAAGCTCTAGTAACCCGGACATAGCCTCTCTTGGAATGATAATCAACTGTCCGTCTACTTCATTTCCTACTGAAAAAACACCTGAAGGATATAGGGGTAAAGAATTTAGGTCAGATAAAACACTGCTTCCCTCCTTTTTAGCCGGCATATAGGCAATTACCGGTGAAAGGACATCTTCATGATTTACTGATAGTTTGGAATTCATTCCTGATCCTAAAATACCATAAGTTATATTTTCAGGATTTTTATTTAACTTAATATTTCCCATGATCAGTGTAGAATCAATATGTGTTACCTTCACATAATCGGGATCAACCCCTTTCAACAAACCAACTTCCTGTGTTCCTTTATATTCAAAAAAAGAAGTTTCTTCCAATGTAAATGACATATGTTCCACTCCTTCAATTTGTTTGATTTTTAACGATGGTATTGAATCTGCCGGATAAAATTTTCCTTCTCGCAATTCAACCCTTAAATCCGGATTAAAGGAATTGAGTAAACCGGCCAGAAGGGTTTCAAACCCATTAAAAACAGATAAAATAAGAATGAGGGCAGCCGTACCTATAGTCATCCCAATTATTGAAATCCAGACAATAATATTAATGGCGTTTGTTGATTTTTTCCCAACCAAATATCGGTAAGCAATGGCGAATTCTAAATTCATTCAGCAAAGGTAATCAATAATTTTTTTAAAAATAAAATGTCATTTATTTATCAAAAATAATTAAAAAATTCGAAAATTCGAAATGTAAAATAGTTGACATATAAATGTATTAACACCTATTTAATTTTATACTTATTAATGATTTAAACATTATAAAAATATTTATTCAAAATAGATTTTTTTAATATTTGATTACATCACTGTAATGTATATTTTTACCTGTTTATGCAACTTTTATTGTCACTTTTTTTACAGTTAAATACCAAACCGAATATGAAATTTATAGAACGCTTCAAATCAGAAATAAAAGGTGGGAAAACAGGATTTGTTTTTTTGATTATTTTTATCTTTCTGAGTAAATCAATAACAGCTCAATCTGCTTGTGATTTGTATTTTGATTTCATAACTCATCCCACATCCTGTTATGCCAGCAATGGGTCATTTATTGCCTATGCCACTGATTTGCCCGGAAATCCCTGTAAAAGAAAAATAGAAGTTTATAAAGGAACATCCCTAATCACTTCAGGTTTTGAAGAAGTTGCTGTTAACAATTTGCCGACAGGTTCTTATGAAGTTATAGCCTACAACGATTGCGGTTGTATTCAGGTACAAAGCAAAATCGTCGAAATATCAGGTGGTTCTCCTACCCCTTTAACCGGCCATTTGGACATCGGTAATGGTTATTTAAAACAAGTTCGAGCCAGCGTTTGCAAAGAAACGGATATCAAAATAGGGACACAATCTCTAGGTTTAAATGGTTTTACCATTTCAGGTCCAAACGGTTTTTCAAGCTCTGTGCCGGATGGAAATACTTTCTGGGTTATTGAAGATGTTAAACCTGTACAAAGTGGAGTTTATAGAATTCTTTATCAAAACAACCAGGGTTGTATTTCAGAAACTGAATTTTCTTTAACTGTAAAAGATCTGAAAGTAAATGTAGGTCCAGACTTCTCATTATGTAAAGGTCAATCAAAAAATATTATACCCCAGGTCTCCGGTCAATCCATTTGCCGCGGTTCTTGTAATACCGATTCTTCCAAAGTTTTGGTCAGATGGAATCTTAATAATTGTAATGCCATTGGTTATTCCAATCAAAACAACTACAGCGAATTTACACCTTTGTATCCACATAGCGGTAATTGTCTGGAAGTAAATGCTTCGAATGTTTTCAGAAATCAGGGAGGTCATTCATGTACACCTTCCATTGAACAAATTGGTATGTGTATCCCGGCACTTCAACAATGTGACCCAACTTTTTATAATCCACTGAATGCAGTAAAATTTTCCGTTCTCTTAACTCCTGAAAAAACCAGCAGACTTACAAAACTTACTTTTTACGAACAATCTCCACTGGAATGGCAAACTACAGACGGCAACAGTGGTATAAATAATTATAACACCAAATTCCTTGTTAAAATATACAAAAACGGAAACCTTTTATTTAATAATGTAAATTTTGAAACCCAAAGAACATGGAATCTTGTCGAAATTGATTTGAGCATTTTACCTGAGTTTACCTCGCATGAAACCGCTTTATACGAATTTGAATTGATGGGATATTGTGTTGTTAATCAGGGCGGTATTCTTTCCGGTTGGGAAATTGATGATTTTCAGCTACATGGAACTTGCTGTACGAATGCCCCCATTTTTGATAATTTTTCCTATTTGTGGTCAAACGGAAGTACAAATGCTTTTATACGGGTAACACCAACCGAATCAACATCTTACAGTGTTACAATTACAGATTGTGATGGGTGTATAGCTATTGATAGTGTATTTGTCAATTCATTGGACAACCCTGAAGTTAATGTACAAATTTCAACACATCAAATTTGTATTGGAGGTACTGCAACTTTAACCGCTACAGGTGGCGGAACTTATCTTTGGAATACAGGCCAGACCACGCCTTCCATTTCTGTCAATCCTGCCGTTACTACCACTTATTCAGTGACCGTAACAGATACAAATGGCTGTTCCAATACCTCAAACAAAACGCTGAATGTCCTTCCTCTTCCAAATGTGTCTATTACCGGACCGGAAGCTATATGCACTGGGGGAAGTGCAACTTTAACCGCAACAGGTGGCGGAACTTATCTTTGGAATACAGGCCAGACCACGCCTTCCATATCAATCAATCCTGCCGTTACTACCATTTATTCAGTGACCGTAACAGATGCAAATGGCTGTTCCAATACCTCAAACAAAACGCTGAATGTCCTTCCTCTTCCAAATGTGTCTATTACCGGACCGGAAGCTATATGCACTGGGGGAAGTGCAACTTTAACCGCAACAGGTGGCGGAACTTATCTTTGGAATACTGGTCAGACCACGCCTTCTATTTCCGTCAATCCAACCATAACAACAACTTATTCAGTGACGGTTACTGATTCAAATGGTTGTACCAATAGCACAAATAAAACACTTAATGAACTTCCACTTCCTATTGTATCAATTACAGGACCGGATGGTATCTGTGTAGGAGGTACCACTACATTTACAGCTACAGGCGGTGGATCTTACCTTTGGAATACAGGGCAAACCTCAGCTTCCATTTCTTTAAATCCTTCTGTTACTACCACTTATTCAGTGACGGTGACAGATACAAATGGCTGTTCCAATAATGCAAACAAAACCCTTAATGTCCTTCCTCTTCCAAATGTGTCTATTACCGGACCAGAAGCTATTTGTACAGGAGGAAGTGTTACCTTTACTGCATCAGGCAGCGGAAGTTATCTTTGGAGCACAGGTCAGACCACTGCCTCTATTTCTGTCAATCCTGCCGTTACTACCACTTATTCGGTGACCGTAACAGATACAAATGCATGCAGAGGTTCTGATGACTTTACCCTCACTGTACTTCCTCTTCCGGATATTACCATTTCAGGTAAGGATACCATCTGTGTCGGTGAATGTACCACCCTTACCGCTTCCGGAGGGGTTACCTATCAGTGGAATGTTCCTTCCAACGCAGATTGTGACGGAGGTTACTTCATCGGTGGTCAACAAAATAACGGCCCGCAGTCCCTGTACAGGTTTACTGCCGCTGGTGCCCTTCAACTCATCGGTGCCACCAATACCACCAGACTTAACGGTAACGGCTTTTACTGCCAGAATAACAATCCAAGATTATTCGGTATGGTCAGAAAAGGTGACGCTATCACCACTGCCATAAGAGCTGATTTTGCCATCACCGATGCCCGTTCCGGCAATACCCAGGTGCTCGGCGAAATCCCTCTTCCTCCTAATCCTTACGGCCTCGGAGGTGTCTCCGGTATTCTCAACTTCATCGGTGAGGTTACACCGCAGGGTAATTTCTTATTCCCGGCTATTTCTGCCCTCATCAATCCTTTTACTTTCCAGATTGAACAATATACTGTCTATATAGGTCAGATCGATGTCAATAACCACGGCAACGGTGCCAATGTAACCTATGTGCCGCTCACCATTGATCCGAGTTGTGACCCTTACATGGAGGCTTGTGTCGAAGCTTTCAGAGCTTATGCCCTCAATCCTGCCGGCAGAGAACCTTCCGGGTGGTATTCAGGACTGGACTTTCCCCCTGACGGAAACTCGCTCTACGCTTTCCTCGGTATCGAAAACGGTCTGCTCCGTATTGATTTACCTTCACGTACCGCCTTCTGTACTCCGGGTCCTGCTTCCAATCTAGCCTTTACAGGTACCGTAGGTGCGCAGACTGATGAGTTCGGTGGTATGTACTTTGACAATAACCGTCTCATTGGCTGGCAGGTGGACAGAGGAAGACTCTTCGAAATCAATCCTTCAACAGGTGCCCTTTCTCTTATCTCTTCTTCCCTTCCGCTCGATTACAGAGGCGATAACGCCACCTGTATTCCTTGTGGAACCAATGATAACGACGAACCTTCCATCACCGTTTGCCCTGAAGAAAATACATCCTATACCGTCATCGTCACCGATGCCAATGGTTGTACTAATTCAAAATCAGTTACCGTGGTGGTAAAACAAAATATCAATGTTTCCATTTCCGGCGATCATCAGGTTTGTGTCGGTGAGTCTTCTGTTTTAACAGCTTCCGGGGGTTCTTCCTATATCTGGAGCACTGGTCAGACAACACCTTCCATTTCTGTCAATCCTGCCGTTACTACCACTTATTCGGTGACCGTAACAGATACAAATGCATGCAGAGGTTCTGATGACTTTACCCTCACTATCCTTCCTCTTCCGGATATTACCATTTCAGGTAAGGATACCATCTGTGTCGGTGAATGTACCACCCTTACCGCTTCCGGAGGGGTTACCTATCAGTGGAATGTTCCTTCCAACGCAGATTGTGACGGAGGTTACTTCATCGGTGGTCAACAAAATAACGGCCCGCAGTCCCTGTACAGGTTTACTGCCGCTGGTGCCCTTCAACTCATCGGTGCCACCAATACCACCAGACTTAACGGTAACGGCTTTTACTGCCAGAATAACAATCCAAGATTATTCGGAATGGTCAGAAAAGGTGACGCTATCACCACTGCCATAAGAGCTGATTTTGCCATCACCGATGCCCGTTCCGGCAATACCCAGGTGCTCGGCGAAATCCCTCTTCCTCCTAATCCTTACGGCCTCGGAGGTGTCTCCGGTATTCTCAACTTCATCGGTGAGGTTACACCGCAGGGTAATTTCCTGTTCCCGGCTATATCAGCCCTCATCAATCCTTTTACTTTCCAGATTGAACAATATACTGTCTATATAGGTCAGATCGATGTCAACAATCACGGCAACGGTGCCAATGTAACCTATGTGCCGCTCACCATTGATCCGAGTTGTGACCCTTACATGGAGGCTTGTGTCGAAGCTTTCAGAGCTTATGCCCTCAATCCTGCCGGCAGAGAACCTTCCGGTGGTATTCAGGACTGGACACTTTCCCCTGACGGAAACTCGCTCTACGCTTTCCTCGGTATCGAAAACGGTCTGCTCCGTATTGATTTACCTTCACGTACCGCCTTCTGTACTCCGGGGCCTGCTTCCAATCTAGCCTTTACAGGTACCGTAGGTGCGCAGACTGATGAGTTCGGTGGTATGTACTTTGACAATAACCGTCTCATTGGCTGGCAGGTGGACAGAGGAAGACTCTTCGAAATCAATCCTTCAACAGGTGCCCTTTCTCTTATCTCTTCTTCCCTTCCGCTCGATTACAGAGGCGATAACGCCACCTGTATTCCTTGTGGAACCAATGATAACGACGAACCTTCCATCACCGTTTGCCCTGAAGAAAATACATCCTATACCGTCATCGTCACCGATGCCAATGGTTGTACTAATTCAAAATCAGTTACCGTGGTGGTAAAACAAAATATCAATGTTTCCATTTCCGGCGATCATCAGGTTTGTGTCGGTGAGTCTTCTGTTTTAACAGCTTCCGGGGGTTCTTCCTATATCTGGAGCACTGGTCAGACAACACCTTCCATTTCTGTCAATCCTGCCGTTACTACCACTTATTCGGTGACCGTAACAGATACAAATGCATGCAGAGGTTCTGATGACTTTACCCTCACTATCCTTCCTCTTCCGGATATTACCATTTCAGGTAAGGATACCATCTGTGTCGGTGAATGTACCACCCTTACCGCTTCCGGAGGGGTTACCTATCAGTGGAATGTTCCTTCCAACGCAGATTGTGACGGAGGTTACTTCATCGGTGGTCAACAAAATAACGGCCCGCAGTCCCTGTACAGGTTTACTGCCGCTGGTGCCCTTCAACTCATCGGTGCCACCAATACCACCAGACTTAACGGTAACGGCTTTTACTGCCAGAATAACAATCCAAGATTATTCGGAATGGTCAGAAAAGGTGACGCTATCACCACTGCCATAAGAGCTGATTTTGCCATCACCGATGCCCGTTCCGGCAATACCCAGGTGCTCGGCGAAATCCCTCTTCCTCCTAATCCTTACGGCCTCGGAGGTGTCTCCGGTATTCTCAACTTCATCGGTGAGGTTACACCGCAGGGTAATTTCCTGTTCCCGGCTATATCAGCCCTCATCAATCCTTTTACTTTCCAGATTGAACAATATACTGTCTATATAGGTCAGATCGATGTCAACAATCACGGCAACGGTGCCAATGTAACCTATGTGCCGCTCACCATTGATCCGAGTTGTGACCCTTACATGGAGGCTTGTGTCGAAGCTTTCAGAGCTTATGCCCTCAATCCTGCCGGCAGAGAACCTTCCGGTGGTATTCAGGACTGGACACTTTCCCCTGACGGAAACTCGCTCTACGCTTTCCTCGGTATCGAAAACGGTCTGCTCCGTATTGATTTACCTTCACGTACCGCCTTCTGTACTCCGGGTCCTGCTTCCAATCTAGCCTTTACAGGTACCGTAGGTGCGCAGACTGATGAGTTCGGTGGTATGTACTTTGACAATAACCGTCTCATTGGCTGGCAGGTGGACAGAGGAAGACTCTTCGAAATCAATCCTTCAACAGGTGCCCTTTCTCTTATCTCTTCTTCCCTTCCGCTCGATTACAGAGGCGATAACGCCACCTGTATTCCTTGTGGAACCAATGATAACGACGAACCTTCCATCACCGTTTGCCCTGAAGAAAATACATCCTATACCGTCATCGTCACCGATGCCAATGGTTGTACTAATTCAAAATCAGTTACCGTGGTGGTAAAACAAAATATCAATGTTTCCATTTCCGGCGATCATCAGGTTTGTGTCGGTGAGTCTTCTGTTTTAACAGCTTCCGGGGGTTCTTCCTATATCTGGAGCACTGGTCAGACAACACCTTCCATTTCTGTCAATCCTGCCGTTACTACCACTTATTCGGTGACCGTAACAGATACAAATGCATGCAGAGGTTCTGATGACTTTACCCTCACTGTACTTCCTCTTCCGGATATTACCATTTCAGGTAAGGATACCATCTGTGTCGGTGAATGTACCACCCTTACCGCTTCCGGAGGGGTTACCTATCAGTGGAATGTTCCTTCCAACGCAGATTGTGACGGAGGTTACTTCATCGGTGGTCAACAAAATAACGGCCCGCAGTCCCTGTACAGGTTTACTGCCGCTGGTGCCCTTCAACTCATCGGTGCCACCAATACCACCAGACTTAACGGTAACGGCTTTTACTGCCAGAATAACGATCCAAGATTATTCGGAATGGTCAGAAAAGGTGACGCTATCACCACTGCCATAAGAGCTGATTTTGCCATCACCGATGCCCGTTCCGGCAATACCCAGGTGCTCGGCGAAATCCCTCTTCCTCCTAATCCTTACGGCCTCGGAGGTGTCTCCGGTATTCTCAACTTCATCGGTGAGGTTACACCGCAGGGTAATTTCCTGTTCCCGGCTATATCAGCCCTCATCAATCCTTTTACTTTCCAGATTGAACAATATACTGTCTATATAGGTCAGATCGATGTCAACAATCACGGCAACGGTGCCAATGTAACCTATGTGCCGCTCACCATTGATCCGAGTTGTGACCCTTACATGGAGGCTTGTGTCGAAGCTTTCAGAGCTTATGCCCTCAATCCTGCCGGCAGAGAACCTTCCGGTGGTATTCAGGACTGGACACTTTCCCCTGACGGAAACTCGCTCTACGCTTTCCTCGGTATCGAAAACGGTCTGCTCCGTATTGATTTACCTTCACGTACCGCCTTCTGTACTCCGGGTCCTGCTTCCAATCTAGCCTTTACAGGTACCGTAGGTGCGCAGACTGATGAGTTCGGTGGTATGTACTTTGACAATAACCGTCTCATTGGCTGGCAGGTGGACAGAGGAAGACTCTTCGAAATCAATCCTTCAACAGGTGCCCTTTCTCTTATCTCTTCTTCCCTTCCGCTCGATTACAGAGGCGATAACGCCACCTGTATTCCTTGTGGAACCAATGATAACGACGAACCTTCCATCACCGTTTGCCCTGAAGAAAATACATCCTATACCGTCATCGTCACCGATGCCAATGGTTGTACTAATTCAAAATCAGTTACCGTGGTGGTAAAACAAAATATCAATGTTTCCATTTCCGGCGATCATCAGGTTTGTGTCGGTGAGTCTTCTGTTTTAACCGCTTCCGGGGTTCTTCCTATATCTGGAGCACTGGTCAGACAACACCTTCCATTTCTGTCAATCCTGCCGTTACTACCACTTATTCGGTGACCGTAACAGATACAAATGCATGCAGAGGTTCTGATGACTTTACCCTCACTGTACTTCCTCTTCCGGATATTACCATTTCAGGTAAGGATACCATCTGTGTCGGTGAATGTACCACCCTTACCGCTTCCGGAGGGGTTACCTATCAGTGGAATGTTCCTTCCAACGCAGATTGTGACGGAGGTTACTTCATCGGTGGTCAACAAAATAACGGCCCGCAGTCCCTGTACAGGTTTACTGCCGCTGGTGCCCTTCAACTCATCGGTGCCACCAATACCACCAGACTTAACGGTAACGGCTTTTACTGCCAGAATAACGATCCAAGATTATTCGGAATGGTCAGAAAAGGTGACGCTATCACCACTGCCATAAGAGCTGATTTTGCCATCACCGATGCCCGTTCCGGCAATACCCAGGTGCTCGGCGAAATCCCTCTTCCTCCTAATCCTTACGGCCTCGGAGGTGTCTCCGGTATTCTCAACTTCATCGGTGAGGTTACACCGCAGGGTAATTTCCTGTTCCCGGCTATATCAGCCCTCATCAATCCTTTTACTTTCCAGATTGAACAATATACTGTCTATATAGGTCAGATCGATGTCAACAATCACGGCAACGGTGCCAATGTAACCTATGTGCCGCTCACCATTGATCCGAGTTGTGACCCTTACATGGAGGCTTGTGTCGAAGCTTTCAGAGCTTATGCCCTCAATCCTGCCGGCAGAGAACCTTCCGGTGGTATTCAGGACTGGACACTTTCCCCTGACGGAAACTCGCTCTACGCTTTCCTCGGTATCGAAAACGGTCTGCTCCGTATTGATCTGCCTTCACGTACCGCCTTCTGTACTCCGGGTCCTGCTTCCAATCTAGCCTTTACAGGTACCGTAGGTGCGCAGACTGATGAGTTCGGTGGTATGTACTTTGACAATAACCGTCTCGTTGGCTGGCAGGTGGACAGAGGAAGACTCTTCGAAATCAATCCTTCAACAGGTGCCCTTTCTCTTATCTCTTCTTCCCTTCCGCTCGATTACAGAGGCGATAACGCCACCTGTATTCCTTGTGGAACCAATGATAACGACGAACCTTCCATCACCGTTTGCCCTGAAGAAAATACATCCTATACCGTCATCGTCACCGATACCAATGGTTGTACTAATTCAAAATCAGTTACCGTGGTGGTACAGGAGTTTGAAAATGTTGTCATTACAGGTAATAAAGATATTTGTTTTGGTGAAAGGACCACATTAACAGCACCTTTAGGAATAAGTTACCTTTGGAGTACAGGTGAAACCGGAAGAACAATAACAGTTAGTCCAACAACTTCTACAACTTATACAGTAACCATTACAAGAGATGGAAAATGTGATGGCGTTGGAAGTTTTACTGTTAACTTTAACCCCGATCCTATCATTATTATTACCGGAAACAATACTATTTGTTTAGGTGAATGTACCTTTTTACAGGCTACAGGAGGTACTACATATCAATGGTCCGGAGGAATTATTCAATCAAATGCAGCCTCTATTGAAGTTTGTCCGTTAGTAAATACAACGTATTTTATTACGGTAACAAATGATGCAGGGTGTAAAAACATCAGCTCTGTGACAGTAACCGTTAAAGACACCATTACAGCAAATATAACTGGTAAAAACATCATTTGTAAAGGTGAAACCACTACAATATCAGTTAGTGGAGGTCAGCACTACCTTTGGAGTAATGGTGCGACCAGTTCTTCAATAGTTATTTCTCCTTTGTCTACAACAACTTATTCAGTTACCATTTCAGAAAATGGCAAATGTGACAAGCTTGCTAATTTCACTGTTATAGTAAATCCAATTCCTGATGTTGATATAATAGGAGATTCTGAACTTTGTTTTGGAGATTGCACAAGATTGGAAGTTGGACACGGCAACACATATGTATGGACAGGTCCAGGAATAAATGCGACATCACACTTTATAGATATTTGTCCATCAGTCACCTCAACCTATTCTTTAACCGTCACCAATTCTGAAGGATGTAGTGCAAATAAATCCATTACAGTATTTGTAAATGATCAAATCACGGCTTCGATTACAGGTAACAATTTAATTTGTAACGGATCGAGTACAACATTGACGGCAAATGGTGGACAAACATACCTATGGAGCACAGGACAGACAACCTCTGTAATTACCGTATCACCTTTATTCACAACAACGTATAGTGTTACTGTATCAAACGGGAATAATTGTTTTAGTACTGCTCAGATTAACGTTACACTTCATCCTATTCCTGATGTTGAAATAAACGGCAATGCAATATTATGTAAAGATGAATGTACCACTCTGGAAGCATTGGGAGGCGTAAATTATTCATGGTCAGCTGCTGGTTTTAGTTCCAATAATTCAGTTATTGAAGTTTGTCCTTCAGAAACAACCACGTATTCCGTAATTGTTACAGACATCAATGGTTGTACGAACAGCAAATCAATTGAAGTTATTATAAATAATCCTGCCACAATAACCATTTCGGGTACTGAAAATATTTGTTTGGGAGAATTCGTTACCTTGACAGCAACAGGTGGAGTTTCATACGTTTGGAATACAGGTGCCACTACCTCTTCAATTATGGTAAATCCTGATGTGAGCACAACATATACAGTTACGTCTTTGGACGCAAATGGTTGTTTTATTTTTGCATCAAAATTGGTTAATGTTCATCCTAAACCAAGTATTTTTATTGTCTACAAAAGTGAAATCTGTCAAGGCTCAAGTTCCAACATTCGAGCGAATGGTGGAGAACAATACCTCTGGAGCACCGGTGAGACAACGGCTTCTATCAGTGTATCACCTGATATAAATACGTGGTATATTGTTACCGTAACCAATGGATTTTTATGTTCAGATGTTGACAGTGTTGAAATCATTGTAAAACCGAGACCAAACATTTCTATATCCGGACTTGAACAAATATGTTTAGGAGATTCTGCGGTGGTGGTAAGTTCTGTTGATTCATACAATAAATGTCCTGATGAATGCAAAATTACTAATCCGCAAATACTAGCCATCTGGGATCTGGAATCTTGTGCCTCTTTTCCGGCAGCAGGAACTAATTTCGATTATTCCGAGTTTCTTCCGGTAACTTTTGCCGGACCATGTCTCAATGTTACAGCTACCAACGTAAAAAGAAATATCGGTGCTCATTCATGTTCTTATGGTCATACCGGCACAGATATTGGTATGTGTGTGGAAGGTCAGAATACATGCAATAGTTCCAAAGTAAATTACGAAGAAGCTGTAAGATTCTCCATTAAAATAAGACCTGGCCAAACGGGAAGAATTACGGGGCTGCAGTTTTATGAAACGTCACCTGAACAATTCCAGTGGGTTATGGGTGATTCAGGACCAAACAATTATTTGCAGAAATATTTAATCAGAATTCTTAAGGATGGCAAAATTGTATATTTCCGGGATGACATGTCATCACTAAGAAACTGGAACCTTGTGAATTTTGATTTTAGTGGTAACAACAATTTTGCCTTTAGTAAAGAAACAGAATATGTTTTCGAAATTGTTCCGTATTGCCCTGTCGGTAATGGTGCTGTCATGAGTGTTTGGGATATTAATGACATTAAAATTTTTGGTGGATGTTGTGCTGAAGGAAATCATGGATCTCTATCTTATGTTTGGTCAAATGGTTCTACCGATGCCGGTTTTATTGTTAAACCTGACGAAACATCACTTTATTCAGTAACTGTAACTGATTGTTGTGGATGTGTAGCTACAGAAGATTTTGAAGTAAGAGTCAATGACATTAAAGTTGATTTAGGCCCGGATGTTTATATAGAAGAAGGTCAAACTATAACATTACGTGGTGATATAACAGATTTCAGTATTTGTCCAGATCCGTTGACAGCTCTTGAATATAAATGGTCGACTGGAGCAACTTCAGACAGTATAGTTGTCAGTCCGGCTATTTCCTATGTGTATTCTCTTACGGTTACTGATTGTCTTGAATGTAAAGGAAAAGGACGTAAATTTGTTTTTGTCAACCCCCGTTCTAATCGTACCAATGTAATTTATCCGAATCCAACAGCAGGTAAATTCCAGGTACTTAATTTTGATGTTTTGGATAATAACACAAAAATCTCACTTTACTCCGTAGATGGCAAATTAATCGGAGGGAATGAAATTCCATTTAGACGAATTACTGAACTTCATCTTGAAATTGATTTACCTTCACATTTTGAGAATGGATTATATATTCTGGAAATCAACAATAATGGAATCATTACAAGAACACAATTGATCGTTGTAAAATAATAACAACATAACCCTACATTAAAGCCGGCCTTGAAACAAGAGCCGGCTTTTTTTATTAATATATACTTCCATTATTCAGAGAATTTATTTGTTATTAATTAATTTTGCCTATCAAGCCCTTTTTGTTTGAAAATAAAAAATATTTTTATAAATCTCTGGAAAGCACATCTTTGTTTTACAATGCTTATCTTCATTACATTTCCTGAATTGAAAGCTCAGGATTTGTCTTTCAACCAACCTCCGGAATGGTCCAGACAAGCTATTTGGTATCAGATTTTTATTGAAAGATTCAGAGATGGAAATCCTGAAAATAACCCTACCCGAAATACTTGTAAAAATGCACTTACAGATTCTATTCCTGATAATTGGACGGTTACCCCATGTAATTATGACTGGTATACAATGGAAAACTGGGCAAAAGAAACCGGTCCTGACTTTTATTGAACAATACAAATGAGAAGATATGGCGGAGATTTGCATGGAGTCTTGGAAAAAATTCCTTACCTGAAAAACCCGGGAATCAACGCTTTATATTTCAATCCCTTGAACGATGCCCCTTTATTACACAAATACGATGCAAGATTTTATCATCACACATAGATATTACTTTGGGAGAAAGTCCCGAAAAGGACCTGGAATGGCTTCGACATGAAAATCCCGCTGATCCGGCTACTTGGGTTTGGACAACTGCCGATCAAAAATTCATTAGTGTTATCGAAAAACTTCATGAAGAAGGTGTTAGGGTAATTCTTGATTTTTCATGGAACCACACCGGAACATCTTTTTGGGCATTTAGTGAATTAAAAAACAATCTGCAAAATTCATTTTATAAAGATTGGTATGAAGTTGACATTGTTGATGACCCGGAAACCGGTAAACCTCAATTATGCTATGAAGGATGGCTTAGTGTAAAATCAATACCAGAGTTGAACAAAGTAAATACCGAAGGTAAAATACCGGGACACCCTTATAAAGGTGATGTACACCCAGATGCTAAAAAACATATTTTTCATGTGACAAGAAGGTGGATGGATCCAAATCAGGACGGTAAATTTGGTGATGGAATTGATGGAATGAGACTTGATGTAGCTGAACATGTTCCTGTTGGTTTTTTGGAAAGATTTCAGGAAATTTACCAGATCAATTAATCCTGAATTTTATCTGGTGGATGAAAATTGGTGGACAAAATGGCCTTATGAACTAATGGATCCCAAACCATGGGTTCAAGGCGATATTTTTGATGCGGTAATGCATGATCAATGGTATAAAGTTGCCAGAGGGTATTTAGCACAACCACAAGACAAACTGAATTTGAAGGGTTTCAGAAAAGCAGTGGATTCTGTTTTTCTTTCTTATCCTGATTATACACAACAGGCAATGATGAACTTGTCTTCATCTCATGATGTACCCCGTTTACTTACTTGTTTTAAAAATCCCAATGTTTATAAATACAACACCTCTAAAAGGGATAATCCTGATTATAAAACCGGACAACCTTCCATTGAAACTATTGAAAGAGTAAAACTTTTTCTGCTACACCAGTATACTTTTATTGGATCTCCGCATATTTGGAATGGTGATGAAATGGGCATGATTGGTGCTGATGACCCGGATTGCAGAAAACCCTTGATTTGGCCTGATTTACAAATTAAGCCAAATAATACTTTTCCAAAAACTTTGAATGAATTGTCAGCAACTACTTTTCCTGAGGATGAATTATTTCTCTATTACCAATCTATAATCTCTTTGAGAAAGACCTATCCTACACTATCTTTGGGTAATTATACATTCATGCAATTAAATGATGAGGCAAATATTTTAGCTTATACCCGAAATTATAATAATGAATCTTTACTTATAGTTTTTAATGTAAACCCAACTGTAGGAAAAGCAAAAATTCCTGACAATTTATCTTTAAAAAATAAAATTTTTGAAAAAAGAAAAGTGTCATTAAGAAAAGGAAACAACTTAGAATTACAACCGTATTCAGGAGAAGTTTTTATTATTAAACATAAATAACATACTCCTTAATTGTACAATTTTTAAATTTGTAATAATATAGCATCTCGATGTCATAGACCGCGACCGAAATCAACTTTCAGGAGGAAATGAATTGATAATCTCTATAAATTCTTTTGCATCAAGAGAAGCTCCACCCACCAATCCACCATCTACGTCCGGTTGACTGAATATTTCCTTTGCGTTTGAAGCTTTTACAGACCCACCATAAACAATATTTATCGCTTCTCCTACTCTTTTATTGTATTGTCTTGAAATCATCCTTCTTATAGAATTATGCATTTCCTGTGCCTGAGCAGGTGTTGCTGTCTCACCGGTGCCAATAGCCCATATTGGTTCATAGGCGATAATTACATTTTTTATTTCTTTTACATCAAGAGAAAAAAGAGATTCTTCCAATTGTATTTTAACATGGAGAATATGTTTGTTTGTTTTCCTAACTTCAAGATCTTCACCACAACAAAAAATTACTTTTAATCCCGCATCAAGTGCCGCTCTTACCTTCCCTTTTAAAAGCTGGTTATCTTCAAAGTTGAATTGTCTCCTTTCTGAATGTCCTATAATAACATAGGGTATATTTATCGCAGCCAACATAGAAGGAGAAATTTCTCCGGTAAATGCTCCGGAATTTTTATGATGACAGTTTTGTGCTGCCAGCTTTAACTTTCCTTTTGACTTAATTTTTTTATCCAGAGTGACAAGATGGGTAAATGGAACAGCCAATATGGTTAACACCGATTTATCCTTTTCTGCAGCAATCAAATTATTAACCAACTCAATACCTTCATCAAGTGTAGTATTCATTTTCCAATTTCCGGCGGCTATTTTTTGTCTGCTCATGAACAAAATTTTAGAAATAATTATATCTTGCAGTATATACCAATAAAACGAATTTAATTGTCTTATTGTTTTCCGTTATACAAAAGAATAGAGAGACCAAAAACTCTGAAATCATCATTTGAATCCGGTACGGGGTTCAAACCTAATTGTTCAGCAAAACCTTCAAACTGTAATTTAGAAAACGGAATCTGAACATAAGGTTTAAGAACCAGGGCAACATTATCTCCTGGTATCTGGAAAATGAGATATAATTTGCCATTATATCCTGATGAAACATCAAGTTCCTGTTTTTTTCTTCTGGACCCGGGAATATCCGTTTTCATCCTTGCTGTTCTGTAACCCAGACCCGCCCCAAAACCAAAATAACTGAAATAACTTTCTGCATGTAATGCATACTCCGTCAGTGAAAGCCAATATTTTTTGGAAAAATTAGCCCCGTTGATCGCTCCAAAAACATCTGTTGAATTATTTATACTGCTCCAGCTTGCTTCAAATCCGGCACTTCCTATTCTGTACCTGACACCAATTTCAAGACCATGTAACGATGTAAATTTTTCAAGTTCATCATATATTGTCGTCAAATTATTGTTGTACGAAGTTATCATATTATTGAGAGACGGTGCTTTTACAATAGCTCCGTTATACCCTACTTTTATATTAAACTGGGAAAGTGCAGGGACACTCCAGCAAAAGACTAAAAGATAAATCCAACCTTTATTTGATAAAAAATTCATTAAAATTTTAATAAAACTTGAAAAGAAATGCAAAAATACTGTAAAATTCCAAATCTTTGCAGTTGATTGGTAGATTAATATTATGGCAAAATCAAAAACAGGTAAAAAATCCTATTCTTCGGCTTCTTCGCCTAAACAACCTATATTGGTAAAAGAAGAAAAGATTCCTTTTCATAAAGAGTCTTTCTGGACAAAAAATCTTGTCCCTTCATTGGTTCTTTTAGTGATTACTTTCGGACTATATTTTCAATGTTTACAATACGGTTATGTTTTGGATGATCTTATTGTTATTGAGGAAAATAAATTTACCAAACAAGGATTGGCAGGGATAAAAGATATCATGACTACGGAAAGTATGACAGGATATTTTGGAGAGCAAAAAAATTTAGTTCAGGGAAACAGGTACAGACCTCTTTCATTAGTCACTTTTGCCATCGAATATGAATTTCATAAGGAACTAAATCCAAAAACAAGCCATTTCATCAATATTTTACTGTATGGGTTTACCGGTATATTACTTTTTATGGTTTTATTTCTACTTTTTGGTCGTACAAATAAGACCGTCTGGCTGGGGCTGCCTTTTTTGGTATCCCTTATATTTATCATTCACCCTATTCATGTTGAAGCCGTAGCCAATATTAAAGGAAGAGATGAAATAATGGCACTTTTATTTTCTTTGGGTTCTTTGTATGCAGCTTTAAGATATTCCGATTATTTTAATAATAAATGGTTGATTTTATCTTCATTTTTATTAATGTTGGGTTTGCTCTCTAAAGAAAATGCCATTACGTTTGTGGCCGTAATTCCGCTAACTCTTTATTTTTTTAATCCCAATATCAAAAAAGGTATTGGTTTGATTACCATGTCTCTTATTGGGGTAACCTTATTGTACCTTATGATCAGGTTTTCCTATTCAGGGGTTCCTAAAATCAGTGAAGTGAGTAAAGACATAATGAACAATCCGTTTTTGGGAATGACTTTTATTGAAAAAATGTCCACAATATTTTATACACTGGGAAAATATGTTGTTCTTTTGATTTTTCCTCACCCTTTGACACATGATTACTACCCGTATGCCATTCCAAAAATGAATATTGGAAACCCTTATGTTCTTGCATCTCTTGCTTTGTATATTTTTATGGTTTTGTATGCTGTTAAATATTTTTTCAGAAAAAATATTGAGACTTATAGTATCGTATACTATCTGCTGACTCTGTCCATCGTATCCAATATTATCGTAAACCTTGGAACATTTATGAATGACAGATTCATTTTTATGGCTTCTGTTGGATTTTGTATTTTCCTTGTTCATATACTTACTGAAAAGGTACAAAAACTTCCTTTTTCTTTCAGTAAATATGTAAGTTTTAGTCTGTTGGGCATTTTTATTATTTTTTATGCCTTCAAAACTTATAGCAGAGTACCGGATTGGGAAAATGCACTTACTTTAAATAAATCTGCCATAAAAGTTTCAAAAAACAGTGCCCGTGCCAATTCCTTTATGGCTACAGCTTTGTATAACGATTATAAAGAGAAAGAAAAAAGTCCGATACCTGAGAAATTGGCAATCCTTAAAGAAGCCCTTCCTTATGCACAAAAAGCATGTGAGATATTGCCAGAATATTACAACGGAAATATAATGGAAGCAGGAATCGTTGGAGAAATTTTCAGACTTGAAGGAGATATGTCTGACTTTTTATTAAATATTAAAAATGTAATGTTGAGAAGACCTGATCTTCCCTATTTGAAAGAATACAGCGAACATGTAATCTCTCAGGGTTACAATCAAAAGGAACTCTTCGATTTTTATCTGAATATTGGAATTCAGCTGATGTCACATAAAAAGTATTCAAAATATGCTGTACAATATTTATTGTTTGCCTATAAATTAAACCCTGAAGGAAAAATTATCAATGAATGGCTTTACAAAGCGTATGAAAAACAAGGAGATATGATGAATGCTCAAAAATATTTACTAAAAGTAAATTAACACAAAAATGAAAGATGAAGAATTACTGCTATTACTCACTCTGACAAAAATTCCAAAAGTCGGGGTCATCGTTGCTAAAAACCTGATAAGTTATTGCGGTTCAGTCGAAGCTGTTTTTTCAGAACCACTGAAAAATCTTATGAAAATACCTTCTGTTGGCGAATCTATTGCCAGAAATATTCGCGAAGCTGACTTTCGTCGGACTGAATCTGAACTGAAATTTATCCATCAGAACCAAATCACCACATCTGCCTACTATCAAAGCGATTACCCGCATCGGATAAAACAATTTGATGATTGTCCCGTCTTATTATTCTATAAAGGTCAAAATATTTTAAATCACACCAGAACCGTCGGTATTGTCGGAACACGGACTCCTACAGAATACGGAAAAAAGACGTGTGAAAAAATCATGGAAAGCCTTGCAAAATACAATCCATTGATCATAAGTGGACTAGCTTATGGTATTGATAGTATAGCTCATAAAAAATCACTTACTCTCTCTTTGCCAACGGTAGGTGTGTTAGGTCATGGCCTGGATATAATGTACCCTGCTCCCAATCGTTCACTCGCAGAAAAAATGTTACACTCCGGTGGTTTGTTGACAGAATTTCCTTCTCAAACCAAACCAGACAAAGAAAATTTCCCTATGCGAAACAGAATTATAGCTGCATTGAGCGATGTAATAGTTGTCATAGAATCACGAAAAAAAGGAGGATCAATCATTACAGCAGAACTGGCAAATGATTACAATAAAGATGTTTTTGCTGTTCCCGGAAGATTAAACGACGACTTGTCAGAAGGCTGTAATAATCTAATCAAACAAAATAAAGCCCATCTAATTGAATCCGCAGACGATATAGGTTATATCATGCGCTGGGAAGAAATGGACACCAGAAAATTTATTCAGACCAGTTTATTTGTTGAACTGGATGAAACAGAAAAAGAAGTGGTCAACCTTCTGAAACAGGAACAGGAATTAACGATTGATCAAATTACCTACCGACTTAGAAAACAACCTTCTGAAGTTTCTTCATTAATGGTGAATATGGAGTTTAAAAGCGTGGTGCGTTGTCTTCCTGGCAAAAAATATATCTTATTTTAATATATAAAGGGAAAACTACAACTTTTCTCTTTTAAATTTTTTCCAGATTTCCCTGAAATCTTTGGCCATTTGTTGTGCAGCATCATTGGTAAATCTGATGACTTCATTCTCTCCTTCAAGGGCTGGTGCAGCACACGCTATACAATTCGTATTTGCATCGTAAATGGCTATTTCAAGCACAAATGGAATGAATTCATTTTCAGGAAGGATCAAAAAATTATCCATTATTTCTCTGTCCTTGATAGCATATTTTTTTTTATAAACTTCTAAATTTTTCAAAACGGCCATGTTCGCAGGAACAATGTATCTATACTTTGTCTTTTGTCCCAGATTTACACTTACCAACTCCGAAAAGTCCTTGTTTTCAACATCATAATGCAAACCAGGGCTGATCACCCAAACTTCTTTTGCTGCATCTTCCAAATTTATTAATTGCTTAAAAGTCATTTAGTTAAAATTAATGATTAAAAAATCTGATTTCTTTTTAAATAAAATAGAAAAACAAAAGTACAGAATTCATAACAATCTATAATTAAAGTTGCCTTACAATTTATATTTCAAAATATCAACAGGACTATTCGTCTTCTGTTTAATAGAAAATATCTAAAATTATTATATTTTTGCCAAAGATTTATTTTTGATGGATCAACAAATATATACCCAACTATCAGAGGCAAAAAAAACCGGACAAAAAAAATTTGCCGTTTTGATTGACCCCGACAAAGTACGATTAGCAAAATGGCAAGGTGTTTTGGAAAATGCTGTGGAAGCAGGAGTAGATTATTTTTTCATAGGCGGAAGCCTCGTCGTAAATGACATGCTGGATTATGTTTTAAAATCCATGAAGGAAAAATGTAATATTCCTATGATTCTTTTTCCAGGAAATTCTTTCCAATTGAGTTATAAAGCTGATGCTATCCTTTTTTTATCATTGATTTCAGGCAGAAATGCTGATTTACTCATTGGCAAACACGTCATCACCGCACCTTTCCTTAAAGTCAGTCCCCTCGAAATCATTTCAACAGGTTATATGCTCATCGATGGAGGTGTCCTTACCAGTGTTCAGTACATGAGCAATACCAATCCCATACCAAATACAAAAGACGATATTGCCCTTTGTACAGCGATAGCAGGGGAAATGTTAGGCCTTAAATTGATTTATATGGATGCCGGAAGCGGCGCCAAATCTCCTGTATCCACGTCCATGATTGAAGCGGTAAGTGGTGGAATCTCCATTCCTCTTATTGTCGGTGGTGGAATCAAAACTCCTGAAAAAGCGCTTGAAAATATAAAGGCAGGTGCTGATGTAATCGTTGTCGGAAATGCAATAGAAAAGGAACCTTCCCTGATATTGGAAATGGCTGATGCAATACATTCCTATTCACACAAAAATTTTGTAAAAGTTTAATTACTTATGTCTGAAAAACTTACAGGCGTAGTTACCAAATCAACAGGAAGTTGGTATTTGGTCAGGATAGGAACTGATATTATTCAATGTCGGGTAAAAGGTAAAATCAAACTCGACGATCTGAAACTGACCAATCCAATTGCAGTAGGTGATCAGGTTATTATTGAGATGGAACCAAAAGAAGATGTAGCCAGTATTGTTACTATTCTACCCAGAAAAAATTACATTGTCCGCCAATCCCCACGCAAAAAACACCTGCTTCATTTTATGGCAAGTAATGTGGATCAGGTTCTCCTCATTGTCACCTTAAAAAATCCAAACCTGAAGCTCGGTTTTATTGACAGATTTTTATTAATGACAGAGCCTTATAGTATTCCGGTTGTTATTGTTTTTAATAAAGCTGACATCTATAATGAGGAGGATATGAAATTATTCAATTACATCAAAACTATCTATAAAAATATCGGTTATCAGGTGTTGCTTTGTTCAGCAGAAACAAAGTTAGGAATAGACGATTGTAAAAACATACTCAAAGACAAAACTACCCTCGTCAGTGGTCAATCAGGTGTGGGTAAATCGACTTTGATCAATCAAATACAACCCAGATTGTTGATAAAAACGGAGGAAATTTCAGATTTTTCCGGTAAAGGACAACACACTACCACTTTTGCTGAAATGTATACTTTAGATATCGGAGGACAGATCATTGACAGTCCCGGAATTAAAACGCTGGGGTTTTCTCATTTTGATAAAAAAGATGTTGCGCACAATTTTAAAGAGTTTTTTACCATTTCTTCAGAATGCAAATTTGCCGATTGTTTACATATGAACGAACCCAATTGTGCCGTTAAAAAAGCAGTGGAAAGCGGTAAAATTGCTGAATTCAGATACCAAAACTATCTTGCCATCATCGATGAAGTTGAAAATCAGAACTATTGGGAAATACACGATGACGTGTAAAATTGTCAATTATCGTAATTGATAGTATACGTATACACTGACGGAACAGGGGTGTTTTCCATCTTTTTTTGAATTGGTTTCTGGATATAAGAAATGTTATATCCTTGCGACTCCAATGCTTTTTCTGGGTGTTTTGGGAGCCTGAAATGTATAGTTAATTTCTTGTGAAAAATAACCCTAAGGTTTCTGGGCAACTTTGGTACGGTAAAATGAAGCAATTTCACCAGTCTGACGGCTTCTTCATCACATCCAAAACCTAAATGATGCATTAATCTGACATCAGCCACCTCTCCTTTATAGTTGATGTCATACGTCATTGGAATAGACCCTTCAATGTTGTGTTCCATTGCTTGTTTTGGATAAACAAGGTTTTTTGTTATAAATTCCTTTAAAGCCGAATCCCCACCTTCATAGTATGGTTGCTTTAAAAAACTTTCTTCCTTCTTTTCCTTTTTCATATCTGATGGCTTGATCAGAAATTATTTAATTATTATGGGCAACCAGTAAGGTTGGTAGCAATAATGGTACCATCGTCTCTTACCGTCAGACGTACACAATTTGATAAAAATGTATTGTATAAAATTATTCCCTTAGTATATGTATCAATGATGAGATTACTATTATTAATTCTAAAACTCGGGGTTGTCGGCTGAGGACATGTAACAGATGTACCGGTTACCTGATTTAATGTATTCAGCCCCATTTTATAACAATTGCCATTTGTGTTTTTTGCCACAATGGATTTACCGTTAGCAAAACTTATATCTGATTTATAAATATAGTTTTCAACCACTGAAGTACTTTCACAAACCATTCTTGTTAGGGTAATATTACCGCTTGTGTCAACTCCTACCTGAAAACAATAACCTTTGGGAGACCTTAAGACAATACCTTTCCCGGAAATATCCTGTACTAAATCCTCACTCATGGATACATTTCCATTATCATTAGGGTCGGGCAAGTCAAGTTCAAGCGTGTAAAACCCATTTTCAATATCATTAGCTAATATACAACCATGACTCATAAAGGGATACACCCCCCAACAACCATTAAAAGTGGAATTGGTGCCATAACCAGTTCCATTGTTGTTGGGATACGTATCAAAATAGGCAATTCTGGTTGGGTTGGCTCCATCAGAAACATCGTAAACCTGTACCCCGTCTTCGTAATAGGAAATATATAATTTGTCTTGATGCACAAAAGGATTGTGGGGTCTGTTATTTTCTGAAATTGGTGATTCAAGTGGATCTTTAAAGTCTCCTATTTTTTCCAGCATATTTTGATTGGTTTGGCTCCTCCTGTAAATATTTATAGGAAGCCCTTTCGGAACTTCCAGTGCTTCATAAACATAAACCCCATCTTCTGTTGTCCATCCACTGTGGTTGTAGCCCTCTGCACCATTATATGTTGCCATTACCTGGACATTGTTCAGGTTACTTACATCAAGCTGGTACATTTTTTTTATACTTCCATTTGAAGTATAAGCTATATTGTTCCTTACATAAACATCGTGAACATATGTATTTAGGTTGGGTGCATTTACGAGTAAATTTATCTGAATATTTGACAAATGTACCGGCGTCAGAGGATTACTTATATCGTAGACTATCAAACCGCGACTGACCGTATTTGATCCGGCAACATAAAGTCTCGCATGGGCAGTATCAACGAATATGTTGTGAGCACGTTCAAAATGCGTACTGATATTGGTAACGGTATAATTGTCCATATTGATGATTTGTAATCCCTGATTGTAAGGAGATTGATCAGCCGTAGCATATATCGCATTTCCGTAGGTTTTATAATCTCTCCATACAGAACTGAAACTGTCATTGTGTTGGAACACCTGTACAGGATTTCCGCAATCAGTGACGTTATAAATTAAGGTAAGCTGTCGCGTACCCACAACAGCAAATTTTTGCCCGTTGTCTCTCTCATAACCCCAGATATCAGTGTACAACTGATTCGGAATTTTTACATTTGACTTTTTAATCATATTGAAACCCTGCCCTACAACAAGAGGCAATGTCAGTGTAAAAAATATTGGAATAAATAAAAATTTGGCCATTTTTACAAAAAATAAAATGAATGAAATGTCAGATTGGAAATACAAAGATATTTATTAAAAATTAAAATCAAATTTTTCATATCGCCTTTAACTTCAAATACATAAGATATGTAAAAAAATTGTAGAAATATTTACACACGAAATACTAAAACGTTAGCTCAAATCGATTTTAAGTAATTAATTTTTTAATATATTTGCTATAATTATTCTCTAATTTTTATTAAAAATCAATTTCATAATGTTTTCCCCGGATCGTGAAATTATACGTTTTCTTCAAAAAGATAAAATTCTGGCTTCCGCCATCAATAAGGTTTCGCTGACTATTGAAAAACCGGTAATTTCACTTTTCGAACATTTGGTTGCATCAATCGTATCTCAACAATTATCAACAAAAGCTGCAAAAACTATTTATACAAGATTTCGTGAGGGTTTTACTTCACAAAGTCTCCACCCTGAAGATGTTCTTTTAAAAAGTCCTGATGAGCTCAGAAATTATGGTTTGTCTTATCAGAAAGCATCTTATATCCATAATATATCCAGATACTTTATTGAAAATAATTTACTTGACAACCACTGGCATAAAATTGATGATGATACTATCATTAAAACACTTATACCCATCAAAGGAGTAGGGCTTTGGACCATCCAAATGATTCTGATTTTTCATTTAATGAGAGATGACGTTTTTCCGGTTGACGACCTGGCCATCCGAAACAGAATGATTTTATGGTATGGGGTTGAAGGGGACACAAAAAATCAAATACATCAATTACATCAGATAGCAGAAGACTGGCGACCTTATCGTTCATGGGCCTGCAGATACATTTGGGCAGCCGGAGATATGTTTACATAATCAATTGTAACTTCGAGCATATTTTCTTTTGAATTATTATAAAATGTCCAAAAATTTTACTCTTTAAACAGGCATTATTTCTGAGCGTTTCTGAAAAGTAAATAAGCAACCAGCGAAAATAACATGTTTGGTATCCAGACACCAATGATAGGTGGTAATGATAAATTGGTTGAAAAAGTCACTGCAAACTTTGACAAAATAACAAATGTAGCTCCCAATATGATGCCCACAGCAAGATGTAACCCCATTCCTCCTCTTACCTTGCGTGAAGCGACCACAACGCCTATCAGCGTCAGTATTAATATGGTAAATGGGTCGGCTGTTCTTCTATATAATTCAATCTGATATTTTTTACCAGAATCAATACCCCTGTCCTTTTCATTTTCCACAAATTCCCTGAGATCGCTTGTATTCATCATATCCATTTGTCTGAGGTATCTTACAAAATCGTGAGGTTCAAAAGCCAGAACGGTATCAAGGGGTACCTGGGCTTCGATTTTTAAAGACTCTTTCTCCTCATTTATTTCTCTTATTTCATAATTACTCAGTCTCCATTTTCCGGTTTCTTTAATGTATTTGATAGAATTGGCTTTTAAAATGTATATCAGTTTTTCTTTGTCATATTTTTCTATTCTGAAAGTTGTCCCTGAACTGTCACTTGATGAATACGTTCGAAGATAGATCTTTTCATTAGGACCAATATAAAAATGAGTATTGAAGTTTAAACTGCTTTTCAAACCTTTTCTCACATATTCCGCTTCAAATTCATTTCTTAACCTGTTGCTTTGTGGAATAATATAATTGTTTCCCACCCACAAAAGAATTCCCAAAAAGATGGCAGTAATAAAATAGGGCCTTAAAAATCGATTATAGCTGATTTTAGCACTCAGGATGCTTATTACCTCCGAATTTTTTGCCATTCTGGAAGTAAAAAATATGACGGATAACAAACAAAACAAAGGCCATAAAAGTCCATTAATCCATGGAATAAAATGGAGGTAAAAGTCAAAAACTATTTGTTTCCAGGTAATATTGGCATTTAAAAACCTGTCCGCCATTTCAAAATAATGAACAGTAATAGAGATCATAGTTATAAGCACCATCGTAAAAAAGAAGGTGGATAAATATTTTTTAATAATATACAGGTCTAAAATCTTCAGCATATTATAACCTTTGTGATACTTTTCGGACCATTTCCGTTTTCCATGAGAAAAATGTACCATCTTTAATCTTTATCCTTGCTTCTCTGACCAGCCATGTAAAAAAACTCAAATTTTGAAGTGATGCTATCTGTGCTGCCAACATTTCCTCTGTTTTAAACAAATGACGCAGATAGGCTCTGGTATGTACTTTACTTGTCAAAGCCGTACTTTCACTGTCTATCGGGTTAAAATCTTCCTGCCATTTAGCATTTTTCATGTTTAAAACACCATTTTTAGTGTATATTATCCCATGTCTTGCATTTCTTGTAGGTAATACACAATCAAACATGTCAATTCCTAATGAAATACTTTCCAAAATGTTTTCTGGCAGTCCCACCCCCATGAGGTACCTCGGTTTGTCTTTTGGAAGTATATTACACACCAGTTCGGTCATTGAATACATGTCTTCATGTGGCTCTCCGACGGACAATCCCCCAATGGCATTCAATTCTGCATTTTGCCCGGCAATATACGCAGCTGACTCTTTTCTCAAATCCGGAAAGGTACTGCCCTGCACTATAGGTGCCAGCGTTTGTGAATAACCATAGACTGGTTGTGTTTTATTAAATTGCACAAAACACCTGTCTAACCATCGATGTGTCATTAACATACTTTTTCTGGCATAATTGTATGCACAGGGGTAAGGAGTACATTCATCAAAAGCCATGATGATATCCGCCCCAATAACTCTTTGAATATCCATTACATTTTCCGGCGAAAAAAAATGTTTTGAACCATCTATATGCGACTGAAATTTAACACCCTCTTCGGTAATTTTCCGCATTCCTTTTAGGGAATAAACCTGATATCCCCCACTATCCGTCAGCATAGGAGCATCAATTGGGTTTTTAATTCTTCCTGATGAATTGCTTTGACAGTTCCCTGAGTGCCCACAGGCATAAATACAGGAGTTTTTATTTCACCATGATCAGTGTATAAGATTCCTGCACGTGCAGAACTTTTGTCATCTGCTTTTTCTATGGTAAATTTCATATTTATGCTATGGTCATTTTGTTTTGGTTCATTTTAATGACAATACCTATCAAAACAGTAAACATGACCAGTGAAGACCCCCCTTTACTCAAGAAAGGCAGGGGAATACCTACCACCGGCAATAATCCCATGGCCATTCCCAGATTTATTATAAAATGGAAAAATATAATGCCTCCGACACTATAACAAAATCCTTTAATAAATTCAAGTCTCGTTTTTTCTGCAATGGCAAAACATCTCAAAATGATAATGGTAAATAAAATAACAATACCTATACTTCCTACAAATCCTTGCTCCTCTGCAATGGACGTAAAAATAAAATCCGTACTTTGTTCAGGTACATAATTCAATTTTGTCATTTCTCCCTTTAAATATCCCTTGCCGGCAAATCCCCCCGAGCCAATAGCCAGCTTGGACTGGATAATATTATATAATGATCCTCTCGGATCACATCTTTCCGGTCGTAACCATACATTGATTCTTTCCTGCTGATGAGGTTTCAGAACATTGTCAATGACAAATTCTGAAAAAAAGGCCAGTCCTATGGCAACCACCAATAAAGAAGACATGATAAACGGTATTTTAAAGTTTCTGTTGTACGTTAAAAAAATTGAATACACTATAAAACCACCTCCGAAAGGGATGAGTGCTAATTTGTGTTCATTATTCACATATAAAAAAACAGAAACCGCCAGCAAGGCAAGGATATAACCTGAAGCTTTACCAACCGGCAATTGGTCATACATCAATACTGAAATACCCAGCATAAACGCAACCAATGTCACCAATAAAGGTGAAAAAACCAATGAAGTAATAAATATGGTGACCAGACCTATAGCGGTAAGGTAAAACCAATATGACATGCCCTTTCTGAACATAAGTATAAAAAATGAAAAAAATACCATGGCAGAACCCGCATCCGGTTGCAATAAAATCAATAAAGCCGGTATCATAAAAACTCCAATCGCTGTCCATAAAGTATTACTGTCAAGGTAGTTTTTTTTATTAAAACTTAAATAACTCGCCAAGGCAAGTGCAGTACCCAATTTTGCCCATTCTGACGGCTGAAATGAAAAAAAACCAAAATCAAACCATGCTTTGGCACCGTTTATTACCGTTCCGAAAATCAGAACGAGAACGAGAAATAAAAGGGAAATGACATAGATAGGCACAGCAAATGTATTCCAGAATTTCCAGTCAAGGGTCAACACAACGATAAATATGATTAAAGATATAGCAATCCACAACGTCTGAGATCCGATCGGAGTGCGAACATCCAAAAACTGCAGAGGAACTTCAGGGTCGTAAACAGTTGAATATATCATAAACCATCCTATAGTAACCAAACTTAGATAGGAAGATATTAATATCCAGTCAAGCGAACTTTTAGTCCTTGTTGCTTTCATTAAGAGAAATTATTTATTAACCAGAGTCTTTTTACTTATATGATCGTAAACCGGAGTAGCTGCAGGAAAAGTTTTTTTGAGCTCCAGCAAAAATGGCATCATCTTGTTTTTATCATAAAAAGCGCCGACCCTGACCTGGTAATAGGGAACAATATGTTTCCATTCCAAAGAAATATCAGGATATATGGATATAAATTTACTTTTGGCAGTTTCCATTTCCCTGCGGTCATCCGTGGTTATAATCTGTATTCGCCATGCTTTAACTTTTTCATTTGTTTTGCCATACAATACAAATTCTTCCATCATGGCAGTGACAGAAGCAGGTTCTCTTAATATAACACTACCCTGACCGATTCCAACAAAACCAATGTTCATTTGGATCAGAATGATTAATATCGTATGTTTATTAAAATTAAATACGCTCAAAGTATCATTAATTTATTGGCAAAGATATCAATAATTATGGTCTTTTACGCCAATACAACGTATATAATACTTTAAATCATTGAAATTTTTCCTAAAAAATGGCAAAAAATCATGTCAGGATACGAAATGAAAATACTAAAAAAAAAAGATTCAAATTTTATGTTCTGATAATAAATTTTGAAGATATTTTTGTCACGAAGTCGCTCAATTGTTTAATTTTTAGTTAATTTTTTTTATTTTTTTGTCTTTTTAATATTAAAAATTTAACTTTGAGTTTAATTTTTAAAAAAATTGTACCATGGCAACTGATACCCTCATCCGTGAAATGCTCTCAGGAGGACATTTTTTAGTGTCCAACACAGATTACAAAGATATTTTTATTCCTGAAGATTCATCGGAAGAACAGGAAATGATTCGTCAAACCATTCGTGATTTTATCCAGCAGGAAATCCGCCCCCATACAGATCGAATTGAAAAACTTGAAGAAGGACTTATTCCCTCCATTATGGAAAAGTTTGCCGAACTTGGTTTTTTTGGTACGCACATGCCTGAAAATTACGGCGGAAGTGCGATGGATTTTATTACCAACACTATCATCGGTGAAGAAGTAGGTCCTTCTGGTTCTTTCAGTGTAAGTTACAACGCCCATTCCGGAATCGGCATGCTTCCCATCCTCTATTTTGGCACCGAAGCACAAAAAAAGAAATATTTACCGGGTCTCATTGATGGGTCACTGAAATCATCATATTGCCTCACCGAACCTTCCAGTGGATCGGATGCCCTTGCTGCAAAAACGACTGCCATCCTGAATCCGGAAAAAACACATTATATCTTAAATGGTCAGAAGATGTGGATTACCAATGCAGGGTTTGCAGATATTTTTACAGTATTTGCTCAGGCAGATGGCGATAAATTTACCGGTTTTATCATTGAAAAAAATTCAGAAGGTCTTACTCTTGGTGCAGAAGAAAAAAAGTTGGGTATTAAAGGTTCTTCGACAAGAATGGTGTTTCTCGAAAATGTAAAAGTTCCGGTGGAAAATGTTTTAGGTGATATCGGAAAAGGTCACCTTATTGCTTTTAATGTTTTAAATATAGGCAGGTTCAAATTAGGTGCTTCAACCATGGGAGCTTCTAAAATGTTGGTCAATGTATCCACAGAATATGCCACAGAAAGAGAACAATTTGACACCAAAATTGCTCAATTTGGTGCCATTAAACACAAACTGGCCGAACAAACCATTCGGTCATTTATTTCGGAATCTATTGTGTACAGAGCCGCTCATTCTATCCAGCAAATGGAAGAAAAAACAAAATCAGACGGCATGTCATTTGAAGAAAGTAAACTGGAAGCCGCTGAAGAATATGCCCTTGAATGCTCAATTATAAAAGTGGTTTGTTCCGAAGTTCTTGATTTTTGTGTGGATGAAGCTGTTCAGATATTCGGAGGAATGGGATATTCTGAGGAAGGTTATGTAGCCAGAGCCTATAGAGACAGTAGAATTAACAGAATTTTTGAAGGCACCAATGAAATCAACAGACTATTGATTATCAGCACCTTACTAAAAAGGGCGATGAAAGGAAAATTGGATCTTATGACACCGGCAATGGCTGTTCAGAAAGAACTGATGGAAGGGGTCACAGGTGATATACAATTTTCCGGACCTTACCCCGAAGAACAAAAGGCTTTGTCTTCTTACAAAAAAGTGTTAATCATGTTATTGGGTACGGCTGCGCAAAAAGCCATGTCCGGCGGTTTAGATTTGAAAACTGAACAGGAAATCGTTTTAGATTTGTCCGAACTTATTATCGAAATATACAATACAGAATCAGCCCTTCTTCGCTGCATGAAAAGAAGTGAAATGGCTGAGAGATTTGATATGGATTTGGATAAAAGTCTGATACAGACAATCTTTCATGATGCCAACAACAAAGTATACACAACATGCCTTACTTTAACAGGCAATTTTATTGATGACAGTCTTAAAGCAGGGTATATCAGCGGCATCAGAAAATTCACAAAATATCCGTTGCAGAATACCAAAGAAAACAGACGGAAAATCGCCAATGCCGTCATTGATAAAAAAGGATATTGTTTTTGATGTCACGAAGCTTCAATGGTTTGCCTTTAAATGCCGTAAAGTTGTGAAAATGTACCATTTTGTTGTCAGGTAAAAATTTCAGATTTTACATTTTGAATTTGTGCGTTATTATTCTGAATGATAAACTTTTCATGGTAACCATAGTTTTATTTGAAAGGCTCTTTAAAGCGCAAAACTGTTTATGAACATCAAAAAAATAAGCTTACTCACCGTTGGCGATGAAATACTTATAGGACAAATTGTAGATACTAATTCTGCATGGTTGGGCGAAAAATTATCCGCTTTGGGAATTATCCCCCAGTCCCTAATTTCTGTAGGTGACAACCAGGACAAAATAACAGAGACATTAACTTTACTAACTGAACAAAACGATTTGGTTATTATGACAGGAGGGCTCGGTCCCACCAAAGATGATATTACCGTAAAATCCATTGCAGATTTTCTGAAAACACCTCTGATTTTTAATGAAATAGTTTATGAAAGAATAAAAACGATTTTTGAAAAACTCCAAAGACCGTTGTCACCTTCACACAAACAACAGTGTTATTTGCCTGAAGGTGTGGAAATCCTTCATAATAGCATGGGCACTGCCCCAGGTATGTTATTTAAAGTAAGGCAATGTTTGTTGGTTTCTCTTCCCGGTGTTCCGTATGAAATGAAAGCTATTATGGAGGAAGAAGTTATACCTAAAATTCTAATGCCGGCTTTACACGAAACTATGCTTCAGGAGACATTTGTAGTAGCCGGAAAAGGAGAAACGGAAATTGAAGACAGTCTGAAAGATACCATACAACAGATGCCTGATTATTTTTCTGTCGCTTATCTACCAGGACTAGGACAAGTCAGGTTAAGACTTACCGCCAGGGGTAATTTCGCTTCAGAAATATTGGAAAAACAGTTTGCCGGATTTTCTGAGAATGTAAGTTCTGTTTTAGGCTCTAGCCTTATAGGAAAAGGAGACACCAATCTAGAAACGGTGATCGGCGGTTTCTGTAATTCGTATTCCTTAAAAATAGGAACGTTGGAAAGTTGCACGGGTGGCAGAGTTAGTGCAAGATTGGCTTCCGTAGCAGGTGCATCAGCCTATTACACCGGCGGAATCATAGCATACACCAATGAAATCAAAAACCGGATCGTCGGCGTACCTGACAATATCCTGAATACCTATGGCGCCGAAAGTGAAGAGACGGTAAAATCAATGGTAGAAAATGGAATAAAAGTACTGGATGTAGACGTAGCCGTAGCCATCAGTGGAATTGCCGGTCCAACCGGAGGCAGCCCTGAAAAACCTGTAGGAACAGTGTGGATAGCTGTTGGCAACAGCACAAATGTGGAAACCAGATTGCTGAAATTCGGTAAAAAGCGGGAACAAAACATCACCCTGGCAACACAGGCTGCTTTAAATATACTGAGGTTGTTTTTACTTAAATATTATGTAACTGAAGCTGAAAAATAATAATCTGATATAGTTGTGCATTAATTTTTTGGTTACGACAACTATCTGCATGGTGTTTTTTATTATGAAATTCAAAGGTTAGAGAATAATAAGATTCTTGATGGTTATTCTATTAATCCTTTTCATTTTTGGTTGATAAAATGAGTTTTAATACATTTCTGAAAAAGATATTTTTCTGAAAAAAGAAATATCATCATAATAAAATCAAAAAACAATAAACTTTAAGGCATTTCTTTAATAAACAGGGTTTGAAAGAAATAATTTCCTTAATTTTGCGCTTCAAAACCTGAAAAGTACATAGGATGGCGAGAGTAGAATTGATTATGCCCAAAATGGGAGAAAGTATTATGGAGGCTACTATTTTGAAATGGGTAAAAAAACCCGGTGACAAAATAGCATTGGACGAAACAGTACTTGAAATTGCAACCGATAAAGTGGATTCTGAAATACCTTCCCCTGTGGAAGGAACTTTGATAGAATCGCTTTATCCGGAAGATTCGGTGGTCGAAATCGGTAAAGTGATTGCTATTATTGAAACAGAAGCAGGACAAATTTCTCCTTCGCTCGCTGTGGCAGAAAAAGCAGAAGCACCCACACAAGTACCAGCACCGTTAGCTTCTTTGGAAAAATCAGAAACACCGCAGCCAGCTTCTTCTTCAGCCCCTGTTTTCGAAAGTACATCAGAAGATGTACGGTTTTATTCTCCCCTGGTCAAAAATATGGCAAAACAGGAAGGAATTTCTTTTTCCGAATTGAGTACGGTGCCTGGAACCGGCAATAGCGGCAGGGTAACCAAACAAGATATGGTAATGTATCTTCAGAACAGAGGCAATTCAATGACCTCTGCTAAGCAAACGGTGACGGGCTCTCCTGTTCAAACTCCGGCACCAAATGTGACTTCGGGTACTCCAAGTGTTTCATTCGGAGGCAATGTCGAAATTATCGAGATGGACAGAATGAGAAAGTTGATTGCAGACCACATGGTCATGTCCAAACAAACCTCTCCACATGTTACTTCATTCGTAGAAGCCGATGTGACCAATCTGGTAGTATGGAGAGAAAAAAACAAAAGGAAGTTTAGTGAAAAATATGGTGAAAACATCACCTTTACACCCCTTTTTATTGAAGCCGTCGTCAAAGCCATCAAGGATTTTCCTATGGTCAATATTTCTTTGGATGGGTACAAAATCATAAGGAAAAAAGAAATTAATATAGGGATGGCAGCTGCCCTTCCCAGCGGAAATCTAATCGTTCCTGTAATAAAAAATGCAGACCATCTTAATCTTGTAGGTTTGACAAAAATGGTCAATGATCTGGCAGGAAGAGCAAGAGAAAATAAATTAAAGCCGGAAGAAATTAAGGATGGAACATTCACATTGACTAATGTAGGTACTTTTGGAAATGTAATGGGTACACCGATTATTAATCAACCTCAGGTAGCGATTCTTGCTACAGGTTCAATAAAGAAAAAACCAGCCGTCATCGAAACAGAATTTGGCGATGTAATTGCCATTCGCCATATGATGTTTTTATCGCTTTCTTATGACCACAGAGTTGTGGATGGTTCATTGGGCGGTTCTTTTTTGAGGAGAATCGCAGACTATCTTGAAAAGTTTGATTCAGAACAAAGTATTTAACGGAATGAACCTGTTTGATAAACAAATCATTTATTCATTGACCAAAATAGAAAATCTGTTTTTGATTTGTTTATTATGTTTATTTGTTTTGCAGGCAAATTCTCAAAATGTAAATCAGATAAAAAAACATATAAAAGTAAAGGATTATTCAACTGCCCTGACTATGATGGCGAATAGTTCTAAGGTTGAAAAAAATCCTGATCTTTTACTTCTTCGTGCCGTCTGTAATTATCATCTTGATAAAATTGAACAATGTCTCGAAGATTTAAAAAAACAGGAATCTTTCAAAACCGGTGATATAGATGTTCCTAAATATTTGGGTCTTGCTCATATTAAAATATTAAAATATTCGGATGGAGCTGCATTTTTGAAACGCTACCTGAGTTTAATAGACCATAAACATGATGACTTTTTGCCCATGATTGAAGAAGTCCGAAGATGTGGTTTTGCCCTCGAAATTTTAAAAACCCCTCAGGTTGCATTTGTCGAAAATCTGGGCAGTATTATTAATACACCTGAAGAAGAAACAAAACCTGTATACAGTCCGAATTTTCAGGAGAGGGTTTATTTTTCTTCCGCACGACCGGGTAGTACCGGGGGCAAAAGAAATTTTGCCGGATTACTCGATGAAAAAAATGGATTTTATTCCGCAGATATGTATTACAGTGATTATATAAACGGAAATTGGTCAGAACCAACTACATTTTTGCCTTTGCTGAATACACCTAAAACCGATATAGTCCTTGATTTCAACAATGAAGGAAATGTACTTTTTTATGGGACAAAACAGAACAACGATCTGTTTGAGTATTATACAGATACTTTTACAATAGAATATAATTATGAAAAACTTCCTTCTAAAACTGGCTTTCCTGTGAACGGCCAAAAAGGAGACAAAGATTTATTTCTATTTAGCGATAGTCTTATATTTTTTTCTTCGAAACAATTGGAAGGATTTGGCGGCTATGACATTTTTTACAGTCGCTTTCAAAACGGCGCTTGGGAAAAACCTGTAAATTTTGGACCTGAAATTAACAGCTCCTATGATGACATCTCACCTTTTCTTACAAAAAGTGGTAATATTTTATATTTCTCCTCAAACCGAATGGAGGGACTGGGTGGAATGGATATCTTTAAAGCTGTATTCAACACGACAAAAAATGAATGGTCATCTCTTTACAATTTAGGATTTCCTGTAAATTCTCCCTGGGATGAAACCGGTACAGTCATTTCACCCGACGGGATGAATGCCATTTATTCAAGCAATAAGGCCGGAGGCTTCGGAAAATCAGATTTATATACTTTATATTTTAAAGAACAGGAACTTGATCAATTACTATTTGCAGAATCCCCTGCCTTTATGGGTATTTATACAGATTCGATACGGATATCGAGATCAAAACAAGAAAATAAAATAGCTAAAGTTGATTTATTACTTAAACCCTTATTGTATTTGTCCAATGAAGATGTACTATCTCCTGCCAATCTAACCATAACCACAAAACTGGCTGAAAATATGCTTGTTTTTCCCGACGTACATCTCATTATTTATTGCCATAGTTTTCAGGAAACCAGCAGAGATATAGATCTATACCTTTCTTTAAAAAGAGCAGAAACAGTCGGTGATTTTTTTATTAAGAAAGGAATTGCACCAGAAAGAATTACCTTAAAGGCTTGTGGTGCATCTTATCCTGTCGCTACACCCTTTATTAATGGAATTAAATCCAGTATTGCAGAAAAAAACAACAAAAGAATTGAATTCAGAATGATTGAAACGAATCCTAATTTTAATGTAATGTATTCCGATTTAAGTATTCCGGAATCCTTTCTTGACGAAAAATATAGTTTTTTTAAGCAGTCAGAAGACACCCTTGTTTTTCGCTTGCTTATAGCTCAAAGTCAGCAAATCTTTCGAAACGAAGTATTAAATATATTTGATGATATTATCATTGAAAAAACAGGCTTTTCAGATAATAACCACTATCTGCTTGGAAATTTTAGCACTTATAAAGAGGCACTTTCCATTAAAAATGAATTGTTGGACAAATACAATATTTCTGCAAAAATGATTCCGTATTTCAAAGGCAAAAGATTGGAAAGAGAAGATTTTGCTGTTAAAATAATTGAATTACCAGAGCTTTTGTTGTTTGTCAAAAACGAAGATTACTAACCAACCAATAAGGTTATTTGATGAGTTTCTGATGAATCTCCCAAATCTGCGGAATCAATGCTTTTTCACCACTGTTGTTTACTATAAAATCTGCATGTTTGATTTTTTCTTCTTCAGGAAGCTGATTTTGCAACCTTTTCTGAATAACTTCAATGGTGGTTTTATCTCTTTTTTGAATTCTCTGAATCCTTATTTTTTCAGGACAGGTTACTACAATAAGTTTTTCAAATCTTTTGAAAGACCCGTTTTCCACCAAAAGAGCTGCTTCATTGAGAATATAAGGTGCTTTATCTTTGTGTGCAATATAAAAATTTTCAAAATCATGATGCACTGCAGGGTGCACAATAGCATTCAAGGATTCAAGTAATCTTTTATCCGTAAAAACTTTTGACGCAATAAAAGTCCTGTCGGGACGACCATTTTTGTAATATGCTTTTTCACCTAATAGAATTTTAATTTTCATTTTAACTTCTTTATTTGAAATTAAAATTTTTTTAGCCATCACATCAGCATAATACACGGGGACGCCCATACTTTCAAAAATGCTGCACACTGTTGTTTTCCCGGAGCCCATTCCACCTGTTATACCTATTTTCATATTTCAAACAAGTTTTATTTATTCACTCATGTCATTAATTCGACATAAAGCCACCCAGGCCATTAGACCTGACCCGACTCGTAAAGCATCAGCATCGACATCAAAGTTGGAGGTATGAACGGGAGAGACAATTCCTTTGCTTTTATTACCGGTACCCAAACGATAAAAAGTGGCAGGCAGATGTTGTGAAAAAAAAGAAAAGTCTTCCGAGGTCATACGCAATGGCAATTCTTCAACATGTTTTTCTCCAAGATAATGACAAGCATCCGATTTGACTTTTTTTGTAAGTTCCGGTTCATTTATAAGACATGGATAACCGGTTTCAATTCTGACTTCACAAATTCCTCCAAAAGAGGCAACCGTTTCTTCAACAATCTGCACTATACGGGCATGAGCCTTTTTGCGCCATTTTTCATCCATAGTCCTGAACGTACCTTCGATAAAAACTTTATCCGGAATCACATTGGTAGCCCCTCCGTCACTGTTGAATTTTCCGAAACTAAGAACAGAAGGAACGGCAGGTGGAGCGTTTCTGGATACAATTTGCTGAAGATTCACCAATACCTGACTTGCCATCAATATCGTGTCAACACATTCATGAGGCATGGCAGCATGGCCACCTTTCCCCTGCACCGTTATATAAATTTCATCAGCAGATGCCATATACAAACCTGACCTGACACCCACATTTCCTGTTTCCATTGAAGGGTAAACGTGTTGAGCAATAATTGCATTCAATTGATATTTTTCAATGACACCCTCCTTTATCATTATGCCGGCACCCCCCGGAAGTTTTTCTTCTCCAGGTTGAAAAATCAAAACAATATTTCCTTTGATAAACTTTTTTACACTTTGTAAAATCATGGCAGCTCCCAATAAACAAGAAGTGTGTACGTCGTGGCCACATGCATGCATGACACCCGGATTTCTGGATTTGTAGAATGTGTCACTACTTTCCTGAATGGGTAAGGCATCCATATCTCCTCTTAAACCCAGATTTTTCCCAGGATTTTCCCCTTCAATTACAGCGACAATTCCATATCCTGCCCAACCGGTGGTAAATGGTATTTGACAGGATGTAAGTACCCCGGCGATATAGGAAGAAGTCTCTTTTTCCTGAAATGATAATTCAGGATACATATGAAGATGTTCTCTTATCTTCAAAACATCTTTATGAATTTCTTTTGCTTTGTTCTGAATCAAAGTCAATGTCTGACTATTTTCCATGTAAATTGTTTATATTTGAAAAAACTATGGCAATATCTGAAAAGGGTGAATACTGTTTCGCATATTCTACATTTTCATTTTTAAAATGTCCTTCCTGGTACATAAAATATTTTTTTGACAGAGGATAAGATATAACTGCCTTAGGCAATTCCGGTAAAAATTTATAATCTGACGGGTCTCCGCCATAACCTACCCAAGTTTTTTTCTGAATCAGCACCAAAAAAATATTTTTTATAGCTTGTTTTGAAAAAACATTTAATATAAATATTAAAGGAAAAAAAACAATAAAAACGAAACATAAAAAGATATCTGTCAACCACTTTGTCCTTTTCCACAGACTGTCCATCAGTGGAAATCTGATCTCGAGACTATAGAGCTCTTCCCCCGGCACTTTTCTTCCTATTATACCCAGACTTTCATCGCCTGCAATCTTAAATTCAATGTCATGGTGTAAGGTAGTCATATATTCCATGATGTCTTTTATGGGAAGACTTTTACTGCTGAAAATCAAGTGGTCCGCTTTTAAATACCGAACCGTTTTTTCAAGGTTGCTGATATGATTTGAATAATAAGGGTCTGAGGTATCACTTCCTGGATTAATGACATATATATCTCCTTCATTAGTTCTGCTTCTTGTCAATAGTTCTTTTAATTTTTCTGCATCTTCTTTAAGGGCGACAATCATGGTAGTTTCACTTTTATTTTCCTTTTTTTGCAAAAAATAAAATAATAATTCACTGACCATGATGTAGATAAAAGTAGCAAAACTACCTATAATGATAAGTGCCCTGCTTGTTCTGTACGCTTCAGGTTCCAGCGCATACACCATTAAAATTCCCAAAAGACCTGATAAAACCCCGTAAAATAATAACAAACGGTTGTATTTTTTGTCATATCTTCCAAAAAACCAAAGACTGAATATCCATATTAAGGTATAAATCACGATGTTGACGTGTATGAAAGTACCCTGATAATAATCCGGATCTCCGAAATAATAGGATGCCCATTGTGATTTGATAAAATGTAAAGAACCCCAGATTACAAAAACGTCCAGTATAATTTTACTCAGGACAAGTAAAAATTTTGATACGAGACTTAAAAATGCACGGATTTGTATAGCTATTAATATAAACCAGCGAAAGATCAACGACCTCTTTCCTGTATAATGTTTGTTTACATAAAGAGACATAGCTCCATAAAATGTTTTTACATATTGAAGTGACGCTTTTTTTGTGCTCTCTCCTTTAAAATGTATAATACTTGTTTCCGGAAAATAAATGACTTTATACCCCGCCTGACCTATTCTGAAAGAAAGATCAATATCTTCCCCATACATAAAAAACCTTTCATCAAGGAGTCCGGTTTTATCGAGTGTTTTTTTGCGTAAAAACATAAATGCCCCACACAAAACCTCAATTTCTGCAATTTGATTTTCGTCAAGATATCCCAGATTATAACCACTGAAAACAGGGGACGAAGGAAATAATTTTGAGAGATAAGTCAACTTACAAAAAGAATTCCAAAGGTCTGGTATTTTGCGTTTGGATTCAGGTAAAAATTGACCATTACCATCTATCATTCTCACACCAAGAGCACCGGCTTCCTGATGTTTTTCCATGTACTGAAAACACTTATATAAGGTGTCTTCTTCCAGAATTGTATCCGGATTCAACAAAAGGACATATCTGGCGTCAATTAATGGTATTGCCTGATTATTGGCTTTCGAAAAACCGACATTATTGTGGTTTTCAATCAATTCTACTTCAGGAAATTCCCTTTTTAAAAGTGTAACTGCCCCATCTACCGAAGCATTATCAACAACCCAGGTTTTTATACTGAGGCCATTTAAAGCTGATTTCCTGACTGATTGCAGGCATTGTACAAGGAAATGTCTTACATTGTAATTGACAATAACAATGCCTATATCATACATAAGCCTGAATTAAATTTCAGCATGATAAGGCAGTCTTGCCATAATTGACCTGCCTAAAGTCAGTTCATCTGCGTATTCAAGTTCTCCGCCAAAAGAAATACCCCTTGCAATGACGGAAACCTTTACCGGAGCTTCCTTTAATAATTTTGATATATAATAGATGGTCGTTTCTCCCTCTATTGTAGGGCTGATGGCCATGATGATTTCATCAATTTCTTTCGTTTGAATACGTGATATAAGCGCATCAATATTCAAATCATTGGGTCCAATACCTTCTAATGGTGAAATAACACCGCCCAAAACGTGGTACATACCGTTAAACTGGTTGGTCTCTTCTATGGCCATAACATCTCTGGCGGATTCTACCACACAGATGATTTTGTGGCGTCTGGAATCATTTTGACAAATACCACATACTTCAGTATCGGAAAGATTAAAACATTTTTTACAGGTTTTAATGTCGTTGTGCAAAACCGTCAAAGCCTCTGCAATTTTTAGCGATTTCTGATGTTTATCAGCCGATAAATGTAAGGCCAAACGCAATGCGGTTTTTTTCCCTATTCCCGGCAAGCCTGAAAGCGCCATTACAGCGTCTTCCAAAATTTTTGATGAAAACTGCATATCGGATTAAATATAGTGCAAAAATAAAAAATATCCGATATTATACACCAGACATCTTGAAGAAAGATTATCAGATACGTTAAATATTAAAAAGAAAATAATGTTTACATTATAATTAGCTCAATCCTCTCCAAAAAAAAATCATAGGGTACAGAATACATTATTTTGGTGTTTCGTCTGTAATCTGAATTAATTTTTTCCACAAAACCAGAAAAATGTGATAAGTTTACCATTGAGTTTCAAGTAAAACATTCAATGGAAAAGAAAGAAATCATCGCTAAAATATCCTTTTTAGGAATTGAACTGGCAGAAAAGGTAATACAGGATTCTGACATAAAAGAAATTGCTCCCGGTATAGAAATACTGAAAGAGCTGCAATATGTCAATTACATTCCCATAGTACTCGAAGGATTGGTAAAAGTATATTCCAAATTTGAAGAAAGAGAATTGCTGCTTTATTATATACAACCTTCTGAAAGTTGTGTGATGTCATTTTCAGCTGTTCTTCAGAATCAGCCGAGTAAAGTATTTGCTGTAACAGAAAAAAAATCTACCATACTGTTAATGCCGGCATCAAGACTTCCTTTCTGGTTACAATCATTTCCCGCAATTCATAAACTTTTTTTCAGAGAGTACGATAAAAGATACACTGATTTACTGGAAACCATTCATCAGGTACTTTTTAATAACATGGATAAAAGAGTTATTGAATATCTTGTAATGAAAAGTAAAATTACAGGTGAAAAAAAACTAGGATATTCACCGACTAAAATAGCAGGAGAATTAGGGACTGTAAGGGAAGTTATAAGCAGAGTCATCAAAAAACTCGAGGAGGATGGAAAAGTAAAGATTGAAAAAAATATAATAGAAATTGTTTGAGCGTGATATTGGTCACGCTAAGAAAATCTAATAAGCCTTATCTTTGTATGGTTGGAATGAAAAAATTCATTCACTATTTTAATTAATGTAAAATTTTAATATCATGAAAGCAAATATGGGAAGTACTGACAAAATCATCAGAATTATTATTGCAGTGGTCATTGCAGCACTTTATTTTGGAAATATCATTACCGGTACTCTTGGATTGGTATTATTGGTTCTTGCAGGGGTATTTGTTCTTACCAGTGTTATAAGTTTTTGCCCACTTTATGCACCTTTTGGTATCAGTACATGTAATACAAAACAATAATCTCTTTTTGTATCCCAATAAATACCCGGGGTGAATTTGTTAAGAATACTTTTGCACCCCTGACATTTATTATTAAACATCAAAAATGGTTTCAAATTATTTCGTAATAAATTTACGGTATTAAAAAGAGAATGTGAGAAATTTAGTTAATTTCGTTTGAAATTATTAATTTCGCACCTCTTTTTTTAAAATTCAGGTATTGAAACCATTAATAAACAACATTTTATCTTTTTTCCATCGTAGTCTGCAACCAGTCAGGGTTTTTTTCAATCCGTTGACAAGCAAGGTAAATACTTTTCTGCTTCCTTTAAAAAAATCCTGGCGCAAATATGCTGATAAAAACCCACGGGAATCGAGAATTTTTAAATGGTTTTTTTTGATAATTGGCGGTGGTATTTCGTTCTTTTTTATGTTGGTCATTCTGGTATCTTTGGGTTTATTCGGCAAAATGCCATCCAAAAAAGAATTAAAAAATATTGAAACGGCCAATGCTTCAGAAGTATATTCCTCTGATGGGATTGTATTGGGTAAGTACTACACGGAAAACAGAACCACTATTGATCTGGATAGTATTTCTCCATATCTTATTACCGCATTACTTGCCATAGAAGATAAAAGATTTTTCGAGCATAGTGGCATCGATTTGCGGTCCTGGCTGAGGGTTTTTAAAGGTATGGCTACCAATAAACAAAATCTGGGAGGAGGTTCAACATTAAGTCAACAACTTGCTAAAAATCTTTACAGGAGAAAAAATTACTTCATTCCTGGTTTTAGTTTACTGATAAACAAAATACGGGAAAATATAACCTCTATGAGGTTGGAGAATATTTACAATAAAGAAGAATTACTGACGCTTTACCTTAATACCGTTCCTTTTGGTGGAAATAGATTTGGTATCCAGGAAGCCTCAAGATATTTTTACAATAAAAGGCCAAGAAAATTAAACCCCGACGAAGCGGCAACGCTTATTGGAATGCTGAAAGCTACTACTGCCCTCGACCCGACACGAAATCCCGAAAATTCAAAAGAAAGACGCAACCTGGTTTTAAAACAAATGTTAAAAAACAAGGATTTTCGTTTTGACTCCAAAGAAATGGCAACGATATCAAAAATGATTAACACCGGTTCTATTAATGAAGAGCAATACGAAAAACTAATTAACACTCCGATTACGGCAAAACCTCACGAAGATTATGGCAATAATGACGGGCCTGCCCCCTATTTCAGAGAATATTTAAGAACCAAGGAACTCCCCAGAATATTAAAAAATATTCAGAAAGACGATGGAAAAAATTTCAATATTTACACTGATGGTCTAAAAATTTATACTACGATAGACAGTCGTTTGCAAAAACATGCTGAAGAAGCTGTTTATAAACACATGTCCTACATCCAGAAAGAATTTAAAAAACATTGGAAAGGAGTAAAAGATGAAAAACCATGGGGAGACGATAAGTGGATAGACGAACAGGTTAAAAAAAGTGACCGTTACAAAACATATGTTGATGAAGGTAAATCTAAAAATCAGATTGATTCCCTCTTCAGTACACCAGTACCCATGACCATTTTTTCCTGGACAGACAAACCTTCAGTTTCCGACACTATGCTTACACCTTTGGATAGTGTCAGATATTATTTCACTTTGCTAAATACAGGCTTTATGGCATTGGATCAATCCAATGGATATATTAAGTCATGGGTAGGCGGAACTGATTTTACTCAATTTAAATATGACCATATTCTAAGTAAAAGACAGGTAGGATCTACTTTTAAGCCTATTGTTTATGCGGCCGCATTGGCGGACAGTATAAAAGCTTGTACCTATTTTCATAATATTGAAGTAACTATAGAAGACTGGTCTCCTAAAAATTCTGACAATAGATACGGAGGTTATTACTCATTGACCGGTGGATTGGCTTATTCTGAAAACGTAATTGCTGCCAAATTGATAGAAAAAGTTGGAATTCAAAAAACTATCGATATGGCGACTAAATTAGGTGTAAAATCAAAACTCCCCAGAGAATTTGGAATAAGTTTGGGTGCCACTGAAATTTCATTACTTGAAATGATGGAGGTTTATGCAACAATGGCAAATTATGGTTATAAAACGGAACCGGTGGCTATTATAAAAATAGAAGACCGGTATGGAAATGTCATTTACGATTATGAAAAAATGGACAAAAAAGATCCCGTTCAGGTATTGGACTCAACTATCGCTTATACTATGACCAGAATGATGCAAAACGTAATAACATACGGAACTGCCAATGCTTTGAAAAGTCAATTCTGCAGACATTGTGATTTTGCAGGAAAAACAGGTACAACGCAAAATCACTCCGATGGTTGGTTTATAGGATACAACCCCAAATTATTAACCGGCGTTTGGGTAGGTGGTCCCAGTCCGGCAGTCAGGTTCCGCAGTATGAATTTCGGAAGCGGTGCAGCACTTGCTCTTCCTGTTGCAGGTCATTTCTGGTATAAAGTATCTATTGACCCTAAATTTGCTTCGCTTACTCAAGAAGAATTTCCGCGAAATGAAAAAATAATTGAAAAAATGGCCTGCCCATTAAAGCTTTGGTTTTCTCCTGATAAATATTACGCCGTCATGAAAGATTCAACGCTTAAGGATTCTCTTTTAAAAACCGGATTCAGGGATCTCAGATCAATGGTTGATGAACTATTTCCAGAAGATACTGCTGCCCAGGAAATTTCCGAATTGGAACTTGAAGAAGTAAATGATGTGCCTCCGGTTGAAAAACCTGCCATTCCGGAAAAAAAACCCAAGGAGAGTGCAAAATTACCTGAAAAACCAAAAAAAGAGGAAAAACCTAAGGAAGGACAAAAAAAGGTAAACAACTAATCATGTCAACACCCAAAACTGTAGCTTTCCATACGTTGGGATGTAAACTCAATTTTTCTGAAACATCCAGTATCCGCAGGTCATTTGAGAATCAGGGATATCAGACGATACATTTTGAGGAAGGTGCTGATATTTATGTATTAAATACCTGTTCAGTTACAGACTTCGCAGATAAAAAGTGCAGGTATGAAGTGCGAAGAGCTTTAAAATATTCACCTCAGGCCAAAATTGTAGTAGTCGGGTGTTATGCACAACTAAAACCTAAAGAAATAGCTGAAATACCCGGTGTTGACCTTGTTTTAGGCGCTGCTGAAAAATTTAACATTCTTCAGTACATAGATGGCATTTCCGACGCCCCTGACAAAGGAATGGTAATCGCAGGAGATGTAAAAGAGGCTAAAACTTTTATAAGTTCCTTTTCATTCGGAGACAGAACCCGTTCTTTTTTAAAGGTTCAGGATGGCTGTGATTATAAATGTTCTTTTTGCACGATTCCTCAGGCAAGAGGCAGCAGCAGAAGTGACACCATAGAAAATGTCATCAAAAACGTAGAAGAAATTGCATCAAAAGGCGTAAAAGAAATAGTACTTACCGGTGTAAACTTAGGTGATTTCGGAAACGGAACAGAGGTTATAGAAGGGCTGCGTCCAAAAAAGGAAGCCATGTTTATAGATCTGATTAGGGCCTTAGACGAAATAAAAGAAATTAGCCGGTACAGAATCAGTTCAATTGAACCCAATTTGTGTACGGATGAAGTTATAGAGTTTGTCGCTTCATCAAGAGCTTTTCTTCCACATTTTCACATACCACTTCAATCCGGCAGCCCAAAAATTCTCCGAGAGATGAAAAGAAGGTATACCGTTCAACAATACGAGGAGAGAATTAAAACCATTAAAAAATGGATGCCGCACAGTTGTATTGGTGTTGATGTAATTGTCGGTTTTCCGGGAGAAGGTCATGAAGAATTTACAGAAACGTACGAATTTTTACATCGTATGGACGTTAGTTATTTTCATGTTTTTACTTATTCCGAAAGAAACAACACGCTTGCTTCTGAGATGAAAAATGTGGTGCCTATGGAAATCAGAAGGGAAAGAAATGAAAGTTTGCGAATCCTTTCTCAAAAAAAGAAAAACTACTTTGTATTACCTTTTACCGGGCAAAAATTTCCTGTCCTTTGGGAAAACACAAATAATTGCGAAATCATGAGTGGTTATACCCCAAACTTCATCAAAGTGGAAGCGCCTTTACAGGAAAATAAAATTAATACTCTTGAGGAAATAATTCTTGATGAATATAATGTATCTGAAGATTCTTTCAGCGTTTCTTTTGGATAATTATTCTTTTTTAACCATGTTGAAAAAGAAAAAAAGTACCAGATTTCAAACAAAAATAAGGACAAAAACTAATTACTGTGGCATTAGATAAACATTGGAATTTTATTAGAATTCCGAAGACAAAAAATACTACCCTCACTACATGGAATGCGGCTGACGAACACGTAATACAATGTGTTTCCGAAAAAGAAACTTTACATCAAACTACAGCTATTTTCCATGATCGGTTTGGATATCTGAGTTGTTTTCTCGCTGATCAAAATCCTGATATAGTCATTTATTTAAAAAGTCAGCAAACCGCCATTTCAAAAAATTTGGCTTTAAATAAAATTAATATCAACCCGAATTTTATAACTCCCTTTGTTCATTCTGTAGAAAAAAAATGGGAAGTGGTGATTTTACACATTCCCAAATCATTGGACCTCTTTGATTTGTATCTCCAAATAATTTTCAGATTCTCAGATTCAAATGTTGTCGTCTATTGCGCCTTTATGACCCGACACTTTACAAAATCTATGCTGAAGATGGCAGAATTTTATTTTACAGATGTCAAACAGTCTTTAACCTTTAAAAAATCCAGAATTTTGACATTATGCGGGAAAAAAGAAAATATTGCAGAAAAGAATCTTATCAGGACAATTTTTTACAATAAAACTTACCTGCAGTATTCAGGTGTTTTTTCAAAAAATCAAATTGATTTTGCTACCCGGTTCTTATTGGAAAATGTTGTAGTTGAAAAACATGAAAAAAAGATACTTGACTGGGGATGTGGCAACGGTATTATTGGAATTTTTTTGAATGAAAAATATCCTGACACTGAAGTTTATTATGTCGATGATAATTTACTTGCGACAGAATCCGTACATCTTAATTCAAGAGAAGCCAGGGTTTTTTGGGAATACGATATAAATAATATTTCCGGGCCAACTTTTGACTTAATTGTTTCCAACCCTCCTTTTCATTTTGAGCATGAAAACGACATTTCCATATCTCTTGATTTTTTTGAAAAAAGCTTCCATTATTTAACCAATAAAGGTCGCCTGATCGTAGTGGCCAATAAACACATCAATTATTTGACCCACTTAAAAAACATTTTTCCGATTTCTGAAATTTTAGCTCAAAACAGTAAATTCGCCATTTACCAATGTCGTTTCACTCGTCCCTGTTAAAAAACAAAACCCCTATATTTTTTTAGTTTGTTAATTTCTGTGTTACAAAAAATATTCTTTTTAATACTTTTGTCCTCTTGCTTACTTTTTATTGGTATCAATCAGGGTTTTAAAATGTTAAAAGATAAAATCATTTCAGTATAAATCACTTTTTTTTTTTACTTTTACCATTTTTATGGTTGAATGTTTTTTCATAAATGGTTCAATAAAAAGTTGTTGGTTGAATAAATGTATACATTTGATTTTATTCGATTAATGACTAAGCAGTTATAAAATTATAAAATTCATAATATAAAATATGATAAGATCACTCCTGACCCTGAGCTTTCTGGGATGCTTTTTTGTCCTTTACGGTCAAAACAATTTTCAACGCGTTTATAACGTTGATCCGGATCATCATACTAAAAATCAGGCGTCAAATCAATTAAACACCGGCACATTTGTCAGTCTGGACTTATTGGAAGATACCCTGAGAAATGCAGCAAACGATTTGATGATTACGCTTCTTGATAAAAAAGGAGGGGCCGCCAGCAGGTCTCAAAATCAAGGTGCCAGAGCTTTCAGAATGACAAGTTTGAGCAGAAATCATATATTTTTACCCCAAAAATCATCAATTACATCTGTTAATAATAATTTTATTTTTACAGCACTGTTAAATGAAGAAAACAAACTTTACAAAGTATTCGGGAGCCTTAGGTCTGACGGTGATTTAAACTGGTTTCACCGTTATCTACCTTCAACGGGGACCAATACTACGACAAGCCCTTTTATTCTGGATAATTTTAACAATAAAATTTTCCTGGGCACCAACCATCAAATAATAAACAGACCATTTGTATCTATTGCTGTGGCCAATGAATCCGGCCTGCTTGAATGGTCAAAAGTTTTCCGCGTAACCAAAGATTCCATAAGTGGCCCTTTGCTAAGAAATATTTTAACTGATCTGAATATTACTAACGATACCACTATTGCTATTTCAGGATATGTTAGCCAGGATAGTACAAGGTTGCCTTTTCTTCTTGAATGTGATACTTTGGGAAATCCAGTTCTCAGCAAAATATATTTTGATACTATCGATACCTATTTTATAACTGAAAATGTAGAAACGGTAAAACTTGTGGATTCCACCTTTGTGATTGCTGGCAGTGTTGACTCCCTGAATTCTGTATTTGATCCGTTTGGTTTTGTTGCAAAAACAGATACTTCCGGTAACGTTGTCTGGGCTCGAAAATTAAATTTTGGCACCAATACAATGACTAAACTACAACACCTTACTGTTGGTCAGGACAATAAAATTGTAGTAACAGGAATCGTAAGAGACAGTGTTGATAAGCCATTTTACAACTGGATGGCAAAGTTATCTCTTGCCGGCAATCTGGAATTTGTAAAAACTTATCCAAAAATTAAAGTTGACGACAGCATTCCCGGAAGTTTGGTTTCGGCTATGGATAGTGGTTATGCTCTTTTTAGCACCGTTGATGATGGTGATAATTATTTGAGTTTTATAAAAACAAATGTGAATGGAGAATCTACCTGTGAGGTCGACTCTTTGTTGTTGACCATTTCGCCAATGTCACTGACAACTACCAACTTGTTTTGGGCGACACAGGACACCGCCAAAGTTGAAAAATCAGATGTAAAAACCAGTGAATATGTACTGAATTTACCGATTATCACTCTCGAAAGAGATCCCGTTTACTGTCCAAAAGATACTATTAATCATTTATTTGATGCCACGGTAGAAGATGCCGTATTTTATGAATGGAGTAATGGTATTAAAGGTGATTCTGCTTCTATGATCAGGGTGATGGATACGGAACAATATTCCGTTATAGCGACATTACTCAATGATAAAGAATGTTTTACACTTTGTGATACAGCGCAGCTGAGGAGATATGCAACACCCATCGCCCAAATATCATATTCTCTTGGTGATTTTTGTACCACCGGGTTAGTAACCCTCACAGTCAACTCTTTCGCTGAAGCCGGTCTAAAATCAATCAACTGGAGTACCGGCGCCACTTCCAGTCAAATAAAGGTGGGAACAGCCGGAATTTATTCTGTCACGGTTACAGACCAATGTGATGAAAAATTTTCAGCTTCATATGACCTCATGAGAATGCCTGAAATTGTCACCTCAGTGTATATAACTGAAAATTTCTCAGCAATTTGTCAAACAGGCAATGGTGTACTTGAGGCCATTGACAATTCATTTGGTCTTTTACCTAAAAAATTTGAATGGAATAATGGTGGCAATACACAAATAATAAATATTGCACAGGGAGGTAATTATTGTGTGACCGTCACGGATATTTGCGGAAATACGGCCTCTTCATGTATCAACATAGACGATGCCAAATTCAGGAGAGTTCAGATAACAAATGTCATTGTGGACGAAACAAATAAATGTGTCAATGGTACCGTAACCGCAGAAGTATTTTATACAGGAGATGCCAATATATTATGGAGTACCGGCGAAACTTCAAAATCCATAGTGATTGGCGTCAACAAGGGTCCGGTGACTGTAACCGTAAGTGATAAAATATGTCCTGACAATAAAGATTCTGAAATCGTACCCATTCCGGTTATTAACTTTTTGCAATCCCTCGAAATAGATTTTGACAGACCGGTTGAATGTATCAATGATAAAATATTATTGACGGTAAAGTTTGATGAATCCGTATTAAGTTTAACCAATGCAAATATAATTTGGAGTACCGGTGAAACTACAAGATCCATTCAAATTACTGATAACGGAACCTATTCCGTTACGGTGACTGAGAAAAATTGTGCAATAAACACCAAATCCGCATCTTTGAATTTTGAATTTCCGCTTCCAACTGCAAGCATTGTTCCTGATAGTTCTTCTTTATGCTCAAATGGAACGATATTGCTTACATTAATATTAAATGATGATAATGCACCGATAAACAATCCTCAAATTTTATGGAGCACCGGAGCAACCACATCGTCAATTTTAATTAGTCAAAACGGAACTTATTCAGTTACGGTCAGTGACCCGCAATGTTTAAAAAACAAAACAAGCACACAATTCGAATTTACATTTCCTGATGCCCGTCTGCGTTTCGCTTCCGCTTTTTTTCCGGCTACAAGAGACACGGTGACTTTGGAATACAATGCCACCTTCGGGCCATACCTGGGAAATACACTTTGCCCTGAAAGTATAAAAGATTACGAATTTTATATTTATAACAGATGGGGGCAGAATGTTTTTACTACCAATAAAATTGAAGAGGAGTGGAATGGCAATCTGAAAAATGAAACTGACAAAGAAAATTCTCTTGAATCTTATATTTGGGCGGTTAAATACTCGCTGTTTGGTTATGAATACAAAGATCACGGAGAGGTTATTTTATTGAGACCTTAACTATTCTTCATTCCTTTAATGAATTGTTAAGTAATTAGTCATTTGATTTAATTAGCAAACTATTTAGGTAATTTTGTGTTCCTTTCTCAATTTAAAATTTTAAAGCATGATTAGTATTGATAAAAAAGTAAATTTTCAGGTTAAAGATATGTCTCTTGCTGAATGGGGCAGAAAAGAAATAGTCTTGGCTGAGGCAGAAATGCCTGGATTAATGGCTATCAGAGAAGAATTTAGAAATCAGAAACCACTAAAAGGTGCAAGAATAGCCGGATGTCTTCACATGACAATTCAAACTGCTGTTTTGATTGAGACGCTCCTCGATTTGGGGGCTGAAGTTTCCTGGTCTTCATGTAATATTTTTTCTACTCAGGATCATGCCGCTGCAGCTATTGCTAAAGCAGGAATTCCTGTTTATGCCTGGAAAGGCATGAATGAGGAAGAATTTGATTGGTGTATAGAACAAACTTTATTTGCTTTCGAAGATGGAAAACCATTAAACATGATTCTTGATGATGGAGGGGACCTGACGAATATGGTTTTTGACAGATATCCGGAACTGGTTCATGGTATAAAAGGGTTGTCTGAAGAAACCACAACAGGAGTACATCGTTTGTACGAAAGACAAAAAAATGGTTCACTTGTCATGCCTGCCATAAATGTAAATGATTCCGTTACCAAATCCAAGTTTGACAATAAATACGGTTGTAAAGAATCATGTGTTGATGCTATCAGAAGAGCAACAGATATTATGATGGCCGGTAAAGTTGCTGTTGTAGCTGGCTATGGTGATGTAGGTAAAGGTTCAGCTGCTTCTCTCAGAGGTGCCGGATGCAGGGTTATCGTTACTGAAATTGACCCTATCTGTGCCCTTCAGGCCGCTATGGACGGTTTTGCCGTTAAAAAAATGGGAAATGCCTTAAAAGAAGCCAACATCATTGTCACTGCAACCGGTAATAAAAACATCATTACAGATCAACATTTCAAAAACATGAACGATAAAACCATCGTTTGCAACATTGGACATTTTGACAATGAAATTGATATGGCCTGGTTGAATAAAAATTATGGGCATACTAAAGATACCATTAAACCACAGGTAGATTTATACAAAGTCGAAAATAAAGACATCATCGTACTTGCTGAAGGACGTCTTGTAAATTTAGGATGTGCCACAGGTCACCCTTCTTTTGTCATGTCAAATAGTTTTACAAATCAGGTTCTTGCCCAGCTCGAACTATGGCAAAATGCGGATAAGTACGAAAATCAGGTGTATACTTTACCAAAACATCTTGATGAAAAAGTTGCCAAACTTCACCTGGCAAAAATCGGAGTTGAATTGGAGGAAATGACTCCTGACCAGGCTTCATACATTGGAGTTAATGTAAATGGACCTTACAAACCGGAATATTACAGATATTAATTCTAAAAAAAAACAGGCTTGATCAGTAATGGTCAAGCCTGTTTTTTTGTATAAAACGATGATATACCTAATAACCATTGTTTTTGGATTTATACAATATTACGCAGAATCTATCTGAAAAATATGTCTTTTTGACAAATTAAATGGTTTTGAAATCTGCCGCTTTGAGAAAATAAATTTAAAATTAACAGAGTTTGAATTATTATTTCTGTTAAAATAACAAAGTCTTTACATAATTCCATTTAAAATCCGGAAGTAAATTTGTTTTTACACTTTTTTCCTTTACTTTTGTGGCGTTTTTTTAAAAAATGATAAGAACAGCGTTTATATTATAAAATAAGATATTATGGCATTAATAGGAAAGATCAGAAAAAACATGTGGCTTGTTATCGTTTTGCTTGCGGTGGCATTGGCAGGTTTTATTATTATGGACATGACAAGTGCTAATAACAGAGGGAATGGAATTTTCGGAACCCGAAACGCAATAGGCAAAGTTGATGGTAAAAAAATTGATTACAATGAATTTCAAAAAGCTGAATCCGCCCTTTACAGCGGAAGTAGTGATGTCTATGGCAGAAGAAATTCATTATGGAATTATTTTTTAGAAAAGGCAATCGTTGATGAGTATAAAGATTTATTAGGGCTTGGCGTTTCTTCAGATGAATTGAATGAACTTGAATTTGGCAATAACCTGAGCCCCATTGTTCAGAATAATTTCAGAAGCCCTCAAACAGGTCAGGTCGACCGTGAACAACTCAATCAATTTCAGGAAGCGATCAACAACGGACAAGAATTGGCACCTCAATTTGTAAATTTTTGGAACGAACAAAGAAAACAGGTTATCAAAACCTCTATTCAGTCTAAATTAACCAACATGGTTTCAAAAGCTATGGTTGTACCTACCTGGATGGCTGAATTATCCGCCAAGTCACAATCTGAAAAAGTAGATTTTGACTATGTGATGGTTCCTTTTGCTAAAGTTGATGATGCAGAAGTAAAATTGACTGATGAAGATTATGATGCATTTATCAAAAAAAATGCAACAAAATATACCAATAAAGAAGAAGTAAGAAATTTGAGTTATGTCGTTTTTGATGTTCTTCCTTCTCAAGCCGACTCTCAAAAAATTTACAACGATTTGTTAGCTCTTAAACAGGAATTTATCCAATCAAAAAAAGATTCTTTATTTGTAAGCAGTAACTCCGGTATGTACAATCCTTCTTTTCAGAAAAAGATGAATTACAAGGTGTATTGAAAGACACGATATCTAAATTTAATGTTGGTGATGTAATAGGACCTTACATTGAAGGAAATTCATACATGATGGCCAAAATCAGTGAAAGAAAAGTAATGGCTGACTCTGCTAAAGCAAGACACATATTAAGAAATGTTCAAGCAGGTGATGCTTTGGGGCTTGTAAAAGCCAAATCCTATATTGATAGTCTTAAAAATCTAATCGCTTCCGGTGCCAATTTTAATGATCTGGCAACCACCAATAGCCAGGACCCGGGTAGTGCTCAAAATGGCGGAGATTTAGGAACCTTTGCTCCTGGGGCTATGGTAGGTCCTTTTAATGATGCCATCTTTATTACTGGTAAAGAAGGAGGAATGTATACAGTTGAAACTCAATTTGGTGTACATTTGATTAAAGTTGAAAAATTGAAGTTTATCTCTAATGAAGGCAGGTATAAAATTGCCTATTTGAGATCCCCGATAGTTCCTAGTCAGGAAACTCAGGATAAAAAAATGGAAGAGGTACTTGCTGCTTCAGAAAAGCTGAAAACTATAGATGCCCTTAATGCCGATACTAATATTAAGGTTGAATCAGCCAATGGGTTAAAAAAGAACGATTTTAACATTGGCAATCTGGGTAGCAGTCAATCAACCAGAGATATCATAAGATGGGCTTTTGATAAAAAATCTAAACCTGGCAATGTGTCAGGTGTGATTTATACCTACACAGATGAAGAAAATTATCACGACAGTAAACATGTAATGGTAGGTTTAAAAAGTATAACAAAGGCAGGGCTGGCTTCTGCTGAATCATTAAAAGGTGTTATTGACGATTTAGTAAAAAATGAGAAAAAGGCAGAAATTATAAAATCAAAAATAACCTCTAAAGACCTGAATACGATCGCAGCAACATTTGGATTAGTACCTGCTAAAGCAGAAGGTGTAACCTTTGCTTCCGGTTTAATCCCGGACTTAGGTACTGAACCAAAAGTAATTGGAAAAGCATTCGCTTCCAAATCAGGGGTTGTTTCTGAACCGATTGTAGGTCAAACAGGTGTTTGCATTATTAATGTAACTAATATTACTCCTGGCACCGCCGGTGAAAATGTCGCCATGATTAAACAACAAATGGCAATGTCTAATAGAAGCCAGGTATCTTATAAACTGATGGAAGCCATTAAAAAATCTAAAAAAGTTACGGACAATAGATTTACCTTTTATTAGTAATAATCAGAGGAATTTAGAAGACTAATTCACATAATAAAAAAGCCGGCTTAGATATTAAGCCGGCTTTTTTTAGATACATATACCACAATACCTTTTATTGTATAAAATCAACTAAATAAACAACATATGTGTACCCACACCTGATCCTTGTTTATAAAAATCTCCAACGGTCAGTACTCCATCCAATTCCTCAATTAAATCCTCTTCTTTATAGTGAAACATATCCATGGCTAATTTACAAGCCCAAAGTTTTACACCTGAAGCGGACAGGATTTCTATAAATTCTCCTACAGGAGGAATATCAAGTTTTTCCATTTCCTTTTTCATCATAGATGTGGCCAATGCTTCCATACCCGGCAAACCTCCTAACATTGTAGGCATATGCATTGCAGGATTTCCTACCGTGGCAATATGTAAATGTTCCAGTTTTTTTCGGTGGATCGCTTCAAGGCCAAAAAATGTAAAAAATATTTCAGCCTGTATACCTTCCATTCTGGCGCCGTTTGCCAGTACAAAACAAGCATACACATTTTCCAAAGTCGCTTTGGAAAGTATAATCATCATTTTTTTTATTTTACCATTGTCTTCCATGGTTTGTTTTTTTTTTATTTTAATTAATAATATTAAATACAACTTACAGGTTTGGGAATACCTGCAATTTTAGTGGCTGTTTTTAATGGTGCATCCGGAAATAATTCATAAAACTCTTTTATATCCACAACTCCGCTTTTTCCTATTTTTCGAATACTCAAAGGGCTGTCATTTTTATATTCTTTCTGAATATAATCTATTACTTCCCAATGTCGTGGTGAAAGTGAAATATTATTTTCCAAAGCCAATGCTTCACCGATTTCTCGAGTCCATTGCGAAAACTGGTTCATAAAACCCTCTTCATTTACATCAATGGATCTTCCTATGATTAACTTTTCCATATTAAATTTTATTTATTTTTAAAAATTTTTACCCGCAGTAGACATCTTCGAAGATACAAACGGTATTGGTCGTGCCTTCAATAATAAATTCCAGTAGACCCATCTGAAAGCAAGTTTGCCAAAATGATTTATTCTAGATTCCTTTAATAATCTCAACGGACCTATACCAGCAATAGGGAAGGTTCCTTCTACAGGTTCGTGCTCGTAATTGAAGTCAATCAGTAAGGCCTTATTCCCCCCTGTTTCAATAAAACAATTTGCATGACCGTCAAATGACGCACTCAATTCCTCATGTCGAATAAAACTTAAAACATTCTCCAAAAGGATATCGGCCTCAAAATGAGCTACCGAACCTGCCTTTGAAGTCGGGACATTGGTAGCATCCCCAATCACAAATATATTTTTTGCAACTTTTGATTGAAGTGTCCCTTTATCTGTCGGAACAAAAGACAAATCATCACCTATTCCTGAATCCTCAATAACCTGACTTCCTTTATTGGTTGGAACGGTTACCAATAAATCAAAAGGCACTACTTTACCACTGTAATCAAGAATTGTCCTATTTTCATTATCAATTTTTTCAACTGCAAAGTCACTGACAATATGTATATGCTTTTCCTTTAATAAATATTCAAGTTTTTTCGTTGCCCTTGGTTTGGTAAATGCACCACTCAAAGGGGTAACATACGTTATCTCCACTTTATCGCGCATATTTTTTTTCTTAAAAAATGTATCCGCTAAAAAGGAAAACTCCAAAGGAGCAACGGGACATTTAATGGGCATTTCGGTTATATGAACAACCAATTTACCACCTTCCCAGTCTATTAACTTGTCACGTAATGCTACAGCGCCATCAAAAGAATAAAAATCATATACTGACTTTCTCCATTCAATTCCCTTCATACCTTCAACTTCCTGAGGATCAATACGTGACCCGGTTGCAATAATAAGAATATCATATAACAATTCTTTGCCTCCTGATAGGGTTACAGCATTTTTATCAGAAGTGATAGTTTTTACTTTTTCCTGAATAAAAGTAACTTCATCAGGAAGAAACTCTTTAATTGGTCTGACAACATCTTCCTCCTTGTATTGTCCAAAAGGAAGAAATAAAAATCCAGGTTGATAGTAATGTTTGTCATTTTCATCAATAATTATAATATTCCACGATTTAAGATCAAGTTCCTTTACCAATTGGTTTGCCATAATAGTACCTGAAGTTCCTGCTCCTAAAATGACGATTGATTTTTATTTTTCATATCTTTAATTGTAATATTTATGTAAATATTTAATAGGGAATATAAATAAATACAATACAAATGTATATTTAATAGCCTTCAAAAGATATGATATAAACTACCACTTGATATGATATAAATTCTTGTTATTAAATATTTTATAATTTCTTGCTAAAAATTAAAATGATGACTTTTATTGTCAGAAGTAAAAGAATTTAGAGTGAATTAGCAGATGTTTAAACCCCAGAATATATTTATATTTATCAGTATAACCAGCACTTGATATTACTATCAAAACCACAGTAATTAAGAAAATTAAGAAATATTTAAATGCAACTCTGTTGCATTTAAATTAATATTTGTATATTTGCACTCAAATATTGGAAATATGTTCAGTCGGTTCTTTCAATTACATGCAGATTCAGCAGGGTTTTTTGCCTCCTTACTATGTGCTATACATTGTTCGGCTATTCCAATTTTAATTTCTCTCGGACTAATGGGTTCCGGGTCCTGGTTGCACAATCACCTTTTTGACTGGATAATAATCGGCTTTGGATTTATTATGGCTGGTTATGCTATCGTAGGTGATTATGTTAAAAAGCATAGAAATATAAAACCTTTGATACTGGCGGTCACGGGCTTTATTTTTTTATTGGTAGGAATGATAGATCACCACGGCTGGATGTTGATTTTCAGTGTAACAGGAGGTATTATGGTTGCTTCTTCCCATGTTTTAAACTGGAAATATACTCAAACCTGTTCAAGGATGAAAAGTATAACTTTATAAATCAAACTTCTTTTTAAATGCACTTTGTAATCGCTTGCTTAGTTCCGCATAATCTTTTTCTGAAATTTGCAAACGTTCTGAGGAAAAATTCATATCATTCACTGATTGTATTGGAATAAGATGAATATGGGTATGGGGAACCTCAAGACCTATAACGGAAATACCAATTCTGGTGCATTCAACCTCTTCTTTTAAAACCATTGCCACCCTTTTGGCAAAAGAAAACATTTCAGCAAGCGCTCTGTCTTCCATATCAAAAATATAATCAATTTCTTTTTTAGGTATAACAAGGGTATGCCCTTTTACAAGCGGCCTTATATCCAAAAAAGCAAAATAATTGTCATTTTCCGCTACTTTATAACATGGAATTTCGCCAAGAATAATTTTTGTAAAGATACTAGCCATTACAGACTGATATTAATAATTTTAAAATCCATAGTTCCATTGGGCGTTTGAATCTGAGCCATATCTCCTATACTCTTGCCAAGTAAACCCTGGCCAATCGGAGAATTAACTGAAATCTTTTTTTCTTTCAAATTGGCTTCAGCTTCTGCTACCAGTTTATAGGTCATTTCAGCGTTTGTCTTAATGTTTTTTATGGTTACATTGGTCAAAACGGTTACTTTAGAGGTGTCTAGCTGAGATTCATCAATAATTCTTGCATTGGCAAATACTTTTTCAAGATCATTGATTTTTAGTTCAAGCATACCTTGTGCATTTTTTGCAGCATCATATTCAGCATTCTCTGACAAATCACCTTTCTCCCTTGCTTCAGCAATGGCCTTTGCCACATCTTCCCGGCCTTTAGTTTTTAATTCTTCCAATTCAGTCTTTAATTTTTCATAACCCTCGCTTGTCATGTATGAAATTCCTGACATCATATACTAATTTTGAATGTATTAAAATAAAAAAGAACGTCTCCTCAGAATGAGGAAACGTTCAAATATTGTGTTCATATGTAACCCTTCAATAAGGGAAAAAGTTCAAATTAAGGATTGTAAATCTGAATTTTATCGATAAAATCAGAATCCAAACCGAATTCCTAAATTATGTGTACCTTTAAAAGGATTAGTTGTTCTGTACGCATAATCGATACCTATTATATTATTACTTCCTTTTTTAATCGGTGTTTCAACCGTCATACCAGCTGAAAGACCGGTGTATACATTTTTTACCACATCACTATTGCTGCCAATATCATACTTGTATGCACCTCTCAGAATTAATTTTTTATACACGGAAAATTCAATTCCAGCCCCAACCTGGTCACGTGAAAAGGCATTTGAAGTAAAGTTGGCAGCTCCTCTTAAAAATAAATTATCATTAAAATAATAATCATAAGAGACGCCTAAGTTAAGCATGGAAGGCAATTCAAATTCAGATGCTCTTGCATTATAGGTAAGATTATACGTTGTTCCTCCTGCAGGTTCTTGATTCTGACCTTGAAAAGAAAGTCCCTCTCCGCCAAATTTCATAGGACTTCCTATATTACTTAAGCTGATTCCCAACTTAAAGTTATCCTTTTCACCTGAAACATATTGAACACCTGCATCTATTCCAAAACCAAAAGAGCTTACATCCTGAATAGCCTCAGAAATTCCTCTGAACAAAATACCTACTGAAATTTTATTTTTGTAAGAATAAGAATATCCCAGAGCGATATTATAAAAACTGGGACTTAAAAATCCACCCGTTCCTTCAGGTAAATTCACAGTTGTTACCGGAATATCACCAAAATCAAGTGAAGTAAAAGTAAATCCGATAACTGAAGATTCTTTGAGTCTGATACCAAACCCTAAAGCATTCATCCCCATTCCACTACCTTCAAAAAGTCGTGCATTGCTATAAGAAACTTCTCCTTTTTTCATTCTGGATAATCCTGCAATATTGATACGCATACTTTCAAGACCGGTTACAAAAGAAGTACCAATAGAATGTAGACCTGCACTTCTTGCCCAGGGGTTCATCAAAAGTTCAGAAGCTCCTGCTTCTCCCTGTCTGTCTGGGTTACCGGCCCGAACAAAATCCACATTTATAAAAACACCAATTATGATTAGTAATATGTAAAATTTCTTGTTCATCATTTTTATTTTGTTATCAATTATCAATGAAACCCGGGGGTAATATTTTTGATATCACCCCCGGGTTAAATTCTTTATAAACCGTTCGGATCAAATTGTCTTCCTACACCAAACCATTTTAATGTCCTTTCTTCATTTAATTCCGGCGCATTTATGTGAATTAAATACACGCCGCTTGCAACAGGTATTCCCTTACTGTTTTTCATATCCCAAATCAAATCAGGATAAGGCTGGGACGTTGAAGTTGGTCTGTTATTTCCTGACAAAATAGCACCCCTTTCGTCTCTGTTAAATTGTTGGACAAACTGACCGTCAATAGTGTATATGGTGACAATTGCCCTTGACGGAAGATTGGTAATTTTAATGACGTTTGTAAACTGAGATGTTTCGTATGCGCTGTAAGCATAATATGGATTTGGAACAACATTGACATTTGCCAAAGCTCCTTCATATTCTTCCTGTTTAACAAGAGATTCAGACTTAACACCTTTAAATTCAAATATGTACGATGGGTTGTCCGCAAATGTTTCACAATCCCTTTCTCTTTCAATATTGAATTTTCTGCTTTGTCCGTATGGATTGTCCACTCTTAATTTAACAACCAAATCATTTGGAATCAACCCTTTTGATATACTGCTTAGTTCATTGGAAGTTACACCTACTGGGAAAGCCGTCCAGGTAATTCCCGCAATACCTTTCAATTTTTGGATGGTGGATTGTCCCTTTCTCAACTTAGTGCTGATCGTTGTACAACCGTCATATTGCTGTCTGGTGACATAAATATAATGATGTCCTCCGGCAACAACAATGCGCGGATCCTGGTTGGCAAGATTATTTCCGAATATTTGTGGACTCGGATTAAAAATCATATCACCTCCGATAGGATTATTATCATCCAGATATTGAGCATTATCACCTGAATATACACTATTTTCACCAAAGAAAATATTCAATCTTTTCCGGTCTCAACATCAACAGCATATCCCGGAAAATAACTGAATCCGACGGTATTATCGTTTAGAGAAACACCATTGGTATCTACGGAAGGTGATTGTCTTAGTTCCATATTTTTAGCCTCCCCGATTGTTGTCAATCCATTATTGTAATAATCAGGACTTGCTGTTTCAACGACAACACATCTGCTCCATTTAGATTTGTCCTTAGTGAAAACGATGTCAACATTATTTAAATCTCTAAATCGCAATGACCTGTTAGCCTCATTATTGACAATAGCTTGAAACTCTCTTGCTGCAGGACTCAAAAAGAATGGATTTAACGGGTTGTCCGACTCAAACTTAGCTGAAAAGAAAGGAACAAACATTCCATTGCCGATATTTGATAAAGCTCCGGTAGGGTCTTGAAATGTTGCCCTCACAAAATCGAGGAAAGGAAAACTGGTGCCAACCTGAACTACCCCGCCATCCGTAATTCCACGGAACCATTTTGATCCGGTTTCTGAAGCATATTCAAATCTTGAATCGATAGCACCATTTCTTGCTGTAGTTCTTGTACCTGGTTCCACCGCATTTCTCATTGTTATTGAAAAACCTAAATTATTCATGATATATTCCTTCACTTCAGTGATTGATTTATCATTTAAAAGAACTTTAGGATCATTTTCATCAGTTATATTGGTCAATGACCATGTGGTTTCAGGTCCGAACTCACATCTTTCTCTGTTAAGGTTGAAAGGACCTGCAATATCCAACTTATATTTACCATCCTTTACCGTCAAAGGATCAATAACTCTGGCTGTAACAGGACCAAAACCCGGCTTATACTTAATTTCTCCATTAAAACCATCCGCCAAAATTTTGTCATACATACCTGCCTCCATATCAAGGAATATATTTGGATTACCTTCACCACTTAATCTGGTTACTGCAGGACCGTCACCATATTGTGCTTGTAATTTTTCATAAACAATAGGCCTTGGAACCAAAGTATAAGGACGTCCTTTTCCTCCCGGGCCTATATTTCTACGTCCTTCAAGGTATTGACGTGCTTGTCCGAAAATTAATTTGGCATCAAAATCTGCCCAATTGTTGTACGCAAAGGCAAGAACCAAAAAATGATATTCTTTGTGATTCACAAGTCTTCTGTCACCCACGGCAAATTGATCTTCAAGAACCCTCAATGTAGTAAATAAACCGTCATCACTTCCTTCAGCTCTTCTGGTAAATGTCCAGATAGGAAATTCAGCCTGGCTTGGAAGTGGATTTGGCATTCCTGTCCAGTTGTAAAGCTCCTTTACACCGTTCTTAACATCTATTGTCTGAATAAGTCTGGCTTTAGTGACATCATCCAATTCCTGTGTTGTTACCGCAGCATTTGCCAATTGAAATACTTTATACCCCTCAAATCTGTACAAACTGTCTACGTCACGAGGTGCCTGAAGATCTTTTTCAGCAAATTTTTCATTAAAATTATTTGAAGTTGTTCCATTTGACAACATTAAAATAACCTCACGATCTAATTCAACCGCAGTCACATCCGGTGCATCAGGTCCGTCAGGAATATCAAAACAATTATCAAATAATGCCTGTGCAATATCATCTGCAAACTGAAGTCTTGATATATCAGGACAAGGGTATTCAAGATCGGGAACAAAAACAATCCCTGTTATTAATTCATTAGTTGCTCCAGGTTGGAGTGTTAATGGTCCTGTAGCCTGCATAGTTCTTCTGTCGCCATTTGGTAACGCAGTAGTACACATACTCCAGCCATTTCTGTCATTGGGATCATCCGGAAATGCATATTGAGTAACATTTGTAGCTCCCGCGGCATATCCGGTACCGCCAAATGTCAAAGGATTTCCGTCCAACCACAATCCACGAATATAATTATAAAACTGGTCTTCATTTCCTCTGTTGGGGTCACATGTATTTGGATTCGGTGATCCGATCCCGCAATTTTCAGCATACATAAATGAAGTCATACCCAATTCTACCAAAGTATCTTGCTGACCACTTAATAATGGTGGGTCTAACAATATTTTTTTGGTAATAACATTTCCATTTTCATCCAGTACATAGGCTCCATTTTCATCCTTTAATGTATCCAGAATGAGTTCATTTGTATTTGTGTCTCTCAGGAAAATTTTAGGCCCTCTTGGACCCCTGAAGTAGTCCATACCCAAAATTGGAACTGTATTACAATAGGTAGGTGTGCCAGAACAATTACATCCACTGATACCATCTGTTGCATCTTCATTATACACATAGGCCATAGATCTGGAAACATCACATCCAATGTAGTCATCGGAATAACATCCCAAATCCGGGTCAATCCAGATAGAAAAATAACATTCCAGAATATCTTCAGTGGCTTTATTGATTAATTTGTATCTGTAAAAAGTCATATCATTGATAGCGTCATTTGTTGCATAGGCAAATGCCTGTACCTGAACTTCCATCTGAATAGATGCCGGTCCTGACAAAGTATGAGCACCACCATTGTCATTATAAATCCAGAAAACCATTTCATCAGGTACCAATTCCTTAGCCTGATCTCTGTTTTCCGGCTCACACTCTCGGATATCAATCACCGGAAAATCTCCGGCGCATGGGTCATACACGCCATTTCCATCATCGTCCCAATAATTTGCCAAAGGTTGGTCCAGCAATGAAAAAGAAAACTTTTCATTAAAATAAGGGTTGCCCTGAGCTGGCCAGTACCGTATATCTTCAGAAATTCCGTCACAATCAAAATTTGCAGGATCAAGATCATATTGGTTAATCATATTTATAATATTATTACCATTGACCACAAAAAACCTGTCCCAATCTTTACAAATCTGGGATTCAGTTGCTCCTGTTTGTAAATCCAGAGGGCCTGAAAAGAAGTCAAAACCCTCAGATCTGTAGGTTGCCGCAGATAATTTAATGTTGCCTGACCTGTCTTCGCCTCCAATCCAAACACCGCCTGCATACAAAGAAGAAACAGCTTGTTCTCCCGGAGCAGGTTTAGGTACAATGTATTGCGCCTCGGACCAAACATGTCCTCCAATGTGCACACGAGACCTGACATTATTGATTTGCATATCATACTGACTTGTCGGTCTTGTACAAGCAGCCCTCCACTCAGTAGCCGGCTTAATGTTTTGTTCTTTTTTGGTTGGGTCTTCTATAGCATATGAAGAAGTCAGAAATCCACCAAATAAAACAATGAATAAAAATTTTATTATTTTCATGATTGTCTGTTTTAAATTTATTAAAAATCAAGAATTACACCAACGTACATTCTTCTTGGCAATGTATAATTACCTGCATTAACCACTCTCCAGTTATAAGCGTCTTCAAAATTAGCTACATTCCTTCCTGTCCTCAAAACACCTTCAATTCTGTCCTGACCAAAAGTAGAAGTTAAGAATCCATCGTTATCCGGGTCAGCAGAAAAACCATACACCCCAATTATATTTCTTGTATCCAGCAAATTCTGAACTCTGAAGTAAACATTGTAATATATTGCCTTACCGCTTTCTTTATTTATCGTTTGTTTAAATCTTTTATCAATTCTTAAATCGATGGAATAATTCCAAGGTAATCTGGCACCATTGATAGAGCCAACATAACCACTACCTCCTACTGTTACATCTCCGGCTACAGCTTGTCTTGTAAAAGGTCTTCCTGACACAATAGTACCAATAAGATTTACCCCTGCATCAGCAAAGATATCATATCCCCATAATCTTGGACCATTATATTTTTTACCTGATTCATATCTGTAATCCATTACTGTTGTGATTCTGTGTCTTTCATCATAGGACAAAGGTAAAAGATTTCTTATCGGACCTCGGTTGTTGATACCGTTGGATGAATTGGCGTCACTACCGGAACCATTTGCAAACTGCAAAGTATAGGTTGCGGTAATTTCCAGGTTATTGGTTCTTCGTCTGTCAAATGAAAAAGAAAATCCTTTCACTGTTCCAAAATCTATATTGTCAAAAGATTTGTAAGTGTTTACCGGTGATGCCACATCTGTAAAAACTCTTTGTTGAATGAGATTTCTGATTTCTTTATAATAAGCCGCCACTTTCAAAGCAGCGGTATTGTTCAATTTCTGTTGGAAACCAACTTCATAATCAATGGTACTGATTGGTTTCAGGTTTGGATTATCAAGAGCTGCCCCACTCGGATTTATTCTACTCACATCATTAAAGTTATAATAATCCAGCGCAGTAGCAATATCACCAGACGAAGGTCTTTGATACAATACATCATAATGGGCAAAAAATCCGGCGTCCTCAGAAATAGGGAAAGAGAATGCCATTCTTGGCATAAAATTAATCTGAGGTTTATAATCAACAAAAGATGTATTCGGATCAAATTCATCATTTTGAATGTCCAAAATCCTTCCGGATTTCTTTCCTGCATAAGATGGTGTTACAATTCCTCCCTGGAAAATGGCATTACCTCCGGAAACAGCCGTTCCGTTTGGTAAATACCACTGATCTGCTTTTCTGAAAGCAACTACTTTGTCTGACTCCCCATCTTGTACATATACACTGTAATCATTACCTACGGATTCTGGTTTTGCTTCTCCGACCCTGGCATAATAATCATTCGCATTTTCAATTTCGTACAAGGCATACGGATCTCTTAACACCCTTGTATTGGCGTCATAATAATCCATTCTTAAACCAAGTCGGAAAATAATATCCTTATATGAAAATTTATCCTGAATAAATACAGCCCCATAAATTGGTTGGGAAGCTCCTACTAGATAGGTTCTGTTACCGTTTGCATCTTTGCTTCTGAAAAAGTCGTCAAATTTAATATTGGATGCCAGTTTATTACCCAGATAATCATATCCATAGTAGTCCACAAGATTTAAGTCGATAAGTTCTCGTGGTGAAAACATATTAAGATTCAATTGATCGGGATCGATACCCCAAACATTGACCCTGTCTTGTAGGGTAAGTTCATCCCCTTCAGGTCTGTTTGTATTGAGTAAATCTCTTACTTTACTGTAAAAAGTATAGTTTCCAACCGGATTTATTATACTGTAATATAAAGAATCATTAGCAAGAGGGCTCCATTCTGAATCCCAATATGCAGGATTGTTGTAATCAAGGGTGCCTATATGACCGTTTGCAAGCGTTTCAGCTGCATTCCAGAGACCAAAAGGTCTTAAGGTATGTGATCTTCTGACTGTTTGTTCGTACAAAAATCCAATTTGAATATTATGTCTTCCTTTTTCAGACTTTCCTGTGAGCAAGTCAAAACTGGTAATTAAATTTAATGTATATACATCATTATCAGATTGTCTGAAAACATTATAGACCTGTCCGACATTGGCATATAAATTACTCCATGCTGAATTTATCTGACTGTTTAAAAGTCCGTTAATTGTATTAATTCTGTCTCCTCCTGTCTGAAATCCATTGTATTTGGCAAGAATCGGGTTGATAACCGTGTCTGCAACAAAATTACCGATATCTGGTGTCCAACCTGTGTGTCCAAAAAATTTAAATGGAGCAACCGTAGGATCAAGTGGTCCGAAGGTAGGTTGGAAAGTTCTTTCCGTTTTACCATAATATCCATAATTAAAAATATTGTCTTCATGTCTGAAATCTTCTCGTCTGGCAAGGGACTTTTCATAGCCCAATGTTAGTGTATAGCTCAGATTTCTGATACCGCTTGAACTTTTTTCATCTGTATTGGAAAGACCTTGTCTTCCTATTTTATGGCGGATTCTTAGGTTTCCTCTGTATTTATCAGAATAATCAAACGGATTGTTTCTCCAGTTAAGGAGAGACCAGGTAGATCCTGAACCTGATACACCTGAACTTCCGGGATTAAACCGATCTGTTTTATCATTATAGTTTCCGGATAATGCAATATCAATATTATCGGTTACTCTGGCATCCAATCTGGCGGTTAGGTCAAGGTCAATGTCCTCTTCATTGGGTCGTGCTTTTAAAGGAGCACCCATTCTTTCTCCGCTGACAGTTTCCAGTGATGGGAATCTGGAATCACCGATTAAATAAAATGGATTCGCCTCCAATTCGTTAATAAGATCTTCAGGAGCTCTATAGGCTCCTACCGCGGAGGGTCTTGCATCTCTGACATTTCTGTACTGTCCTGAAATCCGATAACCCAATATGGTCTGTTTCTTTTTATTTTTAACAATCGGACCTGCTAAGTTACCACTGATAAGATTGTAACCAAAACCATCCAGATATTCACTGGTTTCCAGTTCAAGTCCTCCAGAAAGTATGTCAGACGGACCTTTAGAAGTCAGGGAGATTACGCCTCCTGTAACGTCTCCATAACGTGCCTCAATACCACCGATAACAACCTGAAGCTGCTCTATTTCAGATTGAGGAATCAAATTACCCGTGACACGGACACCATCAATAAAATAGATAGTTTCATTTGATCTCGAACCTCTGACATTGATGTCACCTCCGTCCGTGGATGCCAGACCGGCAGTGGTTGCAGCAATGGCATTAACGTTTTTTGTAGGTAAAGCCCTGATTTGTTCTGCTGTCACCGTAGATCCCTGTGTAGTATTGTCAACATCTATCAAAGGAACTTTATATGCCTTGATTTCGACTCCAATATCCAATAGGATGGCATCATCTGACAATTGAAAATCTACTTTATTGGTTTTACCTGCTTTAATCACAATTCCTGTGACTCTTTGAGCGGCATATCCTAATAAACTAGCTTCCATTTCATAAGTACCGGGTTGTACCTCAGAGAAAAAATAAGCACCGTCCAGATCCGTTTCTGTACCTGTAATTAAAACACCTCCTCTGTATAATGCAACCGTACCAAACATAATAGGTTCACCGGTTTTGGTATCAGTAACCTTTCCTTCAATAGTGGTTTGGGCCATTAAAGTACTAAAACATAGGAAAATAAACATTAATGAAAATAAATATTTCATCATATAATTAAAATTTATATTGTTAATAAATTCTTAAGAGTCCGCAATGTTAATGATTCTCTTAATTACAGCCAAATTTTTTTTATACTTTTACTAAAGAAATGTAACGGTCAATACAATTACATAAATAATGCGTGTTGAAATAGTGGTGAGATTAAATACTTTTGAAATTTTCAAAATATTTCACTTAAAATGATTTATGGTTTGAAGATTTGTTGGTAAATTTCCGATCAGAATTATTCAATGTTCATTGTTAAATTCAGTTTTTTCAACAATATGGATGAAATTAAAAATAAAGATTCTTTTGTCCAGCCTGCAATATGGGGTGATAGTACTACATTTTCCAATTCAAACAGTTCACCGTACATAAATTTTTCCGAGTCACTGTATGTTTCAGATTTTTCATTCTCAAATACATCAAGACAGGCACCTCCTGCTTTTCCGCTTTTTAAGGCAGAAATGAGGTCATAAGTATTACAAATTTTACCTCTTGATGTATTGGAAATAATGACACCATCTTTGCAATCCTTCAAAAAATCTTCATTCAACCAATATGTGGTCTCTTCTGTCAACGGTATGTGAAAAGAAATGATATCAGCAACTCTTTTTAATTCATCAATACCAACTTTTTTAACTAAACGCAATCTTTTTGGAAAGCGCTCCCTGTACTTGTCATAAGATATTATATTTAGTCCCCATGACGACATTTTTTCTGCCAGCGCAGAACCCGTATGCCCTAATCCAATAATTCCCAAAGTTTTTCCTCTTAGTTCAGTTCCCCTGTTTTTTTCACGTGCCCAAATAAAATTTCTAACGTCTCTATCCCCCTTATTTATATTATTAAATAAACACAACAACATTCCTATCTCGTGTTCCGCTACGGCATGACAATTTCCTTCAGGAGAATTAATAACTTTTATCTTTTTTTTCCTGCAATAGCCTGTATCAATTATTTCCAGTCCGGAACCCAATCTTGCGACCCATTTTAACCGTACCGCTTTATCAATTTTGTTTTTATCAAGTAAAATTTTACTATTTATAACGACACCTTCATACAGATGAATGATAGTTTCAAGAATATCGTTATTAACACTTTGATCGTAATGAACTTCATACCCATTTTTTATCAATGTATCAGGCAAAATATCATGAACGTAATCCGTAATCAGTACTTTCGGCTTCATTACCTGCAAATTATTCACAATCCCAGACCCAATTGTCAATACTGCCTTTCAGTTTTCTGTAGCTGTAATGCCACCATTCTGTTCTGATTCCTTTAAACCCGTGTATTTCCATCATCTTTTTTAATAACTGTCTGTTTTTTTAAACCTGATCGGAATGATTCTGATAGTCTGTATGTGCTTCCTTGCCGAAAAAATCAAATGAAGTACCCATGTCAAGCTCTTTTCCTTCTTTATTAACAATGGTGAGATCTGCTGCCATTCCCCTGCTGTGTACAGAACCTTTATAAGGAGGTGTTACATAATTGGGATTCGGCATAATTTTCCACAATTTTTCCTGCGATGATGCAGGCCGGTAACAATCAAATAATTTAATTCCAAATCCATAGCGCTCCTTTAAATCTTCATGTATAGCAATAATTTTTTTGGCAACTTCTTTCCTGAAAAAACATCTGGGGCAATCATATATCTGCTGCTTAGTAAAGTTATTTTCGGTTGCATATCTGATGTCCAAAATAATTCCAAGGGTATCTGCAACGATTTCCAAATATTTTTCAGGAACGTTTTCAGACGAATATTTCTTTAAGGTTTCTTTTTTTTCAGGTTGCCCAACGACAGGTTGTACTGATTTTTTGGTATCAGGAACTTCCCTGATGACATCAACTTCAGTTTTGTTTTTACCATTGTTCTCTTTTTTACATTGAATAAAAAATATAGAAAAAAACAAAACCAATATTATCCTCATCATTATCTTTTATTAAAATTTTATTACTTTAAAAGACTTGCCACTTTTGATTCTTAAAATTTTTTACAACAAATTCACTAACCTTTTATTCATCCAATCTATTTGTTTGGTGTAATATTTTCCACGGTTGATAACTCTGGTCAAACCGGATAGAAAAATAGTCGCCCGATGAGGAAATGGTTTGTCAAGTTTCTGCAATTCTTTATTGACAAGCACATATTGATCCTGATTATCCCCTGAAATCAATAAATAATATGTATTATTTTTACACAACAAAGTAGGGTCAATTTCTGCTTTTTCATTAAAAAATACTTCATTTTTCCCTTTCAGAAAAACATTGTAATTACTGTCAGGCATGATAAGAAACGGAGAAAATGTGTATTTATTTTTTAATGCTGAATATAAGGCTGTAAACCGGATTTTGTTCAGCTCCTCAGCTGCTGCCAATTCTTTAGTAAAATTTTTTCTCGTCTTTTCGTTTTGTGAGGTCTTTATCCTGTTTTGAAGATAACGAATTTTGGGCCCATTTACGGGAAACCTCACAATCAATACACTTTCGTGTAAATTTTTTGCCGCTGATTTTGCATTTTCAAGATCAACGTATTGAGCCAATAGTTCATAAGGTTGGAAAAAACCATGAACAAATAAATATAATAAAAGTATATATGACTTTTTCATCATGCGAAGTTAAAATTAAGTTAATAACCGAGGTACTTTCTTTTTACAATTTTGTCAAAATTAATTTTGTCAGCCGTTTCATAAAGTTCTTACAGTAATTCGATTTTAATTTTAACTGAAACCTGATAAAAACTCTTTTCTCCGCCGGATTATTTTAATATTTTCGGATAAAACGATTTGAAATGTCTAATTTTGTCCACTTTTGAAATAAATATATTCAAAAAAGAAGTATACTTTAACGTTTTCAACACCGTTTAATATTTGCTTTGAACCTAAAAATTAACCATGTATGATTAATACATCCTTTGACCTAGAACTGTTGCAGCAGCAAATCCAGTTGGACAGTGCTTTTGTCTCTGACCTGGAAAAAGAAATTTCAAAAAGTCTTGTCGGTCAAAAATATATGGTCGACAGGTTGATTTTAGGACTTTTGGCACAAGGTCATGTTTTACTGGAAGGTATGCCCGGACTGGCAAAAACGCTTGCCATCAAAACTTTGGCTGCGGCTATCAATGCAAAATTCAGCAGAATTCAATTTACACCTGATTTGCTTCCGGCGGATATTATAGGTACCATGGTGTATAATCCGGGGCAAAATGAATTTTCGGTAAGAAAAGGGCCGGTTTTTGCAAATTTTATTTTGGCAGATGAAATAAACCGCGCTCCGGCCAAAGTACAAAGTGCTCTTTTGGAAGCAATGCAGGAAAAACAAGTCACCATCGGAAAAGAAAGTTTCAAGTTGGAAGAACCTTTTTTGGTGTTGGCTACACAAAACCCGATAGAACAGGAAGGAACTTATCCGCTTCCTGAAGCACAGGTAGATCGTTTTATGTTCAAAATTCACCTTAATTACCCTGAAAGAGAAGAAGAAAGGGACATTATCAGAAAATTTATTTCAGGGGAAACTACACAGACCATAAACCCTGTTGTATCTATACAAACTATCATAAAAGCAAGGGAGTCTGTGAAAAAGATCTATATGGATGAAAAAATCGAAAATTATATCCTTGATCTGGTTTTTGCCACCCGTAATCCAGAAAAATATAACATAAAAGAAGTAAAAGACCTCCTGGTTTTCGGGGCTTCTCCCAGAGCCAGTATTTATCTTGCCGTGGCGTCAAAAGCGCACGCCTTTATGCAAAGAAGGGGTTTTGTCCTTCCGGAAGATGTTCGCAATGTTGCCAAAGATATCCTCAGGCACAGAATAGGTTTAAGTTATGAAGCCGAGGCAGAAAACATTACTCAGGATGATATTATCCAAAAAATTGTAAACGCTGTTGAAGTGCCATAAACCGGTTATTTCTGCCCGACATGAGATATTTTAATCTGATTTTAATTTTGCTACCGGTATTTTTTACCATGACGCTCACCGGACAAACGCACCATTCATCTCTGGATGTCAGGGAAGAGATTAAATCATTATTCGACAAAAAAATAAAAAATGTTTGGGTAGTACTTATCAGCGGCAAACTTGACGACACTTACGTTGTGGATATGGCTTATGGCACCGATGGCCGTATTTGCAAAGGATTTTATTTCTTAAGAAGTAGTGGTGAAAGATTTGAAATCGAAGGGGAAGAAGTAAATGGACAACTTGTATTGGTAGAATCCACAAACAAAGGGAAATCCACAGGTTTTATTGTTGGTAAATTTGACGGCCAGAATTTTAACGGACAATGGATGAACATTAAAAAAAACTATTTCTTACCAATTTCAGGACAAAACGTTGAAAAATTTGATGATTTTCATCCCGTTCTGTGTGATGCAAGAGCTTGGCATTACTATTATAAAGGTAAAATTGACAATGAAGAAGTCAACATTTATATTGACAAAAACGACAATAAATATTTTATTTACTATAAATATAAAAACACAGTTGGTCGTGACACGCTGATTAATTCCAGCAATAATGATGCATTGGTTTTTTCTATGACCGATGATTTTGAAGCAATTTTAACAAAAGACGCATTAGATTATATAGTGCTTGAAAAAAAGAAAATTTTCAAAACTTTCTGATAAAAAGGATATCCTCAACTGATTTTGAATGTTATGAATTCGCAAATTTCACAACCCTTATTGAGACCATGAGGCCGGTAGTAAAAAATCAGAAATTTGTCAAGTGGCTGGATCATGAGTTTTCTTCCTGGCACGAATCAGGCAATAAAAAATTTAAAATTAATTCCGATGAGTCTCTTTCTAATGAAAAAAGATACAAAGATGTAGGCTACGGATGGGTGGAAATTTCGTATGTAACAGATGAATATATAAGTGGAAATGTTTTTACCCAATCTTCATGGAAAAAGGGTACCGGAAAAAAAGGTTTCATTTTTGACTTAAAATCAAATAAACTCCTGGACCCTGTGCCCTGGATCCTTCAGTCTCTTGAAAACAATCATGTTTTGGACTCATTAATCTCATTAAAAAAAGAAGGTTTAACATACGCTGATAAAAAGTTAAATAACTGGGTCTCCGAACAAAAATTTGACAATGTTATTTTAAAGAAAGAAGGAATTTCTTTTCAGACAGGATTTAGTACTGTTTACGGAGAGTATGAATTTATTTTGTTTTATGAAGAATTAAAACCTTTTTGTAAAAACAGAACTGCCTTGAAAAATTTTTGATAATGGATACAGCTACCATTTTAAAAAAAGTCAAAAAACTGGAAATAAAAACCAGGGCTATCATCAAAGACTTATTTGCCGGGGACTATCACAGTGCATTCAAAGGTAAAGGAATGTCGTTCAGTGAGGTCCGTGAATACAGTTACGGAGATGATATCAGGAATATTGATTGGAACGTAACAGCAAGAAATAATGTACCTTTTGTCAAAGTTTTTGAAGAAGAAAGAGAACTTACCATCATGTTGCTCATAGATATGTCCGCATCCAATCTCTTCGGAACACAAAATGTCCTTAAAAAAGACCTGATAACAGAAATTTGTGCCGTTCTTGCATTTTCTGCATTGGGAAATCAAGACAAGGTCGGAGCTGTTTTTTTTACGGACAGGATTGAAAAATACATTCCACCTAAAAAGGGAAAACAAAATGTACTTAAAATCATTCGCGAAATGATTTTATTTGAACCCACAGGAAAAAAAACTGATTTGAATATAGGACTGCATTTTCTTAACAATATTCAAAAAAAGAAAGCCGTCTGCTTTATTATTTCAGACTTTATGTCTCCGCCATTTGAAAAGTATTTGCGTTTGTCGGGAAAAAAACATGATGTCATCGGATTACACATTTTTGATGAAAGAGAAAAAGAATTGCCTGATATTGGTATTCTGAAAATCATAAACCCTGAAACAGGAAAGAAGCAGATCCTGGACACCACATCTTCAAAAGTAAGGTTGTTTTTTAAAAATGAATTTGTACATCATACAGATCAACTTGAAAAAATATTTTCAACAGTTTCTATGGATCTGATTTCTTTGTCTACTTCAGATTCTTATATTTTAAAACTTCATGCTTTTTTCAAAAAAAGATCAAAAAGATGACGAAGGTCAAAAATATTTTACATTTAGCACATTATTTCCCCCTGAAACCCAATAGATCTATTTCGTTTTTGTTAAACCTTTTTTTATGTTGCTACGCTGGAATTATTATCGCTCAGCCTATTTGTGAACTTAAATCAGATAAAAAAACTGTTCTGATAGGTGAGCCCTTTGACATTACTTTTTCTCTGACATTAGATGATCCCAATACGGTTAAAAACCTAACCTATCAAAATATTAAAAACAGTTCCAATACTTTATTTGCAAAAGACAGTTCTTTCTTTGAACCAATGGCAGATATCGAACTTCTTTCCTCAGTACCTTGGAAAATAAATGAACTTTCTGAAGTCATACCATTACAAGATTTGTCAATCCTCAAAACAGGCAACCAAAAAAAGTATACAAATACTTTTACGTTTGCTATTTACAATCCGGGTATTTTTTTGATTCCCTGCCCATTATTGGACAGTATGGAAATAAAAAATGGATCCCAGATATTCATTGAAGTCACTGTACCCAGACAGGACAGTATTCAAAACATGGTAAAAGATACATTATATCCTATAAAACCAATCATTATTGAACCTACTCACTGGACTGATTATTTGATTTATCTATACATCCTTCTCGCAGTTTTTATTTTTTATTTTATGTACAAATATTTTAAAAATAAGCCGGTAAAAAAAATGGAAACCGATACAATTCAACAAGTTCCTGTTAAATCAGCCTATGAAATTGCATTGGAAAAACTGAATGAACTGGAAGCCTCTAAAATGTGGGAAACTTCTGATCCTAAAGATTTTCAAACCTCGCTGACCTTTATTCTCAGAGAATATATCAAAAACAGATTTGACATTGATGCACCGGAAATGACAACTCATGAAACTATTGAAACCCTTAAAACAAATAATCTTGTTGATGCCGTCCTGCTCAATTCTGTAAGGAATATTTTATCCGTTTCAGATCTTGTAAAATTTGCAAAAGCAAAACCAACACAAGATATGTACCAACCATTTTTCGACAATTTGAGAGAGTTTATTGAAAAGTCAAAATCGTAAAGTATATGGACTATATCCGACAATTTGATTTTGTTTATCCATGGGTATTGACCGGTATTCCTTTATTGATTGTTGCTGCTTGGTGGTATTTCAAAAAATTCAACCATCAAATTTCATTAATCATTTTACCAACTGCTGGTAATCCAAAGGCACCTGAAACCTTAAAATCCAGGATGTATCCGTATCTGCCTGTTATGATCTGGACAGCATTGATGTTTATGACAATAGCCCTGGCACGTCCCAGACTGCCTTTGAAAGAAGAAAAAATAAAAACAGAAGGTATAGATATAATGATGGTAATGGACCTTTCTACCAGTATGCTGGCAAAGGATTTTCAACCCAACAGAATGGAAGCGTGCAAAGAAATAGCCATAGATTTTGTAGAAAAAAGGAATAATGACAGAATTGGTGTGATAATTTTTGCCGGTGAAGCCTACACTTTATGTCCGGCCACTACGGATCACGCTGTAGTTAAAAATTTATTGTCTCAGATACAAATAGGCATTCTTGAGGATAAAACCGCAATTGGGATGGGACTTGCCACTGCAGTAAAAAGATTAAAAGATATTGAATCTAAGTCAAAAGTAATCATCTTATTAACCGATGGTGAAAACAACACGGGTTATATAGACCCGAAAACAGCGACAGAATTGGCCAAAACCTATAATATCAAAATATATTCAATTGCGGTGGGAACTATTGGAGTTGCCCTCATGCCAAGCAATATATTCGGCAGTGGAAATGATATTCCGGTTCAGGTCTCCATAGATACTGAATTATTAAAATATATTGCTTCCGAAACCAACGGCAAATTTTACAGAGCCACAGACAATGAAAGTCTGCAAAAAATTTATGAAGAAATAGATACTCTTGAAAAGACGGAAATCGAATTAAATCTTTATAAAAGATACGCAGAAGCTTTCCCGGTATTTATCAGGATTGCTTTTGGACTGATGGTCCTTTTTTGGGTGTTGAAAAGTACTGTTTTTAAAAGTTTAAATTAAAAGTCATGTTTCGATTTGAAAATCCTGAATACTTTTACTTAATCTGGGGCCTACTTTTTTTAATAATACTTCAGTATTTTTTTGACAAACAAAGCCAAAAAAGAATATTATTATTCGGGCAATCTGACATGGTATCCCAATTAAGAACCAAAAACAATTCAGGCACTTATAAGAACCAAAAAATTCTTTTTTTCCTTGGTTTGACTTTTCTTATGATTGCTCTGTCAAACCCCCAATGGGGAAATAAAAAAGAAGATATTAAAGTAGAAAGAGCAGATATTTATATTGCGCTGGACATTTCCAATAGTATGAACGCTACGGACATAATACCTTCCAGACTTGAGAAAGCCAAAAAATTTACCTCTGATTTAATAAACTATTTCAAAGGCAACAGGATTGGACTCATATTTTTTGCGGGAAATGCCTATCTGCAAATGCCCCTTACCGTCGACTACGCCTCTGCCCTGATGTATGTCAAAACGATTCAAACCTCCATGGCACCCACACAGGGAAGTTCAATCGGAGAAGCTATAGCTTTGTCCCACAAATTTGATGACAATAAAGAACCTTCACAAAAAGCTTTAATCATCATATCTGACGGAGACGATCATGACGGAGATGCAGAGTCAGAAGCTAAAAAATTTTCAAAAAAAGGAAATGTGATATTTACCGTTGGTGTAGGTACTGAAAAAGGCAGTACTATTCCAATACTAAGTGATGAAGGAGAAGATCTGGCAAGAGAAGATGATGGTCAACCGGCCATATCAAAACTTAATTTTCCAAAACTAAAAAGTATCGCTTCTGCAGGCAAAGGAAATGCTTTTGTTTTGGATGATGTAGGTATCATTTATTCAAAAATCCAAAAAAAACTGGATTTGTTGCAAAAACAGCACGCAGAGATGTATTCCTACAGTGATTTTAACAGTTATTTTTTCATTTTTGTCCTGTTGGCATTTATTTGTTTTGTTGGAATGTTATTTGACCTAAAAATTCCGGGTAAATGGTCTTATATAATTCTTTTGATGATTTTTTCATCTCAAAAATCCCAGACTCAATCTTCACACAACTTACTCAAAAATGGTGACAAACTCTATGGTATGAACCGTTTTCTGGAAGCTGAAAGACAATACGAAGAAGCAGGAAAAAAAGAACCCACTTTTAATTCTTTTTACAACCGGGGAAATGCGCTGTACCAACAAAACAAATACAGCAAAGCTGAACAGGTGTATTCAGATGCTATAACCAAAAGCGACAAACCCGAAGATTTGTATAAACTTTACCACAATCTGGGTAATTCGTTTTATAACCAACAAAAATATAAAGAAAGTGTAAACGCCTACAAAAGTGCGCTTAAGTATAATTCTACAGACAAAGAAACTATTGAAAATCTTCTCAAAGCGCGTAAAAAATATCAGGAACAGAAAAAACAAGATAAACAAAATCAAAACAAGAACGAAAAATCGGATGAAAAAAAGGATTCAGACGAACAAAAAAACAGCGATCAAAACAGTCCTTCAAAAGACAATAATGAAGAAAAAAAACCAAAAAATAATCCAAAAAACACAGAAAACCTGAGCAAAGAAGAAGCCGAAAAATTGATGGAGATAATAGAAAATGAGGATAAAAAAGTCAATAAAAAAATCAGGAGAGGTGACGGACAACAAAAAGTACCCCAAAAACCCTGGTAAAAGTTTGGAGTACGTCCGGAATTAACAATTCTGCCCAAATTTTGAACCAAACCAGAGAGTTATAACATTCATTTTGTTTGTAAAGACATAAGGGTTCTTGCACCTGTTTTCCATTACTTTTATGATTTTTATCTTTTGGTTTTTGGTTTAAGATCAGATTATCGTAGCATCTTCGCTGCGATGAATACATGTGTTTCCGTTAAAAAAAAATACTTGCCAGAGGCAAAAAAAAAATACCTAAGCTCAGCGAGGATGCTAAGCTTATCGTTCAAACTAATTTTGTTTTGAATCCCCCGATCATCGTAGCGTCTTCGCTACGATGTAGTTTATCAGTGCTTCCGGTAAAAAGGTGTATTTGGCCTGGGAAAAAGCTGTCATTACTACCCCCCATCAAACCAAACAAAAACTATTCTTCAGTAATTACAGAAACTGTAGACTTGCGTAAAAATAGGACAATTTAAAAATTAACATTTAAAGCACTTCCACAGTATTATGGATAAGTAATCCTACTCTATACCGGACAGCAGGTCAGTGCGTCTTGCTAAAACATCTATTCTTCCTCATCTTTGATTGATTTTTTGAGAATAGTACCTAATTGTTTTAAGAAGTCAATAAACTCTTCAGGAGTGGAAAATGACTTTTCAGATAATTTTTGCTGAAATGAATCCATCAACCATTGAGCAGAATCCATTCTCTTCGTCAGTTTATGTATATCACCGGAATTCCAGTATCCGAATTCGTCTGTCAGCGAAAAATCTTTAAGAAATTTATTGCTCAGATATCTGATCAACTCCAGAAGTTGAACATAATCTGTACTTTTTTTACTGTAGTTTTTGATTGAAACCTGATGGATAATATCTTCAAGATTAAAATCTTTGTTGTTTTCAGAAATGACGGGTTCGGGATTGTCGTCATTTAGGTCTAACTGAACTGTTATTACTTTGATTTCTTTGTTGCCACCCTCTTTAGATAAAATATCTTTCAGCATTGGATTGCATATTTTTCCTGTGCTGTCAAAGACAAATGAAACCGGTTCACATAATGGTGGGGTCAAAATGATTCCATAGTCTTTATCATTTTGGGTTTCCGTAAACTGATTATCCGGAAAAGAATTTTCAAAAACCTTCACTTTCCATCTCAATGTGTCACAAATGTCTTCAATTTCAAATATCAAATCTGAAAGTAATGAAGCCTCTTTGAGGCTGCCTTTATAGTGAAAACTTAGGGCCATAAAGCAAAGATATAATTTTTATTAATTCAGCCATTACTTGAAAAGAAAATCAAATGTATTGAAAATATATGTTTTATCAAAAGTACCGTCATAATGAATAAAAAAGCTCCAACCATAATTTATTTTTCTTCTTTTATATAAATTCCTATCTTTTTACCAACTTCATAAAGAAGAGATTCCGCTTCCTTCATGGCAACTTCTCCTGAAATTTTTTTATTTACAAGGCTGAATATTTTAGGGCTTCCATTTTTTTTATGCAAGTGAGGCGTGATTTTATTTTCACCACAGACCACGATAACTTTTTTATCACCGCGTTTGGCATACTCCAGAATAGAGCCTACTACCTTGCCCTTAAAACTCTGAGAATCAAAACATCCTTCACCGGTAATGATCCAATCTGCTTTTGAAATCTCACTTTTCAATTGAAATAAGCGTTCAAAAAAATGCATGCCCTTCTCCATTTTTGCGTTAAAAAAAAACAAAGAGGCGAAGCCCAAACCTCCTGCCGCTCCACTGCCTTTTGATTGAATGGATGTTTTATTATGCAAAACCTTTTTTACCAGATGACTATAATTTTTCATTCCTTCTTCCATTAATGGTAAATCTTCCTCTTTGGCCCCTTTTTGAGAAGCAAAAATAAAAGTTGCTCCAGTTGAACCCAATAATGGATTAACAACATCACTCCATGTATAAAATGTAATATTTTGAAAGTCCGGTTTTTCCGGAATTTTTACATTTTTAATTTTTATAAGATTTCCCCCGCATGGACTCATTAAATTTCCTTCTTCGTTATAAAACTTTACTCCCAGTTCAGACATCATGCCTGCGCCCCCATCAGAAGTACCGCTGCCCCCAAAAAAAGATGGATTTGTTTTGATCCCTTTCGAATGGCGTCATTTATCATCATTCCCAAACCTCTTGATGATGTGACGAATGGATTTTTTTCTTCATTTTTCAGTAATGTAATTCCACAAGTAGCTGCAGATTCAATATAGGCGGAGCCATCGTCACTGATGGCATATTCAGCTTTCAAAGAACGATTCAAAGGATCAACGCACAGTACAGATTGAGTTTTTAATGAGGTATGTAACTTTATAATTTCGAGGGAACCTTCTCCTCCATCTGAGATAGGTTTTAAAGTGAAATCATAATTTCCTTTTATATGTAAAATTCCGGCATGCAGAGCCTTACATACTTGAGGAGCTGAAATCGAGCCTTTGAATGAATCACAAACAATCAGAATCCTCATGAACGTTATTTTTATAATTGATGTCGTCTGTTATCATTTAATTTAACTTTTAGTTGTAAAAAAAGAAAAAACTTATAATTTTACCAATTATATCAGCAAAATTTTAGTAGAATATTTTGGTGATGAAAACAGGACTTTTTAAATTGAACTGTAAAATTCTTTTTTTTTATCTGTATTGTCCATATATAATCATATAATGAAACAAATCATTTATTTTTTTTGGCTTCTAATCCTTGTTTTGCCAAACATGGGTTTATGTCAGATTATCACCATTGATCCGATAGGTGCCGGAGACAACGATCCGGTTACCATTATTTTTGATGCCAGTCAGGGCAACAAGGAACTTATTGGTGAAAATAAAATTTATATGCATCACGTAGTAGTGACGGACCGTCCTGACGGCACTGACTGGAAATATGTAAAAGGAAACTGGGGCGCAGATGATGGTATTGGTCTGATGACTCGTGTTGATGGACAACACAATAAATGGAAAATTTCATTTACCCCAAATATCAGAACATACTTCAATGTACCTGTTTCGGATAACATATACAGAATTTCATGCGTATTTAGAAGTGCCGATGGCAATAAAAAAGGAACTATCCCTCCGGGAGATTATGGATGGGGAACAGTGACTTCAAATTTTGATATTTATATTAATCTGGATGCAGGGGACTATATCCAGTTTAACCAGCCTTTTAATGATTTTGGTATATATAACCCAAATGAAAAATTGACCATTCAGGCAACGGCTTCATCCAACGTCAGTGAAATGAAAATCTGGCTGGACCAAGGAAACGGTTTTGAAACAAAAGCAATAATTAATTCAGGTAAAAATATTTCCTATGAATATTCAATAACCCAAACTGAGGAATTAGGTATAAAGATTACTGCCAAAATAAATGGAGTCGACCTTCAGACCGAAAAAAGTTTCGATATATTGTTAAAAAAACCAAATATAGATGAACCGAGGCCGACCGGAACCCTTCAAGGGGTTACGTATATGCCTGATGAAAGTTCTGTACGTTTATGTTTACTGGCTCCTCAAAAAGATTATGTGTATGCCGTAGGTGATTTTTCGGAATGGAAGGTCAAGGAAGAATTTCAGATGAAAAAAGATGGTGAATTCTTCTGGATTGACATACATAATCTGACTCCCGGAAAACCATACCTTTATCAATTTTGGATAAATGGAGAACTAAAGATTGCTGACCCTTATGCACATCAGATAGCTGATCCCTGGAATGATAAATGGATAGAGCCTGAAATATTTCCTAACCTGCCTGACTACCGAAAAGAAGAAAATGGTATTGCTTCAGTCCTGCAAACCGGCCAGATTCCTTATTCCTGGTCAGCGTCAGAAAATGAATGGAAAAAGCCGAATGTAGATCATTTGGTCATTTATGAACTTCATATCCGGGATTTTTTAAAATCCCATTCGTATAAAGATTTAACAGACACACTTAGTTATTTAAAAAGATTGGGTATTAACGCCATTGAATTAATGCCTATAAACGAATTTGAAGGAAACGATTCCTGGGGGTATAACCCTTCTTTTTATTTTGCTGTAGATAAATATTACGGTACTAAAAATGACCTCAAAAAATTTATAGATATTGCCCATCAGCAAGGAATGGCCGTTATCCTGGATATTGTATTAAATCATGCTTTTGGTCAAAGTCCTATGGTTCAGATGTATTTTGATAAGTCTGCCAACAAACCCACAGGTAATAATCCCTGGTTTTACAGAGAATATGTGGGTCCATATGACTGGGGTATGATTTCAACCACGATAGTCAATATACAAAAAACTTTGTTGATGATGTAAATCGTTTCTGGATAAATGAATTTCACTTTGATGGATTCAGGTTTGATTTTACAAAAGGATTTACAAGTTCAGAGTATCTGTTTGAAGGATACAATCCCTCCAGAATCGCCCTTTTGAAAAGAATGGCAGATAAAATTTGGGGAAATCAGCCGGACGTCTATGTAATTCTTGAACACTGGGGATGGGGCAATGAAGAAAAAGAACTATCCGATTACGGAATGAAACTGTGGAGTGGCAGAGGTCATGATTTTGTTCCACCTAGCACAGGCAAACCTGAACAGGGCTCGTTTGCTTATATGTTTGCAGACTCCCATGTGGCATTTTTCAACAGTCATGATGAAAGAAGGATTGCAGAACATTGTCTGAAAGAAGGAAAATCTGAACAAGCCTACAATATTAAAACTCCGGAAATTATGTATGAAAGGGTAAAAATGGCTGCCGTATTTACATATCTGCAACCCGGCCCAAAAATGATCTGGCAGTTTGACGAATTAGGTTACGATATAGACATTAATTTTAATGGACGAACCGGTCGAAAACCATATGTATGGGGTGAAGGAAGCCTGAAATATTATGACGATCCTCTCAGACAATATATTTATGAAACATATAAGGTTGTTCTGAAACTGAGAGAAACCATAACGCCTGAAAAACTTTTGAATGCTATTAAAGACCATAAAGATACAGGTAAAACCCGAAAATTAAGTTATAGTCATGCTGATTTTAAACTTTTGGTCTTCGGTAATTTTGGAACATCTGATGAAAGTATATCCCCAAAATTTACGAAAACCGGAAAGTGGTATAATTACATCACCGGAGACAGCATTATAGTTGAAAATGTAAACCAAACCATAAATTTGAAGCCGGGAGAATGGCACATTTATTCCACAACAAAGTATTCAGACGGTTTTCCTGATATTGTTGAAACCTTCGACAATCCTGTTACGATAAGTCCTTATCCTTTTACGCCTGATCAGGAAATCACGATTACTTTTGACGCTAAAAAAGCTTCAAAAAAAGGCAGTGCAGGATTAATAAATGCAAATAAAGTATACATACATTCGGGCATTGTAGATGATATTAAAAAACCCAACGAATTTACCAATACCATTGGTAATCTTTTGGACGATGGTGTAGGCCAAATGGTAAATAAAGGAAATGATGTCTGGGAAATCAAAATCAAACCCAGAAATTATTATTCTATCCCAACAACGGAGAACGTTAGTCATCTGGGAATGTATTTCAGAAATGAAGACAATACAAGATTTGGTTATGGCTTCAGAAATTCGATTATTGTTACCAATGTAATTTCGACAGATCCGATTGTTACCATAACCCCGTCGGCATTTTCTGCAACTACACCCATTAAGATAACGTATCATGCGGACAGAGGCAACAGGGAATTATTTAATGCTCCTGTTATATATATGCATAGCGGTGTGAGTAAATCTGAAAATCAAACACCTCCCATAAGTGGATGGCAAAATGTAATAGGCGTCTGGGGACAGGACACTGGCCCCGGAAAAATGACTAAAGTTCAGGGTACCAATCAATGGGAAATTTCCTTTACCTCTGCTGATTATTACAATCTAAAGGATGATGAATTTCCATATTGGATTACTGCGGTATTCAGAAGTGCTGACGGAAATATAAAAGGCACCGGACCTGAAGGGCCAATGCCAAATGGTTATATTTCTGAAAATCTGGATTATTATATAAAAAACAATTATGTGGAAATGGTAGACACATCATCTGCAACATTTGTGATTTATCCAAATCCTGCAGAGAATCGGCTATTCTTCAAAAACATATCTTCTGAAAACCTGATTTTGTATATATATGATGTCAAGGGCATAAAAATCAGTACCAGAAAAATTCTGACTTCTGAAGGACTTGATGTAAGTTATCTGCCAACCGGAATGTATATTTTACAGATTAATGACGGTTCCAATCAACTTTTACTAAATTTGTTAAAAATTAAATTTATTTATAATGCCAACTACAAATCAAATACAAAATGCCATTCAAAACGGATATGAATTCAGAACAGGACATTATATATCCAAATCATTTGAATTTTTTAAAGAAAGAGCAGGAGAATTTATAGGATTTACTGTGGTGTATTTAATTATTTCTCTGATTACAGGAGTTATTCCGATTGTTGGCACGCTGATTTCTATAGTAATATCAGGACCACTGAGTTTAGGTGCCGTGATTTACACCCACAAAATGCAAAACGATCAGGACCTGGCTTTTGCTGGCTTTTTTGATGGATTTAAAAAATTTACGAATCTTTTTGTTACGTATTTATTTCAGATTCTGATCTATATTATACTTGCCATACCTTTATTTATTATGGTTGGTTTTGAAGTCCTGCAAGCAGTAATGAGTGGCGATGAAGAATCTGTCCTGGAATTTGGAAAAATAATAGTGGGAAGTTTAAGTATTTTTGCTGTTATGGGGGTTGTATTTTTGTATGTAGGAATTAGCTTGAGGTGGTCTTTACACTTGGCTTATTTTTTCAATTATTCTCCATTGGAAGCCATTAAAGAAAGTTTTGTCATCGTCAACAAACGATGGTTTGCACATTTTGGTTTTATATTATTTTGTATTCTTATCGGTTTATTGGGTATATTGGCACTATTTATAGGTTTGTTGGTGGCTATTCCCATCATTTCAATTTCAGATTATATAGGTTTTGCTGAAGTTACAGGTTTGAACGAAGAAGAACAAGTTGAGGATTTTAAGGAGTTTGGTAACATTGATGATATTTCATAATAAAAACTTTGTGTAAAATTTGTATATCATTAGACTATTCTATTACTTTGCGTCTTCATAAAATCTTAAATTTATTTTTATGTCTACAATCGCAGAAAGAGTAAAAAAAATAATTATTGACAAATTAGGTGTCGATGCTGATGAAGTTACCATCGAAGCAAGCTTTACAAATGACCTGGGAGCTGATTCCCTTGATACAGTAGAGTTAATTATGGAATTGGAAAAAGAATTTGACGTTTCTATTCCGGATGATCAGGCTGAAAAAATTCAGACTGTAGGTCAGGCTATCGATTTTATAGAATCCCATACAGGAAACTAATTTTTTTAAAAAACATAAAGTGTCCGTTAGAATATTTTCTATCGGGCATTTTTTATTTTGTAAAGTGCAGGAAATTGTTTTTTGATTGATTTCTTTGACATTCCTCAGAAAAATTATGTTCTATATTTGTTTTTGACAAAAAAAAGAAGGATTTTTGACCCAATATAATACAAACGTTACTTATGCGTAGAGTTGTTGTTACAGGAGTTGGTGCATTAACTCCAATTGGAAATACTTATGAAGAGTATAAGGAAAGTCTGAAAAGAGGAATAAGTGGGGCCAGTCTTATTACAAAATTTGATGCTTCAAACTTTAAGGTTAAATTCGCTTGTGAACTAAAAAATACTGACTACGAACATATTTTGCCAAAAAAAGAAGCCAGAAGAATGGATTCTTTTACAATATATGCCATGGTAGCAACGCATGAGGCCCTTGAAATGTCTGGTTTGGATCTTGAAAAAACTGACCTTGACCGGGCAGGTGTTGTCTGGGGTAGTGGTATCGGCGGATTTGAAACAATGGAACATGACATGACCGAAGCAGCCTTAAGCGTTGGAGAGCCAAGATATAGTCCTTTTCTTATTCCAAAATTGATTGCTGACATTGCTCCAGGTCAGATTTCGATTAAATACGGCTTCAGAGGTATTAATTTTGCCACCGTTTCAGCCTGTGCATCTTCTACACACGCAATTGCCGTTTCTTTTGATTATATTAGAATGGGAAGAGCCGATATTATGGTCACCGGAGGTTCAGAAGCTGCCATTACCAGAGCAAGTGTCGGAGGATTCACTTCGATGAAAGCTATGTCCGAGAGAAATGATGATCCGTCTACAGCATCCAGACCATTTGATGTAGATAGAGATGGATTTGTATTGGGCGAAGGCGCAGGTGCACTTATTCTGGAAGAATATGAACATGCCAAAAAAAGAGGCGCCCGTATTTTGGCTGAAGTGGTTGGCGTCGGAATGACAGCAGATGCCTACCATATGACGGCTCCTCATCCAGAAGGTATTGGTGCAAGAAATGTCATGGCATTGGCCATTAAAGACGCCGGTTTACGCATTGAAGATATTGATTATATTAATGTTCACGGTACTTCAACTCCTCTGGGAGATATTGCTGAAACCAAAGCCATTCAGCAGTTATTCAAAGAACATGCTTATGATTTAAATATAAGCAGCACAAAATCAATGACAGGACATTTACTTGGTGGTGCCGGAGCAATTGAAGCAATAGCTTGCATAGCCGCTCTTCAGGATAATTTTGTTCCTCCTACGATCAATCATTTTAATGATGATCCGGCTATTGACAACAAACTTAATTTTACATTCAATACTCTGCAGGAAAAAAAATTGAACTGCGTTTTAAGTAATACTTTTGGTTTTGGCGGGCATAATGCATCCGTTCTCCTGAAAAAATTTGAGTGATTTTGGATTTAATAATTCGTTTATTTAACAGATATATATCTAAAGACAGAGAGGTTGTAAACCGTCTCAGGCCTATTATAGGATTCACGCCAACCAGAATTAATCTGTTTAAAACGGCCTTCTACCATAGATCAATGAATAATGATTCGCCAAAAAAAACTTCGAATGAAAGACTTGAATTTTTAGGTGATGCCATTTTATCAACCATCGTTGCAGAATATCTTTTTAAAAAATATCCGAATAAAGACGAAGGCTTTCTGACCAAAATGAGGTCAAAAATTGTAAAAAGACAAACCCTGAATGAAATTGCTGACAAGATGGGACTCGATGTGATATTAGCTGATTACAGCTTAGGAAAACTCAGCAGTTCTATGTTGGGAAATGCTTTTGAAGCGCTTATAGGCGCGGTTTATATTGAGTTTGGTTATGAAAAAACAAAAAATTATGTTATCCGCAATATCCTCATGAAATATCTGGATATCATAGAGTTGGAATCCAAGGACGACAATCACAAATCTCAGTTATTGGAATGGTGTCAAAAAAATGGTAAGGAAATTAATTTCGTCACGCTTGCCAAATTTAAACTTGATAAAAGGGATTGTTTTAAAGTTGCCGTTTTAGTAGATGGTAAAGAAATGGCTACTGCAGAAGATTTTAATAAAAAATCCGCTGAACAAAATGCATCTTCCAAAGCGATAAGTATCCTGGAAATTATTTAATTTACTGTAATCTGTTAAAACTCTTTTTTATCTTTTGCTATTATTTTATTCATTTCCAAAACCATTTGTTCATCAATTTATTATAAGTAGGAACATAGTTGTTATTCCAAAATAAGAATATGGATTCTCTCACACAAATGGTACTCGGAGCAGCCGTCGGAGAGGCTGTACTTGGTAAAAAAATAGGTAACCGAGCCATGTTATGGGGAGGAATTGCCGGAACAATACCTGATTTGGACGTATTGTCAAATTTATTTATGTCTCCCATAAATGCTCTGGCCTTTCACAGAGGAATTACGCATTCAGTAGTTTTTTGTTTTTTGGCTGCATTATTATTGGGTTGGCTGGTTCCGAAATACTATAATTCTCCTCATAAATACCACAGAAAAATAGCTATTGGCGTCTGGCTAATTCTGGCAGGATTGCTTACCGGAAGTATATTTTTTGCTGGAGGCATATCACTTATTAAATCTATAATCAGCATTTCCCTGTTTCTCATTTTAATACCTTTGGTATTAAGGAGATACAAAACTGCTGTTTATAGCACTAACTTATCTGCTACCATTGGAGAATGGCAAAAAATGTTTTGGTGGGCATTAATAACGCACCCGATACTGGATTGTTTTACCACCTACGGAACGCAGATATTACTGCCTTTTTCAGACCTTAGAGTCTCTTTCAACAATATTGCTGTCGCTGATCCCTTATATACCATTCCTTTGATTATCGGTTTGTTGGTGGCTGTCAATTATTCCAAACTATCGAGAATAAGAAATTATGTCAACCTTGGAGGCTTACTATTAAGTTCCTCCTATATGTTGTTTACCATTATCAACAAACAACATATAAATGAGGTTTTTACCCAATCTCTTTCCAAAGAAGGTGTTCAATACGAAAGATTTATGACGACACCTACCATTTTAAACAATGCCCTTTGGAGTGGGATTGCTGAAGGTGACACTTCGTATTATTTTGGACAATATTCAATTTTTGATCAAAAAAAGGAATTTGTTATCAATGAAATATCCAAAAATCACCATTTAGTGAAGGACGATTTAAAAAAAGATTACACCTTAAAAAAATTGGAGTGGTTTTCAAATGGCTTTTTTAAGGTCGAAAATGAATCCCCGGGCAAATACAAATGGTTTGATTTACGGTTTGGTTCGTTTAAGCTTTCACCTCAACATAAAGAAGAATTTGTATTTAGTTTTGATCTTGAAAAAAAGAACGGGACTTTTATCCTTAACAAAGAACCCAACCGCCCCAGAGACGGCAATATAGGCGCCATATTTACTGCACTTTGGACAAGGATTAAAGGAATTTAGACCCTGACCGCCAAGTATGGATATTAAGTAGATTTTCAGGCAATTTCATCAGCAAACTGCATTTCATATAAGTCTTTATAATGGCCGTTTTCGTTTTCCAAAAGGGCTTCATGATTTCCTCTTTCCACTATTTCTCCTTTGTCTAACACAATTATCTGGTCAACATTCCTAATGGTTGAAAGCCTGTGGGCAATTATAATGGAAGTGCGTTTTTCAATCAGTTTTTCAATAGCATGCTGAATCACCATTTCCGTTTCTGTATCAATGGAAGAAGTCGCTTCGTCCAGAATTAAAATGTCAGGATCAAATACCAAAGCTCTTACAAAAGAAATGAGCTGTCTTTGTCCTACTGAAAGATTCGACCCTCTTTCCGTAATCAGAAAATCATAACCTCCTGGTAAATTATCAATATAAACATCAGCGCCAATGATTTCAGCCGCTTCTTTTACTCTATCCAGAGAAATGGAACTATCCATTAATGTAATATTTTCATAAACGGTTCCGTGAAATAAAAAAACATCCTGTAATACGATACCGATTCTATCTCTTAAACTCTGCAAAGTATAGGCATGAATATCCTGATCATCTATCTGGATCTTACCATCCTGTATGTCGTAAAATCTGCTCAATATGTTTATAATAGTACTTTTACCTGAACCCGTACTTCCGACGATAGCAAGTTTTTCACCAGGATTGATCTGAAAACTTAGATTTTTGAGTACATAGTTTTCATCATCATAAGCAAAAGATACATTTTTAAAAACTACCTTCCCATGAAACCTATCGACAACCAATTCACCTTTATCTTCAATAAAATCTTTAGTGTCCAGAAGTTTAAAAACCCTCTCAGCAGCCACAAGACCCATTTGCATTGTGTTAAATTTATCGGCCAGAAAACGGATCGGACGAAACAATAAATTCAGATAAAGGGGAAAAGCCACCAGCGCACCAAAAGAAACTTTATCCTCCAGATATCCCTCGGCGCCCAACCAAATCATCAAAGCAAGGGCAACAGAAGAAACCAATTCAACAAAAGGAAAAAAAATGGCATAATAAAATACATTGTCAAGATTGGCTGAGGTATATTTTCTATTGATCTCTCTGAAGGCCAAAGACTCTTTTTTTTCTGCATTAAAAATCTGAACAGTCTTCATGCCTGAAATTCTTTCCTGCAAAAAAGCATTCATATTGGCAATCTGGGTGCGTACTTTCTGATATGAAATTTTTACTTTTTCTTTGAAGATATAGGTAGCCAGAATCATGAATGGCATGGTTATAAATACAATAAGCGTGAGTCTCCAGCTTGTATACAACATAATACCGGTTACAGCCAGCAAGGTAATAATGTCCGCAGTAATGGTAATAACTCCCTGTGCAAAAACGTTATTGATTGCTTCTATATCATTTATGGTTCTTGTCGTAGAGGTTCCTATGGGAGTGGTATCAAAATATCTTGATTTTAAAGTTATTACGTGCTTATATACTTTGGTTCGCAAGTCTTTGATTACATTCTGGCCGAGTTTGGCTGTAATGTAAATAAAAAAATATTTCATTACTACATTGATCAGAAGGACAACAATGTAGAGCAGTGACAACATTAATACACCTTCCTTAATACCTGGCACAATATGTTGATCTACAATCTGTTGAACAATAAAAGGCTGGGCAATTGAAAAGGGAGTAATTAATATGGATAAGGCGATGGACCACCAAAACAGGTTTTTAAATGGTCTTGCAATACGCAATACCCGTAAAAGTAATGTAGTATCTGATGACGAAGGCTTGATATTCTGCATCATTATTGAACAAGCAATAAAAATTTTAGTTCATATATTATGTCTTTTCAATACTTTTACACAAAATAAAATAAACATCTTACATGACTTTAAAATTTTTATCCTTTTTATATCTCATTTCCATATTCATCTGCAATAAAAAAGATGCCACCATTATTCAGGAAAAAAATTCAGATGTTACTTTCGAATGGGTAGTAAATGATGTCGAAATTCCATGGGGAATGGCTTTTTTACCAGATGGAAGTTTTTTGTACACAGAAAAACGTGGTATCATATTTTACTACAAGGATGGCAAAAAAACGGAAGTCGGAAGGCCTCCTGATGTATATAACAGAGGGCAGGGTGGTTTGCTGGACATTTGTTTACACCCTAAGTTTTCAGAAAATAATTTTATTTATCTTACCCTGGCCAGAAAACCGGAAGGAGAAAATGGTGGTAATACGGCATTGATTAGGGCAGAATTTGACGGAGAGAAAGTGATCAATTACCAGGTTTTATATCAGGCAAAACCATTTACAACAGCAGGTCATCATTTCGGAAGCCGAATTGTGTTTGATGAAAACGATTATGTTTATTTTACCATTGGAGACAGGGGTGAAAGAGACCTTAATCCTCAAAACCCCAAATCGGATGGCGGAAAAGTGTACCGACTTCACGACGATGGTAGAATTCCGGCTGATAATCCTTTTTCTTTGGACAATGGAAACAAGTCAGCTGTTTTCAGCTACGGACACAGAAATCCACAAGGTATGACTATTCATCCTGAAACCGGAGAAATCTGGGCACATGAACATGGACCCAAAGGCGGAGATGAAATAAACATTGTAAAAAAAGGAAACAACTATGGTTGGCCTGTTATAACCTATGGGTTGGAATACTCAGGTTTAAAAATTACAGATCAGACGTCAAAGCCGGGAATGGAGCAACCATTATATTACTGGATACCATCTATTGCCCCGAGCGGTATGACTTTTGTAAACTCTGATAAATATCCGGAATGGAAGGGAAATCTTCTGGTAGGCTCCCTTGTTTTTGAATATTTGGAAAGGTTGGAATTAAAAGATAATAAAGTGGTCAAAAGAACAAAACTTCTTGAAAATCTGGGAAGGGTTAGAAACGTGATTCAAAGCAAGGATGGATATATTTATGTTTCTATAGAAAATAAAGGAATTTTAAGAATAAAATCTTTTTAAAATGATGCATTGGACTTTTGGTTTTTTGGTTTTTATACTGTTTAGTTGGGGAATAAACCAACAAAATCCCGAACTTACAGAAAGTATACAAAGAGGCGAAGGGATATATGAAGATTTTTGTATTACTTGTCACAGGGCAAACGGAAAAGGTTTTGGAAAAATGTACCCTCCTCTTGCCGGATCTGATTTTCTTTTGAATAAAAGAGAAGAAAGTATCCGGGCTGTTAAATACGGTCTTTCAGGTGAAATAACAGTTAACGACAAAACATATAATAAAAAAATGGAACCTCTTGGTCTGTCTGATAAAGAAGTGGCCGATGTCATGAACTTCATTCTTAATTCCTGGGGGAATACCAGTGAAAAAATGGTAACAGTCGAAGAAGTAGAAAAAAAGGTAAAAAATTAAGGTGCTATCTTTTCAATTTTTAGGATTGGTGATTAATTCGTACATTTACGGCTTGAATTAAAAATCAGGATTAATGAAAAACGTATATATTATATCTGCTTTACGAACTCCTCTTGGAAGTTTCGGTGGTTCTTTATCAGGCCTTGTCGCTACAGATTTAGGCGCTTTGGTAATCAAAAGTCTTTTGGAAAAAAATCAACTAAAAGGCACGGAAATTGACGAAGTTTTTATGGGACATGTTGTTCAGGCCAATGCCGGTCAGGCTCCTGCAAGACAAGCAGCCATAAAAGGTGGTGTGGCTACAAAAACTCCTTGTACCACAATCAATAAAGTTTGTGCGTCAGGTATGAAATCAGCCATGTTTGGTGCCCAGTCTATTCAGCTGGGTCAAAACGATTTGGTCATTGCAGGTGGAATGGAAAATATGTCCTCTATTCCTTTTTACCTTGGCAAAGCAAGATATGGTTATGGTTACGGTAACAGTGAACTTACAGATGGATTGGTACGTGATGGTCTTGCTGATGCTTATAGCGGAGGTGCTATGGGTTGTTTCGGAGATGCTACGGCATCAAAATACAATATTTCTCGCGAAGAACAGGATTTGTATGCCATTCAATCCTACAAAAGGAGTGCTGAAGCGTGGGAAAAGGGTTTATTTAAAGATGAAGTTATTCCTGTTGAACTTAAGGATAAAAAAGGAAATGTAAAGGTATTCGATCAGGACGAAGAATATAAAAATGTATTCTTTGAAAAGATACCGACATTGCGTCCGGTATTTACAAAAGAAGGAACGGTAACTGCTGCCAATGCATCCACCATCAACGATGGTGCTGCCGGTTTACTGCTTGCCGGCGATGACGCGGTGCAAAAATACGGACTAAAACCTGTAGCCAGAATTGTGGCCTATGCTGATGCTGCACAGGACCCTGAATGGTTTACTACTGCTCCTGTTTTAGCTGCAAAAAAAGCATTGGAAAGAGCAGGTCTTTCTTTATCAGATATTGATTATTTTGAAGTTAATGAAGCTTTTTCCGTTGTTGCACTTGCTTTCATCCAACAAATGAATTTGACACAAAATAATGTAAATGTCAATGGGGGAGCAGTTTCTCTGGGCCATCCTTTGGGCTGTTCGGGAGCCAGAATCCTATGTACATTACAAAATATACTAAAGCAAAATAAAGGCAAATATGGTCTTGCTGCTATTTGTAATGGTGGAGGTGGTGCCAGTGCCATGATCATTGAAAACCTTCATTTGTGATGCAAAAAACGGCTGTTGTTTTTGGTGCAAGTGGTTTGGTTGGAAGTGAAGTGATTAAAATTCTTTTGTCTAAAGAAGAATTTGGATTGATCATTCTTCCGGTGCGCAAAATTGTTTCAGATTATACCTCTCCAAAAATAAAACAACTGATCATTGATTTTGATTTACTGGATCAATATGCTAATGAATTGAAGGGGGATTGTTACTTTTTGTGTCTCGGCACCACGATGGCTAAAGCTAAATCCAAAGAAGCGTTTTATAAAGTGGATTTTACTTACACCTACGAGGCTGCGAAAATAGCAGTAAAAAATAATTCGTCACATGTCCTCTTGATTTCTTCTATGGGAGCAGATGAAAAATCAATGATATATTATTCAAAAGTAAAAGGGAAAATTGAAAAGGCCCTGGAAAAATTACCATTATCGCGGTTGACCATATTCAGACCATCATTGCTTTTGGGAAACAGAAATGAATCAAGGTCGGGTGAAAAGTGGGCGGAAAAAATAAGTTCTTTATTATCTTTTATGTTTTTTGGCCCCTTTAAAAATTATAAACCGGTGAAGGCTTCAGATGTAGCGGAAAAGATGGTAAGAATGGCTATGAATTCTCAAAGTGAAAGAGTGAAAATATTATTGTCATCAGAACTCAATTCCTGATAACGGTTTTCGTCTTTTTTTCAACTATTGATTTTATTTTGTCAGCAAAAGTTCTGGAAACCGGAATGTGGTTTTTAATTCCTTCCATTACTAATTTAGAATTATTAATATTTCCATAAAAACCGGATATTCTATTTAAATTTATTATAAATGAACGATGGACTCTTATAAAGTTGTGGTTGAGTTGTTTTTCAATTTCATTCATGGTAATCCTCACCATTTTTTTTACAGCTTTACTGTTTTCAATGATATGAAGTATGACATAGTTGTCTTCCGAACTGATTAAAATCAAATTGTCAGGTTCCAAAAAATAATTTTCATTTTTCCCGCTTCCTTTCAGGTGAAGGAGTATAGGGTCAGCATTTTGATTTTGATTATTATGAGTTTTGTTTTGTTCCTCCGGTTTAAGGTTTAAATAATTTACATCTTTATATTTCTGATAAATATATATAAGATAACCTGAAACAGGTACCACAGAAACAGATGAAGCTATTTCAAAAAAATAAATAAATTTCTGAATGTCAAACCCTTTACCAAACAATAATGCCCAGTATAGAAAACAGGCTGCCTGGCTAACTGAAATAGTGGCGAACAAGATTAAAATTTCATATGTTACAGTCCATTTATCCAAAATTTTATCACCCAGTAAATATGATGAAAATATATAGAACAAACCTCCTGAAACAAAGATTACAATTCCGTAGCCAGACAAAAGAAGATACTTGTACGGGTGATGAAATGAAGCTGTGCCAAATGGCTGAAAGACAATCAGAATAAAAATTACCGTAAGGCTGATACCTCCAATGACTTTTAAAAAATGAAAGGTGGAGGGCCTTGGATATGGTGTATTTAAAACAGACATACCTTCAAGTTATTAAGAAGTTTTTCGTACAAATTTAGTAAGTAAGACAATATGCTGATCATTGACCCTACCTTCTATCTGCTCAGGGTTGTCTAGAACAAGTGAAATTTTTCTTACTGCCGTTCCTCTTTTGGCCGTAAAATTTGCACCTTTAACCTCCAAATCTTTAATTAAAACAATCGTATCTCCGGCTAACAAAATATTACCATTGCTGTCTTTGTGGACTGTAGAGCTACTCAGAGCATCTGCCCATTCCTGGGTAGGATCATCCAGATACATCATACCCAATAAATCCTGAGCCCATTGCTGATCACTTAGATTTTGAAGCATTCTGTAGCTTACCACCTGTACTGCCGCAATCGGACTCCACATAGAATCATTTAAACACCTCCAATGGTTTGAGTCTGCGGTTTCAGGACTTTGTATCTGGTTTAAACATGTTTCACATAATGCTACCTGTTCTTCTGTAAGGTTACCGGTTTTGGGAGCTACTACATATGCAGATAGTTCACCGGTGGCATTACAGATTTCACATTTTACATTACATCTTAATGTTAGTTCAGTTGATAATACGCTCATATACTCATTTTAAATTATAAAGATAAGGTTTTCATAAGAATATACCCTATTATCTGGTAATGGAAGTTAAAATGCGCCGATTTCAATATCAAATGTTTTTGTGTTTTATTTATAATTGAAATAAAAGATGTATATAATTTTATTTAGTTTTTAATGGAAGTATTTATATTAATTCTTCTGTATTCTATATCCAACCTGAGTTTTTTCAAGAAAATTATTTTATTTAATTACCAACATATGGATATATCTCCTTTTATTCGCATCCAAATATAAAAATAAAAATAGCTTTGTAATTAATTACAAATAACACCTTACTTCAAAGGTAAAAATGACATTACCATGAAAAACAAATGGATTTTAAGTTTAATAATAATAATCCTAAATGGCTTTTTGTTTGCTCAGGAAATTCCAGCCGAAGACCATTCCTACAAACCAATTACATTAAAACTTAATGAAAGTGGTTCCAAGTTTGCCCGATTTATGATGTGGCATCAATTTTGGATCACGGCTACGCAAAACAATCCAGGAACGCGGGATGTAAACGGACAACTCATAGATGGTACAAATGGTACAAGAAGCTGGACCACCGACATAGCACTAAGGAGATCAAGATTTTTGCTTTATGCACAGATTTCACCCAGATTTTTAATCCTGACGCATTGGGGGTATAAATAACCAATCGTTTATTGGTGGGGCGACCCCTCCAAGTGGTTCAAATTCATTAGCCAATCCAGGTAATCAAGGTAAAAAACCAGCATTATTTATTCACGATGCGTGGACAGAATTCAGAATTATTCCTTCTAAATTATATATGGGGGCCGGGTTGTTGTATTGGAACGGTGTAAGTCGGATGACAAGTCATTCAACTATAAGTTTTATGACCCTTGATGCTCCCATTTTCAATTTTGTAAATATTGAAACCACCGATCAGTTTGCCAGACAATTTGGTGTATATGCCAAAGGTCAGATAGGAAAACTCGATTACAGGATTG
>JADKAS010000005.1 GCA_016715245.1 Saprospiraceae bacterium
AATCTCGTCTATTTCGACCATTTCCATTTTTTCAAGCATTCTTTCTACAGAATTTACCTGATTGGCTTTGGAATAAGTCCCTCTGAATCTTTCAATAAACAACTTACTGTCTGCTATTACTTTCTGTTGTTCTTTATACGCCCTGAGTTGTTGTGCGCGCCTGTCTTCTCTAAGCTGAAGATAATGAGAATAATTGGCTTTATAATCGTATATTTTACCCATGGTTATCTCAATGGTGCGGTTGGTTATATTGTCAATAAAAGCTTTGTCATGCGAAATGACCATAACCGCTTTTGCTTTATTTACCAGAAAGTTTTCAAGCCAGATTACAGATTCAATATCGATATGGTTGGTGGGCTCATCCAGTAATATAAGGTCAGGTTTTTTAAGAAGAATTTTTGCAAGTTCTATTCTCATCCTCCATCCTCCACTGAATTCAGAAGTAGATCTGGTAAAATCAGTTCTCAAAAAGCCTAATCCTAAAAGTGTTTTTTCAACTTCCGCATCAAAATTGACATCTTCAAGCGCATAATATTTTTCACCCAATTCAGAAACCTTTTCGATCAGGTTCATATAATCCTGCGAATCATAGTCGGTTCTGGTTTCCAGTTCTTTATTATACCTCTCCATCTGGTCACGCATTTCAAAAACAGTCCCAAACGCTTTTGAAGCTTCTTCAAAAACGGTACAGTTGTCATCTGTCAGCAAATGTTGGGGCAAATAGGCAATCACACCATCTTTGGGACACCTTACATTTCCCCTTGTAGGCTTTTGGGCTCCCGCTATTATTTTCATCATGGTGGACTTGCCGGCGCCATTTTTGCCCATGAGGGCTATTTTGTCATTTTCATTGATGAAAAAAGAAATGTCACTAAACAAAGTTTTACCGCTAAACTCTACGGTCAATCCATCAACAGAAATCATATTTACCATTTAAGCCGCAAAAGTATGTTTTTTTAATTTGTCATTATTTGATTTATATAAGGTAATTGATGAATTATTTTATTTTTTAATACCCCGGTGTCAGCCAAGCCTTGTTAAAATACCATTATTTGTTAAAAATTTTAAAGTTTAAAAATACATTCTATTTAAAATCATATACATTTGGTAATCAATTTATTTGTGGCCAAATACAAATAATATCGGTGAATGGAAAATTGTAATCCGCCACAAAATTTTGCATTTTATCCCTCTTTTTTTTATGATGAATGGCAAGTCAATACATTTGTATTGTTCAAAAAATCCTTACCATTAAAATAATTATGACACTTTTTATTATTATCCGCTTTATAATATTAATTCACGCAATTTTTGGTGGATTATCCTTGATTTCCGGGACCATAGCTTTTCTTTCAAATAAGGGTAAAAAAATACATACCCTGAGCGGAAAAATTTTTTATTACAGTTTGGGAATATCAATTTTGATTTCTCTGATGGTAGCTATCATGCCCGGCCATTATAACCCTTTCCTTTTTTCAATAGGTGTCTTTAGTTTGTACTTTATTTTAATTGGAAGGAGGGCAATAAACTATAAAAATCCAAACCATAATTTTTTAATCGACAGATTGATTCATTGTATTCTAATTTTAACAGGTTCTTCCATGATCATAATGCCTTATATTTTGAATTCCAGTTTTAACCTCGTTTCCGGAATTTTCGGAATCATAGGTATCTCATTCGGCATTAAAAACCTTTTGATTCTCAGGCAGCCTTCAACGTTGAAATCTCAATGGTTACGAGTTCACATTATACATATATCCGGTGGCTACATAGCCGCTATTTCTGCTTTTTTGGTGGTAAATCAGGTTTTTATGCCTTTACTAAACTGGTTTTTACCTTCCATTACCGGCACGGCAGCTATTATTTATTTTTTGCGTAAAATACAGATAAAAAAGTATCAAGTGTTCTCAATGTCAATTCCCCTAATTATACTGACTTTTATATTTACTCACCAAATAAAAGCTCAAAACGAGATATTGTATGAACCTCTTGGAAAAGAGATTGGAATTCGGGTGGGTATATCAAAAACAAGGTTGCAGGATCGTCGACTCAGTGCCAAAACTTTTTATAATTGGTCCCCAAAATATGGTATTCAGATTAGCAACCGAAAAACAAACAACCAATCTCGAACAAGAATTGATTTTACCTACATCAAAGGACATAAAAAGGACAAATCTTTTACTATAAATTCTATATTGTCACAGGTCAATTATTCCTTTCAATATCAAGCAGCTGATGGGTTATGGATCGGAGGTTTTTTCAACAACTTTACACTGATAAACTTCCCGAAGTCATTTGCTATGGCGATGTTTACCAACAATATAATTAGTTATACGATGATTCAATCCATAGGTCCCGGATTAGGCTTTTATCCATCAAAAAAAAATAATTCCGCTTTTGTCGGTAATATTGAAATTCCCCTTCTGGGTTATGTAGTTCAACCGATTTACGGGCATCCATATCCTGAAAATTTTCTAAAAGAAGGAACTTTTAACCCTACGCGGGAAGGTATGACTATTCCAATGCTGAAAAGCGGAAAATTTTTATCGTTGCCGAAATTCTCTTCTATAAAATTGGAAGTCGGCTTGTTTTATTACCCAAATCCTGACTATAAATTAGGGATTGAAATTCAGGGGGAGATGGTTAACGCCAATGCAAATGGCAAAAGTGTCAGAATTTTATCCAATGATGTTATTTTGTCTGCAGGATATATTTATTAATTTTTGAATTCCACATTTATCATGAAAACTTTCCTGTTTACTTTAGTCTTAAGCCTATATATTCTAAATTCTTATGCTCAAACAAAAAATGAAAATCCAAAAAAATTGTTCAGGGAATTTTGGGAGTGGGTAGACAAAAACTATATCTTTTTTAATTCCAAATCAATAGACTGGAATATGATCTATACAAAATATGAAAACAAAATAAATGATAACACCCCTGAGGACCAACTCTTTGCCATTATGGATTCCGCTGTGCTGGAACTAAAAGATGGTCATAGTCTCCTTATAAAACCAAATAAAATAGGCAGCCAATACAATTTCAGGTCCGGATACGAAATACATTTTAATCATAATATGGTGAAAAAAAATTATGTTACAGATTCTCTGGGAAGTTCAGGAAATTTATATTGGGCTATTTTGGAAAATAATATCGGATATGTATATCTTCCCCAATTCAATAAGTACGGAGAGTTTTTTAATGTCTTCAAATTAATGAAAGAAAAAAATGTCAGCCGCTTAATTATTGATGTAAGGGGCAATGGTGGCGGAAATTCCAATCTTGTTCCTGAATTATTGGGTGTTTTGGTAAAAAACAAAACGCTCCTTGGTTATTATACTGAAAAAACAGGACCAGGACATAGTGATATCATCAAACCAATCGGTATATATGCCACACCAAATGCCAACCTATGTTTTGATATTCCCGTTTCCGTCTTAATAAACCGCTCCTGTTACAGTGCAACAACGTACTTTGCCGCCATGATAAAAGGTCTTCCCAATGTAACCCTGATAGGTCAGACAACCGGTGGAGGAGCAGGCGGGCATTTGGGATACCAATTGTCAAATGGATTTCAGATCCGGGTTTCTGTAAGTGATTTTCTTGACAAAAATGGACTTACCACTGAAAATGGAGTTGAGCCGGACATATTTATTGAAAATACAAGGGATGATCTTCTTTCCGGTCGAGATAAAATGCTGGAAACAGCTATGCGTTTAATATATTAATACATTCCGATTTCTGGAATCATTTGACCCTACATAATATGTGGCTGTCCTATATATACCTTGATTTCCGGTGATAGTTTTACATCCAGTCTTACAAAAATATCTTCCCTTATATCCGCTTTACTTCGGGCATGAAGGATTACTGTAGTTTTTATGACGTTCAGAAATAGTTTTATCAACTTATCTCCCTTATGTAATTCCAACAATTCTTTTAGTTTTTCTTCTGTAAAATCTTCTGCTTTCCCTCTTAGTTCTGCATTCAGACAAGGGCTTAAACTCATAGATATACCAAATGCTGTCATTTCCAAACCGATGGTTTTCAATTTAGGTAAAATTTCAACCCATTCTTCTATGCCGGACATTATTTTTTCTTTCGCACTTTCATTCAGTTCTGTGGCTTTTTCCTTTACCAGATCACCAGTGTCCTGAAGTGTTTTTAAAATGTTTTTCAGCATGATTTCTTTAATTTTGTTTGTATACTACAAATGTAAATTTTTTTCTGCGGACTCTTAAAAATATATTTCAGGACAAATGGTGATAACCCTATGCCCGATTTGCCGGGTCATATTCATTTTTATTGAAAAAGAGAGGAAAACTATTCTCAGCACTTTATTTTTATTGATAAATGTGCCATGATTTTTACTTGAAGCTAAGAGCTTACAAAAATGGTCTTTAACATGACTTTATGGCAAATTTCCCGATGTTTTTTCAGGAATTTTTTTATATTTGTAAAAACTTTTTTGTTATGAGGTATTTCGCGCTTAAATCTTGGATACTTCTTTTTATAATTCAGTATGCTTCGGCTAACCTGTCTGCTCAATTGGAATGGTATAAAAAGGGTGAGGTTTATTTGTATGAGGTGAAAACAGGATTTGAATTTGAAAATTATGGGATACATTCTATGACGTATTACAAGGATATAAAATTAAATGGACATAACCTTAAAATTCTCCGTTATACGGATAAAATAGGTCAGAATAAGGACATTTTCATCCAACAATTAGGAGAAAAAGTAAGTGAATACAACAATAATTCAAATGAATTCAGACTTATGTTTGATTTTGCAGCAAAATCAGGTGACCCTGCTCCTATTTCAGGTTTTAGAATAGACAGCACAGGCGCTATAATGATCCACAATATCCTCCGCAAAACACAAATCTGGAAAAGAGAAAACTACCGTGTCTTGGTCATTGAAGGTATCGGTATGGTAGGTGATCCGGCATTTAGCTACCAAAATGTTTGTAGTCCGCCCATACCTTTTTTTCGTTGTTCCGGTATAGTCGATGGGTGGGATTACTATTTCAGATGTTTTGGCATAAAAAATGAATATTTTGACCCTTATATCGAATGTTGTGATGGGTTGACAAAAAAAGAAGTCTGTATTCATTTAATTCCTAACCCAACATCTGAAACTTTTACAATAAAAAGCAATCAATTTTTTGATAATTATACCATTTATGACTCAACAGGAAAATTAGTATTTAAAAAAGATTTATTTCAAACATATGAAGATGACTGTAACATTAACCTGCCCTCATCCCTTTATTATGTAACGTTATGGTTTGGCACATCACATGTAAGCACAAAAAAACTGATCATTCAATCTACTCCCTGAACCATAACTGGAAATTACTTTAAACCCGCCACACAATACAAGGCTGTCGTATATGAATCCCTGAGTATTGGAATGTTTAAAAACCCGGGTAATTCCCTTGGTTGTAGTCCAAATTTAATTTCATAATTGGGATTGATCATATAATATGTCTTTTTATTAATGGAATAACCTCTTTTTGATAAAATATGGTGAAATTTTTGGATAGAAATTCTAGTATCTTTTATTTCAATTAAATCGTTGATGACGGTTTTAGGTTCTCCAAATATAGACAAAATACTTTTATACAAAAATTCAGGCAAAATATGGAAATAGGGTAGTTTACTCAAAAATTTTCCATGACAAATTTGCTGATGACCTCCAAACGGCATTCTCCAGGGTGGAAAAGCAAAAAAGATTTTACCACCCGGTCGCAAAAATTGTTTGACATGTTCTAAAAACCGATCCTGATCAGGAATATGTTCAATGGTATCTCTCATGATGATCAGGTCAAAGGTATAATTCTGACTTTCATTCATTTGATATATATCCCTTGCAATCAACTCAAGATTTTCCTTCAAAGGGTGATTCTGATAATAAGTTTTTGCATTTTCAATTTTATTTTCAAGGATATCAATGCCGGTGACCTTACATCCCATATCAAGAAATGGTTTCAGGTTTCCACCTTCACCACAACCTATTTCAGCTACTTTGGTAGTGCTTGTAATAGGCATTACTTTCTGAATATATGGAATAACATATTTTTTTGTGGTTACGGTTTGTTCTTCAAAATATTTAAATCTGTTTATATGTCTTTCCTGCATCTTAAAAATGTGTTTTTAATTATACTAATTGATCCGACTCTTCAAAACATTATATGTTGATAGTCTGAATTTTTGTTTCTTCTGTTAACCCAATTAAATATTCTGCCACTTCATTGGGCCTTATATTTTCAATACAAGGGCAATTTCCACCATTCCTGCAATCATTACAGTTTTTATCAATACTGAAAATTTTTACTTCAGGACCTATAGGTTTCCATCTCCCGGGATGTAATGGTCGCATAGGAGGGTATAATCCAATGGCGTGTTTACCTGATACAGCACAAATATGTAATGGTCCTGTACTACAGGCTACCATTCCGTCACATGTCTGAATCAAAGAAATCAATTCCTCCAGCGACAATTTTCCTGACAGGTCAATAACATGATCCGGCAAATCTTTGAGTAACCCGGGCATACTTTCTCCTTCCTGTTTTGTCCCTGTAATGTAAATGGTAAACCTTTCCGTAGGAAGTAATTGTATAAGCTTTTCAAAATTGGAAATTCCCCATTCTCTGGAACTTCCTTTTGATCTTGGGTGTAGAATAAGGTGAAATTTTTCCTTATTGAAATGCTCCTTAACCCAATAAGGTAATTCAAATTTTTGTTCCATTCCGGTTAAGGAATATAACTTTTCCAAAGAAAAAAAGGATGGTTCTTCAAAAGGTTTTATTAATTGAAAATTCAGCTGCGCTTCATGTAAATCAGATTTTCTTCTGGAAAAAAAAGGCAAGTGATTGCAATACAACCAATGAAACCATCGGTGGGCTGTTCCGACTCGGTGGGCAATTTTTGCTTTTTTTGCCAGTCTGGATATGTTTTTATCCGGAAAAACAAATAATACAATGCCAATATTCCATTTTCCCCATAAACTGATAATTTCTTTTTTCTTCCTTATGTTGAATTTCATCCCAGTTTAAGAACTCATCGACATTTTTGCAAGATTCAATAATAGGTTTTGTATAGGTTCTTCCCAAAAAAAAGACTTTTTTGTCAGGCATACTTTTTTTCAAATAGCCCGATAAAGGCAAGGTCAACACAACATCACCTATAGCGTCTGTCCTGCAAATCATAATATTTCCTTCAGGCCAGCTCATGCATTATGTTTTTTCCATAAATCCCTGAGCATGACATATTTTAAAAAAGTGGCATGTGCCGAAATCTTACAAATGACAAATCCGTAATACCCATCCAGCATTCCGAGTTTCAGAATGTAGTCTCGGAAAAAACGAAAAACAGGAGCCAGCAAAACTGTCGCGAGACCTACCTTTTTACCTTGTTTATAAAAACTATTCGCTGAAATCTCAGAAAAAGTAAAGGCCTGTCGTATATGTTGAGAAATACTATAATACGAATAGTGTAAAAGGTCTCCGTCCAATTTCCCTACTTTTGTATCTTTTCCCATTTTGACAAATTCGTGTATGTCGACACCATGCCAACCACCTTTTGTTTTATCAAAAAGTCTAAGTTTTTTATCGGGATACCATCCACTATGGTAAATCCATTGCCCGCAATAATTAGTTAACCTGTTGAGAATATACCCATCTTTGTTGCGGTTGTCTTTAACCAGCTTAACAGAATTTTTAAGTTTATCTGTAAGGGATTCGTCGGCATCAAGAGACAATATAAGGTTGAAGGAAGATTGTTGGATAGCAAAATTTTTGGTTTCCACATAACCCAGCCATTCCTTCTGAATAAATGTCGCTCCGTATGAATCACAGATTTTTTGGGTTTGATCTGTTGAAAAAGAATCAATGACGATTATTTCATCGGCTATATCTTTGACCGAGTCAAGGCATCGACCAATATTTTTTTCCTCATTTAATGTAATAATAACAACCGACAATGATTCCATGACACAAAGGTAATACCTGTCAACAGAATAAACAGGATTACCTCTATATTTTTGTTATTTTACCGGTATACGTTTTACCAGATTCACTTCTTACTTCGTAATAATACATTCCCTTAGGAAAATTGGAAAGGTATACAACACTGATTTTATCGTTATTAAAATTATTATTTTCCACTATTTTTTGTCCGGCAACGTTCCTAATTAAAAGAGAATAAAATACTTCATTTTCACCCTTAAAATACAAGGTAATTTCATCACTTGTTGGGTTTGGAAAAACCTGCAAAGATGCATTCGCATCCGCTATGCTTACATTGCTCGAAAATGCAAGTGCCCTTTTTACTGCTTCGAGTGCATTTACTCTACCCCAACCAAATACAGCATTTGGGAAACTGCTGCCAGAAACATCGTTGCAATCTTGTTCCCAGGTTTTTTTATCTGCTGTTGACTCAATCATTTCTTCAATTTCATCAACTTTTCCTGCAAGTTCAGGATTCGCAGAAATCAATAATGCGACAAGGCCGGCCACATGAGGTCCGGCCATACTTGTGCCACTGAAATTGGCAAATTCACCATTTGCAATAACTGATTTGACACGACTACCCGGAGCACTGACATTCGGTTTCATTCTGAAGGAAGAATCTATGGTGACCAAACCTCTAGAAGAATATCTGGCAATAGTATCAGCATCCGTTGTAGCACCAATGGTAAATGAATTTTCAAAAATAGCCGGTGGTCCGGTAATCGTTGAACATTCCCGTCCACTGTTACCTGCAGATACAACGACTACAATTCCTGAAGCTTTCAGATTATTTACTATCTCGTTCATCAAATAAAAATTTGAGAGACTGCAACCTTCCTGTTCAGAACAATACCAGGAATTATTGATGACATGAGGAGCTTTGGAAGGATCGGCATTTTCACCGGAAAGATCATAGGGCGCCAGTAACCACTCAAAACATTCCATGTAAGTGGATGGGCTTCCCCAGCCGCGATCCATATTTCTGCAACCTATCCATTTTGCGTTTGGGGCAACACCTATCTTATTTTCCAAATCTTCACCTACCATGGTTCCCATTGTATGGGTTCCATGATTTTGATCGTCGCAAGGTGTTAAAATACTATAACCGCAGGGATTCAAAAGACTGTCCGGAAAATTCGGACTATTCTTATGAATGGCATCATGCCAGCTATAATTGTGATTTACATCACTACTGTCAATGTAGCCCCTGTATTTGATTTTAAGAGGATTCACATCCCAGGCATAACCTGTATCCTGACCACCAATAACCACACCCTCACCGGAATATCCCATAGCCCACACACTGTCAGCCTTTATCATTTTGATACCCCATTCCGGTTCAACATCTCTAGACTGAACAATCTCTTTTTCTTCTGTATAATCTAACATTTTTATAGCATTGTTGTAAAACAACCAGGCTACTTCCGGGCGATTCATAATCCATAAAGCATCTTCAACAGATGATGTCACTTTAATGGCATTTGTTATGTAAAAAGATTGGTGCGGTATATTTTTTAGGGCCAGATATGTCAAAACTTCTCTCTGAGAAAAAGTCGCCTTTTCAACCAGCGAATGATAAACAAACGCTGCCTTTTCATTTTTGGTCTTTAGTGGCAGTGATTTTGAAAAGTCCGCTCTGTCTTTAAACACCACAACATATTCAACAATTTTTGATTTTTGGAAAGCCTCTTCTAAGGCAGATTCCATACCTGAAAGTTGTGCTCTAAGACCCGCCAGAGGAAGCATTAAAATGATAATAATTATGGTTATATATTTTCTGTTCACTTGTAAATAATATTTAAGATGTAAACATACTTGTTTTCAGAATGTTTACTGTAAATTTTGTAGAAATATTACGGGTCAAATGGGTAAAATATTCAAAAAAAAAGTAGATTTGATTTTTATTTCCTGACCTGAATACATAACGGAATGTTGCAGAAAGATATTGAAGAACTTTTACACAAAGACATCATTGATGAAAAAACGGCAGAAAAAATTTACAATTATTACCGGCATAAAAAAAGTAATTCTGAAAATCCTTTATTTATAGTATTCGGGATATTAGGTGCCATTTTAGTCGGACTGGGAATCATATTAATCATTGCTCACAATTGGGACCATTTATCAAGATTGGTAAAAACAGTTATAGTTTTTATACCGATGGCCATTTCTCAGATATTATGCGGTTACACCTTAATTAAAAAAAGAGAAAGTCTCACATGGAGGGAAAGTACGTCCATTTTGTTGATATTTGCCGTGGGTGCGGGCATTTCCCTTATCAGTCAGATTTACCACATTCAGGGAGATATGGGTGCGTTTTTACTAAGCTGGATATTACTTGTTTTACCTGTAGTTTATGTAATGAATTCAAGTATCGCTTCGCTTTTATTAATTACGGGCATAAGTGCGTATGGTGCATACACCGGTTATTCGAGTTCTGAAAACGGATTGTTGTATTTCGGACTATTAATGATGGCTGTTTTACCCTATTATGTGTATAAAATTTCCACCGCTCAAAACAGTTTATTTACGCTATTCCACCATTGGTTCATTCCCCTTTCCATCGTAATAAATATGGGTGCCTTGGCTAAAAGTCACGAAGAATGGATGTTCGTTGCTTATATGAGTCTATTTGGAGTATATCTTCAAATATCATCACTGGCTTTTATTAAGGAGCAACATTGGTTTGCCAATGCTTATAAGGTGGTGGGATACACAGGAACCCTAATCATTTTAATGGGATTAAGTTTTCAGGGATTTTGGAAGGGTATGATTAATGAAAATAATCTTTTACAAAACGTTTTCGGTTCTCCTGAGTTTTGGCTTTCATTGATTCTGTCATCTATTGCTTTAGCATTACTTTTAAAGAATAATCAACATAAAAAAGTCACCATTTTTGAAGTAATATTTATTCTGTTTTTTATATTATTTGTTTTAGGATTCTATTCACAAATTTCTGTTTATCTGATAAATATCCTCATTTTAACACTAGGAATATTTACCATAACCCAAAGTTTGCAAAAAAACCACCTTGGTGAATTGAATTTTGGTTTGTGCATATTGACTGTGTTGATTATTTGCCGGTTTTTTGACACCAACATTCCATTTATCGTCAGAGGATTGTTATTTCTGATTATCGGTTTTGGCTTTTTTGGTGCCAATTATTATATGTTGAAAAAAAGAAAACATCATGATTCTATCTAAATTTATTCTTCCTCTTTTCTTGGTTATGTGTTTTGCACAATGGTTTGTAACAGGAAGAATGGTCTTTCAACACGAAGATGTTCTTAAAACCGGAACTGCTTTCAGTTTTAAAACTGCTCCGATAGATCCCAACGATCCTTTTCGGGGTAAATACGTCTATCTTAATTATGATTTTACAGAATTAGTTGCAGATAGTATACAACTATGGCATCAAGGTGATAAAGTATTTGTAACTATAAAAAAAAATAATGAAGGATTTGCCATACCGGATAAAATTCACAAGGAAGCGCCGGTTTCTGAAATAAATTATGTTCTGGCAACCATTAATTTTGTATCCAACGATGGTTCAAAAAAAATGGGAATTCTTTACCCCTTTGATCGTTTTTATGTAGAAGAATTTGTTGCCCCGATGGCAGAAAAAGTGTACGTCGAATCCCAAATTGATTCTACCAATACCTCTTTTGCTTTGGTCAAAATAAAAAAAGGGCAAGCAGTAATTGAAGATGTTTTTATCAATGATACATCCATAATACAGATAGTTAAAGAAAGAATGAATAAAGAAGTAATCAATAAATAAAAAATGGATCAGTCAGATTATCTCGACACCAATCAAAATGTCTGGAATCAAAGGGCAACGGCGCATTTTACATCTGAATTTTATGATGTTGAAGGATTTCTCAATGGAAAAACAATGTTAAATGAGATTGAACTGGAACTTTTAGGCGACATTCAAAACAAATCCATATTACATTTACAATGCCATTTTGGTTTGGACAGTCTCTCTCTTGCCCGAATGGGAGCTAATGTAACCGGAGTTGATTTTTCGGATAAAGCCATCCAAAAAGCAAATGAATTAAATGAAATAACAGGACAAAACGTATACTTTATACAATCTGATATTTTTTCATTACCCGACCATCTGGATCAAAAATTTGATATAGTTTTTGCAAGTTATGGCACTATAGGTTGGCTACCGGATTTAAAAAAATGGGCAGCAGTAATCAGTTTTTACCTTAATCCAGGTGGCCGTTTTATTTTTGCAGAATTTCATCCTTTTGTTCATATGCTGGATGATGAATATAAAAAATTGGAATTCAGTTATTTTAACACAAAAGCGTTGATATTTGATGAAGAATTCACCTATACAGGCAATAAACTAAAAGAAAAACATAGCTATTACTGGTGGAATCACAGCCTGGAAGAAGTCATAAATTCTCTTTTAATTTCCGGTCTTTCTTTGTCATTATTTAAAGAATACGATTATTCCCCATTTAATTGTTTCCCAAATTTAAAGGAGGTCTCCCCAGGTAAATTTTTATTTACTTCGTTTGATAATAAAATACCCATTCTGTTTTCTTTGGTCGCTGAAAAACCAGAAAAATAAAGTCCACATTGTTTTTATAATAGTACATCAAAAAGTAATGTATATTTGATAGTGTTTTTTATATTTTATCTGCCTTTTCATTTAAAACTGGATTATGAAACTGATTAATTCTTTTTTTTGCTTTGTTCTTCTCTTATTTGTTCACCAAAATCTTTTGGGTAAAATTCTGGAGGTCGGCCCTGGTAAATTATATCCCACACCTACCGCTGCTGTCAATGATGTTCAACCCGGAGACACTATACTAATTTTTCCGAATACCTATACCGGCGGGTATTTTATTTCAAACCTTCACGGTATTGAAAATAAACACATTTATTTTATGGGTACAAACGTTGAAACTGTAGTTTTTAAGGGAAACGCTCAGTCTTTTCACTTTTCAGATGTTTCCTATATTCATATTGAAAATATTAGCATCACCGGGCAAACCGGAAATGGCATGAATATAGACGATGGCGGTACCTATAGCACTCCTACACATCACATGATGGTCAAAAATTGCCGGTTTTATGACATGGGTGCTCAGGGAAACAACGATATGTTAAAAATGTCAGGAGTAAATGATTTTTTAATTTCAGGGTGTTCCTTTCTTAATGGCGCCACCGGAGGAAGTGGAATTGATATGGTGGGTTGTCATGAAGGTATAATCACCGGCAATTTTTTTGAGAATATGGGTTCAAACAGTATTCAGGCAAAAGGAGGAACACAGTTTATAACCATTTCATCCAATTTTTTTAAAAATGGTGGTCAAAGAAGTCTGAATTTGGGTGGTAGTACGGGTTTGGAATTTTTCAGACCCATTGATGCTCCTTTTGAAGCCGCTGACCTGGATGTATTTGCCAATGTGTTTACAGGCAGTTGGGCGCCTATTGCATATGTTGGCAGTATCAGGGTAAAAGTAGTGAATAATACCATTATAAATCCTCAAAACTGGGTGATCCGAATACTTCAGGAAACGGTTGATCCAAGTCGTTTTCCTCCTTGTGGCAACAATACCTTTGTCAACAACATTGTCTACTATTCAGGTTCTTTGTCACGCCACGTCAATATTGGTCCTAATACGGCTGCCCAAACATTTACATTTTCAAATAATTTATGGTACAACCATGAAAATCCATCAGTTTCAACCCCTCAACTACCTGTAACGGAAACAAACGGTCTGATCGGATTTAATCCCTTATTTAACGATGAATCCATATCAGATTATTCTTTACGTGAAGGAAGTCCTGCCATAGATGCCGGCGTTCTGACAAATTTTATAAAAGATTATTACTGCAATGTTGTTCCTCAGGGCATGACCACAGATATCGGGGCATTTGAATTTGAAAGCTCCATATCAGATGTTTTTAACGCTGAATTAAAAAACAGGTTTTACGTTAGCCCCAATCCTTTTTTTTCCTGTCTCACCATACACAATATTTTTCCAGAACAAGGAAAAATAATCATCAGAGACATAGAAGGTAAATTGGTTTATACGAATGAGGTTTTCTCACAACAGGAAATAAAAACCGATCTTTCTCATCTTCGTCCAGGTTTGTATTTTATTCAAAACGGAACTTTATTTACACCTGTCTTAAAAAGTCATTAAACTCATTTAAAAAACAATTTATTCCTGTTTAATAACTCATTTTTATTCTCAGAAAAATAAGACTTACATCTTCCTGTTTTGATGATTTTGCAAGAGGAAGAAAATGTTGACCTATAATATCTAGATCCCATCGGTCAGAAAGATTAATCCTTACTACGGGATTAATCACCAGTGGATGTTCTTCGTGAATAGAATATATAAAAGCCCCGGAGAGGGAGACTATTGGAGATACCTGATAACTGAGTTGTGTTAAAAAATTGTGTTCGTATGGATAAAGGTTTCTGGCGGACAATCTACTTTGTCTGAATAAAATATTTTGTTGTCCGGTTATACTTTTTTCCGAAAATAAATACCCGCTGTATATATACCACCCACTACCGAATGTATAATCAACCCCGGTTGTAAAAACAAAAGTTTTGTTTTGCACCTTTTTATCCACAGGTATAAAATACGTCATTTCCCCTTTCCATCCGACATTTTTTATATTTCCTGCCCATCCTGCTCCCATGGTATAATCCGACTGAGAAAATCCTCCGATGATTTGAAAGTCATAACCCCCGGTATTAAAAAACCATTTTAATGCAGCAGCACTGCCTCGAAGAGAATCGCTTCCTTTTATAACAAGGTCTAACCCTGAAAACGAACCATAATAATACTGAACTCTGGCAGCATCCACTCCAGGCCTTTCTTCGTAATCAAAGTCAAGAAAATTATATGCATTGAAGATGTCATTTGGATTAAAAGCAAGATTAATACCCCAATTAATCCTTTGTCGCCCAATCCTGATATTCCATTTTTCTTTGTTCCATTCGATAAATAGACGGTCAAAAGTAGTGTGGATCGCACTGTGGCCTTTATTGTACCAAAGTATGGAAAGGGGAAAGAAGTCATCAGAAGAATTTTGAAGTTGGGAAACAAAATCAGGATTTAGTGCCTTGAGGTTACCGGTAAAAATACGGTTTCTGATGCCTGTGATCATGGTTAGAGATCTGGAAATATTCCAGTTGATATCTAAACGATGGTGCACCAGATTTTCCAATAATACAGTATTGCTTCCCGGAAAAACCATTGTTTGTAAATTTTTTACATAACCTTTATACTGAAGTCTCAAACTATCCTGTAAATAACCGGTTTGTTGCCAAAACAAGAAAAACAATAAAAGGTATAGTTTTTTCATTTTATTTCATCTTTGAAGACAGCTCCGTCGACTAACGTAATGATTCTTCTGGCTCTTTCCATTACTCTTGGATCGTGGGTAGAAAATACAAAAGTAATATCTTCTTCTTTGTTCAGTTTTTCCATAATATCAAGTAGGTTAAATGCCGTTTTTGTATCAAGGTTGGCAGTTGGTTCGTCGGCCAATATAAACGCAGGTTTTGGTGCCAGTGCCCTCACTACTGCTACTCTTTGTTGCTGACCACCTGACAATTCAGATGGTCTGCTATTTGTTTTATCTTGCAGACCTACAGCATTAAAAAGGCTAAAAATTCTTTCATTCCTTTCTTTTTGTGACCTGCCTTGCAATAACATAACAAATTCCGCATTTTCTTTTGGAGTTAACACCGGTATTAAATTAAATGACTGAAATACAAATCCGATGTGATCTCTCCTGAAATCAATAAGTTGGCTTTCAGACATTTCTGAAAGTTCTCTTCCGTCCACAAATACTTTACCACTACTTGGCCTGTCCAGACCTCCGATAATATTCAAAAGGGTTGTTTTCCCTGAGCCGGAAGGACCTACTATAGCAACAAAAGAACCTTTATTTATAGTGAGGTTTACATCTTTTAATGCAGGTACCGGAATGGTACTTTCATCATAGATTTTATACAAAGATTTTGTAGAAATAACGACATGATTATCCATCTTTTTCAATTTTTATAGTTTGCGCATTGCCGCTGCCGGTGATGTAGATACGGCCCTCATGGCCGGATATAAACCAGCAACCAGGGCGGTTATCATCAGTGCTGTGACAATGTCACGATACAAAAAAACATCAAGATAAGGGAAGATGATAGCATCCATACCAAACTGTGCCAATGCATCAGACCATATGGATAAATCGATTCCTGTTTTTGCCAGACTTCTTACGGTAATATGTCCCAACAATACACCTAATGGTGCTGCAAAAAGACACAAAATTAAGGTTTCCGTCATGATCATCCCAAAGATATTTAATCTGTTCATCCCAATGGCCATCAACATCCCCAATTCTTTTTGTCTTTCTAAAACAGCCATGAGCATGGTATTTATAATGCCAAAAAGTAGAGCAATCATAATGATAATGATGATGATGGTAAGTGCAATTTTTATTTGCCCCGTATATAATGCAAGATCCGGAGAAATTTCTTTATAATTTCGAATAATTGTATTCGGGAAAATTTCCTTCAGCTTTTTCTGGCCCTTATCCAGAAAATTGATATCCGAAAATTTTACTGCCATTTCATGAAAAGATAATACAGGCAATCCTGTAAGTTCTGTTAAATCTGCCATTCTTACATAAACCATGGCATCATCTGTTTTTACATTTCTTGTGTCAAACCAACCCACTACTTTGAATCTTCCACTTACAAATTCTCCCTTCGTATCCTGAAAACTTAAGACCACATGCTGATGTAATGAAACTCCCAATTTTTTACCAAGACCTTTGCTCATCAGTAAAGGATTTCTTTTTTCAATATTTAAATAAAATCCTACTACTACTTTTTTATCAAATCCTGTAGTTTGGATTTCAAGTGCTGGGTCAATGGCTTTTATCAAAGCGCCCCGGTTTCCTGACGCAGAAGCTATCAGACCACCCACAATAATTCTGGGTGATGATGCAGATACGATTCCAGTTTCTTTAAGCTTTTCCCGAAATGCTGTATAATTCTTTAGGGCATATTGGATTTCATAATCTTCCAAAAATTTTGGGTCGTGAATTTGAACATGAGATGTTTTATTTTCAATAGCCGTGTTGATATAGGATTTTATCATTCCCTGAAAAAAACTAAGCAAAAACATGAGCGACCAAATCCCGACTATGATGGCTGCCATGACAACACCGCTTCGCACAGGGTTTCTCCAGACATTTTTCCAGGCTAATGGTACGATCATCATAAATATTTGTGTTAAGACCTCAAGGCGTTCAAAGGCTGCAAAGTATAAATTTTCCACACTGGAAATAAAGAAAGAATGGATACAATCAGGGTTACTTTTATAAGTTCAGTAATAAAAATTTTAAGACTGACGGTGGCCGTCATAACAGCTTCAAATCCAAACTGTTCGTATACTTCCTCCATTCCTGTCAATGGAACAGGAAACCATTTCAAATACATGGTAATACATAATGAAAGAATCATTGCCATTGTCAATCCCAAAATAGCTATAAGCCAGAATTCAAGCCATACGATTCCCATAAGCTGCCTTTTTTTCATTCCAATGGCCAGTAATACACCCATTTCGTGTCTTCTTTCATTTATCAACATCAACAGAGTGCCAAATATACCAAAACTAACCACCAGGTATAAAATGGACATGGTAATTACCGTTGTGGATTCATCCATTTCCTTTGCCTCAACTAACTCAGGAATTAATTCTTTCCATCCATATACTTTCAGTTCGTCATTTTTAATATTTTCTTTGATTTCATTTTTTACCGGGTCAGTATATTTATTGCTTTTCGTTCTTATCATGAGTTGGGTATACAATTCAGGTGCCTGAAACAATTCCCAGGCATCTATTTGGTTCATATATACCATTTGATTATTCATATCCTCCAGGGGAAATTTTACAAAACCTTTTACAGGCAACATTCCTACTGAAAAAACACCCCGATATCCTTGTCCAAAAAATGCCAGAGAATCACCCAATAAAATGTTTAGATTTTTAGCCAGATTGACCCCCAAAAGTATTCCACTCCCCTTTTGGGTGCCGAGATAACTTCCCTTGACGACTCTTTTTTTTAGTCCTGTCATCACATCTTCCAAATCCGGATTTACTCCGATAATATAGACCGGTTTGGTTTTTTCCCCGAAGGAAGCAAGTGAAAAACTTTCTATTCTGGGATTGACCGCTGTTACATGTTTTATTTGACTTACCTTCTTAAATTCACTTTCTGAAAAAGCAAAGGAATTGTCCAGTGTGGGTTCGTCAAAAAATTTTTTTGATTGTATCTGAACTTGTCCCGTGGTCTGATCAATAACATTTTGCAACATCTTTTCCCACATACCGGTTTCTATGGATGACATGGTAATGGTCAGAAAACCGGCAAACATAACAGATGCCGAGGTAATAAGTGTTCGCCTTTTATTTCGCCATATATTCCGAAATGCCAATTTCCAGATCATTTCAGACTTTTAATTTTTTAAGATTTTGCAGGCTGTAAAAACTTTCTTTCATGGGAATATCAAATGTAATTTTATCATATGTGAAAATAGTTTTTTGATTTGGTTTGTTCCTGGGAATGATTTCCATGACGGATAAAATTTTTCTTTCTCCTATAGTTTTTGGTTCTGCACCAATAATAGTATTTACCAGTTCCATGTCCTCGTCAAAAAATTCAGCTTTATATTGCAAATAATCTTTTTCACTGATGTGGAGAATGATTTTTCCCCAAACTACGGCTGCGTTGGTTTTGGGGAGAAGTTCTATGACATGGCATTTAATACCTTGAAATGTTTGCCCTTTTAATAGTTTGTGTATATAATCGTTAATGATAGAGTTTTGCCTTACAAGATCTTCGGTTGTCAGATCAGAACCCATCCAGCCCTGTGACATCATGGAAGGAGGCATTTTGATAGTTCTGTCAATAGTGGGTTGCCAGTTCCATATCTCTTTATCTCTTTTAAGAAAAGCCATTCCTTTGTCTTTTGCCGGTGCTGTGATTATTGTAAGACCATATTTTTCTCCAAGTGCCCACGACTTCATAGATATTTTGCGTGTATAATCTGGTCTTACAATGGTCATGGATATAATAGCTTCACTAGAATTACCTCTCATCTGGTCTTCTGCCAGTTTTACAATCTGAATGGCTTGAGGGTCACTTTGTGCCTTTAAAGTAAAGGTGAACAAAAAACTCAATAAAACTTCAGAAAATAGAAAAATTGCCTTCATATTTTTTTGTTTATCTTCCATTCTGAGAGAATGCCAAAAAAGTTATTATATTTTAAACGCAGGTTAAATAAAAATAGTTGCGCTGGTATTTAATCATGAAAAGGCATATTTGATAAAATAAAAAATCCCTGACATCCAGATGTGAAGTCAGGGATAATTAATATTTTTAATCCGTCAACTAATTTTTCGACGATACACCCTATCTTTAAAACTTGTACGTTTACAATTCGAGAAAGCCAACCGGATTATTTCCTGAGTTTACATCGTAAAAATAACCTATGTTAGGGAATAAAGTGGAAAGTTCAGAAACAGGAACTCCAAACCACATTGCCAATTCAGCAAAATAAACATCTGCTGACATGGATGGCAATAACACACCATTATATAAGTGTAACGGATTGCTGTTATCCCTGTTGAGCTGAGGGTAATATCCATAAATATCCTGCCCGTTGACAGCGCCACCCATGATAAATGTATTTCCACCCCAGGCGTGATCCGTTCCGTTTCCGTTGGAAGAAAGTGTTCTTGAAAATTCAGAGAGGCAGAAAGTAGTTACACAATCAGCGATACCCAATTGTTCCATTGCGGCATTAAACTGGTGCAAAGCTTTATCCAGTTGTGTCAGCATTGTGGCTTGATTTCCCAGCAACTTGTCGTGATGGTCCCATCCTCCGTAATCAATAAAAAATATCTGACGGCTCATGCCCAATGCTTCCCTGCCGGCAATAGTACGGGCAATCATCTCAAAATACATATTGAGCGAAGGGTTATAATCACCTCCTTCGTTTACAAAAGGAACATTCCATACGGGAGGGTTGTCAAGGATAGGTTGAAGGTCTTCAAATCCCAGCATGGCTTTTTTAACGGTGTGCGTATATGTTTTTTTATAAATATCGGAATAGGTATTATTCATCATACCATTTAATGCTGCCATTTTCATTTCAGGTACAATCCAGTCATCGTCTCTGCCATCAATACCAACAGCGCCTGAAAGTGGTCTTAAGGCAAATTCAACTGTTGAATTTCCCGTCTGAAACAAATTACTTCCCGATAAGGACATGGACATAGAGACATTCTGATTTTCATTCGAGGCGATCAGCATATCGGCAATTTTGCCTCCCCAACCTACTGCTTCTCTTGAATGTGGAATGCCTGTTTGCCAGTGTTGTTGCTGGTCAGAATGTGAAAAAAGTCCAAGGGGTATAGGAACTGTTCCATCAAAAAACTGTTGTCTTGTTATAGGTCTTACCAAAGCTCCTACGTTGGAAACAAACGCCATTTTTCCTTCATCAAATAAAGTTTTTGATCGTGTCAAAGATGGGTGCAAACCATATAATCTGCCATCCGGTGTGGCTGCTGAAACAGGTAGCAAACTGTTTTGCGGGATAGCCATATTCGTTCTTGAAGTTGCATATTGACTATATTCAGGATTTCCTCTGGGAATCAGCATATTAAAGGAATCCATTCCTCCCGAATTCAAAAGACAAACCAAGGCCTTATAATCACCGGATTTTTGTACTTTACTGTTCAGCCCCGCTGCAGCATTCAACATTTTTAAGTTGGTAATAGTGGAAAATAAAGTAGTATAACCTACCGCCGCACAACTTGCCTGACCTAAAAATGATCTTCTTGATATTTTATGATGTTTGTGTCCCATTTTTAATCCGGTGTTTATTTAAGAATATTATAATCAGGTGAAATCATAAACATGTAGATTGCAGACCTGATTCTGTGAAATCGCCAGGTTTGTTGTACTGTATCCCATGACCAATATGTACCATTTAAAGCATCTCTCATGATCTGTCTGGTTTCGTCAGTCAACTGTCCATGTGTCAATCTTTTGTCCAGATCATTGATAATATATTCAGAATCATGAGCGTATGGAAGTAATTCTGAGGTTGCAAATCTTACCAAATCGTCATTACCGGGAGTTCCGTTCCAACTCCAGAATAAGGCTCCCCATTCATGTAAGGTCATCGCGGCTTCTTCATACCAAACACCACCAGCCCACCCGTTAACTGTATTAATATAGGTAATTCCTGTGGAAGTGTTGTGTAATTTAAATTCCGGAGCCACAAGATCATTGTTAGTGATATCCCCTACAGGACTAAAATCAGGCAAATAAAAATTAAAAACATTCGGGGAATACATTACATGCTGTCTGGTGGATTGATAATAATCATATCCATTGTTCCAATACCGATTTCTGGTAGTATATAGTGGAAATATCCTGCAAGCATTGGTAAATTTCAGCATGGGCTCTCGTAGTTTGCCATGAGCTCGATTCATCATTGCTTCAGAAGATCTGGCTTCTTCATCCAGAAGTATTGCTTTGATAACAGCTCTCATATCTCCCCTGACATTTTGCCCGTTATTAGCAAATGCAGAAGCAACACGCCCGATGTATTCCTGTGAAGGATTTGACTTTACAAGTCTCTGTATTAATCTATAAGAAACAAAAGGGGCTGTATTCGGATGATTGAATAAAAAGTCAACTGCAGAAGTAATATCTGTCATACCCGGTTGGTTGGCAGGTATGGTATGGCCCAAAAAGGATTTTACCCCTGGTTCATGCTGTGGTTGATACATAACCATTGGCAATTCTTTATCTATCATTCCTATATCATCCCCAAAATCTACCAACGATTTCCAGTCAACCCACTCTTCAAGTCCACCGCCCATCAGTCCGGTAAATACTTTTGCGAGTTCTGAAATATCTGCATTCGTGTAAGTTGGTGTCGGATTACCGTTGCCATCCAAAACCGGGGTTCCGTTCTGATTTAACTGAACGAGGCCAATGGTAAACAATTGCATAATTTCCCTTGCAAAATTCTGATCCGGACTTGTTCCGGTAGCTGTATTGGTTTTGGGATTATTCAAATGACTGAGATAATACCCCATGGAAGGATGTTTGGTTATATCCAGCAATAAATTTCTGTAATTTCCAAAAGAATGTTGTAATAACAAATCATAATAACTGGTTATAGATTCTGCCCAATTTGATAAATCTGAATTATAAGAAATAACCAGTATCTGACTTAAAGCATAGGCTACCCTTTGTCTTAATAAATCCTGATTATTGAGATTGTTTTCCCACCAGGCATAATTAAAATGAAGAGCAGAGGGTCCAAATTCACTGTCCGGATCATCTGATTCATCTAAAACCTGTTGCCAAATAGTCTCCATTTTTGGCGTCATATACGAAGTCGGTTTTGTAAACTGATCATTAATCCAGGCCTCATACTCCCAATTATCCCTGAAATGTGTAATCTGATCGAGTTTAGCGCCAAAAGTGGATTGCGCCAAAAACCTGGAAGCATCAAATAGTTTGGAATCCATTCCCGAACCATCAAGTGTTTTTGATGGGGAAGAAGTTCCGACAAAACTACTGGCGGTGACCGTAATTCCTGAATTATGACCGGCTCCGATATAATCATTGTATAATTGGGCTTTTAATTCAGATATACACAAAACTACTAAGATTAAAATTTTTATTTTCATAAATTTTACTTTTTCAATCCATTATTTTTAAACAAAAATGAAATTTCTCAAAATGAATAAATTGTATAATTAAGGTATTATTTCAAATGAAACAGACTTGGACAGTTCTTTACCCTGAACACTTAAAATGTATAATCCTGCTGTATAGGTAGAAACAGGCAAAGAAAAATTTTCCAGTTCGCTGCTGATTACCCAACCACCCTGTGTGATTAATTGTCCTTTTACATCATGAAGAAAATATTGTACTTCTCCTGCCGGAAAAAATTCCAGACCAACAGTAATCATATCTTTAGCCGGATTAGGACTTATGCTAAGCAATATTGTCGACTTTTCACCATCTGCAGTTTCACTGACCGAAGCAGGGGTTGCTTTAACCTTAAATTCACCGAGTCCATAACATGTACCACCGTAGTTATTTCTGGCAGTGATGAGTACATATCTGGCGATTTTACCATTAAAATCAGGACCTGGAACCCCCTCATAAAACCCTGAACCTTTTGCCTTAGGAATAGTAAATCTTCCCCATTCCTGCCACTGAATTCCATCTAATGAAAAATCAATAAAGATATCTTTTAAACCATCCTCAAGAGACCCTTGCAACAAATTAAGTGACCAGGACATATTCCTATAGTGATTTAAACGGGTTGGTGTATTAAAATTCCAGAATGTCGCTTCATGTAAGGAATAAACATCTTTAAAGTCATACATTATCCAATGACCTGTTCCTCGGACTGTATTTGGATTGGCTGTAGCGGTACAAGACAACCAGGCATCCTGCATTGAAGTCGAATGTCTGTCTTTTTGACTGAATATTGTTGAAGATATAAAAATGGAAAAAACCAAAATGGTAAAAAATCTCATAAACTTTTATTTTTTAAATTCAAAATGTATTCCAATCTATACAAAATGTAAAAAAATTAAACGTACGTAAATACAAATGTGAAGATGTAATAAATTATTTACATCATAGATAATAGAAATACTATTCAGGGAAATTGTTGCTTATACATTACAAATATATAACACTTCCAATTATAATCCAAAACTATATTTATTTTTCCAGTGTTTTTTTTATAAAATTAAGGGAAAACCATCATATTTTCCTAATAAATTACGGCAGTTAAGACACTAAATTGTGGATAAAGAAAAAAAATTAAATACAAAAGATCTTGGCAACATCGGTGAAAATGTAGCTATTGAATTATTACTATCAAAAGATTATTCCATTTTGGAAAGAAACTGGCGATTCCGAAAGGCAGAAATTGATATAATCTGCAAAAAAGATAATATATTGGTTTTTGTTGAAGTAAAATCCAAATCTTACAAATATTTTGGAGAACCGGAAGAAAGCATTTCAGTTTATAAAGAAAATTTGATTATTGATGCCGCAAGTCAGTACATGGTATTAAATAACTATGAATGGGAAATCCGATTTGACATCATTTCCATTCTTTTTGAAAAAAACAAAACTCCCCTGATTCACCACTATGAAGATGCTTTTTTCCCCGGTCTCTAGTTAAATCTTGCCTTATTATTGCGAATTTATTGAAAAACAAAAACCCTGCAGCAAAATCATAATATTCACCTTTTTTAAATTTAATTATGGATATTATACCAGATTTTATTGAATAAAAATTCAGATTTTATTCACCCGATTTGCATGTCTTCCACCTTCAAATTCTGTTTCAAGAAATATTTTTACCATAGATCTTGCCATTGACAAACTTATAAATCTGGCAGGAATACAAAGAACATTGGCATCATTGTGCGTACGGGCAAGTTTGGTTAATTCTTTATTCCAGCACAAAGCTCCACGTACATTTTTATACTTATTGACGGTCATACAAACACCGTTTCCACTTCCGCAAATGACTATTCCGAAGGTAGCCTTCCCCACATTAACAATCTTACCCACAGGATGCGCAAAATCAGGGTAATCGACGGAAAAATTGTTGTTCGGCCCATAATCAATATAGTTGACCTTTTTCTTTTCCAATACCTTTAGAATTTGCTGTTTATACTCAAATCCTGCATGATCGCTCCCTATTGCTACAATATATTTACTGGACACCATCGGGCATTTTAGTTTCAGGTTTCTGAACGTAAGCCGACAATAAATCTTCCATTTCTTTTTTAAATGTAGGATCTCCGGTTTTTTGGGCAATCTCCAGCACATCCTGCACAGTGCTTAGCCTGGCTTGATAATCCTGTTTAAAATTATTGAGAACATCATCATCCGTCTGAGATTCATAAAAGTCAAGATATTGTTTGGTCTCCTTAGCAAGAATTCCGACATGTTTTTTTACATCTTCCCAAGCTTCTGCCTGAACCAAAACATTAATAAACGGTACAATTCCATAATCATACGGGAAATTCATGTGCGGGAAGGCTTCAAAATATTTATCGACCATTTCAACAGCCCTTTTTTTGTCGCCTGAGCGGTCAAATTCGATTGCTGCTCTTAACATTACCAGTTTCATTGCCTGAAGCTCAGCCATATAACTCCTGTCGACAAAAAGATGTTGTTTGTCAAAATTCCCCCATTTCCATTTATTCATGACAACATTATAGGTTTTATCCAAATCTATGTCTCCAAAACCATAAATACTGGGTAGCTGTGATTTTACACGGGTATTGGTGGGTGATACTCTGAGTGCCAACCCTTCCAATTCCATATTGTTGTTTAAACCAAGAAGTTTATCTGACTGACACGTTATTGAAAAATAAATAGGTCTATCGTAAAAATTGGAAACAACAACATCCATTACAGCAAGATCGTCTTTTGTGATATAATCCTTGCCTGAAAAATTGATTTCCAGTCTGTCAACCCATTCGAAGTATCAATTTTCTGAAGACCCAAAGCTGCATATTTATTCCTGTCTACAGGCAAAAACAAACGTTGTGTGTTTAATATGGTCTGACCATTAATGGTATTTTTAGGGTCTTTTATAAACCTGAAGGCTTCAAAAACATTGGTTGGACTATTTAAGTCCCCGCCGAGCGCATCGGTGAAAAATATCTGATTTTTATTTTTCCCTCTATAATCATCTTCGGACAACTGCAATTTAAGTGGAGGGGAATCATTTACTTTTTTACGAAGTTTATTGATATACCAGTCTACAGCAATCAAACTCAGATTGACAACCCGGACATCCCTTCGAATACCTTCCACTTCCTGTGCATACCATAGAGGATATGTATCATTATCTCCATATGTAAAAATGATACTGTTGGGTTCTACACTATTTAAAAAGTTGGAAGCATAATCTCTTGATCCATAATGATGTTTTCTGCTGTGATCATCAAAATTTTCGGATGCCATTAAAAAAGGTGCAGACAAGACCAAAACACCGGCAAGAACAGAGGAAGGTATCCCTGGTAGTTTTTTGCTTAAGAGATGATATAATGCCAACACCCCAAAACCAATCCAAATACAGAATGTCATAAATGAACCCGCAAGAACATAGTCTCTTTCTCTCGGTTCGTTAGGCGGTTGGTTTGAGAAAATAATAATTCCGATTCCCGTAAGAAGAAATAAAAAAGCAAGAGCACCCATTTCTTTCGGTCTCTTTCTGAAATGGAATACAATACCCAGCAATCCAAAAATCAACGGTAAAAAGTAATAAGTATTTGTAGAAAACTCATTTTTTATGGTATCCGGAAGTCTATCCATCTTGTATAGTTTGGCTTCATCAACGGCTGTTATTCCGGATTGCCAGTGGCCAGTTCGGACATCCCATGGAAAATATCCCTGATCAGCATTTTGTTTGCCAACAAAATTCCACATAAAATATCTCCCGTACATCCATTTTATCTGATAATTCCACATAAATGCCAGGTTGTATCCCATACCCGGTGCTCCTTTTTTATTGTCACCTAAAGCTTCTCTCCAAGTATTATGTAAGTCTACTCTGTCTGAATGACCAATTCTTGGAAACAACATTTTATCTTTATTGTCATAAACATACTCCAGTTTTTCATCGACTATTTTATACTTGTTTCCAACACGACCATATCGCTCTGTCTTTTTTGCGTCTTTCACTTTTGCATTGTAGTGTGGTCCGAAAAGCAATGGTCTTTCACCATATTGTTCCCTGTTCAGGTATGGCAACAATCTCATAGCATCGCTTGGCACATTCATATTGACCGGTGTATCTGCATTTGCTCTTATGACTACAACACCTACTGTTGAAAAACCTATGACCATAAGTATACCAGCTATAGCAATATTCTGCACCAGTTGATTTCCATTTTTGTGTGCATATTTTAATAAAAAATATGTTAATCCCCCCAAAAGTAATATGGATGGTATAAGGCCTGAATGGAATGGTAAACCCAGTGAATTTACAGTAAACAATTCCATGTTTTTCCACAGTGCCGGTATTCCCGCTATAATAAACCTTTGTAAAAAGATCATGGCACCTCCCCCGGCAGCCAATGCCGCAAAAGCACCGACCCAATTGTGATCTTTATACCTTTTTAAGTACACAAGTAAGCCTATTGAAGGAAAGGTAAGAATACTCAACAAATGTACACCTATAGACAACGCTCCGGCAAATACACTGAACAGCAGCCATCTTAAAGCCTTGTTTTCTTCCGTAGTCATGTAGTATTTGACTGCTGCCCAAAAGGTCAATGCCGTAAACATAGTTGACATGGCATACACTTCTCCTTCTACTGCAGAAAACCATATGGAAGAAGAAAAAGCTGTGCTTAATCCAGCAACCAATCCTGCAAAACCTAAAGCAATCGATTCAGAAGAGGTGGGTTCTGAATCCTTATCGGTAAAAAATAATTTACCCAGCATCATGGTAATCTGGGCTATAAATACAGCTGCAAGTGAAGTACAAAATGCAGACATAAGATTGACAGCAAAAGCAATATCCGAAGGATTATTGGAAACCAACTCCGCAATCCAGGTAAATAATCTGCCTATGAGCAAAAACAAACCTGCTCCCGGAGGGTGAACCACCTGCAGTTTATAAGCTCCTAATATAAATTCTCCGCAATCCCATAAACTTCCTGTTCTTTCCACTGAATGATAGAACACAAAAAAGGTTAACAGAAATACAATACCACTTGTAACTGAGATAAGTTTTTTTAATGACAACATAAATGTTATTTGTTTATTTTTGGAAAGGCAAATATATATAAATTAAATATAATAACTTAATCAGAACCTCATTTTGTATGCCTTCACCTTACTAAGTGTAATTAATTTGAAAAAATACCTTAAAATTCAAAGCGGTAACCCAGAACCGGAACCAAACCCAGTTGATTTATTTTGTTCGTTCTTTCCAAATATAAATCATAGTAAGTATACCCCTGATTTTGCTGATTAACTACATTCTGAATATCAAGAGATATCCTGTGTTGCCTGTTTCTCGCTCCTTTTTTTGTGTAAACAATTCTGAGGTCGAGCCGTGAGTAAGGTTGTAAGGTTTCCGTAAATCCACCTCTTGTGTTATATAATGTTCCCCATTCATCCATCAAGGGTTGACCGAAATTTTTATATTCCCTGACGCCTTCTCTGATATGGAACGCAAATCCAAAATTCCATTCTCTTCTGTTTCTCTGTAATGTAAGATAAGTTGAAAAACCTCCAGAAAAACCAATATCGAATCTGGCTGGCACCTTATCTCCATTTTCAATTTCAAACATACTTTTTGTATAGGCTATATTTCCTAGAATCTCCAAAAAAGCCGATTTTAATGTAAATCTTTTGATCCAAATGGCATCACCACCAACAACACTTGCATCATTTAAAGTCGGGTTATTGAATAATAATATATCTGCACCATAGTCAAGTCCGTTAAATGATGAAATAAGATTACCGTTTTCCGGAATAAAGGCATTGTTGTCTTGTATATTGTAATAAAATGCTGAAATTTTCCATGATGATTTTTGCAATGACTTGCCAATTGAAAATTCTGTTGCACTGGTTTTGGTGTACAAATATCTGCCGGGAACAATGTGATTGGCCAAAAAATGATCAGAAAATCTATGATTAATCCTTACATACCAATTTTTAGGGAGAGACCTTTCCAGACTACCGCTGTAATTAACCGTATTCCTGTGTTTTACCTCCGATGTAAATATAGAATGTAAGGCAATACCGGCATTCCATTTCCAGTTGCGTATCTGATACTTGTATTCAGCATATGGGTAGACCCTTGTGTTTCTGTACTCTTCATTAAAAGATATTTCTTTTACCGGTTGAAAAACATGACTCAGTTTTATACCCGTTTTAAATTCGTGTTGTTTTTCGAGAAAAGAATAATGTAAATGTCCGGAAAGCAATCCAATCTGGTCCTTTCTTTTGACGGCTGTAAACGGAATTTCACTACGGTACAATGAATCAATATATTCAATTTGATTGTCTCTGCGTGCAGAATAAATCATACTTATATTAAGAAATTGATTTTTTTTAACTTTAACAGAAGATTGAATACCTAACATACCCACCTGCCCTGTATAATCAATATTTTTAAAATCTTTAATGGTATTTTTTGGCTCTTCCAAGGGAAATGCGGCATGTTGATTACTGCTTTGTCCATAAATAAAAAAGCCCTTTAATGTCATCCGTCTGTTTTTTACGAGTTCGGAAAACACAGAAAAATCCTGATAATTTATGGATTCATTGCCGAAAGGAACACCCAGTTTTTCAAGTAAACCTACGAAACTATACCTTGCTGTTGCATATGTATATTTATTCCCAAATTTTTTACAAATACCTGTTTCGGCCCCTATTAAACTGAAATCCATATAATTTCTGAAATGATTTACCAAATCAATTTCTGAAACACCTGACATCACATTGGATATTGAAATAGAGGAAGGGTTGGTTAAAAATGAATAATTTGAAATGATAGAACTTGACAAAATATTAACCCCTCCTGAATTGACACTTGTGGCATCTCCTCTGTTTCCGGCGGTTATCAAATGATTGGGGTTTACGATTTCGGTGTCAAATATTTGCCAGGAAGAGCCAAAACCAGGCAAACCTCTGAAAGAAAAAGTATTTGTACCGTCATTGTCTGTTGTAAAACCGGGAAATTGAAGCAGGATCCTGGATGGATCCTGAAATGAAGCCGCCATCGTTTTATATTGTGATCTTGACATTTTTACATTTCCATCAAAATCAGCCAGTTGTGGAGAAGCCGTTATCACCATTGAATCCAAAGATACATTTACTTCTTTTTCAAGCCGGATTAAAAAATAGTCCTTTGTTTTGATGGTAAAAAGGCTGACAACAAACATTTTTTGATATTCGTCTTTACTTATTTCAAGAGTAATATTGCCAAAAGGTATACTGTCAAATGAAAAAAACCCTTCCTTATCAGAAATTGTTAAAAATTGATTTTTATCCTGAGTTTCAAGTAAAATACTACATTCACTGACAGGTCTGTTATTTTGATTGGTAATTTTCCCAATTAGTTTCTGCGTATGTCCCCATTTTATTTGAAAAACTATCAGTAAAAATATACCAATGTACCTATAAAATATCATCTAATGTATTTACAATATGAACAATATTTGCAAATGTAAGAAATACTGCAGATTGTCCTCAATTTCAAGGTTGTGTTTTCAATAAAAAAATATGGTTGTTAAAATTAATTTATCTTTTATAAAAATGATTTTAAAACCAAAATGAATCCTTTGTGTTACTGAAAATAAAAAAAATTAAAATGAATATACAAATAGGCCATGTTCTTCCTGATTTTAAAGCCAAAGATGAAAACGGCAATGAAGTGAATAACCAGACTTTAAAAGGGAAAAAAGTAATATTGTCTTTTTATGCCCAGGATGATACTCCCTCTTGTACAAAACAGGTGTGCAGTTTGAAAGATTCTGTTGAATATTTTAAATCCAAAGGGTATCTGATTTATGGAATCAGTCCGGATTCAGAAAAAAAACATCAAAAATTTAAAGCAAAATATGAAATTCCTTTTCCTTTACTTGCAGATACTGACAAATCCATGTTACTTACATTTGGTTTATTCGGACCTAAAAAATTTATGGGCAAAGATGTAATTGGTGTTTACAGGACATCCGTTGTGATAGATGAAAAAGGTATAGTAACTCATATTATAGAAAAAGTCAACACGGGAAACCATGGGGAACAATTAACAGAAGTTTTAGGTTTGAATTAAATTTTAAGGGAAGGTAAATTTTTTCTAACCGTTATTTTTCCTCATCATAATAGAGAACGTAATATTTTCTTCCATCATCATCCACTCCTTTTTTAATCATATTTTTATTCCCGTGCACATAGATGTGAAAATTTTTATCCAGTTTTATGACGGATTTAAACACCCTGCTTTGTTTTTGAACTGCCTGATTTGAAATATCAAATTCTTCTGAAAGTTCAATTTGTTTATAGTTTTCAAAGTCTGTTTTAAACTCCCTGAAAGCTTCAACTATTTTATCTTCTTTAAAAATACGGGCAGCATATTCTTCCTGATCAAATTTTTCTTCTTTTTGAAAATAGTCAAGAGATCTTTGCATCACCTTAGCCTGCGCTGTTTTGTCAGCGTCAAATTGTTTCGTCAGTCTTTCGTTGACAAATTCTTTGGTAAGATGTATAAACTGTTTTGTATTGTGATAACCATCTTTTTTGGGTCCAATTCTTAAAAAATCTTCACGCCAGTATTTAGCATCTCTGTTGCGGTTACTGTGATCCACATTTAATATGGTAAACCCATTATCTTTATCCATATTAAAAATCAGGCAGGCCTTGTCCAGTTTTTTGCTGGTTAATCCCCACTTCTCCATTTAATGTAAGATTATCATCTCCCGTGCGTGAAAGTGTAAAAAAGTTTTCTTTATTTTCGATTTTAAAAATGCCGACAGCATCTATCATGGTATCATTCAAAAATAAATTTTGAATCTTACAAACCATCAACTCTCCGGAATGGATGAAATGATGTTTGGAGAAACTAAGCAACCATTTAGCCATTTCTATGCTTTCAGCATGAAAAGAATCTTTTTTATCAAAAAGAGAGGAAATCATGGAATACATGAAATTCTCATCTAACGAATCTGTCAGGGGTTGAAACTGATAAAATTCAGGTTCTTTGAAATTGTCAGTAAAAAAAGACAGGAGTTGGTGATAGAGAATTTCCTCTGAAATGTCCAATGGCATGGAAGAGAAAACAGATGTTTCATTTTGTAATTCATTACCGATATAATGAATGGAAACATGATTAAGAACAGCTTCTCTCCGATTAATCATTTACATATGGAATAGAAAAGGAAACTCTGCGTTGAGTCTCCTTTGTGAAGGTAAATTGTTTTTTACCCAACCAGTTCTGCATAGGCATCAGCTGATAAAAGATCCTTTAATTCTGAAAGGTCTGATGGTTTTACCTTTATAATCCACCCTGATCCATAGGGATCTTCATTTATTATACCTGGATTATCTCCTCCGCTTTCAGAAAGTTCATCATTAAATTCCAACACTTCTCCTGAAACGGGCATAAACAAATCAGAAGTTGTTTTGACTGCTTCAACTGTTCCGAATATTTCATCTCTTTTTATGGTTTCCCCTACGGTATCAACCTCAACATAAACAAGTTCGCCCAATTCTCCCTGAGCAAAATCGGTAATGCCAATGATGGCAATATCCCCTTCTATTTTTACCCATTCGTGTTCTTTGGTGTATTTTAAATCCTGTGGAATATTCATAAAAATTTATTTTAAGCTTTATTTAAAAATGATTTCAACCAGTCTGTTGTTACTGATTTAGGTCTTTCAAGAGATAATCCAAGAGCTCTGTCCCAGCACAAGCCTGCACAAACACCAAGAGCACGGCTTACGCCAAACAAAACAGTGTAATAATTAAACTGTTTTAATCCGTAATGGACCAACAAAGCACCTGAGTGAGCATCTACATTTGGCCATGGATTTTTAACTTTTCCCATACTTCCTAATACTTCAGGGACGATTTCGAAAAGATGCCATACAATCTGTACAATAGGGTCTGAAGGGATGTTTTCCTGAGCAAACCGCTTTTGTTCTAAAAATCGTGGGTCAGGTTTTCTTAGCACAGCATGTCCGTACCCCGGAATAACTTTCCCTTCATTCAGGGTTTTCAGAATATATTCTTTAATTTCTTCCTTGGTAGGTCTTACAGAATTAAGATCCTCGATCATTTCCATAATCCACTTTATAACTTCCTGATTGGCAAGTCCATGCAAAGGACCTGCCAATGCGTTCATGGCGGCTGCAAAGGACAAATAGGCATCACTAAGCGTGGAACCCACAAGGTGCATGGTATGAGCTGAAGCATTGCCTCCCTCGTGATCCGCATGAATGGTCATGTACAACCTCATCAGAGCTTTAAAATCACGGGTATGAATACCAAGCATATGCGCAAAATTTCCTGCCCAATCCAGTTCAGGATCAGCAGGAATGTGATAACCTTGATGATATGTTCTCCTGTATATATAAGCAGCAACTATCGGCAATTTAGCGATTAAGTTTAGACTATCTTCATAAGTAGCATCCCAGTAATCATTTTTGTTCAAACCTTCTTCGTACTTCTGTGCAAAAATACTTTCATTCTGCATAGCATTAATAGCAATACTGAACTGCGTCATCGGATGAGTATCAGTTGAAAGGGCATCAAGAACATTAAAAACATTTTCATTTACAAATTCCCTTTTCCTCAATTCTTTCGAAAATGCGTAAACTTCTTCCGTAGTTGGGATTTCTCCAACAAGCATCAACCAGAATAATCCTTCGGGAAGGGGTTCTTTCCCCTGAGGTATACGAGGGAGTAATTGTCTCAATTGTGTGATTGTATATCCCCGGAAGCGAATACCTTCTTCAGGGTCAAGTGAAGAAGTATCCCATAGCATTGCCTTTACACTCCTCATTCCTCCGATCAGTTGCTCAACGGTCAGTTGATCAACCACAACCTCTCCTTTTTCTTTAAGAATGGTTTTGAGCTCTTCTTTTAATATTTTTGATTTCTGGTAAAATTTTTCCTTTAATGGATCCATTGGGTAATTTGATATGATATGGGTTTAAAAACAATTTGTTCAGGGTAAAAATAATGTGTTGTTTTGAGGGATTTCCAGTAAACTAAATTTTGTCGCTAAGATATGAACTAAAAGATGTAAAACAATATAATTTGTAAATGTTTTTATTTTCAATGATAAATATCATAAAAAGAGTATTACTTTCCTTAGAATAAAATTAATCCATCCTTAAATAGATTGGGATAACAGGATATTTGAAAGTCTGTATAACAATCTTGCACCGACATTGGCATCCCACTCATCAAATTTACCCGGACTTACTTCATTGAGGTCAAAACTAATAATTTTTTTACCAGATGAAACCACCATTTCAATTAAAAACAATACCTGTTCGAAATCAAATCCTCCAGGCACAGGCGTACCTGTATTAGGGCAATAACGTGGGTCAAGCCCGTCAATATCAAAACTGAGATATACATTCTGAGGAAGGGAATTTACGATTTCTTTGCATATTTTTTCCCATGTTTTGCCTTTGTATTGCTGGTGTTTAATATCCTTATCGAAAAAGGTTATAATCTTTTCATTTGCATCGATAAATTCTTTTTCCTCTTCACAATAATCTCTGATTCCGACCTGAACAAGTTTTTGGACCGATGGAAGTTTAACCGCATTGTACATTATGGAAGCATGGGAATAAGTAAATCCTTCATAAGCCTGCCTTAAATCTGCGTGTGCATCAATCTGAAGAATACCAAACTCAGGATAAACTTCAGAAAGAGCCATCATTAAACCAAGTGGAGTACTGTGATCTCCCCCTAAAAGGGCGACAGATTTCCGTTTATTAAGAAAATGTAAGGCTTTTTTTCTTACTTGGTTATTGAGCCATTCGGATGACAAATTGATATTTTTCAACATCTTTTTCATGGACTTATGGTGGTCGGGAGTTTTCCCGGAAATATACATTTCAAGGTAGGATTCTGCATCCTTTCGCACCAATTTACTTTTTTTCCAGATTTTCATGTCGATTTCATCCATGGCAATACCTAGTTTCCAGGCCTCATTTACATAAGAATCATATAAATCAACCTGAAAAGAGGCATCAAAAACAGCTTTCGGACCTTTAGCTGTTCCCTTGGAATAAGAAACAGTTACGTCCCATGGTATAGGAATAATAACAAGATTAGCAGAATTCGTGTCAAATGGCAACCCATAAATATTCGCTTCAGGGCTTCCCGGACTGTTAGGGTCAAAAGAATCAATGTCGATATAATTCGTCATAAAAAATATTTACAAAAGTAAACAAAACAAGCTGATCAAAGTTTGAGGAGCGGAATACTTAGAAAAATAAAAGGAGATCACACCTAAAAAGGAGAGAGCCTTGCTGCGTGTGCAACAAGGCTCTCATAAAACAGGCGGCGACCTACTCTCCCGCAATCGCAGTACCATCGGCGCTGAGGAGCTTAACTTCTCTGTTCGGAATGGGAAGAGGTGGAACCCCCTCGCTATAACCACCTTAATCTTTTGTAATACACTTCTGTACTACTTATTTCTTTAGTCCTTTTCAGAGCTCGGAGCAGTTATTTCCTAGCCCGGAGCAATTAACCCGAAGCCTGGTAGTTAACACCTCAGACCTCTCTTCAATGACATTGGGGGGAAAGAAACACGTTTGTTCAATTTTTCAATACTATTTTGTTTTTTAAAAAGGAAGCTTTCGGGTAATTAGTACTACTCGGCTCCATACATTACTGCACTTCCACCTATAGCCTATCAACGTCGTGATCTACAACAACCCTTCTCCCGACTCGCGCCGGGATGGAATACTCATCTTGAAGTTGGCTTCGTGCTTAGATGCTTTCAGCGCTTATCCGTTCCAGACATAGCTACCCTGCGATGCAGCTGGCGCCACAACAGGTGCACTAGAGGTCTGTCCAACACGGTCCTCTCGTACTAGTGTCAGATCTTCTCAATATTCCCACGCCCGCAGTAGATAGAGACCGAACTGTCTTGCGACGTTCTGAACCCAGCTCGCGTGCCACTTTAATGGGCGAACAGCCCAACCCTTGGGACCTTCTCCAGCCCCAGGATGTGACGAGCCGACATCGAGGTGCCAAACCTCCCCGTCGATGTGAGCTCTTGGGGGAGATAAGCCTGTTATCCCCGGCGTACCTTTTATCCTATGAGCGATGGCCCTTCCATACGGAACCACCGGATCACTTTAGCCTAGTTTCCTACCTGTTCGACCCGTCGGTCTCTCAGTCAAGCTCCCTTGTACTAATACGCTCTACGCATGATTACCGACCATGCTGAGGGAACCTTTGCAAGCCTCCGTTACTCTTTTGGAGGCGACCACCCCAGTCAAACTACCCACCACACAATGTCTCCCGTCTTCAACAGGATTAGAACCTAAGTATAAGAAGGGTGGTATTTCAACGATGACTCCACCATCACTGGCGTGACAGCTTCATAGTCTCCCACCTATCCTACACATCTTATACTCAAGCTCAATGTGAAGCTATAGTAAAGGTGCACGGGGTCTTTTCGTCCCACTGCGGGTAACCGGCATCTTCACCGATACTTCAATTTCACCGAGCTCATGGCCGAGACAGTGCCCAGATCGTTACACCATTCGTGCAGGTCGGAACTTACCCGACAAGGAATTTCGCTACCTTAGGACCGTTATAGTTACGGCCGCCGTTTACTGGGGCTTCAGTCAAGAGCTTCGCTTGCGCTAACCCCCTTCCTTAACCTTCCAGCACCGGGCAGGTGTCAGACCCTATACTTCATCTTTCGATTTCGCAGAGTCCTGTGTTTTTGCTAAACAGTCGCCTGGGCCTTTTTATTGCAGCCCCTGATTTCTAATGGGGCGCCTCTTCTCCCGAAGTTACGAGGCCATTTTGCCTAGTTCCTTAGCCATGATTCACTCGAGCGCCTTAGGATACTCTCCTCGACTACCTGTGTCGGTTTACGGTACGAGCTGTATATACCTGAAGCTTAGAGGTTTTTCTTGGAAGTTCGCTTGGGGAAATTATTCCCGACTTGCATGCAAGTCGGGATACTATCGTGCCTCAGCTCTATGACGGATTTGCCTGTCATATCAACGCCTACACACTTCAACGTACTATTCCGTCAGTACGCATTCCTTACGCCTCTCCGTCACCCCATCGCAGTATACACAGGTACAGGAATATTAACCTGTTTTCCATCGGCTTCGCCCTTCGGCTACACCTTAGGTCCCGACTAACCCTGATCTGATTAGCATAGATCAAGAAACCTTAGTCTTACGGCGGGAAGGGATCTCACCTTCCTTATCGTTACTTATGCCTACATTTTCTTTTCTAATCGCTCCAGCAAACCTCACGATTCACCTTCAACGCCATTAGAATGCTCCCCTACCTCTCGTCTCACGACGAGACCAAAGCTTCGGTAAGTATCTTGATGCCCGATCATTTTCCGCGCAAGAACGCTCGACTAGTGAGCTGTTACGCACTCTTTAAATGAATGGCTGCTTCAAGCCAACATCCTAGCTGTCTTAGCATTCCCACATCGTTTTATCAACTTAGATACTATTTGGGGACCTTAGCTGTTGGTCTGGGTTGTTTCCCTCTCGGCCACGGACCTTAGCACCCGTGGCCTCACTGCCGGTGCAGTGTAATGGCATTCGGAGTTCGTCAGGGGTTGGTAGGCAGTGACGCCCCCTAGCCCTATCGGTAGCTCTACCTCCATCACACTCTCGCCGACGCTGCACCTAAATGCATTTCGGGGAGTACGAGCTATCTCCCAGTTTGATTGGCCTTTCACCCCTACCCACAAGTCATCCGAAAACTTTTCAACGTTTACCAGTTCGGTCCTCCAGTAGGAGACTATCCACCTTCAACCTGCCCATGGGTAGATCACAAGGTTTCGCGTCTAATCCTACTAACTCTTCGCCCTATTCAGACTCGCTTTCGCTTCGCCTCCGTACCTTAAGTACTTAAACTCGCTAGTGAGGAGTAACTCGTAGGCTCATTATGCAAAAGGCACGCCGTCACCCCGATAGCTATCGGGGCTCCGACCGCTTGTAAGCGTATGGTTTCAGGGTCTTTTCACTCCCCTTCTTGGGGTTCTTTTCACCTTTCCTTTACAGTACTGGTTCACTATCGGTCTCTCGGTAGTATTTAGCCTTACCAGATGGTGCTGGCATATTCAGACAGAATTTCTCCGGTTCCGCCTTACTCATCATCACTATATTTATTCTTCGTCTACGGGACTATCACCCCCTACGGGTATACCTTTCCAGGTATTTCTACTCGCCTAAATATAGCTTCAGGGCTGCTCCGCTTTCGCTCGCCACTACTGACGGAATAATCTCTTTTCCTCCGGGTACTTAGATGTTTCAGTTCCCCGGGTTCCACCCCTTGCGGGTGTCTGGTCTTCACCCAGACGGGTTCCCCATTCGGACATCTGCGGATTAACGCTCGTTTGCAACTCCCGCAGCTTTTCGCAGCTTACCACGTCCTTCATCGTCTCCGAGAGCCTAGGCATCCACCATACGCTCTTGTTCTACTTCCTATTCTTGTTTACCTTTTTTATATCTACTCTTTTTTACTCTCGTGTTCGTCATTCCAATCCTCCTTGCTTCCTTTCAGCTCATCTTTCAATTCACCAAACTTCTGCTTTTCAGATCTTCATGACCTCTTTCCCTCCTGTCAAAGAACTTTTTACCAATCTTACTCACTATCTTTCCCAGAATTCCTTCAAGCCACTGGCTTTACTTTCCCTCAGGGTAGTGTGTATTATCAGCCTTTTATCTTTTTCATCCCCCCTTTGGAAAATGATATCTTTTACTTATTGTCGATTTGTTGATTTGTCGATTTGTCGATTTGTTACTTTCAACTTTTAACTTTTAACTTTTAACTTTCAACTTTTAACTTCTTTTAAGTGGAGGATAAGGGAGTCGAACCCTTGACCTCTAGAATGCAAATCTAGCGCTCTAGCCAGCTGAGCTAATCCCCCGTTCTCTTTTTATCTTCCCGGTACTCACTTTTATTGTAGTCTCGGGCGGACTTGAACCGAGCCCCTACATTATCAGTGTAGTGCTCTAACCAGCTGAGCTACGAGACTCTGTCTTCTTTCCGCAACGGTGTATCTGTCACAATACCTGTTTCCTTTACGTTGTCCGGCCGTCTGTCAGGACCTCGTACTTTCGATTTCAATCCTTTTTCTTCTCCTTCCGCTTTCGGTGTCAAAGTCTTTTAAGGCCTTATTCCCCCTTCCTTCAAAGAGGCCTTCTTTTCCTCTCCTTTCCCGGTTCCTAAGTTCCTGTCTTATCTCTTATTCACTCATCAACACTTGAAGTAGTACGCCTATTTAGTTTTCTTTTTGTTTGTCAACACTTTTAAAAAAAATGTATCCCCTGAGGTCTTGCTCTTAAAAGGAGGTGATCCAGCCACACCTTCCGGTACGGCTACCTTGTTACGACTTAGCCCCAGTTACTAGTTTTACCTTAGATAGCTCCCCGTAAAGTCACCATCTTCAGGTCCCCCCAGCTTCCATGGCTTGACGGGCGGTGTGTACAAGGTCCGGGAACGTATTCACCGCGCCATGGCTGATGCGCGATTACTAGCGATTCCACCTTCATGGAGTCGGGTTGCAGACTCAATCCGAACTGGGACCGGCTTTATGGGATTGGCTAAACCTCGCGGTCTCGCAGCCCTCTGTGCCGGCCATTGTAGCACGTGTGTCGCCCTAGGCATAAAGGCCATGATGATTTGACGTCATCCCCACCTTCCTCGCGGCTTACGCCGGCAGTCTCGCTAGAGTCCCCAACTTAATGATGGTAACTAACGATAGGGGGTTGCGCTCGTTGCGGGACTTAACCCAACACCTCACGGCACGAGCTGACGACAACCATGCAGCACCTTGTTTCGTGTCGAAGGAAAGTCCCCTTTCAGGAACGGTCACTCACATTCTAGCCTAGGTAAGTTCCTCGCGTATCATCGAATTAAACCACATGCTCCACCGCTTGTGCGGACCCCCGTCAATTCCTTTGAGTTTCATCCTTGCGGACGTACTCCCCAGGTGGCTAACTTATCGGTTTCCCTTGGATGCTCAAGCTTGCGCCCAAACATCGAGTTAGCATCGTTTAGGGCGTGGACTACCAGGGTATCTAATCCTGTTCGCTACCCACGCTTTCGTGCCTCAGCGTCAATCAAGGCCCAGTTAGCTGCCTTCGCAATTGGTGTTCCATGACATATCTATGCATTTTCACCGCTACATGTCACATTCCGCTAACCTCAACCCAATTCAAGAAAATCAGTATCAATGGCAATTCTATCGTTAAGCGACAGGCTTTCACCACTGACTTAATTCCCCGCCTACGCACCCTTTAAACCCAGTGATTCCGGATAACGCTCGCACCCTCCGTATTACCGCGGCTGCTGGCACGGAGTTAGCCGGTGCTTATTCCTCAGGTACCGTCAGACCCTCATAAATGAAGGCGTTTCTTCCCTGATAAAGCAGTTTACAATCCATAGGACCTTCATCCTGCACGCGGGATGGCTGGTTCAGGCTTGCGCCCATTGACCAATATTCCTTACTGCTGCCTCCCGTAGGAGTCGGGTCCGTGTCTCAGTACCCGTGTGGGGGTCACGCTCTCACGCCCCTACCGATCGTCGCCTTGGTGAGCCGTTACCTCACCAACTAGCTAATCGGACGCACACCCATCTCCAAGCGCCTCAACTTTAATAATAAATCTCTATATCTATTATCACATCCGGTATTAATCCCCAGTTTCCCAGGGCTATCCCGGTCTTGAAGGTAGGTCATGTACGCGTTACTCACCCGTGCGCCGCTCTCTCGTCCGAAGACATGATACCGCTCGACTTGCATGTATTAGGCCTCCGCTAGCGTTCATCCTGAGCCAGGATCAAACTCTCCATAGTATGATCTTTAAGCTCTCTCTTCAGAACTTCTTATTATATTTGTTTATCAATTCCTCTACAAAATTTCTTACTTCTAGTATGTACTACTCCAATCGTGTCAATGAACTTCTTTTTTCTCTCTCTTCTCTTCCAGCCAAAGCTCCCCCAAGTCGAAATTTTATCAGCTTCTTACAACCAACTCCTTTCCTCCTCTCCGTTAGCTTCAACTACTTCCCTCGTCCTCGCAATTTACCCTTTGGTTATTATCGCTTTTTTTGAACAAGGCCGCAAAGGTAATCCCTTTCTACCTACTCACCAAATATTTTTATATCTTTTTTTATTATTTTTTTGGCAAACTCCTGAAATTTTTGCTGATAATCCACAAAGATTTCAATTAAAGAATCAGAAGTTCAAAATATTCAGTAATTAACATATATGATTATTTATATGTATCAATTGAAATTTTTTTTACACCCCAATAATATGACCAATATTTTTAAAAATATGATTTCTGTCAATTTTTAAAAATATTTCTTCAAACTTAATTTGAATGAATAAACTTATTTTTACGTTTGCAAAATAAAAGTCTTTTCCATATGAACATTAATCTATTTTTGTTTTAATCACTTCATAATGATACTTTGTACAATCTTTTTATCTAAGCATTAATAAAATAAAAAATAAATATATGAAATCAATTCAAATCAGTTCTTTGGCAGAATATAAAGAACTATATCAAAAAAGTGTGGATGATCCGCAGGGATTTTGGGAAGAAGTAGCTTCACATTTTACCTGGCGTCAAAAATGGTCCCATGTTTTAAAAAGTGATTTTATTACCCCGGATGTAAGGTGGTTTGAAGGAGGAAAATTTAATATTACCGAAAATTGTCTTGACAGACATATTGAAAAAAACGGTGATACACCTGCGATTTTATGGGAAGGGAATAATCCCGAAACACCGTCTGTAGTTTTAACGTATAAACAATTGCTTTCCGAAGTAAATAAATGTGCTAATGCCTTAAAATCTTTAGGAATAAAAAAAGGTGACCGTATTTGTTTCTATATGCCTATGATTCCTCAGGTTGCCGTTGCCATACTGGCATGTGCCAGAATTGGCGCTATTCACTCCGTCGTTTTTGCCGGCTTTTCCGCCAATGCACTCGCAGACCGGATCAAAGATTCTGAATGCAAGCTGGTTATTTGTTCTGATTATAACCGAAGAGGAAATAAAAATATTCCCGTAAAGGAAGTTGTCGACGAAGCCATTGCCATGGGTTGTGATTCTGTTGAAAAAGTTTTGGTTTACAATGCAACCGGTCAATCGGTCAACTGGAATAACGATAAAGATATATGGTGGGAAAACATCGTCCCTCAGCAAAATGATGTTTGTGAACCTGAAATCATGGACGCAGAAGATGTTTTGTTTATATTATATACATCCGGGTCTACCGGCAAACCAAAAGGTGTGGTACATACCTGCGGAGGATACATGGTGTATACTTGTTATACCTTTCTGAATGTTTTTCAATATAAACCCGGTGATGTGTACTGGTGTACCGCCGATGTGGGATGGATAACAGGTCACTCATATATAATATATGGACCTTTATTGTCCGGTGCAACATCTCTTATGTTTGAAGGTGTACCGACTTATCCTGATTCCGGCAGATTCTGGCAGGTCTGTGAAAAACATAAAGTAAATCAGTTTTATACAGCACCCACAGCTATCAGGGCTTTGATGGCATCAGGTTATGACGAACCGGATAAATACGACCTTTCCTCTTTAAAAGTAATCGGTTCTGTCGGAGAACCTATCAACGAGGAAGCGTGGAATTGGTATTATGAAAAAATAGGACATAAAAATTGTCCGATTGTTGACACTTGGTGGCAAACAGAAACAGGAGGAATCCTCATTTCTCCTCTTCCGGGTATTACCGACATGAAACCTTGCTTCGCATCTTACCCTTTACCTGGCGTACAGCCCTGTCTTGTAGATACAAATGGTGTCGAATTGGAAGGTAATAATGTAGAAGGTCTTTTATGTATGAAGTTTCCATGGCCTTCCATTCTGAGAACTACTTACGGTGACCACGAAAGATGCAGGACTACCTATTTTTCAACATTCAACAATAAATATTTTACAGGTGACGGTGCCCGAAGGGACGAAGATGGAAGGTACAGAATCATAGGTCGTGTTGATGATGTTATTAATGTTTCAGGTCATAGAATCGGAACTGCAGAAGTAGAAGATGCCATCAACCAACATGAACATGTCATTGAATCTGCAGTGGTTGGTTTTCCACATAATATTAAAGGGCAAGGAATTTATGCATATGTTATAACCAATGGAGCCATTGGTGAGGAAAATGCCTTCAGAAAACAAGTTCTCGATGTTGTTACTAAAGAAATCGGACCCATTGCCAAACCTGATGCTATACAGATTGTAACACAATTGCCCAAAACCAGATCAGGTAAAATAATGCGAAGAATATTGCGCAAAATCGCTGAAGGAGAATTTGATAATTTTGGAGATACATCAACCTTACTGAATCCTGAATGTGTTGAAGATCTTAAAAATGGAGCTTTAACCCTTAATTAGTAAAAAGAGGTACAATAATACAAAGTTAAAATAATACATCTTTATTTGTAAAAGTTGTATTATTTTGACTTTGATGATTTCGCGATGGCTTCAAAAAATTCCGTACTTTCAGGTTTTGTACCTGAAGCAAAAAAATGAATTAATTTTCCATTTTCATCAACCAGATATTTACAAAAATTCCAGCTTGGTACTTCGTTGCACCATCCATTTTTAGAAGGATCGCTCAACCATTTGTAAATAGGACTTTGATTTTTGCCTTTGACATCTATTTTTTCGAATAAAGGAAAAGTTACTCCGTAATTTTTTTGACAAAACGAAGCTATTTCTTTTTCCGTTCCGGGTTCTTGCCCCATAAACTGATTACAAGGAAATCCAAGTACCACCGCTTCTTCTGAATTATTTTCATAAAATTTTTGCCAATCTCCGTATTGAGGCGTGTATCCGCACTCGGAAGCAACATTGAGGATGATAACCTTTTTACCTTTATAAATTGACATTGAGACCTCTTTTCCATCAATTGAAATGGCTTTGAGATTATAAAAAGATTCTGATGAGATTTTCATTTCTTTTGACATTTGTGCTGAGACGTTTTTATTGGCATTGAAACAACCCGTTAACCAAACCTGTATTCCTACTAAACAGGCTGCAATATATTTGAATTTCATTTAAAGTGGTATTAATGAATAAGATTATTTTCTGGTATTATTTTACCTTTACATCCTGATGATTAAAAGAAAAATACATTTATCTGCTTAATAGTTTTAACAATAAATTTTAATCAAAAGTCAAAATTAAAAACCCCTAACAGCCTTTTTTGAATATTGTTCTTTAAAACCCAATTATTTATAAAAAGAAATAATTTTTACTTACATGATTATTTATTTTATTACAGAATATCGCCATTTTGTACATTGCAACTTTATTCACCATTTATGAGACTTTTTATTACATTCCTGGGTTTTTGGCTGTTCGGTGTCTTACCTTGTTCTGGTAATGGAAAGTTGAATATAATAAAGTATGATCATACCGATACTGGTAAAACCATTATTTATATTTCTTCTGATAAGATAAATAATGAAATTTTTTACCGGAATTGTGCTCATAAACTGGTAGGGTCATTATGTGAAATACATGAAATATTCACAAGTAAAAATGTAACTTTTTGTTTACATAACTGTAATACATTGGAAGGAAGTTGGCCGTTGGAATCAGTTTTTAATATCCGCTTTGACACTGAAGGATGCGAAGTGATGCCTTTAGCAGAAAAAATTCAGGAAAAGCTTGATAAGACTCCTTTTCCCGAATTGAATACTTTCAGTGTAGCTGAAAATAATATACAATTGACTGTGGTAAAACCAAAAGAAAACACAGTTTTGTTCTATAAAGATGTTTTGTTTATGTGGGAAGAGTATACTCATTCAGACCATTTTTTAATTGAACTGGCCTTGGACCGGGAATTTTTAGATTTGTATTACAGCAAAATCGTTTTTGATACAAATATTACTGTTTCTGAAATCCCAAAAAATAAAATGTCGTACTGGAGAATAAAACCCCTTCAATGTGGAGGGTATTGTCAGGAATTCAGAGCTTCGGGAAAATTTTATTCAACCGATGTTTTTGTTAAACCGGTAAGTTTGTTCGGTGTGTCCATATATTCTCTATCTCCACCTCATCAAAAAAATATATTTATTAATAATCCTGATAAAAAATGGTATTCAATCAGGGCTGAAGACCTAAAAGGAAATCATCATGCCTCATTTGAAACCAATGCATCTGAAAGAGTTCTGGATGTAGAAAATTTTCCTTCAGGTGCCTATTTTATTCACCTTTCTGTACAAAATAATCACACTGTTTCAACTTTAATTATTCCCTGAATGAAACCTGAAAATTTGAACCGATGGGAAAATCTAACAAAAGCTGATTATAAAAACTATCTGGCTTTTTTTAAAAAATTGTCAGCAGCACCAAAATCCCAGTCACCTGATATTGAAACTATTCACAGTGAGGTTTTTTCTGATACGGATTGTCTTTCTTGTGCCAATTGTTGTAAAACATCTCCTGCTTTATTAACAAAAGAAGATATCAAAAGAATTTCTAAACACCTGCAAATTTCAACTAAAGAATTTCAAAAAAAATATGTTCTTGAGGATGTCAATGGAGAATTATCATTAAATAATGTACCTTGTCAGTTTCTTCTTCAGGACAATAGCTGCTCAATTTATGAAATACGTCCGGAAGCCTGCCGACAATTTCCTCATACACACGATAAAGATTATCCAAGACGGGTCATATTAAATACAAAAAATATATTTGTTTGTCCGGCAGCACTTGCCATTGCCGAAAAGTGGGAAAATGTTATCAATAATTTAATATTGAGTAAAAAATGAAGAATTACAATAATTATTTGATTTCCTGATCATTTTATTTCCTGAAACACTCATCTTGTCAATACAATTGTTTACCTTTGTTTATAATTAGTCTAAATAACAAAATGTTACCCGAAAGTATACTTTTTAAGACGTCTGAGATGAGCCACAACTTGGAAAAAGAGTTCCTTTCAGGATATTACAGCCTTCATGTAATCCAGGGTAATATCATTTTTCCTTTTGAATTAAAAAAATGCTGTAAAAAATACAAAAAGGGAAAACGGTGTAAAAAATGTCCCTTACATTAGATCTTTTTAATTCGGTTGTTGCCGTAAATTTCCGTTATACTTTCTCTGATATTGTTTTCATGACTTGCAGCATTTGACATTTCTTCCAGACAGCCTGTTGTTTTTTTAATTATATTTGATAAAGTAGATACCGAAATTTCCGTCATTTGTTTTTCAGAAATATTATCGTATAAAAAATCTATAGTTTCATGGTAAAAAACATCCAGATCATTATGCCATTTTTCTGTTTCATTTTCATCATTTTCTGATAAAATAAATGCTGAATATTCTTCAATCTTTCCAACACTGAAATTTCTGAGTCTTTCCAATAGTTTTTTAACAAGTATATCTTCACTTTCTTCCAAATTCTGTACATTGACGACGATGTCCTTCATATTTTTTGCTGCATATACCAGTGATCTGAGCCTGATCATGTGAGCAGCAAGAAGATTTGATTCAGCGTAGGTAAGGTCTTTTGATTGTAACCTTTTATAAAATGATGCAATTTCATCTTCCGTTATTTTAAGAAGCTGATATTTATCCATTGGATCTTCCTTTTTCAATAATATTTTGTCTATCGGATGAATCAAAGTATCCTCCGTTTCTTTGGACAATAACACTGAAAAAACAAAGGCTTTAGTAAGGTTAAAGACATTTTTTATTTCATTGTCCAATGCAGTTAATGCCACATCCGTAACTTCCGTTGACACTTTATTAATAAAGTTGCATTGTCCTTTGTGATCCTTCTCTTCGTATGAAGATTGTAATTTTTGACTTATATAACCTATAAATGGAAAAAATAAAATGACTCCGCCTACATTTACAACGGTATTAAACATGGATACCACAAATATTGGATCTGTAATAAAAAATTTATTTACTATCAAATCAAGTATAATTTTCATCGCTAAAAATGCAAGAATAACCGAAACCAAATTAAAAAAGACATGAAAAAAGGCAATCCTTTTTTTATCCGCCGGACCCTTTATAGTAGCCAGAACTAAAGTAATGGTTGTACCCACATTACTTCCAATGGCAATGGCGCAAGCCTGATGTATATCAATCATCTGGCCATGTAATGCACTTAATACCATAACCATCATTGCTGAACTTGACTGAATCAATGCTGTAATGACAATCCCCAAAATAATAAAAAACCATAAACCGATTTTTGCATATTCATCAAATTTTATATTCTGGGTAAACGTTGAAACGGCATCTTTCATAAAATCTATACCGAGGAAAATCAAACCAAAACCAATAAAAAAACTACCCGCACTTTTTATCAGAGGGCGTTCATTCATAAAAAGGTAGCTCATGGTTCCAACCGCCAAAAACGGAAAAGAAAAGGAAGCAATATTCATCTTGAACCCCAGCCAACCAACGATAAATGCTGATGCGGTGGTACCAATATTGGCTCCTAGAATGACCCCTATGGCATTCTGTAAACTTATTATTCCCGCTCCCAAAAAAGCAGCAATCAGAAAAGAAACCAGAGAGCTTGACTGTAGTATGGCTGTTGTTAAAGTGCCAGACAAAACAGCTTTCAGAGGTGTGCCCGTAAAATTACGCAGTATTTTTTTGAATGACCTTCCTGCCAATCCATTAATGCCTTTTTCAAGATGGTACATTCCAAATAATAAAAGGCCAAGACCGGCAAAAAACATCCAGAAATCAAATGGCAGATTTTCTATTTCCAATTCAATTTTTTCTGTATTAATATAATATACAGCAAAGTTCAAAAATTCAGAAGTAAAAAGAAAATTAAAGCAGGATTTTATTCTGTTTCTTTTGAAGTACGTCCTGTCATTCTCTTAATAAAACGTTTTTCAAAATCCCAGAAAAATGTAAACTGTCCTAATAAAAAACCATACATCAACAATAATAAATTATACACAGGAAGTATCAGAACAAAATAGGTTATACTGAACCACAATGGTCTTTGTCCGTCCGGAGCTACCCAATCCAAGATTGGTTTTTTTATCATTAAAACGGTAGTTCCTGTCAAAGCAAAAACGAGTAATACCATAAACACCTGGGTCATGTTTTTTAACTTCCAGCGGTTTTTTAACCTTTCCAACATATCCATCTGTTCTGGTTTATCATTTCTAATGGCAAATATATCACCTTTTATTTTGCTATGACCTCATATGTCCTAAATGATGATTTCATCGGCGGTTCTTCCCCTCTTTCTTTTGCAAGTTTCAGGTCTTCAAAACCTCTTTTATGCCCTTCAATAAATGCCTCCGATTTTGTCCAGTTCTGAACGGCTTCTTGACTGCTCCAGTGACTGACAATAAGATAATCACTTCCGTCATTTGGCCGGAGTACTTCCATAAATTCAAATCCAGGCATTGTATCTATGGCACCTTTTCTGGTTGCAAACAGCTCTTCAAAACGAGGTTTGTAATGATCTTTACACGATATATAATTGATAGCTACAAATTTTTTATCCCGCATAATATTTTTTTTCGCAAAGGTAATTTATTATTTAGATATATTCTAAATAAGTGAATGTTTTCAAAAATATTTTATTGTACCTGCATTTTTTCCTCTTCCATTAAAAGATAAGACGTTTCCAGCAGGTACTGAAACTGTTCAATGTCTTCAATAGAAAATCTCAGTTTCATACTTTCTACAGGTGTCGAAAATACAATGAGTTTACCTTTTCTGTTTTTGTCATTTCGTACTTCTTCATAACATTCTTTCATTGCTCTCGACAAAGTCACAAATTCCTGTTCATTATACCTCATTACCATATGATGGAAACTGATTTTGTAATACTGTCCGCAACAGGAAAGTTCAATCTGACCATCGTTGGTTTGACACAATATCTCTCTGAAATACATAAAAACTTATTTTGTGTACCTTAATAATTTCATCTGAAAGTTATTTTAAAACACTAATACCCTTTGCCCTTTCAGATTTAATCCTGCAAAAATATCTCTTGTTGTTTAGAACAAGTCTAAACAAAAGGTGATATTCGTCATTATTTTTGAAATTTGTTGCTGTGTGAATCTTTAAGTTATCATTCTGAAAGCAAAATTTAACTATCCATAAACTTTTTCAAGCCTGTATCATTGAGAATTATGACGAAACTTTAGAAAAATGGTGTAAATAGATTTTACCTTTACCACAAATTATATTTTATGAAAACCACCTATTCTCTTTTTATCATTTTTCTTATTATTTTTTTATTGAGTTGTGATCAAAAACCAAGCACAGCTCCGGGGGCCTCACCGGTTTCTCTTGTCTCTGAAAAAGGCAAACAACTTTTTGTCACTTGTATTGCCTGTCATGGTAAAAATGGAGAAGGTATGGTAAGTCTAGGAGCACCTTCCATTTCTCAACAAGAAGACTGGTATATGATAAGGCAAATAACCTATTACAGGGATGGAATAAGAGGATCACACCCGGATGATGTCAAAGGGGCGACCATGGTTCCGATGGTAAAAAATCTCAGTAATGCCGATATTAAAGAGGTGGTCGCTTATACTAAAACATTAACTCCCCGGAAACCCGAAATCACTATAAACGGAGATATTGAAAACGGAAAAAATCTGTACACAACCATTTGTCTCACTTGTCACGGGCCTGACGGAAGCGGTGATCCAAAACAAAATTCACCGCGATTGACCGGACTTCAGGACTGGTACTTAAAAACGCAGATTCAACATTTCAGAAATGGAGTTAGAGGTGCACATCCCCAAGACAAATACGGGCCACTGGTAGTTCCTATGGTTAAAAAACTCAAAAATGAAAAAGAAATCGATGATGTCATTTCGTATATCAATACCTTATCTTCCATATAAGTATCCAAAATATTAATAAAGATTTACAAATAAAGAAAATAGTTTTTACAGATAAAAACTATTTTAACTTTAACTATCATCATTTAATTTTGTTAAATGGTATAATTGTAAACTCGCCGTCTGCTTCGACACGAATCTGATAATACCCGGAAGATAAAAATTCTGTGTTCCATAAACGCCTGATAGTTTCCCCGGTTTCAGAATCTGAAAACAATTTTTTTACCCCTTACATCATAAATATCAAGTTTGACTGACTTGCTTTCATTAAATTTCATTTCCAGAATAATATCGTTTCGAACCGGATTGGGGTAAATTTTGTAAGATACAAGCCCGGTAATATTATGAACACCACCTGATATTTCAACTTGTCCGCAAAATTCAACAGAACAACCACCACAATCTTCAATGGTCACACAATAAAAACCTGGTAGTAAATTATTTATGGTCGCAGTTGTATCCCCATTATTCCAATAAAATGTATAGGGAAGACACCCACCCTGAGGTTGTAAGCTGATTGATCCGTTGGCTTGACCCTGCGTTGCCATCATAATCTGTTCATTTAAAGTCCAGGCCGATGCTTGCCTGACAATGTATGGTCCATAGGTTTGCACCTTTCCGGTCGCTGACATCAGAGTGCAAAAATATTCACCTGCAGGAATATTCTGAAGAAAAGGAGTTTCATTCGAAAACCCGGTCCAGGAATAGCTTTCACCTCCTGCGCCACCATTTACCATTAATAATATCGACCCCGTACTATCTCCAAAACAAGCAACATCTGTAATTTGTGGTTCCACATCAGGTAAACTTGAAATCATGCTTATCATTTGACAAGTGGTATTTGAACTGCAATCATTTGAAGCTGTTAAACACAAGTTATAAGTTCCTGATTCACCGTAAACGTAAACCGGTTCTTTACTACTGCTAAAAAACCCATCCCCAAAATCCCAAAAATAAGAGGTTGCGTGCTGACTGTTATTACTAATTGAAATTTTATCAAAATAAAGGTTTGACTCAAATGACGCACTTGCAGAAAAATCTGACAAGTCCACCATAATGGATTTAGAAACTCCGCTACTAAGGTTGTAGTATGAACCGCTGCCACTGGTTTTTAATTCAGTACTTCGGACCATATAGGTATATAAACCTTCCCTTACACAAGAATCTTTATAAAAAGTGGTAGTTAAAGGAGTATCATTAAGTAATTGATATACCGAATCCGTGCTTTGCTTTTTATATATAAAATAACCTACAACATTAGTTTGATTACTCCAGTTTAATTGTACATGTGCCATGTCTTGCCTGACTTCTAGATTTTTAACAGGTGGCAGAATATGCATTCGCAACGTCGGATCTCCCATCAGGGCAGAATGTACATATAAACCATAATAGGGTGGAAAATATTTGCCCGCATTGCTCGTGGTCTGTTTGGTTGAGTAACCAATGTGTTCACCCAGTGCCATATGGTGAAAAAACCATACCGGTCGGTTGCCCCATGTACTTGCCAGACATGATCGGGAAGCTATTGCTGCCCTTAAAAAATTGTTAGGATAATCCCAGTCACCAAAATAGGACCCAAACAACATGGTGAATGCTGTCTGAAGAGAGTCCGTCGTAAAATTTGTAGTGTTGGAAATATCGGAAGCACTTTCCGGCCCACCTCCACCACAACCATATGACCACATGTACGATTGATTCAAGAGGCTTTGCCGATAGGGAATGTCTTTTACATTTGAATGTCCAAACATAGCACTGAAGTTTTTCCAGCCTGCTTCACCCAAGCCTTCAATATCACCAAAATTATTATCAACCAGGGCACGCTCCATCATAGGCATCTTTCCCATACGCCAATTATGGTCTTTGTTAAGATATCTTCTGAGAAGTTGTAATTCAGATTCGGGAAATTTGGTCATATTCGCAAAATCTACGCGGCCAATCTGCAATGTAGGTTTTGCCGGAAAGGTGTTGTTGTCAAATTTTCCATCACCGGGCACATTGTCATTTCTGTAGCCAGGGGGATTTATATTAACGGTATTATCCGTCCAAATACCCTCAAGACAGGCATAATATCCATCACAAGGCCAGGCTCCTCTGTGGTCATTTTGATGACCATCAGGTGCAATATCACCGGAATAGGGTACAGGAACCCTTCCCAGGAGAAAAACCACAAGATTGGAATCCTGTCTCGTATCAGCCCACGTCTTTATTTTTGATTTAACATTTGTGACCTTATCATTTCTGTCCACATACAAACTGAAACTTTGCCAGCCATCTTCTTCAAGATCCTGTAAAAGTCTTAAAATTTCAGGCGCAAGTAAGGATTTATATGTACTGTCGATGACGACAAGAACCGATCCTCTGTAATGAACAGCAGGTTTTTTTATACCTGAAGACAGATATCCTGTTCCAAAATTTGGTTTACCATTTCCATAAGGAAAAGCAGGTAAACTTTTAATAACCTGATATTCATACTCAACACCTGTTACTACGTTTGTATCCACCCATGATGTGGCTGTTGGCCCAAGGACAGCAATACTGTCTCCCCAGCTAAGATCATATTTGCCTTTTCTCCATATTTTGTATCCTCCGTTGGCGGCATCCGGAAGCCAGCTCAATACAAGACCGGGAGGATTTACCTGAACGGTGGCCTGCAAAATGACAGATTGCCGTGCATCATAAATATTTTGCGCTGAAATGTGTAAACAGCTCAAAAAAACAATAAAAAATAAAGCCGGGTATATTTTCATTTACAAATATTATTATACTATCAAATATTTATTTAAAATAAAACTTACTTTTATTTCAGGAATATGCTCAAATGTAAAACAAATATCAGGTTAATACGAAACGGAATACTGCTGTTTCTTAATTTTAAATACTTTTTAAATACGGTTGTATGCTTTTTAAATAATACGCTATATTGTCTTTAATATGATTATTTAATAGTCCATAAATAAGAGTACTTTTTAACTTAAAACGTTGCAAAAAAACAATCAATAATAATCTATATCATAAAACAAATTGTAAAAATCTGAAAGATTAAGCGTTCAAATAATAAAACTAAATATTTCTAAGAGAACAGGGAATAAACGCCCCAGGCACCCGCATATGCCAGAAATCCCATAAATAAAAATTGAATTACAGGCCATTTCCACGAACCGGTTTCTTTTTTGGTTACCGCCAATGTACTCATACACTGTAAGGCAAATACATAAAATACCAGCAGCGAAAGGGCTGTAGCTACATCGTACATGGGCCTGATTCCATCCCGCTTTTTTTCATTTTTCATTTTTTCCCGCAAGGTACCGCCTTCATCATCCTGGGCAATACTGTATATCGTAGCCATCGTACCTACAAATACTTCTCTCGCCGCAAAACTGGTAATCAAGGCGATGCCAATCTTCCAGTCATAACCAAGTGGTTCTATTGCGGGTTCAAGGAATTTACCAATCATGCCTGCCCAGGAATTTTCAAGTTGTTTCTGACTGATGAGTATTTTAGTTTCTTCATCTCCCAAGTTTTGAATGACCGCCATTTCAGTTGCCTCTTTTTTTGCATTGGCCATTTTATCAGAAGGTCCATAAGACGACATGGCCCAAAGAATAATAGAAATAATCAGGATAATTTTCCCGGCTTCACGAATGAAGGACATTACTTTTTCTTTTGTCGTCACCCACACATTGCCCCAATTCGGTTTTTTGTAGGTAGGTAGCTCAAGCATAAGAAAAGAGGATTCCTTCCCTTTGATTATTTTTGAAAAAACCATTGCACTGACCAATACTGCCACAATGCCCAAAACATATAATCCCATAAATACCAGTCCGGGCGCATTAAATATTCCCCAAACCCTGACATCAGGGACCACAAATCCTACCAGTATGGCATATACCGGTAGTCTCGCCGAACAACTGATCAACGGACTCACCATTATAGTAATCAACCGCTCTTTCTGATTCTGTATCGTACGTGTCGCCATAATAGCAGGTATAGCACAGGCTCCGGAAGAAATCAGCGACACGATGCTGCGCCCATTCATACCAAATTTTTGCATGATATTGTCAAACATATACACCGCCCGACTCATATACCCGGATTCTTCCAGCATGGTAATCAAAAGAAAAAGCAGCGCAATCTGCGGAACAAATACCAGCACTCCACCCAATCCTGCCAGGATCCCGTGTATAAAAAGTTCGCTGAGAAAATGTTCAGGCAAACGTACGGCAAACCATTCAGACAGTACAGAAAATCCTGTTTCTATCCAATCCATCGGATAGGTGGCCCAGGCATATATGGACTGAAATACAAACAACATGATGCCAAAAAATATTACAGGACCTATCCATTTATGGGTCAGAATGGCATCCATCCGGGAAACCGGTGTGTCATTTTTTTGTTTCTCTCCTACATCGAGTTTTTTTACCACAGGCAAAAACTGATCGTAGAGAAACATGATTTCATTGACCTGGCTGTCCATATTGTGAAAGCCACTATCCTTGACTTTTTTTTGCAGCGTACTGCGATTCTCTTCCACTGTGCACAGCCAGTCAACATGGTGCATTATCAATTTATGGGAATATAAATGTTTTTCTTCGGGATTTTCAAAAACCTGACTTATGATTTCTTTTTCCTTTACGGAAAATGGATAAGGCCTGTGATATATAAAGGTTTTTTGCTTTTCTGTATCGTTAAAAAAGGCAGAAATCCATTTTTTTAATTCTTCCGTATTATCTTTTGTACGGGAGGAAATGAGGATAACGGGCACTTTCAAAAAATTTTCCAGCAGGGCTTTATCCATTTTTTCGGAAATCAGATCCGACATGTTGGCCACAAACAACATGGGAAAACCCAGTTGCTGCAATTGTATAGCAAATAATAAATGTCTTTCCAACTGGGTAATATCGGCCACATAGATTATAAGATCGGGATACAAGGTATCCTTTGAATTCACCAGAATGTCAACTACAATTTTTTCTTCTCCGGAATTGGGAAATAGGCTATAAGTTCCCGGCAAATCGATGATTTTGACTTTTTCACCATTTGACAAGGTTAAACTTCCTGTCTTTTTTTCAACGGTCACCCCCGGAAAGTTGGAAACTTTCTGCCGCAACCCTGTAAGCTGGTTAAAAAGTGTGGATTTCCCGGAATTGGGATTTCCGACCAAAGCTATGTTTTTCATAGTCCGCCAGCCTTTGTGTGGTGAATATAAATAGAATCGAGTTCAACGTCTCTCAGTGCTATCTGGTGGTTATCGAGCGCCAGTATACCGGCGCCTCCGAAGGGTGCCCAGCCTGCAATAGAACATTTTTTTCCCGGAATAATGCCCAGACTCAACAAACGACTGCTGAATTCATTTTTTTAATTTCCTGAATGATCGCGTTTTCTCCTTTTTGTAAGGTACGTGCTGTCGGCCTCTTTTCCACTTTTTACTATTATCCGGCAAAGATACATTGTTGACGAAAGTTATATAACATTTTTCCACTTGATATTACAACCACCGCTTGGGTATTGTAATTCAGGTGCCGGTTTTTTATCCAGCAATAGATCAAATGTTTTTCTCAGGTCTTTTCCGGTGAGCGGGTTTAAGTTTTTAGGTCTTGAATCATCCAGCCTGCCCCTGTAATACAATTTGAGTTGGTCGTCAAAAACATAAATGTCAGGTGTGCAAGCAGCATCATAAGCTTTGGCAATGTCCTGACTTTCGTCAAATAAATAAGGGAAGGGATACCGCAAGACCTTAGCGACAATACTCATTTTGTCAGGCGCATCTTCAGGATAGTTTTTGACATCATTGCTATTGATAGCCACAAAACCAATTCCCTTATGCTGATAATCGTTGGCTATTTTTACCAACTCCTCATTGACGTGAATCACATACGGACAATGATTGCAGATAAACATAATACAAGTGCCCTTTTCGCCTCTGACGTCCTCCAGAGATATGGTGTTTTTTGAAATGCTGTCCCAAAGGGCAAATTCCGGAGCCGGTGAACCCAATTCCAGCATGTTTGATTCTGTGTATGCCATAAAATGAAATGTTACGTATATTCTTCTGAATACTAATTATTCAACTTTTGTTGTATAAAAACAAAAAACCCGACCAAAAAAATCTGATCGGGTTTTGCGCCCCCTCCAGGACTTGAACCTGGGACCTGCGGATTAACAGTCCGTCGCTCTAACCGACTGAGCTAAGGAGGCATTTATTGAGATTGAGTTTGAGTCGTAAAAAAAACCTTTTCTTCAAAAGGCGGTGCAAATTTATAATCTTTTATACTTTCCTGCAAACTATTTAATCTTTTTTTTCTGTTAGAATTGTTGACCTAGCTGTAAAAATAAGAAAGCCTGACAATGAACTTAAAGAAAAAAAGAAAAAATCACGTCCTTCTACCTCATCTTCGGTCTTCTTCTTTTGCCGCTCATCATGTTGGTCTGACCCGTTTTCATTCCCATACTCTGTGCCAGTTTCATCTGTCCGCGGTTGTTGATGGCCGTTTCAAACTGCTTGAGCTGATCCTTCAAAGAAGGCTCTGTAACCTTCAGGTTTTTACACTGATAATAGTAGTTTTTAGCGCCCGTCCAATTGTTTTTATTCGCCTGAATACCGGCCATCTGAAGTAAAACCATGGCTTTTTCATTGTCCGTCGGCAATTTCAGCGCCAATGCCTTGTGAAAATATTCTTCAGCAACATTGTTTTCTTTGCGGTTGGCAGCCAAAGAGCCTTTCAAAATATAATAAAAGGCGCGGTTGGTAACATACAACCATCCCGGTTTGAAGATAAGGTTCAACCTTTTTTCAGCTCCTTCAAAATCCATTTTCTGCAACATTTCTGAAGCGGATTGTATGGTTCCCAACAAAATATAACTCAATAATACGAGCAAACCAATCAATATGAGTATCCAGGAATAGCCGAATCCATAAAAAATGGAAAGGATGATACCCCCACCCAAAAACAAACCTATCAGAGCAAACTTAGCGTAAATATTTATTGTAAACATGGTCTATAAAATTGAGGAGGCAAAAGTACAACAAAATTTGTTGATAAAAAATATGTACCCGCTAAGAATTAGCCAATATAGTCACCAAATATCCTCACCAAACAAATTTTCTTCACTCATCCCCTGGCATAACCCATTTATCTTGAAATTGTAGTAAGTTTGCCCTTTATATCAACCACAACCCTATGGTAACACTTTCACCGGTCACTTTAGTCATTACCATTATTGTCTATTTTTTGGTATTAATAGCCATTTCTGTACTGACCAATAAAAATTCAGACAATACTTCCTTTTTTACAGCCAACCGCAACAGTCCTTGGTTTCTGGTTTCTTTTGGCATGATTGGCGCAAGCCTGTCGGGTGTCACATTCATCTCCATTCCGGGTGCCGTAGGAGGATCGGGTCTGAATGAAGCTTTTTCATATATGCAGATGGTTTTCGGATATTTATTGGGCTATATTGTCATAGCATATGTTCTTTTACCTATTTATTACAAATACAATCTTACGACCATCTATGGTTTCCTTGAAAAAAGGTTCGGTGTACATGCGTATAAAACCGGAGCTGCCTATTTTATTCTATCCAGGGTGGTGGGCTCTGCATTCAGAATGTATCTTGTAGCATTGGTCCTTGATACTTTTGTTTTCAAATCTCTTGGTATTCCCTTTGAAGTAACGACGATCATCACGATTCTCCTGATTCTCATCTATACATTTAAAGGAGGTATCAAAACAATTGTCATTACGGATACTTTTCAAACGATTGTTATGTTGCTGACGGTAGCATTAACCATTTATTATGTTGCAATAGAGCTCAATCAGAGTTTACCTTCCATGTTGTCTATGGTCCGGGAGAGTCCGTTAAGTGCAATATGGCATCTCGATTCAGGATGGAATGATCCGAACAACTTTTTTAAACAGTTTATTTCAGGTGCACTCATTACATTGGTGATGACGGGTCTTGACCAGGACATGATGCAGAAAAATCTGACCTGCCGCAACCTGAAAGATGCTCAAAAAAACATGATGGTATTCAGTGTCATCCTGGTATTTACCAATCTTTTGTTTTTGACCATGGGAGCTTGTCTGTATTTGTATGGAAATCAATTCGGAATTAATATTCCGGGAAATACCGATGTTTATTATCCCACTATTGCCCTTCAGCACATGCCGGTCACCATTGGTTTTTTATTTATCCTTGGTCTGATTGCGGCGGCGTACAGCTCTGCGGATTCAGCACTGACTGCATTGACTACATCTTTTTGTATTGATTTTTTAAATTTTGAAAAAAGTCAAAAACCGGAAAGTCATAAAAAAAGAACCAGAATATTAGTACACCTAGGTTTTGCCATATTGCTGGCCCTGGTTATTATCATTTTTCAAAAAATGAACAACACAGCTATCATCAATAATCTCTTTAAGGCAGCAGGCTACACGTACGGTCCTTTGCTGGGATTATTTGCTTTTGCCATACTCACCCGGAGAAATTTACCCGGAATACCGACCGTAATGGTTTGTCTAATAGCTCCGATACTGTCTTACATCATCAATGATAATGCCGCGACAATGTTGAATGGCTTCAGTTTCGGCAATCTCATCATTGCTTTAAACGGAATCATTACTTTTTTTGGACTTTATTTAATTTCATCTAATAAAAAACCCTGACCTTATATGTCCTTTAAATCTATTACTGAATCGGACTCACTTTACAACCATATCGAAAAAAAATCAGTACATGAGATTCTAACCGACATGAACCGAGAAGATCAAAAAGTGGCACTAGCCGTTGAAAAAGTCATTCCCGATATTGAAAAACTTGTCAGCAAAATCGTCATGCAGATGGAAAAAGCAGGTCGATTGTTTTATATCGGTGCCGGAACCAGTGGTCGTTTGGGTATTCTGGATGCTTCAGAATGTCCCCCTACCTTTGGCGTGCCGTTTGACTGGGTCATCGGATTGATTGCGGGAGGAGATCATGCTATCCGCAAAGCGGTAGAAAATGCAGAAGACAGCACTGTACAGGCATGGAACGATTTACAAAATTATAATATTAATTCTTTGGACGTGGTAGTAGGTATTGCCGCTTCAGGCACTACGCCGTATGTTCGCTATGGCCTTCAAAAATGTCGTGAAAACCATATAGCAACAGCTTGTATTACCTGCAATCCCGGCTCTCCGCTTTCGTCGGATGCCGATTTTCCGATTGAAGTGGAAGTTGGCCCTGAATATATCACCGGAAGTACACGTCTGAAATCAGGAACGGCACAGAAAATGGTGTTAAACATGATATCTACCTCAGTGATGATCAGGCTGGGAAGGGTTATGGACAACAAAATGATAGATATGATGCTGAGCAATGACAAATTGGTAGACAGAGGGACAAAACAAATTGAGCAGTTGACCGGCCTTAATTATGAGGATGCAAAAGAAAAACTTTTGTTGGAAGGATCTGTGAGAAAAGTTCTGCTTAATATAAAAAAGAATGAATAAAACGGGTAGAAAACTGTAAAATCTCTTTAGGAAAACCCTGAAATGAAGGCCTTGTTGCGTCCGGTATTTCTTTATCGGTTCTGCCCCTAACCCTAAAGGGAGCCTGATAAAGAAATACCTGCTGTGACATAATATAAACATTAAGGTTGCCAGCAGTAAGAACATCCCCCTTTTTCTTAATATTTCTTCTGACGTAAAATTTTAATCCTGACGGTCCCCTTCAGGGTTAGGGCAAAACGTCAGGAATAAAATTTCCACCAAATCAAGTCTGAATAAATTGTGAACGAGATTTAATAATTTCCAAAAGGTTATTTTTAACTTCCTCAAGGTTATTATAAATTAGATCATTATTAATTCTTACAACTAACAACCCTTCATCTTTTAAAAAGTTATCTCTCTCTTCATCATACATTTTTTGAAACTTATCTTCATGAATTTTCCCATCTATTTCTACTGCAATTTTTAATAAATGGCAATAGAAATCCAAAATAAAAATATGGAAAGGATGTTGAAATCTAAATTTAAAACCCATTGGTCTTTTTTTGAAGAATTGGTCCCAAATTATTTCTTCTGCTTTAGTAGGTGTTTTTCTTAATTCAATTGCATTTCTAAAAATTTGCCCACTAGCATTTCTATGCATTCCAGATTTATCATTGTCCATATTTTTTAGTAATTTTATAAGCAAAAATATTAAAATCTACCCTTCAACAAAAATATTAATTCAATTTTTAATTAATTCCCGGTTTCCCTTCACCGGTTTTGACCCATTCCCTGAAGGGAACCCGATAAAGAAATACCTGCTGTGTCAAAAAATAAACATTAAGATTACTAGCAGTAAGGACATCCTCATTTTTCTTAAAATTTCTTCTGCCGTAAAATTTTTACCCTGACGGTTCCCTTCAGGGTTAGGGTCAAACGTAAGGGTAAAATTTTTGATATAAAGACAATTTCTAATACTGAACTTTACTAATCAGTAAAAATCCACCCACTATCAAAAGTAATCCAGCCACTTTATTCACATACAAGAGGATATCCGGTTTCAGTTTTCCGGACAACCATTTTGCACCTATCACTTTTATGGAATCTGTAAACACAATCATACCCAATATAATGGCGCACATCACCATGACCAAATGATCTTCATGTTTGCTCTGAAGTAATTTTGAACCGATGACACCAAACCAGAATACAAACGTAAATGGATTGAGGGTGTTGACTACAAATCCTTTTCCAAAAAATCCCAGATTGCGCATATATTTTGAAGAAAATTCTATTTTTTTAATGTCGGGTTTTTTAAAAAACTGGCCAATTCCCATCGTTATTAAAATAAACCCGCCCAGGTTTCCAACCCAATACTTAAATTGTACGTCTTCAACATAATGCTGGATTTTGTGGATAAAAAAATAGGCAAAAAGTATAAACAACAAATCGCTTACCCAAATACCGGAGCCCACCACAAGACCGGAACGAGCCCCATAGTTCATTGAAGTATTGATCAAAACAACAAAAATGGGTCCCAACAGGGTGGCTAAAGTCAAACCCAAAACCAACCCTTCCAAAATATACTCCAAACTTTTATTTTTATCCTCTCCAAACAAGTATAAATTGATTTTTGTTTTTCAGTTTGCCCCTCATCCCTTTTTTGAATGTAAACAAAAAAATCTTGCGTGAAGGCGATAAATAAATTAAAGAATTTCAAAACGTTACATTTTGATTTGAACAATCATGAAGACACAAAACCATAAAAATCTGCGTGCAGGGCATTCAGACAGGGAATAAATATTGAAAAGTTTGGATTTTCACCCAAGGTTAAAACATCCAGCAATCCATGTTTTTGCAGGATTATACCTGAAAAGTTAAAATCGACTTGTGCCGTAAGTTATGACCAGATGACAATACAATACTAATTATTCGCCCAACTAAGGTTAAAAATGTACGATTTACTTCAATATAATCTGATTAACAGCATAAAAATCAAACATAATACGTTAACTTTTTTTACATTTGCACTCTTAATTTTTCAACAGCCTGATCGTTGAGTACAAAAGAAAAAATAAATGTGTCATTATTACCCGAACATGTGGCTATCATCATGGACGGAAATGGTCGTTGGGCAACATCTCATGGCAGGCCACGTATTTTTGGACATAAAAACGGGGTAACTGCCGTAAGGGAAGTTACCGAAGCTGCTGCAGAATTAGGAATCAAATATCTGACGCTCTATGCTTTTTCTACGGAAAACTGGTCACGGCCAAGGGTTGAAATTGATGCTTTGATGGGTCTTTTACTCGAAACCGTAGGAAATCAATTGTCTACACTTCAAAAAAACAATATCCGCCTTCAAACTATAGGAGATATTGAACAATTGCCTCCAAAAACCAAAAAAGCCCTGGAGAATGCCATTCTTCAAACAAAAGACAATACAAGAATGTGTCTGATTCTTGCTTTAAATTACAGCTCACGATGGGAAATAGTAGAAGCCGTCAAACATATTTCTCATAAAGTGAAAGCCGGAATCCTGAAGGAAGAAGATATAAATGATGAAATTTTTTCTGCCCATTTAACCACCGCCAATATTCCTGATCCTGAATTAATGATCAGAACCAGCGGAGAATACAGAATCAGCAATTACCTCTTGTGGCAATCCGCTTACACCGAATTGTATTTCACCAATGTACTTTGGCCTGACTTCAGGAAAGAAGATTTCTACAATGCTATTCTGGATTATCAGGGTCGCGAAAGGCGTTTTGGAAAAACAGGAGAGCAGGTTGCCAAAAAAACTATTACCAGTATTTAAATAATAAGTATCTTGAAAATTAATTGTATCCATTTTTACTTTAATACATCTATTCAACGGCACAAAGATCATAACGGGCGTTGGAATCATCAAATATATACCCTCATGTCGTTTGTTAAAAGTGTTTTTTTGTTTTTTGTTTTTTTTCTGTCCATGATTTCACTTCAGGCTCAGAATAATCAAAATACCTATGAAATCGGAGGTATTAATATTAAAGGGGCAGAAAGCAGAGACAGAAATGCTATCAAATCTATTGCCGGAATCAGGGAAGGTGATAAAATTCAGGTTCCGGGACCCATTCTGCAAAAAGGTATAAAATCGCTACTCAAGCTTAGCCTCTTCGATGATGTACAGGTATTTCAGGATAGTATTGTGGGAAATGTTATATTTTTATCCCTTCAATTGGTAGAAAAACCTATCCTTTCCAGATATTCATATAAAGGTATTTCCAAAGCCAAACAGGAAGATCTCAATGATATACTGAAAGACCTGCTTAAAAAAGGGGGAATCGTCACCGATGACCAGAAAGCGCTGGCACAACGAAAAATAAAAGAATACTACGCTGAAAAAGGAAGACTGGATGCTAAAGTAGCCGTAAAAGAATTCCCGGACGAACAAAGACCGGGCTCTGTAAGACTTGAATTTGATATCAATCCTAAAGCAAAGGTGAAAATTGCTGACATCGTTTTTGAAGGTAACACACAAGTAAAAAGCCGGAAGCTCAGAAAAAAAATGGAAAATACCAAAAGAAGGTGGACGCTGTTTAAAAAATCAAAATATATACGTAAAGAATACAAAGAAGACCTTAAAAAAATCATCGCCTATTACAATAAGGAAGGTTTTAAAAATGCTTCGGTCGTGCAAGATACCGTGATGAGAAAAGGCAAAAATCTTTTGATTCATATTAAAGTAGAGGAAGGTAATAAATTTTATTTCAGAAATATTATTTGGAAAGGAAATTCACTTTATACGTCTGAATATCTTTCTGCCATCCTGGGCATCTCCAAAGGGGATATCTACAATCCTGAATTTCTTCAAAACCGTCTTAAGTTCAGTCTTGACGGAAGGGACATTTCTTCTCTTTATCTCGATGATGGCTATTTGGGCTTTGAAGTTAATCCGACAGAAGTCGCTATTGAAAATGATTCAGTAGACCTTGAAATGAGAATATTTGAAGGCCCACAGTTTACCGTCCAGAATGTGGTTATCAGAGGAAATGACAGGACCAACGAACATATCGTACGACGTGAGATCAGAACCCGTCCGGGTAAAAAATTCAGTCGCTCAGATATCATTCGTTCGCAAAGAGAAATCATCAATTTAGGTTATTTTAATCCGGAAGCATTAGGGATTAATACCCCGGTCAACCAAAACAGAGGTACGGTAGATATCGAATATACATTGGAAGAAAAACCCTCTGACCAACTCGAACTGTCTGCCGGTTATGGTGGTTTCAGCGGATTAATTGGTACGCTGGGTGTTGTCTTCAACAATTTTTCTGTAAGAAATGTAAAGGACAGAGCGACGTGGAGTCCGCTTCCACAGGGAGATGGTCAAAAACTTTCATTGAGGGTACAGTCCAACAGCCGTTTTTTCAGAACCTATAATTTTTCTTTTACAGAACCGTGGCTGGGCGGTAAAAAACCACAATCTTTTACCATCGGTGCGGTACGAACCGCTTTTGATTACAGTCTGAACGGTCAGGGTACTTTCAGTATTACAAGAGGATTTATTGGTTTGGGTTCTCAATTGAAATGGCCGGACGATTTCTTTTCAACCAATACCACATTAAATCTGGAAAGAATCAACCTTGACAACTTCAGTGGTCTCAACTTTGGCGTAAATACCGGTGTATTTAATAATTTCAGTATCCGGCAGTCTTTTACCAGAAGTAGTGTAAGTGACCCTCTATTCCCCAGAAGGGGTTCCAAAATATCTCTGAATATACAAGCAACCCTGCCTTATTCTTTGTTCCGCGGTGTCGAAAAAACGACTACTATTTCTCCTGAGGAACTTACCAATCTTGTAAGTAACCTGAGGGAGGAAAGAGGTCCGGGAAATCCTCCAACTGAAAACGATATTAATATAGCAAAAGATAATCTCATTCAATCTAAAAGATTTAAGTGGCTTGAATACCATAAATGGAGGTTCAATGCAGAGTTTTATTACAATTTATTTGACAAATTAGTGGTAGCTTCCTCTGTAAAACTTGGATTTTTGGGCCAATACAATAATGAAATTGGACTATCACCTTTTGAAAGGTTTGAAATCGGAGGTGACGGTATTACCAATCAGGCTGCCGGTCTGCAGGGAAAGGAAATATTGGCCCTCAGGGGTTACAAAGTTCCTGAAATTACAGGCAACGGTGCCAATGCTGCACCTATTTTCAACAAATATACCGTAGAACTTAGGTATCCGCTTTCGCTGAATCCGAATTCGACCATATATATTACTGGCTTCGTTCAGGGTGGTAACGCATACCAATCCTTTAAAGATTACAATCCTTTTGACCTGAAGAGATCAGCAGGTATGGGAGCCAGGGTATTTTTGCCCATGTTCGGACTTCTGGGATTTGACTACGGTTTTGGATTTGATAAAAACCTTCCGGCAGGTTCCAAATTTACGGACTATGGTACATTTAACATCATTCTTGGTTTTGAACCTGAATAGTTCTTTATTTTTTAAACACTCACAGTAACATTTTATACTTTTTATAGTCTTATAACAAAACATAATCAAAATGAATTCTTTAGTTAAATCGTTTTTTATTATTATTTTATTTCCGCTTTTTAGTTTTGGGCAGAAATTCGGATATGTCAATTCCCAGGAAATTTTATCCAAAATGACAGAAGTAAAAATTGCCAATGTACAGCTTGAAACGTATGAAAAAGAATTGGCTGCAAAAGGGGAAGAAATGATTTTACTTTTTGAAAATGAATATAAACTCTACATGAATGAGGCCAATTCCGGATTATTGTCCAAAGTACAGAGTGCTGCCAAAGAAGAAGCTTTAATGAAAAAGCAGGAAGATATCAAAAAATATGAAGGGGATGCACAGGCACTTTTGGAGAAAAAAAGAATGGAATTGTTTGAACCCATTTTGCTGAAAATCAAAACGGAAATCGAAAAACTAGGAAAAGAAGGTAACTATTCCATGATTTTTGATTCAAGTCAGGGAATGATACTTCATGCAGTAGAATCCGAAAATTTGATTGGTGTTTTAAAAACAAGACTGGCTATTCCGGATTAATCGGTAAATTGCTTTTTTACCCTTACTAGAAAGTGAGGAGGTTTTCCACAAAATAAATTCTGTGGTATATTTGTGAGAACTCAGGGGTATGTAAATGTTACGAAAATAAAGTGATTCATTTTTATCAAATTCCAGAACTTTCAATGTGTGTTTTGAAACCGAAATAAAAAATGAATCTTATGGTTGATATATGAATAACAACCTCAAATATATGTTTGAAAATATTCAACCCCTCAGAATCAATTTCAAAAAATGTTTCCCCTTTCGTTTGGTTCCATGGTGAGGGGTTTTAAGATCTGTGTAACAAAATGATTCAGGAACAATACTACCTTTGAAGAGATCTGGCAACTAAATTACTACGAAAACATCATTTTCGACAAACCATTTTATAACGGGGTTTACAAATATTTCTTAACCAACCTATAAAAATTCAAAGGATATATATTTTACAAATAATTTCCTTTCTTTCATTTCTTAAAAAAATGGTTCAAAATAAATTTCTGTTCTACTTCAATTTGTTAAATCACCATGTGTAAAAAAGCCATTTTGATTCATCATATATAAACCAATCTCCCTCAAATTTCACTACCTTTACCCTTCAAAACCATCCTTCATGCACAAAACCTACATTCACAAAATTGAGATTATTCCGATTGAGATTGCGCTCAGCGAACCATTTGTCATATCCAAAGGGGCACTGACACACGCCAGAAATACCGTGATTAAAATTTATAATTCCGACGGGACATACGGTACAGGTGAATGTTGCCCTTACCGGTCTATCCATGGAGAAACACAAACAGGTACAGTAGCTTTTGCCCGTGACCTGGCAAAGGTATTGCTGGGTGAAGATCCACGGGAAATTAGAAAACACGTGGCTTTGATGGACAAAATGATCGTTGGCAATGCCTCCGTAAAATGTGCTTTTGACATGGCTTTGTATGACCTTGCAGCAAAAATGGACGGACTTCCGTTATATGCCTATCTGCAAGGCGATAAAAACAAATCTATCTATACGGACAACACGATTAGTCTTCTTCCTAAAGAAAAAATGGCAGAAAAAGCCATTCAATTTAAAGAAATGGGTTTTCCTGTGCTTAAAGTCAAACTGGGTGAAAGACCTTCAACAAAAGATGTGGAAAGAATAAAGGCCATACGGTTGGCCATTGGAAATGATTTGCCCTTGCGTATTGATGCCAATCAGGCATGGAACTATCTCGAAGCAAAAAGAGCGTTGATTGCCATGAAGGATTACAACATCGAACATTGTGAAGAACCGATTCAAGCAGGCAATATACCGGATCAGAAAAGACTGGTCGTAGAAAGTCCCATTCCTATCATGGCCGATGAAACCGTGTTTAATCATAAGGATGCTGCGATTGTCATCAAAGAAAATGCAGCTGATTTATTCAATATCAAACTTGGAAAGTCCGGTGGAATTACCAATGCTATGAAAATTGCAGGAATGGCTCAAGCTTGCGATATGTACTGTCAGGTTGGTTCTTTTTCCGAGTCAAGATTGGGTATTACAGCTTTGGTTCACTTTGACATGGCCTGGGACAATATCATTTATCACGACCTGGATTCGCCGTTGATGTTGTCGGAAGACCCGGTGCTGGGGGGAATGACGTATGAAAAGGATTGGCGGGTTACTGTAACCGATGAACCGGGACATGGCGCTGATTTTGACCCTGTTTTTTTACAAAAATTTGAAATGATAACCATAAAATAAAGTAATTGGCAAACTTTTTGATTTGAGGTAATTGCACAGTTTATAACTCATATAAATATTTTATTCCAATGTTTAAGTACCTTATTGTATTTACTTTATCCTTATTCATTTTTACTTCTTTTCATAGTTCCCCCGAAAACGCTGCATTTGAGTATATCGAACAGTATAAAGACCTCGCTGTTGTAGAAATGTATCGAACCGGAATTCCCGCCAGTGTAACACTTGCCCAGGGATTGCACGAATCCAATTACGGCATGAGCAAATTGGCCATCGAAGCCAATAATCATTTCGGAATCAAATGTAAATCGTATTGGACAGGTAAAACTTATTTCCATAAAGACGATGATTTGAACAAAGAAGGAAATCTGATTGAATCTTGTTTCAGGGCTTACAGAAGTACGGTAGACTCTTATGTGGACCGATCCAACTTCCTTATGCAATCCGACAGATATAAAATCCTTTTTGAATTTGCAAGCGATGATTATATGCAGTGGATTTATGGATTAAAAGCCTGTGGATATGCCACTGACCCACAATATGCCGAAAAACTAATTGACAAAATCATTAAATACGATTTGCATCAATACGATAAATCAGAAGATCCGTTCCGCCATCTGATTACAAAATAATATTACCATGGCAGATATTGTCGTCGGTGCCGGTGTCATAGGATTACACATTGCTTTATATCTGCAAAAAAGCGGTAGGGACGTAATTGTCTTAGACCGGAATGAAGCCGATCATAATTGTAGTTATGGCAATGCCGGCTATATTTCTCCCAGTCATTTTATTCCTCTTGCCACACCGGGAATGGTGTGGCAGGGACTCAAATGGATGCTGGACAACCAAAGTCCTTTTTATATAAAACCCCGTCTGAATGCTAACCTCATCAAATGGGGATGGTTATTCTGGAAAAACGCCAATCACCGCACAGTTCAAAAAAATGCACCTCACCTTTTCAGGCTTTTAAAGTTAAGCCGATCCCTTTCCATAGATCTGCATGAAGAATTGGGTCAATCATTCACCTTAAAGCAGGATGGATGTCTGATGTTGTATACCAACAAAAAAACCGGCCATGAAGAGGAGGTACTTGCCCGTCAGGCAAAAAATGATTATGGTCTGGACGTTCCTGTCTTGGACAATAGAGAATTAAAACTGCTCGATCCCTTGATAAGTAATAAAGTGCTGGGGGGAGCTTATTACAAAATTGATTGTCATCTGCACCCAAGGGAGATGATGAACGTTTTGAAAGCCCGTTTGGTAGAAAAAGGAGTGAAAATTGTCCTGAATGAAAATATAAAATCCCTTGATGTACATGGCCGAGTATTGCAAAATGTCATTACGGATTGCGCCACTTACCCTGTTGACAATTTTATCATTGCGGCGGGAAGCTGGTCACCATTGTTGTGTACACAATTAGGCATAGACCTTCCTTTGCAAGCGGGCAAAGGATATAGTCACACGTACCAACAGCCGCACCACAACATCCAATATCCGGCGATACTGGTGGACCACCGGGTTGCCATGACACCTATGGGCAATGATTTACGGGTCGGGGGTACCATGGAAATCAGTGGACTGGATTTGAACGTCAGTCGCCAGAGAATTCCACCTATCATCCAGGCTGCCAACTTATATTACAATGATTTAAACCTTCCTGTTCCTCCTGTTGACCAGGTTTGGGCAGGTTTGAGACCGGTTAGCCCTGATGGTTTGCCTTACATCGGCAAGGATCAAAACTATAAAAATGTATTTGTCGCCACCGGTCATGCCATGATTGGCATTTCTTCTGCCGCCGCTACGGGATTATTGTTAAGTCAGATGATAACGGGACAGACCACCGAGATTCAGATGGATGTTTTTCGGGTGAATAGGTTTTGAGGGCAGGACAGCCAAATGTATTTGGCTTATAATTCAAGTGGTTTTATTTTGGTTATTGAATCAAAATTTATCTCGTTTTTTACCATGTCCGACCCTTCTTTGAAAAGGGAATAACACAACATTTCCTTTTTCCGCAAAGGATCAACCGATATTATGATATTGAGACTGCATACCGAGATTATAATGGATGTTTTTCTAGTGAACAGGTTTTGATGTCCAGGACAGCCAAATTTATTTGGCTTATAATTCAAGCGGTTTTATTTTGGTTTTTGAATCAAAATTTATCCCATTTTTTACCATGTCCGACCCTTCTTTGAACAGGGAATAACACAACATTTCCTTTTTTTCCGCAAAGGATCAACCGATATTATGATATTGGGACAGTATAACGAGATTATAATGGATGTTTTTCTAGTGAACAGGTTTTGAGTTTGATTATTCTATCAGCCAAATAAATTTGGCCGTCCAGGAAAGTGGATTCAATTTTACAGTTTCTGAAAATTGGCTACACCTCCCTGAACCATTTCACATCCGCATAAAAAGTACCAAAAGGAATCAGAGAGGCTACAAAGGCCCAAAACATTTTTGTTATACTCCATTTATATCGGACACCAACCTGAAGCAGCAAAATAACATACACTATAAACAACCCACCATGTGTCATCCCTACGATATAATTTGGTTTCGGCATACCATATTGGTACTTCAGAATCATGGTAAACCCAAGGAGTAAATAGGATATTCCTTCTACAAAGGCGATAATCCTGAATCTTCCCAGAGAAGATGATATTAATGATAAAGACATGGTTTGAATTTGGTATATCGACAAAAAATATCGGAAATAGTTTTATGAGAATGACTATTGGTTTATATATCAGCCAAATAAATTTGTCTGTCCAGGAACATCCGAATATCAAATTTTTTATTCTGAACTCTTTTATCTATCAAGGCAACCATTGAACTATGATCTTAATTTGCCAAGGTGATTGACTACTTCCCCTTTTCCTTATAAATCTTCACGGCTTACGCCTAAAAAAAATTAAAAAATTTCGTACTTTTGTGGCTTCAAAAAAGAATCACCTCCAAATGAATAAAGAAAAAATAATTTATACCATCACCGATGAAGCACCAGCTTTGGCAACTTACTCTCTACTACCTGTGATTCAGGCATTTACAAAAGCCGCCAATATTGATGTTGAAACCAGAGATATTTCTGTGGCCGCAAGAATTCTTAGTCTGTTTCCTGAAAACCTGACCAAAGACCAAAACATAAGTGACGACCTTAATGAATTGGGTAAACTGGTGGAACAACCGGACGCAAATGTCATCAAACTACCCAATGTTTCTGCTTCCGTTCCACAATTGAAAGAAGCAATTGCAGAATTGCAGTCCAAAGGTTATAAAATTCCGGATTTTCCTGAAGATCCTAAAACTGCAAAGGAAAAAGAAATTGCTGAAAAGTATAAAAAGGTAATCGGAAGTGCTGTAAATCCGGTTTTGAGAGAGGGGAATTCTGACAGAAGAGCTCCTAAACCTGTTAAAATGTATGCAAAATCCCACCCTCATTCTATGGGTGCCTGGTCACCTGATTCTTTGACTCATGTATCTACCATGAAAAAAGGGGATTTCAGGAATACGGAAATATCCGTAACCATCGACAAACCTACTTCCGTAAATATAGTTTTTGAAAGTAGTCGCGGTAAAACAACCATTTTAAAATCTTCCATTAAACTTCTGGAAGGAGAAATCATTGACGGTTCTTTTATGAGCAAAAAACAATTGCTTACTTTCCTTAAAAAACAAATCGAAGATGCCAAAAGTAAAGGTGTTTTGTTCTCTCTGCATTTGAAGGCCACTATGATGAAGATCTCTGACCCAATTATATTCGGACACGCTGTACGAACATTTTTTTCAGGGTTATTTGAAAAATATAATACAATTTTTGAAAAAATTGGCGTTAATGTCAATAACGGATTGGGAGATCTTTTAAGTAAAATTGAAACTCTTCCTGCAAAAGAAAAAGACCAAATCCTTAAGGATTTATATACCGCCATGGAAAGCGGCCCGAAACTCGCTATGGTTAATTCTGACAAAGGAATAACTAACCTTCATGTGCCCAGTGATGTCATCATCGATGCGTCCATGCCTGCCATGATACGAAACAGCGGTAAAATGTGGGATATAGACGGTAAAGCTATGGATACCAAAGCAGTAATTCCGGACAGCAGCTATGCAGGAATATATGAAGCTGTCATTCAGTTTTGCAAAAAAAATGGTGCTTTTGACCCGAAAACGATGGGAACGGTTCCTAATGTGGGTTTAATGGCGCAGAAAGCTGAAGAATACGGTTCTCATGACAAAACTTTTGAAATACCTCAGAATGGTGTAGTTCGTGTGACAGATGAAAAGGGCAAAGTGCTCATCGAACAAAAAGTAGGAAAAGGCGACATCTGGAGAATGTGCCAGGTAAAAGATGCCCCGGTGGAAAACTGGGTAAAACTGGCTGTAACACGTGCCAGATTGAGTAAAACACCGGCTGTTTTCTGGCTTGACAAAAAAAGACCACACGATGCTGAATTGATAAAAAAGGTCGAAAAATATCTTGAGCAACACAGCCTTAAGGGCCTCACCATTAAAATTCTTTCTCCCGTTGAAGCGACTAAGTTTACGCTCAAAAGAATGAAAGCAGGTAAAGATACTATCTCCGTAACAGGAAATGTACTGCGTGACTACAACACTGACCTTTTCCCTATTCTCGAATTAGGAACGAGTGCTAAAATGTTGTCCATCGTCCCCCTGATGAACGGAGGCGGACTTTTTGAGACAGGCGCCGGCGGATCTGCCCCTAAACATGTTGAGCAACTGGTGGAAGAAAATTACCTGAGGTGGGATTCACTTGGTGAGTTTTTGGCTTTGGCGGTTTCTCTCGAACATTTAGCCGAAACCACCGGAAACAAAAAAGCAAAAGTATTGGCAGCGGGTCTGGATGAAGCTACCGAAAAACTGTTGAACAATGACAAATCTCCCTCTCGAAGTATAGGAGGTATTGACAACAGAGGAAGTCACTTTTATCTGGCACTGTATTGGGCACAGGCTTTGGCAAACCAGAATAAAGACGGGGCCTTAAAAAGTATTTTTTCGCCTTTGGCTGAACAACTTTCGAAAAATGAGAAAAAAATTGTGGACGAAATGTTGAAAGTTCAAGGAAAACCTGCTGATATCGGTGGATACTATCTGCCGGATCCGGTAAAAACATCGAAGGTCATGCGCCCAAGTCAAACCTTTAATGAAGTTTTGGCGTCTCTTTAAAGTTGTTTTTGTCAGTGAAACATCCATTTTCAAAACTTTATACGGTTTTGTGTGGTTTAAAATGGCTGTTGGATTTTTAATTCTAAACCACCCTACATTTAAGTAATTTTATCAAAGTGTAAATAAAAAACATGAATATACTGAGCTATGCTTTGCAGATGATACTAAGTCTTTCGATTCTCGTTGTTCTCCATGAATTGGGGCATTACTTACCTGCCAAATGGTTTAAAACCAGAGTTGAAAAATTTTACCTCTTTTTTAACCCTAAGTTTTCTTTGTATAAAAAACAAATCGGAGAAACTGAATGGGGAATCGGATGGATTCCGTTCGGAGGTTATGTAAAAATAGCCGGCATGATTGATGAATCGATGGATAAAGATCAAATGTTATTGCCTGCACAACCATGGGAATTTCGTTCCAAACCCGCCTGGCAAAGACTTATCATTATGATCGGTGGTGTTACCGTCAATTTTTTATTGGGTATCGTTATATTTGCCATGATTTTATTTGTCTGGGGACAAACCTATGTTAAAACTGAAGATGCCAAATATGGTATCGCTGTAGATACAATGGGTATGGTATTAGGTCTTAAAGACGGGGATATAGTGCTTGCCTGTGATACAGTAAAACTAAACAAACTTGAAACCGGTCCCGTTATAAAAGCAATCGTATTAAATAATGCAAAACAACTAACGGTAAAACGCGACGGACAAGAGATCAATCTTCCCATTCCAACCGATTTTGCCCAAATATTAACCAAATACGAAAACAAAGGAAAAGCTTTGTACCATATGAGAAAGCCTTTGGATATGAAATCAGTGGTCAAAGGCAGTAATGCCGAAAAAGGTGGTTTAAAAGACGAAGACCATATCCTTGAAGTAGATGGTAATTCAGCAAAATTTATACATGATTTCAAGAAAGTTCTTTTATCTAAAAAAGGACAGACTACCGCCATGAAAATTGAAAGAAACGGTACAGATACCCTGGTATTACAGATACCTGTAGATGATAAAGGTAATATCGGCATCGCCCTTGAATCATTTGAAAAGGAAATTCCCGTTTCAAGAGAAACGTATAGTCTTTTGAGCTCAATTCCTATGGGCTGGAAGACAAGTGTCAATTTTCTGGGTGACCAGTTGAGTGCTTTTGGTCAGATGTTTTCCGGAAAATTGAAAGCAAAGGATAATTTAGGCAGCGTATTTTCTATTGCTTCTATGTTTGACCCGGGCTGGGACTGGGAAAAGTTCTGGAGGATAACGGCAAGTTTGTCCATTTTACTTGCTTTTTTCAACCTGTTGCCTATTCCTGCCCTTGACGGTGGTTATGTACTGTTTTTGTTTTGGGAAATGATTACCGGAAAAGCGCCGAATGATAAGTTTATGGAAGTGGTGACCTACATTGGATTTATTCTTTTACTTGGTCTTATGGTTTACGCCCTCGGATTGGACATTTCAAGGTGGTTTTAATGAACAATAAACATTCAGATTATTTTTCTTTTTATTCAATTTCTCCGTGTTTTTTCCCGGATATAAGTGAACTAAAAAAAAAGTATTACGAATACAGCAAACAATATCACCCTGATTTTTTTACGCTGGAAGATAAAAAAAAACAAAGTGAGGTGCTTGAATTAAGCAGTTATAACAACAAGGCTTACACCACCCTTTCAGATTTCAACAAAAGAATAAAATATATTCTTTCTTTGTTTTTCGATGTTTCAGAAGAAACCAGCCACAAAATGGACGACGATTTTCTTATGGATATGATGGAACTGAATGAAAATATTTCTGAAGTTTCAATAGAAAATGATGAGGATAAAATGAATGGTGTAAAAGAAGAAATCGAAAAAAGAATTTCGGACCTTGACCTGTCTATTTTGCCTGAAATGAAATCTTTTGATGTTGGAAACCGCGAAATAAACCTCCTCGAAAAGATAAAGGATTATTATTTTAAGAGAAAATATATTTTGCGTATTCAGGAAAATATTGCTAACTTTGCAGGCCTTTAAAAAACGCCGAAGTGGTGGAATTGGTAGACACGCTGGACTCAAAATCCAGTGCTAGCAATAGTGTGCGGGTTCGAGTCCCGCCTTCGGTACACAAGCCCCGGAAATTTTCGGGGCTTTTTTATTAACGGCTTTGAAAACATACATTTCTGAAGCATGGATAGAGATCGGAGATATGAAAAAATACTGGACGCTATTGAAGACGAAAGAAAAGCTGAAGAATCTTTTTTTCAATCGCTTCATTCTTCAAAGACCCTTCAGGAAAAAGTTGATCAGGGATTTATTTGGTATCCAATCGAAATTGTTGCCGTTCATTATGCCATTGGTGAAAGTGTAGAAATTAAAATTAAAAGAAAAACGACTCCGGGAAAAGATTTTTTCCATAAGTTTAAAGTCGGGGTTTCCGTCCAATTTTTTAATTCAGACCCAAATGTTAAAAATATTTCGGGCGTAGTTTCATACTTACAAAAAGACACCATTTCCGTACTTACTTACGTCGAAAAAGAAGATGTCGAAGATTTTTATTCAGGACATTCCGGTCTGGAAATCATTTATGATGACAAATCGTACCAGGTAATGAAAAGTGCCATCAGACAAGTTATGGATTCAAAAAATGAGTCTGTTCAGGTTCTCAGAAAAGCATTCATTTCACAATCCCTGCCCGACAACCGTATTTACGGGGAAGATTCAGCATTTATTATTTCCGGTTCAACATTAAATCTTTCTCAAAAAAAGGCGCTCGAAATAGCCTTATCTTCAAGATATTTATCCATAATTCACGGTCCACCGGGAACAGGAAAAACGACAACTTTAGTGGCGCTGACCAAAACCATTCTGCAAAAAGAAAAAAAAATTCTGGTATGTGCTTCAAGTAACAATGCGGTCGACTTACTTGCCTCAAGATTACACCTTGAAGGATTGAGGGTATTGAGAATTGGAAATGTAACCAGAATACACGACGATCTTGTTGACCTGACACTTATTGAAAAACTTAGAAACCACCCCGATTGGAATACCATAAAAAAAATAAAAATTCAGGCTGATCAGATATTGCGCACAGCCTCAAAATATAAACGTTCTTTTACTCCTGAAGACAAAGCAGAAAGAAAAAGACTTAAAAAAGAATCCTATGATCTGAGAAGTTGGTCCAGAGAACTGGAAGACCGGCTTTCAGACGAAATATTATCAAACACACAGGTAATCGCCACAACCCTGATTAGTGCCAGTCATCCGCAAATCCAGAAAATGGTTTTTGAAACGGTCATCATTGATGAAGCTTCACAAGCACTGGAAGCCGAATGCTGGAATGCTATACTAAAAGGTAAAGAGTCATTCTGGCAGGGGATCACCTGCAATTGCCACCCACCGTCAAAAGTCAGGAGGCTATGCAAAAGGATTTGATAAAACGATCCTGGATTTTATGACAGATAAAATAGAAGAATCCAGTCTTCTTACCGTCCAATACCGGATGAATGATACCATTCTTGGATTTTCAAATCGACAATTTTACAAAGGTATGCTGGAATCTTTTCCAACCAATAAAAATATTTCCCTTCCCAATGATGACTTGCCACTGGTTTTTATCGATACGGCAGGTTGTGGTTTTGACGAAATTTTAAATCCTAAACAGAAAAGTTATAAAAATGAAGGTGAATATTTTATCCTTAGGGAATATATACTTAAGAAACACGAAATACTGGCAGGAGCAGAGATTGGTATCATCAGCCCTTACGCCGAACAGGTGCGTTATGTATCCGATGAAATAGAAAAGGAACCGGCTTTTATCGGATTAAACCTGGAAGTTAATACGATAGATGGATTTCAGGGTCAGGAAAAAGATGTTATATTTATATCGCTGGTGAGGTCAAATGATAAAAGTGAACTGGGATTTATCAAGGACAACAGAAGGCTTAACGTAGCCATGACAAGAGCAAGAAAAAAACTCGTTATCATCGGGGATTCTGCGACCATTGGAAATCATCCTTTGTACAATGAACTGCTTAACCACATTGAAAAAAATGGATTTTTAGATTCTGCCTGGAATTATATGATGTTGTGAAACTGTACAAAAAATGAAATTCTTTTACAACTGCATCACCTTGATGATCTTAACCGGACAAATATTGGCTGCCAACACATTGTCTTTCCATTCTTCATCAAAAGTATTCAATACATAATACCCTTTTTTGTCCTTTGCTCCAACCAGTGTACATTTTCCATCTTTTTTGGACATACGCCAACGGTAAGGGGCCACTTCAACACAGGCATTACAACCAATACATTTTTCTCTTTGCTGAATAATCTGTATCATCCGTTGTCCACAACTTTGAAAAGCTTGTCAGAAGGTCTGATTTTTTCCGGAATGCGTACAGTAAAAGAAGAACCTCTTTCTACTTTCTCCACATGTTTACCATCAACCCTGAGTTCATCGACTTTAGTTTCTAAATATCCTGTTGTAGGTCCGGTCACCATGATGTCGTCTCCTATCGCCAGTGAGTGACTTTCGCAATAAAACTCGGCAATCGACGCTTTTTCAAAATATTTTATACCTTTTGCGATGTAAATTTTGCGTTTTGTCGCTACTGAACCGTAATTATGGATCCATTCTCCAAGTTTACGACCTAAATAATATCCATCCCAAAAACCCCGGTTATACACAGTAGACAGGGTTTCCATCCAACTATCGACTTTTTCCTGAGTATATGTATTTTCATAAAAAGAATCAATAGCTTCGCGATAACACATCGTTGTTTTATAAACATAATCAGCCGACCTTCCCCTTCCTTCTATTTTAAGGACAGAAACACCCGTTTCAAGTATCTTCGGTAGAAAAGCTATGGTACACAAATCTTTTGCAGACATAATATACTCATTGTCGATTTCAAATTCCATACCTTCTTCTTTGTCTGTGACCACATAACTTCTTCTGCAGTTCTGAATACAGGCTCCTCTGTTGGCAGAGGCAAAATGGCTGTGAAGGCTGAGATAGCACTTACCTGAAACAGCCATACAAAGAGCACCGTGGGCAAAAATCTCAAGTTTTACCGGATTACCGGAAGGGCCGATAACTTTTCGTCGCTTTATTTCCTTTTGAATGGAAGCAACCTGCATCAGGCTGAGCTCTCTTGACAATACCATAACATCGGCATATGTAGCGTAAAACTCGACAGTGTCAATATTGGTTACATTTGCCTGTGTTGAAATATGAACCGGCATACCGATTTTATTAGCATAATTCATGACCGCATGATCTGAAGCGATGATAGCGTCGATCTTTTCTTCTTTGGCCGTATCAACTATCTTTTTCATCAATTGTATGTCATGGTCATAGAGGATTGTATTCATTGTTATATACGTCCTGACCTTGTTTTCCCTGGCTATTGATGCAATTTTCCTGAGATCTTCTAATGTAAAATTATTGGTCGAACGCGCCCTCATATTCAATTGTTCCACTCCAAAATACACCGAATCGCATCCTGCTTTGATAGCCGCCATCAGGGATTCGAAAGAACCAGCCGGGCTCATTAGTTCCACTTTTTGCATACTTTTTAATTTGAAAGCGCAAAATTAATAAGGAAGGCAGATAAAAAAGATGATTCAGATCATTTGGTTGAAAGTTATATTTTTTGACAATCAATAAAACATATTTGATAAATCCAGTTTGAAATGCAGACTAAAAATTATTTAAAGGAACTCATTAAATTTAATAATGTCGTTGCTGCCAATAAAGAAATTTTTAGTTTTGCAGAAACATTATTCAATGTTTGTTTTTTTCCGGAAAATAGGTTAAAATAATATAGTCAAAAAAAAATTCAATGATCTCACAATACAAATCCATTTTTCGCCCTGTTCTTTTTCTTGTTTTTTCTGTTTTGTATTTTATTTTGCCAGCTCAGAAGATCAACTGGAAAACAGGAGATAAATGGTATTTTGAATTACTTTGGACCATTGATTCCCCGGAATTACGTTCAAAAAAGAATCTTCCCGTCTCAGTCTTAGCTTATCCTGTTTTTACTATTATCAGAGAAGAAAATGACGGTTTTGTACTTAGCGTAAAATGCGATTCGTCAAAAGTGGTTTCCGGGCCAACCGGTATTAAAAAAAGTAATTCTTTAATGCAATACGAGCCGGAATTCCAATTTAAAACTGATAGTAGGGGAAGTTTTGTCAAACTCATAAATGAAGATTCTGTAGAACAACAATTATTGCAATTATTCAAAAACGATTATAATCTCCGTGATGCGGAAAAACTGATGGAAGAAATAAAAAAATTTGCCAAATGGCAGGAAGCTTTATTTTTGAGAGAATACGATTTTATTTTTGATGTTTTTGGCCATGATCTCAAACCAGATATTGAAACTCCAATCTCATCCTCAGGTAAAAAATTTTATCATCTGTACAACAGAGTCCCAATGGATGTTTCTGTGTATGATTCCATCATCGGTGTACCTACTATTATGGAAAGAAAAATGAAACTTTCGAAAAAAAAGGACAAATTTTTGATTGAAACTTCCGGAAGTTATACTAATCCGACATTTACATATAAAATGGGTGAAAGCTCCTCTGTTAGATTTGATAAAAAAGAAGGCTATTACCGGGCATCGGGTTTTTATGATAAAAAGTCAGGAAGATTTTATGAAGGAGAAATGGTTTTTGGCACCAAAGGAGGAAAGAGCGTATTATATTTTCAGACAGGTGACAGCACAGATATTCCTGAACAACTCATTGAGGAAAGGAGAAAATTTACTTCAATTACCCCTGATCCCAAAAAAGAAATTAAAGTAGCTGAAGAGCCCCCCGGGATAAGACTTCCGGTTTTCCCTTCTTATAAAGATGTGGTGTATTACTTTTATCAAAACTATAAGGACATGTCGGATCCAAAATTTAAACTGAGTAAACATCCCGACGGATACAGGATTACACGTTTAAGAGATAATTCCTTGCCTATGTTTGAACCTGAGTTGATCTGGTCTGTCCAAAACGGTTGGCAAAAAGTGGACAACTTCAGCAAAAGAGAACCCATTGACCCAAATGATCCTGAAAGTGTCGTTGCTGTGTACAATCCCTATGAATGGAAAGAGTCCGCTGATTACTATTTATCAAAAAATAAAAGTTTCCGTGATGAATGCGACACCCAACCAACCTGTGGATATCCCGGATATTATCAGGAAATCATTAAGATTTTGGAACCTGACTTTGACAAACTGAACAACATTCAATTGAATATTCTTGCCCGTGCCTATTCATCAGCAGCTGTAGGGTTATTGAGCAACCAATACGGTGACGCCGATTCATCTGTTATGTTTTCCATTCCATCAGGTCAAAATGTTTTAACCAAGGACCAACTTGAAAAATACAATAACCTTAAAACCAAAGCGATAGACACCTATTTAAAAATTGAAAAACTGAACCCCTCATTTCCTACTCCTGTCGGGACAGTTCGCACCAAATATGCCAATGAGGTAATGGCTCACCTGCTTACCCTGAGGTATTTTCAAAATGAAGTGATTGCAAGAAAAGTGATTCGTTCAGGACTTTATGATGATTTCATCGGGCAAAGTGCAAAAAATCTTCTTGCAAGTTGTCCCAGGGATGCTATTCTGGTTACCTACGGAGATAATGATACCTATCCTCTTTTATATGTTCAGGAAACAGAAAAGTTCAGGACCGATGTGCTTGTTGCCAATTATTCTCTTTTGATGATACCAAGATATTACCAACACCTTTTAAAAGGGGTTGGAGGTACAAAACCACTAAAAACTTTGTTGCCCGAATCATTTTTTGAAAGATTGGTGATTTTGGAATTTGATGATGATGCTGGCATTATACCAGCAAAACATAATTCGGTAGATTTTTTAAAATCTTTAAAAAACTTTAAGCAAATAGATTCCGGTTTAGGCTATAATTTAATTAAACTCACAAAAAGGGAATTGATTTTGCCGGATGCTGGTAGTTCCAATAAAATAAATAATAGTGGCTCAAGTGAAGTCATTTTGAATTTTCAGGGTGATTATTTGATGTATAACCAACTTGCCCTCACAGATATAGTAACAGCCAATCAATGGTCGCGTCCACTATGTTTTTCAAATACCTGTCATTCAGAGGTTTACAAACCGTGGGACTCTTACATCACTCAGGAAGGTTTGATAAACCGGGTTTTCCCCTATTTAATTCCAAAAATAATTACCAATAGTATACCTGTTAGTGCGGATGTTGGTTTTTCCCTATGGAAAAATACGTTTGGATACAATTTTTCGGATTCTCCTTTTTTGACGGAACACCTGGCTTTTTATCAAAGTCAAATCCTCTCTGCATGTAATTTGTCCGCACATCTTAAATCCTTGAATCGATGCCACGAAGCTGTCATTATCCTGGATATTTTAAGTAATAAATACACAGAAAATATGTATCTGAAAGACGGCATGTGGCTAAAAGTAATAGAAATTTATGCAGGATGCGGTCAAAAAGAAAAAGCTGAAGCTATCGGTATAAATATCTGGGACAATCTTGTAAAGCAAAAAATTGATAAAGATCAACCTGAAAGACGTAAATCAGTTTTATTGGATTTGCGACGATTGGCATCGCAATTTGGATTGCAAAAACTATCAGATTTAAAATAATTTATTCCATTTTGTTAAGTATAAAAAGAGAAAAACAGGATTAAAATAGCCCATTTCTTATGCTGAAAATTTACTTCTTAACACTAATTTAACAACAAAAATGATACTTTTTTTCCGACCTGACGTTTTTAGCACTATATTTGCACTTCATATCTTTAATTAAAAAATTTTATTTAACCATAAAAATAATTGTAAAATGAAACAATTGATTTTGTTAGCTTTTGTTTGTTTATTAAGCGTTTCCGGTTTTTCTCAAACCAAAGAAAAAGCACAGATTCCGGTTCCTGTTGAAACTGACAAAACAAAAATGACTCAGCAAGCACCAGCAGCAGTTCAACAAGTGGAAGAAGTCGTAGAAAGAACCAATGCAAAATTGAGTTTTGAAACAACAATCGTAGATTACGGAACTATTGCTCAGAAGAGTGAGCCTTTAAGAACTGTCAAATTTACAAATACAGGAACTGAGCCTCTTATCATTAAAAGTGCACACGGCTCTTGTGGTTGTACTGTTCCTGTTTGGCCTAAAGATCCTATTTTACCAGGTCAAAGCAATGTTATTGAAGTACGTTATGACACAAACAGAGTTGGTAAAATAAATAAATCCATCACCATTACTACCAATGAAGGTCCTGATAAACACATCCTTCAGGTTGTTGGTGAAGTTTTAAAAGCGGAAGAAGAAAATGCGCTACCTGCTCCTGCACCAAGCGTTATAAAAGGATAATAGCATATAAAAAATATTTAAAAAGCATCTTTCGCAAACCGGAAGATGCTTTTTTTTTACAACAATGGAAGCCAGTAATACTGACCTCCATTCTATGATAACAAAACAATCGTATATCTTTCAACTTCGTAATCTTACAGACGAAAAAATTTGAATTTAGGTTGCAATGTGAAGAAAAGAAAATGTCTCTGTCAGGCCTTCTTCAATACCCTCACATTATAAGTCATATTAAAAAAATAATTTATATCTTTGTGGTCTAAACTTTTAATATCAGATGGAAACATTGATAAAAAATTTTCCAAAACAATTAAAGGAAGCCATTGAAATCAGCAATAACTTAAAACCAATTCCTGACACTAAAGATGTTCGTGAGGTCCTTATTGTTGGTATGGGTGGTTCCGGCATCGGTGGTGATTTTGTTCAAAGTATTGTTTTTGAAGATTGCTCTGTTCCTGTTTTGGTAATAAAAGGGTACGAATTACCAGCATTTATTAATGAAAATTCACTGGTCATTGTTTCTTCATATTCCGGAAATACGGAAGAAACAATACATGCATTTCAGACAGCCCTTCAAAAAAAATGCAGGATTGTATGCCTTTCTTCGGGCGGCACCATTGAAAAAGAAGCGCTCAAAAACAATATACCTTTTGTGGCTGTACCGGCAGGATATCCTTCTCCGCGCGCCTGCCTTGGATTTTCTGTTGTCCTGCAACTGGCCATACTTTTGAAATACAACTTAATCAAATCGTCACTATTTGAGCATATCCAGATAGCCACAGATCTTATAAAATTTGAACAGGATGAAATTCAGAATAAAGCAAAAACGATAGCACAGCAATTGTCCGGTAAATTTGTCGCCATTTACTCGACCGACAGATTTGAACCGGTAGCACTTCGTTTTCGTCAGCAACTAAACGAAAACGCAAAAGTTTTATGCTGGCACAACGTTTTTCCGGAAATGAACCACAACGAACTCGTAGGTTGGGCAGACAAGTCTCCGGTTGCGGTGGTGTTTTTAAGGAACAAAGATGATTTGAAAAAAAATATTCAGAGAATGGATATTTGTAAAAATATCATATCGGCCAAAACAAATACTTTTATTGAAATATATTCAAAAGGCCAACATAAAATTGAAAAATTAATATACATGATCCATTTGGTAGACTGGATAAGTTTTTACCTTGCAAAGATCAGAAATGTGGATGTTTCCGAAGTAAAGGTCATAGATTTTTTAAAAACGGAATTGGAAAAAGACAGAATTTAATTATATAATTATCCATGGAAAACTCAGGTATTATTTATAACGAAGACAATATCAAATCCCTCGATTGGAAAGAACACATCCGTCTGAGGCCAGGTATGTATATCGGTAAATTGGGAGATGGTTCATCACAAGACGACGGAATATATATCCTACTCAAAGAGGTACTCGACAATTCCATTGATGAATACGTCATGGGCAATGGAAAACAAATTGACATTTACATTCAGGATGGTGTAGTGAAAATCAGGGATTACGGTCGTGGTATCCCTCTTGGCAAAGTCGTCGATTGTGTTTCAAAGATTAATACAGGAGGTAAGTATGATTCCAAAGCTTTCAAAAAAACAGTGGGTCTAAATGGTGTCGGAACCAAGGCTGTCAACGCCCTTTCCAAATATTTTAAAGCCCAGTCCTTCAGGGATGGAGAAACCAAACTGGCAGAATTTGCCTGCGGAGAACTAAAACTCGATGCCAAAATCGGAAAAACGACGGAAAATAACGGTACACTCATGGAATTTGTACCTGATGATACCATTTTTAAACACTACAAGTTTCGAAATGAATACGTTGAAAACCAACTTTGGAACTACGCCTATTTAAATGCTGGGCTTAAATTAAATTACAACGGTAAAACCTTTGTTTCCAAAAATGGTCTTCTGGATTTGCTGGAAAGAAAAACCAACGTTGAAAACTTATTGTATCCCATCATTCACCTTAAGGCGGACGATATTGAAATTGCTCTGTCACACAACACTCAATACGGGGAAGAGTATTATTCCTTTGTAAACGGGCAGAATACGACCCAGGGTGGTACCCATCTTGCAGCATTCAGGGAAGCCATTGTCAAAACCTTAAGGGAATTATACAATAAAAACTTTGATTCCAGAGATGTCCAGTCTTCTATTGTTGGCGCAATAAGTATTAAAATAGAAGAACCCGTATTTGAGTCCCAGACCAAAACCAAACTTGGTTCTGTAAATATGGAACCGGAAGGAACCAGCATAAGGAGTTTTGTGATTGACTTTATGAAAAATCACCTTGACAATTTCCTGAGGAAAAACAAGGAAATTTCTGATGTAATATTGCGCAAAATCCAACAATCCGAAAGAGAGAGAAAGGAGATTGCCGACATTAAAAAAATAGCCAATCAAAGGGCTAAAAAGGCCAATATTCACAATAAAAAGCTCAGAGATTGCAGGGCACATCTCACAGATGGTAAAAAAACAGAAGAAGAAATTAAGCTGGGCACAACAGTATTTATAACAGAAGGGGATTCCGCAAGTGGTTCTATCACCAAGGCAAGAGACGTCATGACACAGGCCGTATTCAGTCTCAGGGGAAAACCTTTGAACTGTTACGGAATGACGAAAAAAGTGGTGTATCAGAACGAAGAATTAAATCTTCTCCAGCATGCACTGGATATTGAAGACGGAATTGAAAATCTGCGATACAACAGAGTGGTAATCGCCACGGATGCCGATGTGGACGGAATGCATATCCGTTTGCTGTTACTCACGTTTTTCCTTCAGTTTTTTCCCGATCTTGTAAAACACGGACATTTATATATTTTGGATACACCGCTGTTCAGGGTAAGAGACAAACAAAAAACCTTTTATTGTTACAGCGAGCAGGAAAAACAAAAGGCAATCCAGCAATTAAAAGGCAAAGCAGAAATCACCCGGTTTAAGGGATTAGGAGAAATATCACCTAACGAATTTGAAGATTTTATCGGTGACAATATCAGACTAGACCCTGTCATCCTGGGTGAAAAAACAAAAATTGAAGACCTTCTCTCCTATTACATGGGTAAAAACACACCGGAACGTCAGGTATTTATTATAGACAACCTGAAAGTTGAAATTGACGATATCATCAGTGAAAAAGAAGTAATGGAGATGAATGAGGAAGAAATTGAGACGGTGTAAGAAATTGGTTAAAACAGATTTTCAAATTCCACATCAGGTTCTTTTATCCGGAAAGGTTTGAACAATACCTCGGATAGATTAAAGGGTATATTTCCATAATTTTCCCAGATATGTTGTTGTTATTTACCACCCGGATAACAAAGTTTCAGCGGCTTCCTCGCCGCTATTAATAGCGCCTTCCATAAATCCCTGCCAGTCTGCCAGATGTTCTCCGGCAAAAAGTGTACGGATATGTTGCTTTTTTAAAGTGGGCATGACAGTAAACCATTGATTTTTCCCATAAAAAGCATAAGCACCTGCGGATGCAGGGTCACTTCCCCAATAGTATTGAAGGTTTTGTTGTATATATTTTTCAACATTGCCAAATGCGGGACTTCAAGGCTTCAAGAATTATTTCTTTCCTTTGTTTTTCATTAACTGAATGAAGGACATCAGCCTTGTCGCCCGTGGCATAACACATAATAACACCCTGCGGACCTTTCTGATTTTTGTGCCGTGGTAAAATAATGCGCCGGCGTATCTGTAACCATGTCAAAATCATCACGTCCCCAGAACCTTTCTGAAAATACAATGGGAAACTTACCGATACGGCTGTATTGCAATGACAACATCGCATCTTTCATTTCTGTGGGCAGACCCGGGTTCCAATCAATTCCGAGGACAGATTTTGTTGGAATTGCACAAATCAGTGCATCACCTTCATACGATTGACCGTTCTGACATGTGACTTTTACCTTATTTTTTGTTAGTTGATTGATATGTACAGCCTTGTGTTCCAGAAAAATTTTATCCTGTCCTATGGCTTTGACTAAAGCATCGGTCAGAGCGCTATTACCACCTTTGATTTTGAAATCCATTTCATTTTTTTCACTGCTCTCTGCGTATTCGGCAAAAGCAGCGTATGCTGAAGTATGACGGATACTTTCCCCGAAGTCAGTGGAATCAATCAGATCCCGTTTAAAAAGATCAGAAGGGTCAATGCCTTTTTCTGAAAGGAAGCGCCACCAATCTATTTTATCGAGTTTCTGTTTCTCTTTTTCCGACATATCTTCCCATATAGAGACTTTGTTGCTCCAGAAATTTTCCATGGTCGGACCAAAAGACCATTTACCTGCTTTTTCATGAATACCGGATAAAATTATATCTGTCTCAAAACGGTTGTCCTCCAGAGTCAGACCAAATTCATTACACAATGCTATTAATCTTTCATGTGATGCACCAACCCATTCTGCACCCAATTCAATAACCTGTCCGGCTGCTTTTTCGGGTTTATGGGAAAATACCCTCCCGCCAGCTCTTTTACCAGCCTCCAGTATGGTAACCTGAATACCGGCACGTGTCAGAGCCAGACCTGCTGCCAATCCGGCAAAACCAGCTCCAAGGATGATTACTTTTCCAGGTTTTCTGAATGTAGAAGAACTTGAAAATGCGGATTTAGCATCCAATGAAAGAACGGCACCTGCAAGGGTTGTTTTGGTGATGAAATCTCTTCGTTTCATGGTATCAGGGTTTTATTAAATTTACGATAAAGATAATAAATGGTTACTAACCCTGGTGCATCAAATTTATTTAAATGAAGAAAAATGAGATTGAGAAGTCAATTTGTCGCGTTGAAAGACCAAATTTTCTTCATACCACTACTTTATAATCTTTGATTGTATAATTGTTTTACTCTGAAAATATTCCTGAATTTTATTAGTCCTTTTTTTTCCATATTTCAATTTTCTATTAACAAATTCATTTTCAGAACAAGAACGAAGATCCGGACTATCATTTTTATTAAAAAGAAACAAATCCGAAACCATTCGCTCCAGCCTAATAATAATTCCTTGACAATCAATATTTAGCGTGAAAATTGTTTTAGGTTTTGGAACGACATACTTTATGTTTTCAAAAAGTTCTGATAACTGTTTAACGCGAATTAAAAATAATAAATCTATAAAATCCAGATTCCTCTCTTTTGTTTATATTTTTGCCATAAGTAAAAACAAAGTAAATGGCCAAAATTCCTGAAATAAAATATTTGTTTTCTGTCAAAAATGAAACAGAAATAAAATAAAAAACTAAGAATGAAATAAAAATAAATTTATCTAAAAATATACCATTTAATGCTGACAACTCAGAAATATTTAATCCGGACTCATAAAGATAAATGTGTGGATTCAAAACGGTGATAAAAAAATTGAATTCGAAATAAAAGATACTTCTGATTACCTTACTATTGTATTTGAAGGTCAGATAGGAGACTACATTGAATATGAAAATCAACTGAAAGCTCAACTTCAAAAACTCAATTTTAAAACCCAACCCTGGATTAAAAATTTATTGTATTTCTCTATTCCCAACCATGTCAGCCAGGTTCAAAGGAAAGCTTTTTTAATTGCCGGAGATTTTATTGGTGCATCGGAAGTCTTTTTAATTGAAGAAAATTTAGCCCTTCTGTTGTCCTCATCATTCAGGCAATATCAGTCTTCATTAATTTGCATTGCAGGTATAAACAAAACAAAAATCGAATTCTCTGTTATACAAAATCTTGAATATAAATATTTTAAAACCTTGTATGCTGATGAAGAAATAATGAATTCACTGGAAAAAATTGATACTATCCTTGAACAGAATTTGCAACCCATCGCAAATCAGTTTCCTATTGAAAATTATTTTCTTTTTTTTGATAATAATAAATTCGATCTGAATAAAATATTAAAACTTTTCCCGTTTCAATATATTGCCAATGCTGAAGATGTGATTCTGGAAGGTTTAAAAGCGGCTTCTGAGGATAAAAATTTCAGAAGTTTTATTACCGAAAAAATGCAACCAAAAAAAACTAACTTTAATTAATCACATTCGCACTATGTCAAAGAAACATTAAACGATTATTATTCAAAGTTTGATTTGGTTTAATCATTATTTATCCTCCTAAGTTCCTGATAGCGCTTTTCATGCTATTTCTTCATCTCCAGACACAAGCTTACTTTCCTCATCTCCGGGCTTATAACTACCCAGCTAACCCCTCCGAGCTTCGAGCTAACAGCTACGAGCTAACAACTGCGAGCTACAAGCTAACAACTACGAGCTACTGAAACAACAAACTCCCAATTCTCACCATGGTACTTCCTTCCTCCACAGCTATTTTGTAATCACTGCTCATTCCCATAGAAATTTCCCTGAAAGAAGTTTTGTCTTTAAAATATTTTTCCTTCAACTGATCAAAGTATTGTTTTAAAGTGCCGAATTCTTTTCTGATTCTGCTTTCATCACCGGTCAATGTCGCCATCGCCATAATACCTGTGATCCGTACAGCTTTTTCCTTATTTTCAAGGTAAGCAGATATAGTTTCTTCCGCTTCTTTATAGTCCATTCCAAACTTGGTTTCTTCTTCTGCAATATGGAATTGCAGTAATACATCAATGGTTCGCCCTGCTTTTTGTGCTTCTTTATATATGGTTTGGTAAAGATCCAGACTATCCACCGAATGAATAAGATGTATAAAAGGCGCAATATATTTCACCTTATTGTTTTGCAGGTGCCCGATCATGTGCCAACGTATATCTTTCGGTAGTTCCTCTTTTTTTGCCATTAATTCCTGTACCCTGTTTTCTCCGAAGTCTCTTTGTCCGAGATTGTACAGTACCAAAATTTCTTCCGCCGAACGGGTTTTGCTGACAGCCACTAGTGTGACATTACTTCCGGAAAATGATTTTACAATATCTTTGTTCATCAGCTACCTGTAAATAAACTGTTGGTCTCCCGTTCTATCATCTCGATGACAGTTCCGAGATCTTCAGGATTGTTTTTAAAATCCATATTGTCATTATGGACAATAAGCAGATTGCCTTCTTTGTAACCGCTTATCCAGTTTTCGTATCTTTCGTTCAACCTTTTTAAATATTCAAGACTCATATTACCTTCATATTCTCTTCCTCTTTTCTGAATATGATCGACAAGTTTGGGAATACCTGATTTTAAATAAATCAGTAAATCAGGTGACTGAACCTGTGATGACATAAGGTGGAAAAGGTCGATATAGTTTTTAAAATCCCTTTCGGACATCAGTCCCATATCGTGAAGATTGGGTGCAAAAATATGCGCGTCTTCATATATAGTCCGGTCCTGAATGACAGTTTTATCCCCTTTTCTGATATCCAGGATCTGTCTGTACCTGGAATTAAGAAAATAAATCTGAAGGTTGAAGGACCACCTGTTCATGTCGTTGTAAAAATCTCCGAGATAGGGATTGGTAGTAGTATCTTCAAAATGAACATCCCATCCGTAATGTCTGGCGAGCATTTCTGTCAGGGTGGTTTTTCCGGCACCGATATTACCGGCTACCGCTATATGTTTGATTCGGAGCATAGATTTATTGTTCAAATTCAGGCTAAAAATACAATTTAAACCCAAACATAAAATTATTTTTCCTTGAATTTAGTTCCACGATTTCCATTTTATAATAAGTGATGCCGTCGATGAATCCAACGTATCTTCTGATATATCTCCTCTGAGTACAGGCAAAATATTATTCGCAAGTTGTTTTCCCAGTTCCACTCCCCACTGATCAAAACTGAAAATATTCCAGATAATACCCTGAGTGAATATTTTATGTTCGTACATGGCAACAAGCATTCCAAGCCGTTTTGGATCGAGTCGTTCAACCAGGATGCTGTTGCTTGGCCTGTTTCCTTCAAATATTTTGAATGGAATGATATTGGCAAAGTTGTCCGGATTTTTACCTGCTTTTGTGTATTCTTCAATCACTTGTTCCCTGGTTTTTCCATCCATCAATGCCTGACTCTGGGCAAAAAAATTGGAAAGCAATAAGACATGGTGGTTACCTATGGGATTCATACTTTGTGCCGGAGCAATAAAATCACATGGAATGATTTGTGTTCCCTGATGTATGAGCTGGTAAAAAGCATGCTGACCGTTGGTGCCGGGTTCTCCCCAGATAACCGGACCCGTGCTGTAGTCCACCTTTTGGCCGTTTCGGTCTACATATTTTCCGTTGCTTTCCATATTTGCCTGCTGGAAATAGGCTGCAAATCTGTGCATATATTGGTCGTAAGGCAAAATAGCTTCCGAGTGAAAACCAAAAAAATTGACGTACCAGATGCCAATCATGGCCAGAATAACCGGAATATTTTCTTCAAAAGGGCTGTTTTTAAAATGCCTGTCCATGGTGTAAAATCCGTCTAACATTGAATAAAAATGAGCAGGACCAATGGAAAGCATAATGGACAATCCTATTGCTGACGTGAGTGAAAATCTGCCACCAACCCAGTCCCAGAACACAAACATATTATTGATGTCAATACCAAATGCCTCAACTTCCTTTGTATTGGTGGATAAAGCCACAAAGTGTTTTTTAATGTATTGTTCCTCTTTAGCTACGGCCAGAAAAGCGCTCCTTGCCGTACCAGCATTGGCCATGGTTTCCTGGGTGGTGAAGGTTTTGCTGGCGATAAGAAAAAGAGTGGTTTCGGGATTAACTTTTTTAAGGGTCTCGCTTATGTGGCTCCCGTCTACATTGGACACAAAATGCACATTTAGATGGTTTCCGAAAGGTTTCAGCGCTTCTGTGACCATAACAGGACCAAGATCAGACCCGCCAATGCCTATATTCACCACGTCGGTTATGGCTTTACCGGTATATCCCTTCCATTCACCATTGATTACTTTATTGGAAAAAATTTCCATCTTCTTCAGTTCATTGTGTATGTCCTGACGAATGTCTTTACCTCCTGTCTCCAGTTTTTCATTGCCGCGATTGCGCAAAGCGGTATGAAGAACGGCTCTGTTTTCCGTTTCGTTGATTTCTTCTCCAGCAAACATACTTTTAATGGCTTCGTCCAGCCGGCATTCTTTTGCCAGTTCGAAAAGCAATGACATGGTTTCCCGGGTAATTCTGTTTTTTGAATAGTCGAGGTATAAACCTTCCAGTTCACCAGAAAAATCAGCACCGCGATTCGGGTCTTTCTGAAAAAGATTTTTTATTTCAGTACTTTGAATAAGCGTAAAATGATCCTGCAGTTTTTTCCAGGCTTTGGTTTGGGTAGGTACAATTTTTGGTAACATCTGCTATTTTTTTGCAAAAATAACAATCCGCAGGTAATAAAGGTGATTAGTCAAATAGTCATGTTTTAAATATTTGCTTTGACTTTATAAAAATCCTGTATTTTTTAAGAATAAAATAATATGACAACAAATCATATTGTTTAACATATAATTATAGTTAAAATCAGCTAACCGTTAAATATGATGGGAAAATGTAATGTAAAATCTCCATTTATTTTTACTTTTGCATTGCGAAAATCAATTTATCAACACCAAAACTTTTCCTTTGAATTCTTCACTTTCTATTTCAACCCGTTCTGCTGACAATATAAGGATTCTGGCCGCTGCCATGGTCGAAAAAGCTGCTTCAGGCCACCCCGGCGGTGCTATGGGAGGCGCTGACTTTATGCAGATTTTATACAGCGAATTTTTAAGGTTTGACCCTTCAGATCTGTCCTGGTCTTGCAGAGACAGGTTTTTCCTCGATCCCGGGCATATGTCCGCTATGTTGTATGCACAACTGAATTTATTGGGCATCATGTCAAAAGAGGATATTCAGTCATTCAGACAATGGAAAAGCTGTACTCCGGGGCATCCGGAAATTGATCTCAAAAGAGGTATCGAAAATACTTCAGGCCCCTTGGGTCTTGGTCATGCTTTTGGTGCAGGTGCAGCCATTGCAGAAAGGTTTTTGAGTCACAGATTCGGAGAATTGTTCAGTCATTATACTTACCTCTACATTTCTGATGGAGGAATTCAGGAAGAAATATCTCAGGGTGTGGGAAGAATTGCCGGATATCTCGGTCTCGGAAAACTGATACTGTTTTACGATGCCAATGATGTTCAGCTTTCAACAATGGTAAATGAAGTTACATCTGAGGATACAGCAAAAAAATACCTTTCCTGGCACTGGCACGTGCAGACTATTGATGGCAATGATGAAAACGCTATCCGTAAAGCTATAAAAAAGGCACAAAAGGAATCAGACAAACCATCCTTGATTATCGGTCGCACTATTATGGGAAAAGGAGCTGTAAAAGAAGACGGTTCCTCCTACGAAGGCCAGGTGGAAACACACGGAAAACCATTGGGAAAATCAAAAGCTTCTTTTTCAAATACTATAAAAAATCTGGGCGGGAATCCTGAAGACACTTTTGCCATTTTTCCCGAAGTACAAGAATATTATTCCAGAATATTGTCTGCCAAAAAAAGGGATGCCAACAAAAGAAAAAAAGAGATAAAAGAATGGCGGGCAAAAAACCCGGAATTGTCCAAAAAACTTGACCAGTTTTACTCTCTTGACCTGCCCGGTTTTAATCCTGAAAAAATTGAAACAGGAGCCAATGAAGCAACGAGGAATGCTTCAGCCCGTGTGCTTGCATTTTTAGCGGAAAATTATGAAAATGTCATTGTTTCCTCTGCGGATCTCAGCAATAGTGACATGACAGAAGGATTTCTGAAAAAAAGTAAAGCTTTCACGCGGCATGATTTTTCAGGTGCATTCCTTCATGCCGGCGTTTCTGAACTGACTATGGCTGCTTTGAGTACGGGAATGGCACTGCATGGCGGGGTAATACCAATCTGCGGAACTTTTTTTGCTTTTTCAGATTATATGAAACCGGTATTGAGGGTGGCTTCACTGATGGAAACTCCGGTGAAATTTTTATGGACACACGATGCCTTCAGAGTGGGCGAAGACGGTCCTACCCACCAGCCTGTTGAGCAGGAAGCACAACTAAGATTGCTTGAAAAACTAAAAAATCATTCGGGAAAACCTTCTTTTATTGCCCTCAGACCTGCAGACAGCGCTGAAACTTTGACCGCCTGGCAACTGGCCTTACAAACAAAGGACAGACCTTGCGGTTTGATTCTTTCCAGACAAAATATTAAGGATATTCCTGCTCAAAAAACCAACAGACTGCAAGAAGCAGGCGAATGTCAAAAAGGAGCTTACCACATTCTGTTGACAGATGAAAATCCAGACCTGATCCTGATAGCCAACGGTTCAGAAGTGAGTACCCTTGTGGAAGCGGAAAAAATACTTTCTTCGGAGTTGAAAATAAAGGTCAATATTGTTTCCGTGCCTTCTGAAGGTATTTTCAGAACTCAATCAGAATCTTATCAGAAAAAGATTTTGCCGGATAATGTGCCAGTATTTGGACTGACAGCCGGATTGCCGGTGACATTGGAAGGTCTGGTGAAAAAGGGGTATGTTCATGGGTTGGAACATTTCGGCTATTCCGCGCCTTATACTACGCTTGACGAAAAGTTTGGCTTTACACCTGAAAATGTAGTAGCTTTGGTTAAAAAAATGACAGGAAAGTAAAAAGATTCCGTTTGCTTGAATTTTCCGAAAACTAATCGCATTCTGTAGTGTTTAATACAACTCATTAAATTTTTTAAAAATGTTGAATTTCGGATGGGGACCCAAACATAAACAAAGGACATTTGACTATGTCCCGCGTTATTACGACCCTGTAAAAGAAGAATTGAATGAGCGTCTGAAAATGCTGGAAGAAAAATACGGTGAAAAGCCTGACCTGGATGCAGAAAAAATGAAAATGAGGATTAAGGCTGGACTTCGATCAAGGGGTTCACTTGATTTTGCCTCCAGAAAATCAGCAGAAAAAAATGCCGCCCTAAAAAGGTTGATGATTATTATTGTATTAGTTTGTATCTTTATGGTCATTATGCTTTCTGATAAATTTGAAAAAATGATAAGCCTCATGGACAAATAGTCCCGGCATCCGAAACACATGAATGATATTATCCAATTACTTCCTGACAATATTGCAAACCAGATTGCAGCCGGAGAGGTCATTCAGAGACCTTCTTCCGTAGTCAAGGAATTACTTGAAAATGCCATCGATGCCGGAGCTACTGAAATAAAACTTATTCTCAAAGATGCGGGTAAGTCCCTTATCCAGGTGATTGACAACGGTAAAGGAATGTCTGTCACGGACGCAAGACTGTCCTTTGAAAGGCACGCCACATCAAAAATCAAGGAAGCCAACGACCTTTTCCATATTAAAACTATGGGCTTCCGCGGAGAAGCTTTGGCTTCTATCGGATCTATAGCACAGGTTGAAATGATTACCCGGAGAAGTGTAGATGAAGTTGGTAACCGCCTGGTCATGGAAGGGTCTAAAATGACAAAGCAGGAACCCGTACAGGCGGCCATAGGAACATCCATAAGTGTTAAAAATCTTTTTTACAACATTCCGGCAAGAAGAAAATTTCTTAAATCCGACCCGGTCGAATTAAAACACGTTATGGATGATTTTCAAAGGGTAGCCCTTGCCTATCCGGAGATCTTTTTTTCTATGTATCACAACCAGCATGAAAATTTTCATCTTGGTAAAAATAATCTGCGGCAAAGAATTATCTCTATTGTTGGAAAACATGTCAACGAAAAATTAATTCCTGTTCAGGAACAAACGGATCTTGTAAATATCAGTGGTTTTATTGTTAAGCCGGAAGGATGTAAACGCACGAAAGGAGATCAATATCTTTTTGTCAACAGGAGATTTATAAAAAGTAATAACCTTTATCATGCCATCAAAACAGGATATGAAAGTTTATTGCAAGCTGAACAGTATCCCGGTTATTTTCTCTTTCTCGACATTGACCCTTCGGCCATAGATATCAACGTGCACCCGACAAAAACTGAAATCAAATTCGAAGACGAACGTTTGATTTATAATTACTTGAAAGTTTGTATTAAACACGGGCTGGGTCAGTATAGCCTGGCACCTATGCTGGATTTTAATTCAGATTCGAATTTTAACCACGCTGAAAAATATATTCTTCAGAATCAAATGGGTAGCGATGAATATCATCATCCCTCATTAGCCTCTCATTCTGCAATTTCTTCAGGTTCTCACCGTTCTACTCTGAAAAAAGAAACGTTGAAATCGTGGGAGGATATGTATGAAGCGCTCCACCAATCTGATCCCAAAAATGACTCATCGGTTACCTTTATGGAGGATGAAAATCAAAAAGGTATTGAAGCCGAGATGAGTTTATTTTCCAATGAGAAGTTATCCGTCAAAACTCCGTTTCAGATTCATCAGAGTTATGTTGTGACGCAGATCAAGTCAGGACTATTGATTATCGACCAGCAGGCGGCACACGAAAGGATATTATATGAACATTATAAGAATCTTTTGTCAAATGGCGAATTTGTATCCCAAAAGGAATTATTTCCAAGAGTAGTAGAACTTGACGGATCCAAAGCAAGCGTTTTGAAAGAAATATTACCATTTGTAAACGCGCTGGGTTTTGAAATTTCTGATTTTGGCAATAACTCATTTATTGTACATGGCACTCCATCCGGCCTGGAGGAAAGAATTCCACTTGAGAGTTTGCTGGGTAAAATCATTGAACAATACCTGATAAATTATGAATTTGATTTTGGTATTGAAGACAATCTTTCCAGATCAATGGCTTGGTCTTCCTGTATAAAAAAAGGCAAAGTTCTTGAAATTCAGGAAATGATTCAGATCATCGATCAGTTATTTGCTTGTGAAATACCTTATAAAAGTCCTTCGGGAAAAAATTGTTTTATTACTTTAGAACTGGATGAAATCCAAAGACGTTTCAACTTTTAAACACAAACCTGATGTTGCGTATTACAGATGTTGTTAAAAATCTTATTATTATAAATGTAATCGTATTTTTTGCCGTTAGGTATTTGATTCCGGTTCCGGGTATCGAAAGGTTTTTTGTATTGGTATATCCGGGTCTTGAGGTTCCGGACCTATCTACAGGTGTTGTTTATAAGTTTGAACCTGTACAGCTGGTAACCCACATGTTTATGCATGGTGATGAACGACATTTACTTTTTAATATGCTGGGTTTGTTTTTTCTTGGTCCTTTGGTTGAATCCGCATTGGGAGCAAAAAGGTTTTTTATTTTATACATCCTGAGTGGGTTTTTTGCCACACTGCTTCACTTCATTTTTAATCCGGGGATTGTTGTAGGAGCTTCAGGTGCCGTCTATGGAACATTGGCTGCTTTTGCCACGATGTTTCCCAATATTGAATTGATGATGATGTTTATACCTGTGCCCATAAAAGCAAAATATATGGCGCTCGGATTAATAGCCATAGGTTTGTATATGGGTTTTTCACAAAGTAATGATCAGATAGCCCACCTTGCCCACGTAGGCGGTGCTTTGATGGGATTTATTCTTGTCAGATACTGGAAAATGGAAAATTTAAGATAATATGTTCAGGTCTATTTACAATGAGGTAAAAGATACTTTCAGTTATGGAAATATGATGGTAAAAATCATCATAATAAATGTCATTATTTATATGATTCTTGCTTTGACGCAAGCCCTGTTTCCTTCCTTTTTTGCCAATATTTTTCCGTATGTGGCCTTACATGGAAAATTTTATGAGCTGGCATGGAAACCCTGGACTATACTGACACACATGTTTTCGCATACCGGTTTTTTTCATATGGCCTGGAATATGATTATTCTGTATTGGTTTGGAAATATACTGGGAGATTTATTAGGCGATAAACGAATAGCTCCCATTTATTTTTTGGGAGGTCTGACCGGAGCTTTATTTTATATTATATCATTTTACCTTTTTCCCGGAGTTGCACCTTTGGCGATTGGCGCTTCTGCTGCCGTGTTGGCAGTAGTTTTTGCTGCCGTGGCTGTTGCACCTGATTACCTGGTTCATTTAATTCTGGTAGGTCCTGTAAAAATAAAATATATAGGTCTTTTTATTTTGTTTTTTGACCTGTTGGGGGTGGCGTCCAATGTTAATACAGGAGGCCACATCGGTCATCTCGGAGGTACTTTTTTCGGATTTTTGTTTATATATTTATTGAAAAAAGGAATTGATCTTTCTGATATTCCCAATATTTTTTCTAAAATGTCATCCAAAAAAACCTCTCATATGAGAGTAGAATATCGGGCAAAAAATGTTGACAAAACCCGGCTCATCAAACCAAAAATCATATCTCGAGAAGAAGAAATTGATAAAATTCTTGAAAAAATAAAACAATCAGGCGTTGAAAGCCTTACACAAGCTGAAAAGGAAATTTTAGAAAAAGCCGGTAGTAAAAATTAAATTAATATAATTTTCGTTTATATAAAAAATAATCATACAAGTTTCTGCTTTGCTCGGAATAAATAAAGAATGGGAATAACAAGAAGGTTAGTATTTTTAATCAATATTATGTTAGCCATAGTGACATTTTTGTCCTATCTAACGCCTTTTATTAACCCGAAATTTTATTGGATTTTTTCGATCATAGGTTTGTTTTTCCCGGTTTATCTGGTTCTTCATATTTTTTTTATACTACTTTGGTTTTTTAAGGACTGGAAAAAATCTTATGTTTCGCTTATTTGCCTCATCCTCGGTTTTCAACACATACAAAACTACGTCGGCTTTAATTCTGTAAGTCCAATATTAGACAAAGAAACATCAATTACAATTTCAACGTACAATCTGAGTTATGGTTATTACCTGATTGAAAAAAACAAACTAGATAAAAAATCCAATCTGGAAAAAATAAAGGAAAGTCTAACAAAACTGGAAGACAGTGACATCATTTGTTTTCAGGAAGTCGGAAATTATGTTTTTGAAGTCATAAAATCAGGATTTCCAAAACATAAAATTTACCGAACCAAAAAAGGTGTTGTGATCCTGTCAAAATATCCTTTTGGTGAAAAAGGTATTATTGATTTTGGTAGTATAACCAACTCCTGTATTTGGGCAGATGTCACCATTAAAGGTGAAAAAGTACGAATCTACAATTTCCATCTTCAATCCAATAAAGTCAGCAAAGAGGCAGACGAAATAGTTGAAAATCTGCAAAAAAATGAAGATGTAAAATGGTATGAAGATAGTAAGGACATCCTGAGAAAATATAAAAATACCAATATCAGCAGAACTAAACAGATTCAAAAAATCGTAAGCCACATCAAAGATTGCCCACACCCATATATTATCGGTTCGGATATGAATGACGTTCCCATGTCATATATATATCGACAGGTGGCTAAAATAAGTCAGGATGCTTTCAGGGAAAAAGGCAGAGGTTTGGGCACAACGTATAAGGGGAATATCCCGTTTTTACGTATTGATTATATTTTTTACAGTAAACCATTCCGGTGCGAGCAATACGAAAGTCTTGAAACCAACGTTTCAGATCATGAACCCGTAGTGGCTACATTATCATATCCATTTGAAAATGAATAATATATGACAGACGAACGTGCATTATTAAATAAAGCAAAAAACAATCTTGTACTTAATGGTTTTCTCGATTTGGACGTAGATCCTGTCCTTGATCTTGAAGCTGAAATAACTAAATTAAAACAAGAAAAAAATGCCATCATACTGGCACATTATTATCAGGAGTCAGAAATTCAGGATGTAGCCGATTACATTGGGGACAGTCTTGGGCTCGCTCAAAAAGCGGCAAGTACTGATGCAGATATGATTGTTTTTGCCGGAGTTCATTTTATGGCAGAAACAGCAAAAATGCTGAACCCTCATAAAAAGGTAATTCTTCCTGATTTAAAAGCCGGATGTTCTCTTGCAGATAGCTGCCCCCCTCACCTCTTTAAAAAGTTTAAGGAAAAATATCCTCACCATATTGTCGTCAGTTATATTAACTGTACCGCTGAATTAAAAACACTTACGGATATATGTTGTACGTCTTCCAATGCAGAAGTTATCATTAACAGTGTACCTGCAGACAAAGGAATTATTTTTGCCCCGGATAAAAACTTAGGTGCTTATCTGCAGAAAAAAACCGGTCGGAACATGATTTTGTGGAATGGGGCCTGCATGGTTCATGAAATATTTTCTCATGAAAAAATAACCAAATTGATGATCAGGCATCCGGAAGCAAAATTTATTGCACACCCTGAATGTGAAGAACACATTCTGGAAAAAGCCCATTTTATCGGATCCACAACCCAACTTTTAAAATTTACCCAAAAGGATAGTGCCCAAACATTTATTGTAGCAACAGAAGCCGGTATTTTACACCAAATGGAGTTGGCTTCACCGGAGAAAACCTTTTTGCCCGCGCCACCAAATAATCAATGCGCCTGTAACGATTGCCCGCATATGAAAAGAAATACCATGGAAAAATTATACCTTTCTATGAAATACGAACTTCCTGAAATCATTCTGGACGAACGGGTGATTCATGAAGGAAGAAAATGTATTGACAAAATGCTGGATATCAGTGCCAAAGCAGGATTTTCAATAGGATAGATTGTTATAAACTGTAAAATTATTGACATTTTATATGTATAATTGGTATGCGAAAGATTATTTATTTCTACTTAACACAATATTTCCTATATTTGTAAGTTTAAGGAAAATAATTATTAATTACATATTGTGAATATTTTTAATATGATTAAATTTTCTTTGGTTTTCAGCTTTCTGATTTTATTCATAACGTATAATGTAAACGGTCAGTCACTCAAGTCATTAAATGGATATGAATGGATAGTGCCCGGAAAAAAATATTGCAAAGTAAAAATTGCTGAAACCGGATTGTACAGAATAAATATAGGTGAACTTACAGCTGCCGGTTTGGATGTGTCAAATACAAAAGCATCTGGTTTGCAGGTTTGGAATTTTGGCAAACAAATTCCGATATACGTTTCCACCAACGAAAGACTGGAATCCGAAGATTATGTTGAGTTTGTCGGTGAAAAACTGACAATTGGGTTGGATAGTCTTTTATTCAGTAATTGGAATGACGAAATGTTAAACACAGAATATAGTTTTGTGACGGATTCAAACACCTATTTTATTGCCATTGATACAAGTTCTGTCAATCTAAGATATCAAACTATTCAACCGGATTATGCATCAGGATCTAATCCGATTCTTCCATTCTATCTGCACGAAGATAAAAAAATTTATAATGATATTTTCTACAAAATTCAGCACGGTTTGCTCCAATATTCAAATTTTGAACCTGCTGAAGGCTGGGCTAAACAAGGAGAAAAAAACAGTTCTCATTCCTTCAATTTATCTGATTATTATCCCGACGGTGGTGCTGTAACCCTTGGTTCAAGAATCAGTTCTACGATTTTTTTCACCCGAATCATTTCAAAAATAAATGGCTCTGCGGTCGACACTCAATCATTTGGACCGGCTACCATTAGACATCTTGAGTATTCCATTCAACCTGAAAATGTCCAGAACGAAATAAACCTGGAAATACAAAACAACTTAACTGAAGACTTGCACAGAACTGCTTTCAGCTATATTAAATATCCAAGGTTGTTGAACTTCGCCAATAAAAATGCATATAACTTCAATTTACGTTCGAATCCGGGTACCTATTTACTTCCTATTCAAAACTTTAATCACGGAGGTAATCCTTGCTTCATTTATAATCCTGTGTCCGGAACAAGAACAGAAGCAAAGTTAAAAGATATAAACTCAATGGAAGTAATATTGGAGGTTTTTCCTTCCGGCAGATATTTTGTTATCAATCAAACCAACGGATTTAAACAAATAAACAAAATTCAATTATTTGAGTCCGAAATTTTTGAAAAAAGTGAAACAAACTATCTGATTATCTCTCATAAAAGTCTGAAAGATGGTTCCCTTGCTTATGCTGAATACAGAAAAAGCCCTAATGGTGGCGCTTACAAAGTATCTGTCCTCGAAATGGATAAAATTTACAATCATTTTGGATATGGTATTGACAATCATTTTTATGCATTAAATAATCTGAGTAAGTTTTTGAAAAATAACTGGGACAGCCTTGCTCATGTTTTCCTTTTGGGGAAAGGTCTGAGTTATACGCTGATGAGAACAGCCTCCGATATTCAAAAACATGAAGGTGTCAATTTTTTTGTACCGGGATATGGGATACCCTCTTCTGATATTATGTTATTTTCTGATTTTAACAAAGCAAGTCCGCATTTTGCCGTTGGCAGGTACGCTGCACTCAATAACAACGAAATTTTCAACTACCTTGACAAAGTAAAAGGGTATGAAAATGCACAAAATAACAATCAATCCATAGAAGATAAATTCTGGATGAAAAGAGTAATGCACCTGAGTGGTGGTGGCAATCCTTCTGAACAAAGTCTCATTAAAAACAACTTATTGAATATGCAGTCCCGTTTGGAAAATTCAAAAATGGGCTCAAAAGTTTCGACATTTTTTAAAACCAGTACGGATCAATTGGCATCTGCATCCCTTGAATCCATCACCAATCTTTTCAATAGCGGTGTAAATATAGTTACCTTCTATGGTCACTCTGCACCGGGAACCTGGGACTTTAACCTTGAAGATCCTTCTAAATATACCAATTACAATAAATATCCGCTTATCAACTCCTTGGGTTGTTATTCAGGTAATATTTTTGGTGAAAAATCAGAAACCATAAGCGAACGGTTTGTGAAAATCAAAGATAAGGGAGCTATAGGGTTTATTGCTTCCGGTGGGACAGCTTCCGTTACGCAACTCGGAACTTTTGGTTATGAACAGTACAGTCATCTCGGAAATGAAAATTATGGGAAATCAATCGGCTATATATTAAAAGTAATGGCAAAAAAATATGAAGATGCAAAATACGATACGTATGCTTTATATCAGCAAATGATTTTACATTGTGACCCTGCCATTAAATTATATAACTTTGAAGGACCTGATTACATATTTGATTATTCTTCAATAAAAACCATTCCTGAACTTATTAACAGTTCAACGGACTCTATTACCCTTTTTTTTGATGTTTACAATTTGGGAAAAGGCAAAGAAGACAGTATTGACCTCGCGTTTTATCATGTTCTTCCTGACAATACCGTATTTGACACCGTAAAAATAAAAATCCTTTCCCCTGGCTCTTATCACACTTTTTCTCTGAAATTTAAAAATGCAGGTGTAAAAGGTATTGGGAAAAACACCATACTAGGAAAGATTGATCCAGATAACAAAGTTTATGAAATGCCGGAAAATATGGCAAAAAACAATAATGACCTGGTTTCCGGGTCAGGTAATGGTTTTGTTTTTTATATTCTGGACAATACCGCTATACCTGTCGAACCCTGCAATTTTGCCATCGTAAATAACCCTGAGATAACCCTTAAGGCTTCAACAAGCAATGCTTTGATAAAGCGAGGAAATTACATTTTTCAGATAGATACGACGCTATTATTCAACAGCCCTGTATTTGCAAAACAAGTTGTACAAAATGTACAGGGTTTAATAGAATGGAAACCAACAATACCATTTACTCCTGGTACGGTTTACTATTGGCGGGTAAGTGCGGATAGTATATCTCCAGATGCAGGTTACACATGGAAACCATCCTCCTTTGTTTTTTTGCCTGATAATGATTTAGGGTTTAATCAAAGTCATTATTTTCAATATAGCGACAACAATAAATTTGGACATATTTTCATAGATAACAATAGGAAATTCAGATTCCCCTTTGGAGAGTATCTCATTGATATTGTTAATGGGGTTTATAGCAATTTTTCATTCGGAACCATTGGTTTTAAATTTAATTTTGAAAACCCGGCTGCTTCAATTAGACCCTGGAATTTTATGCCAAATGGAGGTGTGTGTTTAGTAGTAGTAAATCCTGTTACAAGTAGCGGTATAATTAATAATGGAGGAGATTTTGGTAGTATATCTGGAGGAAGTTCATCCAGGAGATGTTATGGCTTTCTAACTTCCACATCATCGGAAAGAAAAAAAGTAATTGATTTTCTTCAAAATAATGTTCCGAAAGATCATTATGTCTACTTTTTTACAGTTATGAATACAATTTCAAATGACCTTAAAGTGGAAGAATGGCAAAATGATCTGGTTGAGTTTGGAACAAGTATTCCAGAATTATTGAAGGAACAAGGTGCCTTATTAATAGACTCATTATTGACAAAAGGTTCATTGCCCTATACTTTCAAATATACAAACAATAAAGGGGCGATTAATGAAGGACTACTTGAGGACTTGACACAAATTATATCAACAAAATCATTTTTACCCTATATACGTATTGAAGCAACCATTAAAATAGAAAATATTGGTCCGGCTTCCCGTTGGGATAGGCTAGAATATAAACTTAGAAATGTTGAAGATGTCGATACTACCTATATCAATGTTTATGGTGTTCGAGAAGGGAACTTTATCGATACTCTTGTCTTGAAAGAAAAATCGACATCCTTTTCTCTTGAACACATTGATCCAAAACTTTACCCGAACTTACAAGTTGAATTGTATTTTAAAGACGCGGTAAACCGCAGTGCTCCCGACGTTGAAAATTTTAGAATATTTTTTGATCCTGTGGCTGACATGGCGCTGGACCCAAAGAAAAATTACAGATTTCTGGCGACCAAGTTAAATCGTGGAGAGACTTTGGTCGCATCAGTAGCCCTGACAAACCTGAGTAATGAAAATGTGGATAGTGTATTTGTAAAATATTCCATTATCAATCTTGAAGATAATTCAGAAATTAATGAATTTAAAAAGGTAGGTCCCTTACCACCCAACCAAAATATTATTTTGGATTTTCAGCAAAAAATGCTTGGTAAACCGGGAAAACATGTCTTTGTAGTCGAAGCCAATCATGATAAAATAATTGCAGAAAAACATTATTTCAATAATATTGGTAAACAAGAATTCGAAGTATTAAAGGACAAGTCAAATCCTTTTCTGGATGTATACTTTGATGGTCAGAAGATTCTTGATGGAGACATAGTTTCTACTAAACCAAATATCAAACTGATGTTGAAAGATGAAAATGCTTTTTTGTCATTGGACAATCCTGAATTATTTTCCATAAAATTGGACACAGGTAGGAACCAAATCAAAGAAATCCCATTGACAAGTGCGGAATTGTCTTTTGAAAAACCAGCCGGTCCTAATGAACCTGCGATTTTGAATTACAACCCTTCATTCAAAACTGGAGATTATAAGTTGATCGTTCAAGCGAAGGATGCCTCTGGTAATTTTGCCGGTGTCAATGAAAGAGTAGTTTCCTTTCGTGTTATAGAAGAGGAGTCGGTGACACATATACTGAATTATCCAAACCCGTTTAGTACATCAACACAATTTGTGTTTACCCTTACAGGCGAACAAGCTCCGGAAGATTTTTCAATTAGAATCTTTACAGTTACAGGGAAGCTCATCAGGGAAATCTCCAAGGAAGAATTAGGTTTACTTCGCATAGGAACAAACCGGACCCAATTCAAATGGGATGGCACAGACCAATTTGGCCAAAAATTAGCCAATGGAGTCTATTTATACAAAGCCTTTATAAATAATTCTCAGGGACAATCTTACAAAACAAATAAACACAACAGAGTTGACCAGGCATTTAATGAAGGATTCGGAAAAATGGTTATTCTTAGATAATACATTGGAGAAAAAAAATATACCATTCCATATTCCCTTGGTGACAGGTTCTGAATCAGAACATGTTAATGCAGCCATACGAAACAAATACCTTGGTGCTGGTGGCGACTTTACTAAAAAATGTTCCTCTTTTCTGGAGGACTTTACGGGATGTAAAAAAGTTATTATGACTACATCCTGCACAGATGCTTTGGAAATGGCAGCTATATTGGCGGATATCAAGGAGGGGGATGAAGTGATTATGGCCTCTTTCAATTTTGTATCTGCTGCGAATGCCTTTGTGATGAGAGGGGCAAAAATCTGTTTCGTGGATATTGACCAAATGAACATGAACATTGATGCAAAGCTTATTGAAGCAGCGATATCCCCCAGAACCAAAGTGATTGTTGCCATGCACTACAGTGGCGTACCCTGTGAAATGGACACAATCATGGGGTTAGCAGAAAAATACAACCTACTTGTGGTTGAAGACGCAGCCCATTGTATAGGTGCTTTTTACAAGGATCGACATTTGGGATCCATCGGTCACCTTGGTGCGATAAGTTTTCACGAAACAAAAAATATTCAATGTGGTGAGGGAGGTGCTTTGATGATTAATGACGAAAGGTTAATACAACGGGCTCTCATAATACGAGATAAAGGCACAAATCGGAGCGATTTCAATAAAGGAATTGTAAAAAAATATACCTGGGTTGATATAGGATCCAGCTTTGGTTTGAGTGAATTGAATGCTGCTTTTCTATTCGGTCAACTTTTGCAAATACAAGAAAGAAATCAATTTCGTATTGACCTTTGCAAACAATACAAAGCCTTTTTTTCAGATTTTAAAAAACATGAAATCCCGGAAGATCCTGGGAACGGCCATATTTTCTATGTGAAGTTTGATTCCGTAGAAAAAAGAGATAGGATGATAGATCATTTAAAAACTTTTCATATCGAAGCAGTATCGCATTATGAGCCTCTGCACCAATCCGTAGCCGGTAAAAAGTACGGGTATTTTTCTGGTGAAGATAATTTTACGACAAAATGTTCAAAAACTTTGTTGAGACTTCCCCTGCATCAAGACATTAATAATGAGGACATCTTGTATATCTTTCAAAGATTTATGCAAGTATATGAAATGTAGGGTGGTCTCTAAAGCAGAATGGGATACTTTTATTTCAAACCAACCTAAAGCTACTTCCTTTCACACTTGGTTAAGAATAAAAATATGGGGAATAATGGAAACTTTTCGCTGGTTATTATTTCAAAAGTAATACCTGAATGAAAACAAACAAACATTTATTCAAATCCGTTTTCATGAAAGGCTTGCGATGGTCCTTTCTCTCAACTGCTGTGGTTTCAGTTTTAAGTGTATTATATTATGCATTACTAACACGATACCTGACTCCGGATGACTTTGGCCTGTTTTCCGTTGGATTAATTTTTATTGGTTTTATGGAATTTTTTTCCGGTGCCGGTGTAAGTGCCATCTTAATTCAGGAAAAAAAGGTCAGTGATGAACAGTTTTCAACTTTTTTCTGGATTAATCTATTAATCGGACTTTTTTTTTCTCTGTTACTTGTCCTTATTGCCCCTGTTATAGCTGTCTTTTTTAAAGATGAAAAATTAGTTTCTTTATTATATATATTATCAGCAGCACCCGTGCTGAATGCTGCAGCATTATTGCACAATAATATACTTCGAAGGGAAATTCAGATTGCCGTCAGTGAAAAAATTGAAATTATCGCTAATATAGTTCAGATTAGTTCCGGAATTTATCTGGCAAAGTCAGGTTATACATTTATTAGTTTACCGCTTGCGTTTGTATTCAGTAGGCTGGTTTCCTGTATCGGATACCTGTGGGCAGGGATTCCCTATTTCAAACCTTCTTTTATATTTCGATATGATAGTGTAAAAAATCAGCTTTCCCTGGGTTCTTATGTGGTTTTTGAAAGATTTTTTAATTATTTAAAAGCAAATATCGATAAGTTTTTAATCGGTAGGTTTTTAGGAACGGAATCACTGGGATATTATAGTCTTGCTCAAAAAATTATTGATTACCCTTTATCCAAGATTAACCCGGGACTGAATAAAGTTTTATTCCCTTATTTTTCCCGATTACAGGAAAGACCAAAAATTATTTCAAAGTTATATTCCAACGTGATTACTTTCCTGACCTTTATAGTTACACCTGTCTTACTTTTTGTCATTCTCTTTGCAGAAGAAATCGTAATTGTACTTTTTGACACATCCTATTCAAATATTGCTGTATTAATTCAAATTTTATCTGTTTTAGGATTGCTGAAGTCATTTTCAAACATCGGAGGCAATGTATTAATTGCCCTGGGGAAATTTAAAGTGGGATTTTATTGGAATCTGATCTGGTCCCTTGTATTAACCTTGACTCTTCTCGTTTCATTACAATATAATATTAATCTGACGGAGTTTACCCTTGTAGTATTCTTTGCTAATTTTGCCAGTTTTTTTGTTTGGCATGGTATTATTCTAAAATATATAAATATACCTTATATAAATTTGACTCTTAGGTTTTCATTAGTTTTTGTCCTTTCTTTTCTTTTCGTTTATTTGTTGAAAAGTTTCATAATGTTTTGGCCAAGTCAATGGCCTCAAAGTATAATGCTTGGCACATACTTTAGTTTACTGGTTTTGGTTACTGCCTATTTTACCTTACTTTTGCTTAAAAACCAAAAAACCATAATTTTTACATTATGGAAATAAAAGTAATGCATGTTGTTCGAACCTATTTACCCGAAACGGAAAATTGGTTATATCATTTACTGGACCATACAAATGACGTCCGTCATGTTATTTATTGTGAAAAGTATTTACCAGGATTGTTTGAAAATCAGAAATTCTCTTTTTTACCATTACCTTCCATATATGAATCAGACTTTGGAAATTCGTTTTTTGGAAAAATAAGGAGGTTCTTCTTTAAAAAGCTTTTACAAACATCAGGTAAAACAAAACAGCAATTTTTTACCCGACATCTTGAATCAGAAAAAGCTGACATAATTCATATACATTTTGGTACAATGGCTTTGGTTTATGAAGCCTGTCTGTTGAAAACAAAAATACCATTTGTTGTTTCCTTTTACGGATATGATTACAATCCGAAATATAACTATAAAAAGATCTTTCACAAAGCAACTGCTTTAATATGTGAGGGTAAAGCCGCCAAAGAACAACTTATCGATTTGGGTTGCCCTGAAAAAAAAATTTTCATTGTTCCGCTGGGTATTATTCCTTCAGAAAATTTACTTTTAAAAAATAAACTTCCGGGACATTTAAATCTTGTTCAAATAGCTTCATTTACAGAAAAAAAAGGATATATATACACAATTCAGGCTGTTGAAAAATCACTTTCTGTCTGTCCGAATATTACTTTGACTTTAATTGGCCCTGACAGTATATTAAAAAGACAAATGGCGGATTATATACGCAAAAATAAATTGGAAACATCAATTCAAATTAAAGAAGCTGTTTCACCTGCTTGTTTGAATGAAGAACTTCAGCAATATGATGTTTTTATTCATCCCAGCGTTACAGCAAAAAATGGAGATAATGAAGGTGGTGCACCGGTAGTTTTATTGAATGCACAAAATTGCGGGCTGCCGGTTATTTCTACTTTTCATAAAGATATACCTGATTATGTAATCCATGAACAAACAGGATTATTATCCACAGAGAAGAATGTTGTTGAACTGGTCAACAATATTGTTACATTTTACAATATGTCTTCACATTTTTATATTAAATACTGCACCCATGCTAAAACACATGTTTCGAACAATTTTGATATACATAATTCATCCATAGCTTTGAATCGAATTTATAAAAAAACAGGTATTCAGGAAAACAATGACAGATAAATTTAAGAGTTATAAACGGGAATAAATAATTAGTTATAATAACATGTAAACCTTAAGCAATAAATGAACAAGATATCAGGTGGTTGTATAACAAACGTAAACACAAGTAGCGTTGACATCGAAAATAAATACCAACTAATTAAAAGCGAATTCTCAGAAAATTCTTTTATATACTATAACAACCTTTCTTTACCTGAAAATAATCTTTATATAACTAAAGAAATAATCATTATATTAAATGGAGAAATATATAATTATGATGATCTTTTGCTGAATCCAAAGGCTGAAAAGCACGAATCATTTTTTACCCTGCTGGAATTCAAATACAGAAATAATGACTTACCTTCAATAATAAATAAATTAGATGGTGTATTCAACATTATAATTATTGATAAACTAAAGGAGGAAATAATATTAATAACGGACAGAAATGGTTTAAAATTATTATATATATACTTTGACACAAATCATTTTTTATGGTCAAATAGTGTAAGTGAATTAATTACCTTATTCAAAGACAAAAATAAACTTAAAATTAAACCTAGTTCAATTGAAATGTTTATGCAATTCGGTTATCTTTTAGGTAATCAAACTTATTTTGAAAATATAATCCTTACCAACCCTGCAAGTATTTATAATTATAAATTTAAGAATAATATTCTTGATTCTTTTTATTATTGGACATGGGATAAAATAAAACCCCAGAAAATAGACTTTGAAACGGCTACAGTTCAAGCTTCTGAACTTTTTAATAGTGCAGTTATGAATCGTTTTTCCGAGAAAGAAAGAATCGGAATTTCTCTTAGCGGTGGACTGGATTCAAGATTTATAGTATCTGCTATTGCAAAAAATATACCTGATTATAAGGGGTTTCTACATACATTTGGGTTACATAATTGTTTGGATATTAAAATTGCACAAACTATAGCAAACAAATTAAATTGGCATCATAAACTTTACTTTCTGAATAATTTGAATTTGATTGACAAAAGAGAAAAAATGGTATTTCAAACAGATGGAATGTTTGATATGCAGCACATGCATGGTTTAGAATTTATTGATGATTTAAAAAATTATATTGATATAAATCTTAATGGATATGCCGGTGAAGTAGTCATGGGAGGTAATTATCTGAAGTCGGAAAATTATCTAAACAAACCAATTAATAAAGATATAGCTTTTCACTTTTATAATGATTACTACTTGTTTTCAGAATTTAACAATCGATACATTGAAACAAATCATATTGATCCTTATATTTTAATGAACAGGGGACGGAGAATGGCAAATATGCCTTTTCAGGCAAACGCTGAAATTCTTATTCAGAGACTTCCTTTCATGGATAATAAACTTATTGATTTTGTATATAGCTTGCCTGATGAATTCCGATACAACAATAAAATATATTTTCATATGCTTCTAAAGTATCACAAGGAATTATTTGAAAATATTCCTTGGCAACATACTGAACTTCCTATAGATAAAGAGTATAGCCTGAAATTTAATTTTTTCAAGTACTTTAATAAAATAATATCAAAAATTGGCATTAAAAAACAATCAAAGAATTATATTGATTATGTAAAATATCTCGAAGAATTTGACATAAAACCAAGTTATGGTGTCGAAAACTTTTTTAGAAAACTAACACTTAAGTTATACTTTGAAAAGTTTGAAATAAACCCATTTAACCCACAAAACTAAAATCCTTTAATTTTGAAAAAATATAATTATTTCATTACAGGGAATTAGTTAGACAATAAAATGCTCAAAATAAATATTAATTATCTTACCCTCAATATTATGTATTATGCTCTTATCAAAAGAATTGTAAATTATTTCAGGATTAATAAAAATTCAATTATTATCCTTAAATGTGATAATTTAGGAAATGTCCCGGAATTACCCAATATAAAGTATTCAATAAGAAGTATGAATATAAATAGTCAATCTGACATTGATTATTGGCTGGAAATTATGAGGGTTTCTTTTAACAGATCTAATATAAGTAAAAAAGATTTTTATGATAATGTTATTCAACATCCTTACTATTCCGTTATTGAAACGTTTTTTTTAGTTGATGGTGTAAAACCAATTGCCATAGTTTCTGCTGCTTATTTTAAAAAAAACAACAAAATAGGTGTTACTCATTATCTTGGAATCTCTCAGGAATATAAAGGGCAAAAGTTAGGCAAATATATGATATTATATGCTTTACATTATTTAAGAAAAAATGGTTTTAACCAATGCGAAGCAGAGAGTTATTTAAAGTATAAAGAATCATTAGGCATTCATTTTAATTTTGGATTTAAGCCCAAAACAAAGTTTGAAAATTGGAATACATTTGACAATTCCAATCTAATTTCAAAAATTTTAACTAAAAGCGAACTTTTAAAATTTTATAAAAATTTTTATAAGAATAAATAATAACTATCTGATATTTTCTAGAAGCTTCCTTAAACTACAATCTCCACTACTTTACCTCCTTTCCTTGATTTTTCTGCACAAAAACCCATGATGTGGCTTTCTATGGAAGCATCAATAGTGGATGAAAGTAGTGAACTGTCCTGTTTGGAGACCGCCTCAACCCAGTTGTCGACCAATCTCCAATCGCCTCCACCATGACCATCACTTTTTTGATTCCATTCCGTTTTTTCTCCGGTAAGAAAATCAGTATATGTAAAGGAATTCATATCCCCTACAATGTCACCAAGACTTCCCATTATTCTGGTCCTCCTTCCGGAATAAGATGTAAATGCTTCCATAGAAAAAGAGGCTGTAATATTGTCTTCAAATAATATGTTGGCCGTGTAATGATCGGGTTGATCATTTTCCATTTTATACACACAACGACCATAATTCGTTGTTCTTAATTGTTGAAGTATATAATCACTCTGCAATTCTTTTTCTTTCGGCAAATCAAAAACATAGGTCCATCCTCTCTTCCTGTGGTAAATCTGCAATGCAGAATAAGGGCATTTTGATTCGTGTTTACAACCATCTGTACACCGATCTGTGCTTCCCTCGGGAGCATTTTGTTTTGTAAACCAATCCAGCCCTCCAAAGGCCTGAATTTTTCGGCTGGGTTTGTCAATTATCCACCGCATTATGTCCAGGTCGTGACAAGATTTTGCCAGTATTATCGGAGTTGTTTTTTTACTATTGTGCCAGTTTCCTCTCACATAAGAGTGACTCATATGTATATGTTCAATGGGCTCTATATGTTGCATACTTACTACTTTTCCCAACACACCACTTCTCGTTATTTCCCTGAGTTTGATAAAGTATGGGGCATACCTTAAAACATGACATACCGCCACGATCCGCCCTGTCTCTTTTGTTTTTTTAAGAATGTCTCTGCATTCTTTTTCAGTAGGAGCTATAGGTTTTTCCAACAATACATCATATCCCATTTCAAGGGCTTTCATACAAGGTGCATAATGCAAATCATCCGGCGTTGTAATAATGACAGCATCCGCAAATTTTGGTCTGGTAAATACCTGCTCCCAAGATTCAAAACGATTTTTTCGTCTATACTGTGTTTTTGACAGTATCGGTTATTTCTTTCAGCAATGGGTTCTGCAACACCAATAATTTGTAATCTGCCGGGATATGTAATACTATAATCACCATAAACATTGCCTCTTGCACCCGCACCCAAAGTTATTGCCTTTATTATTTTTGGTATCTGAAAATCAGAATCAGGCAATAGAAGTTCTTTTTCTTCATGTTCACCTTTCCATGAATAGGTGTTCAATAGTCCGCCACCAAATGACAAGGCCAGGGTTTTTATAACATCTCTTCTGGATTTCATTTATTTAATTTTTACAGGTAAATATACCGGATAACACGATATTTCATGGTCGGATTTAAAATTTTGATTAATAATAAATAAAAATCCACTATCTTAGCCACAAAATAAATAGAAATGGTACATAATCTTTCCGAATTTAATTCTTTGGCCAATGCATTTTTATCAGAATTGAGAGATGTCAACAAACAAGGTGACAGACTCAAATTTCGAAAAAACCTGGAAAGATTAGGTAATATTTTTGCTTATGAAATCAGTAAAACACTGGAATATCATCCTGAAAAAGTTGAAACTCCGTTAGGGGTTGCAGATACTCAGTCAATAAAAAACAAAGTGGTACTTGCTACGATTCTGAGAGCAGGTCTACCTCTTCACCAGGGTTTGTTAAACTATTTTGACAATGCTGATAATGCCTTTATTGCGGCATACAGGAAAAATCACAAAGATGGTACTTTTGAGATTTATATGGAGTATGTCACATGCCCACCACTTGATAATGTTGATCTCATCCTTGTTGATCCTATGCTTGCTACCGGTGCATCTATCCAAAAAGCCGTGGAAGCACTGAAAGAGTATGGAAACTACAGGTCTTTACATATTGTAACATTGATAGCAAGTAGTTTTGGTAAAAAACAAATTAAAAGATTTTTTCCTAAAGCACATTTGTGGATGGCTGCTGAAGACGACGAACTCACAGCCAAATCATATATTGTCCCGGGGCTTGGCGATGCAGGAGACCTTGCCTATGGTAGTAAACTGCAGGAATAGTTCTTATGGCTCTTAAATTTAACTCCCCTGTCATTCTTGGATTTTCGCTGATTTGTACGCTCGTATATTTCGGTAATATCTTTATGCTCAATTCACTACTGCCGTTTTTTACGGTGTATGATTCGGTAAACTGGTCCAATCCTTTTTCCATCGTTACGTTAGTAACCCATTCTGCAGGTCATGGAAGCGTTGAACATTTACTGGGAAACCTTACCTTCGTCCTGTTACTAGGCCCTATTATTGAAGAAAAATACGGATCCAACAATACATTGTTTATGATGGTCTTTACCGCTCTTATCACAGGGTTGATTAATGTCTTTTTTTTCAATTCCGGATTGTTGGGTGCCAGTGGAATTGTCTTTATGTTTATCCTCCTGGTTTCGTTTACCAATGTAAAAGCAGGTCAGATACCCGTGACGTTTATTCTTGTAGCCGCGTTATTTATTGGTAAAGAAGTATTAAATACACTACAGACCAATCAAATTTCTGAAGCTGCCCACATCATCGGAGGCATTTGCGGAAGTTTGTTTGGATTTACATTGGGCAGTGGTCGCACTACCTGATCAGTTTTACGGCATATAAATGGGAAGGTGAATGAACTTCCAAGATATAACATCCCGGCAACATAAAGTGGGAAGGAATGTCAATGTCTTTGATTCCTGAACCACATGAGTGACGCCAAATCACTTTTCCTGTAATATCTTTTATTTCAATTCTATTGATTTCTTCCTTGTATGATTTGACAAAAAACATTTCTCCTACAGGATTTGGAAAAACACGAATATCATGATACATTTCATCATCGTAACTGGAAACCACATCTGAAATTTCAATATTATCCAATAATATGACATCATTTTTTGCATTTACGGAGGATGTTCCATCATGTCTTGAGGTAAAAGCAACTATTCTGAACCTTCCTTTAAAACCTTTCGGGAGTTCGTATTCATAACCAATGGTGGTATTTACTTCCTGGTTTTTTATTAGCTCTGGCAAAAAGTTTATTTCAGAAGAAATACATTCAATTTTGAGAATGGTCGAATTGCCATCCAACTCCGGAAATGAAGCATAAAAATCAGACCTGAATTGTCTCATGTCAAATTGAAGTTTAGGTTCATTAAACCCTCTCAAATCCAGACAGGCCTCTGCCACGGTGTATTGAGCAAGGCCTGAATTGACCGCTTTAAAATTTTCTGAAATATCAATACAGGGAGAGTTATTACTTGAAAAAGTGGACTTGGTCCTGAAATAGTATTCATCTTCAAAAAGAAACTTGGGTTGAGACGAATTATGTTTAAAATCTTCTTCAAAAGTCTGGTCGTCAAAAGTATATTTTTTGCTGGATGTTATAACACCTTTTTCAGCAACTGTATAAAGTAATTCATTATTTGTCGGATAAATATCTTCAGAAGATTGAATGGCTGCTGAATAATTGATTGACTTCCAATCGAAAGGAAGGTTTGCTTGTATAGACGTTTCATTTCTTGGCGCAAGCATCTGTGTTATAGTATGTTCGAAAGGGAATTTTTCATTTTTGTCAAGATCAAACATTTCCAGTTTGACGATGGTTCCTGCCGGAACAGTAAAACAACTATTGTTCCTTACCCTTACAGTAAAATTGATTGTTCCATCAAAACACTCCACTTCCTTATTGGAAATACTTGATGGCTGCAGGTCAATACCGTCTGTGGCATAATTTTGAAAATAAAGATAAAACCGGTTGTTGCTTTGTATATGGTCATTGTTTATGAGATTGATTTCCAATGAAAAATATTCTGTTTTATCAATCAACTGATAATCAGGGATAGAAATCATACGCATTGAATCGGGCGCCAGATCCGTTGGCAATAAAATCTGTCTTTCTACTACCATACTATTTCGGGTTATGTTAAACTTTAAACTGGTTCCGGCCGGATAAAAGATCGTTCCTTTATTTGTTATAAATAAATTTATTTCCGGGTATTCGTTTTTATAACATGTAAACGAGTTATTAGGATCATTTTTGATTTTGGCGGTAACAGACAAATCATCAAAATTGGCTATAGGTGTGGCTTCCCAAGGCAAACCTACTGCTTTCCAGGCTTCAATAATAGAATTGTATTGCTGACTGTTTTTTCCAAATAAACTTTCACAGGCCAGTTTGGAAAATTCAAACAACTCAGGATAGGTGGAGTTGGTTTGCAAATAAGATGTTTGACATAAAAACACTAAATCCAACACATCTTGCCATGCAACTGGAGTAACATTGTAAGCCGTATCAACTTCATTTTTTCCAGCACCTCCTTCTATCAACAAATAAAACCAATGGTTTAAAACCCCGCTATTACTATGCACACTTCCTCCATCTCTCCAATGTTTTCCCTTATACATTTTCGGATTGCTGAAAAGGGTAGGATCTTCCATTGATCGCAAAGGTTTTGCAAATCTTGTTGCGACTAATTCATGTCCAACTGTCCATTCATATTTTTGAGGTTCCATTTCATATTGAAATGATTTACCGATAATATCACTGAATGCCTCGTTTATAGCGCCAGATTCCCCCGAATATACCAGTTTGGCATTTTCCGAAGTTATACCATGTGCAAATTCGTGCCCCACAATACTGAAGGTAGTCAAAGGGTGGTAATGACAATTTCCGTTTCCGAAAGCAGCATTTTGATTGTTCCAGAAAGCATTGACCAAATCAGCTCCATTGTTTATATTTGTTCTGGCTATCATCGATCTTCCATTTCCGTTAATTCCGGAATAATCAAATTTGTCCACTAAATAATCATAAAATTTCATGGTACAATAATGTGCATCAAATGCTACATTACCTAATTTTACATCAGTCGGCCTTTCCCAGATGTTGTCATCATCCGATAATAATACATCAATATTGTTGACATTTAAAAAGGTGGTATTCCCATTTCCTCTTGTTACATCCTTCAATTGAAATTTATTGGACGAGACCTGTTCCGTTTCAATTTCAACCGTTCCGTAGTGATAACTCGGTGCCGTTCCTTTCGGAAACATATTACAAACCAGGTCTTGTTCAAAAATGATATTTCCATTACCAGCCTCCAAAATGTATTGATAATTTTTACCTAGTTTTTCCGACATCACATGTATATCGACAGCAAGACAGTACTTTTTTGATTTCTGTGGATATTTTTTGTCAACTATAATTTTACGAAAGTGAATAACAGAAATATCATCACACTCAAGAACTTTTCCGGTTTCATCTGTTAAAAAATACGACAACACTTTCTGTAAAAAAAAATTCTTTATCGGCAATCTCAATATCTTCGATTTTGAGATTTTGTGCAATGGTACCTGTAGCATGGTCTATGTTTCCATCTTTTTTATGAAGAACGAGGCTGTGACCATAGACAGGAATGTTATTATAATACTGGTGATATTTTATATGATTTTTTACAGGTTTAGAAAAACTGTTTTTTTCTACCATCATTTTACACTGCGGGGAAAGTCCAAGTTTTTCACCAAATTCTTTAAAAAAGTCTTTAACCTCAACTTCTTTGTCCGGATAAAAAACCGGGGAAGTAACCGCTATCTTTTCCTGAGACATTGCAAGACAGGGTAACAGAAAGATAATGAAACACGAAATGAATATTCTCATTTTTGATAATTTGTTTTACAAAATGCGTAAAAATGTCCAAATATAACAATATTATATTTTATTACTACGGGATGTTAAATATTTTATAAGACAATGTCTCTTGTGTTACAAAATCTTTGGCTTTCAGGTTTTATCATTATTAATCAACTTAAAATCAACAGATATGAGAACACTTATTTACACTCTGATCGCGGTATTGGCACTTTCCTCCTGCAAGTCTGTTGACAAACTTGTCAAAAAGGGAAAATATGAAGAAGCTTTCCTTTATAGCCTGAGTCATTTTAAAACCAGTAAAAAAAGAAAAACAGAAGATGTAAAAGCACTGGAATGGGCCTACAGCGCTTTACTTGAAAAGGATCTTTCTGAAATAGAAAAGTTATCCGTTGATTCAAGACCTGAAAATCATAGCCGCATTGTAAGGAAATATGAAAACATTATACACAGACAATCATCCTTGCGGGTGCTTTTACCAATAATCAGTGAGGATGGGTATGAAGCAAAATTTATTTTTACCGATTACACAGAACATATCAGAAAGGCTTCAAACCATGCCGCTTCATTTCATTACGAGGAAGGTGTAAAATTGATATCCAAATCAAAAAAGAATAAAGACAAAAACACAGCCAGATCTGCATACAGAGAGTTTGAAAAAGCAGAAACTTTTGTACGTGGTTTTAAAGAAGTGGATTCCTTAAAAAACATAGCACTGGAATTGGGTCATCACCTTGTTGTGATTGAGGTCAATAACAATATCAATGGAGTTTCGAGAAGAGAAACTGAAAGTTTTCTATTTAATCTACCTTTAAACATTCACAATGATGATTGGTATACTTTTGAATATGCCAATGACATTAATACACGGAATGCAGATGTTAATGTTGAACTGGCTCTATTCGAATTATTGATAAGTCCTGAAAAAGAAGACAATCATTATTTTATTGAACAAAAAGATATTCTAATAAAAACTGACCGTTGGAAAGAAATAAAGGACAGTGTAGAAGTCGAAGTAATAAAAGAATATCATGAAACAGTAAAAGCAAATATTATTGAAACATTCAGGGAAAAAAATGCCAGACTGAATGCCGGGATTTATATTACAGACAATCATAAAAATGTCAATATCTCAGAAAAACCGGTAACTGTGGATTTTAATTTTTCAGACAGAGGTATGAAGTTTTCAGGAGATGAGCGGGCCTTATTGCCGGCGACAAAAAACAAACTGGATGCCTGTCTTGACAATTTTCCAATGGATGATGAAATAATTCATTTTTTAGTCAGCGAATTTAAACAAGCCGCCAAAAAGGAAATGTATAAGTTAAAGTCATAAGCCAGCCAATAAAATATTTTCCTGAAATTAAAAAAACTTCAGGAAAATTTTTCCAATTTCTTCCTTTAAGAAACGCTGAATAACAAAGGTTTTACACATTTAAAAATAAAAATATATAGTTTTTTTTGAAATTATAGAACCGAAATGTCGTTTGTATCGTTTTTTAACAATATATTTGCTGTATAATATTTGTAATTAACCATCTAAACCTTTATCTATCGAATAAAATATTTACACTTTTTTAATTCAATTTTTTTTATTGACCTATAAAATCGTGTGAGTATGAGTATGCGTAAGATAGCAGATCAGGATTTAATTACTCTATATCAGGGTGGCAACAATCAGGCATTTGAAGAGTTATTAAACCGGTACAAAGACAAAATTTTTACCTCAATCTATCTTTTTGTAAAAGATACTGAAACTGCTGAAGATTTATTTCAGGAAGTATTTATTAAAATTGTTGATACCCTTAGAAAAAACAAGTACAACAATGAAGGTAAATTTTTACAATGGGCTATGCGTATCGCATACAATATGTGTTGACCAGTTCAGAAAATCCAAAAAAATAAGTAAAGTTTCGTCCACAGAAACGTTTGACATTTTCAATATTATTGAGGCTAAAGAAGATAATATGGAAGGTGCAATGATCAGGAGTACCATGCATGAACAATTAAGAAGTCTTGTGGACCAATTGCCTGATGAACAAAGGGAAGTCATTATCCTTAGGCATTACGGTGATATGAGTTTTAAAGAAATTTCCCTAATGACAGGCGTCAGTATTAACACTTCTCTTGGCAGAATGCGTTATGCATTGATTAATCTACGCAAGATGATGTTGCAAAAAGAGGCTGCCTTTCTGGAAGTCTGATAGTCAAAAATAGATTAATTTTATTTAGAAAAAACACTTCTATAGGAGTGTTTTTTTTTGTTTGTTTTAAGAATACCGGATAGTTTTCCAGAATTAAACTTTAAAAAGTTGGATCTGATTGATTATTTTTATTTTTCATTTAAAGCCCGGAAGGAAAAAATCCACTTTACCACAATTCGGACAATTGTATAAATCAAAGGATTCCCGGTTAGTAAAGAGTTCGAACAAATTACCCAAAACGCCAATTTTTGAACCTTCATGGAACCTGAAATTTCCCTGAAACTCCATAGGCACATCGAATCTCAAACATAATTTTGATCCATTGGAAACTGTTTGGTTTTCAGGATAGAGTTTTACACCATCCACAAAACTAAATTGACAATTCAAGAATTTACCAAAAGTATCTTCGACTTCTGACTTGCATGTTGGACAAGTTTTTATATCTGATTTTTTATTTACAATTTAAAGATGTAAAAATGTTTTAGGACCACAGAAGTGTTTACTTTGTTTTTGATAACATTAAAAAACAATTACACCAGGACCTACATTTACAATACCTACTTGAAGTTTAAAATTGAAGAAAGGGTCTAAATCTGGAAAACCTGTATGGTTTTGATCGGTTTTCAACTTTGGGATGTTTGCATAAATCCGAATTGAATGCCCTTTCCACTTTGTCTTTAAGTTATAAAATGGACTCACCAAAAGCTTTATATTTTGCCGCGACCTGATTAATAATCCTTCAAATAGGTCTTTATGACCACCTTATTTACTCGAAAATAGTTTTATCTTTGGCAGGCTGAATATATTCGTAATAAAGACGCACCCGAAACATTCCTCTTACGGACTGATTCGACAAAGAAAATGGAATTTTAATCTGACCTTTTTACGGGAATATGCGGAATAAATTTTTTCACCATAGCGAACATTCCTCCATCAGGTTTGTTTGGACAAAAATTTTTTGTTGTTGAAGAACATAGGTATCATAGGTTCAGGATTTGCTTCCATGTCGGCAGCAGCTGTGCTTTCGAAAGCAGGCTTCGATGTTCATGTATTTGAAAAAAATAATATGCCCGGGGGAAGAGCCAGAAAATTTTCCGAAAATGGTTTTACATTTGATATGGGACCTTCATGGTACTGGATGCCTGAGACTTTCGAAAACTTTTACAATCTTTTTGGTAAAAAAGCATCAGATTTTTACGAATTAAAAAGATTGGATCCTTCCTACAGAGTGTTTTTTAGCAACAATGAACAAGTTGATGTACCTGCTGATTATCATGCTTTGGAAAAATGGTTTGAATCTGTGGAGCCGGGCAGTAGTAAAAAATTAAATACTTTTTTACATGAGGCAGAGTACAAATATTCTGTTGGAATGAGTGAATTTGTGTGGAAACCCAGCCTGTCAATTTTTGAATTTTTTGATTTCAGAATATTAAAAAGTTTCTTTAAACTTCAAATGTTTTCTTCACTTGCTAAAGAAGTCGACAGTCTCTTCAAAAATCATAAACTAAGAGAAATACTGAAATTTCCGGTACTTTTTTTAGGTGCCACTCCTGAAAAAACGCCTGCATTATACAGTTTGATGAATTATGCTGATATAAAACTCGGTACATGGTATCCAAAAAAAGGAATGTATGAAATCGTCGACGCATTTTATAAAATCGGCTTGGAACAAGGGGTAAACTTTCATTTTCATGAAGAAGTTTCTTCAATAAATATTGAAAATGATAAAGTTGTCGGTTTGACAACCAAAAAACAGACTTATACATTTGATTTCGTTATTGGTGGTGGTGATTATCATCACATGGATCAAGCCCTTTTACAGGATAAGAACCGGCAGTACACATCATCTTACTGGAACAAAAGGGTAATGGCACCAAGTTCTTTGTTGTTTTATCTGGGTCTTTCCAAAAAAATAGAAGGGCTTGAGCATCATAATCTGTTTTTTGATGAAGACTTTTCAACGCACGCCAATGAAATTTATACTACCCCAGCCTGGCCAACAAGGCCATTATTTTATGTGTCATGCCCATCAAAAACAGATGACTCGGTTGCACCTGAGGGTAAAGAAAATGTATTTTTACTCATGCCTATAGCTCCTGATTTGCAAGACAACGATGAAGTCAGAGAATATTATTTTAATCTCATGTGTGACAGAATTCAGCAACGAATCAGTACTGATCTGAGGTCTTTGATCGAATATAAAAAGAGTTATTGTTTATCCGATTTCAAAGAGGATTATCACGCTTTCAAGGGAAATGCCTATGGTCTTGCCAATACTTTGCTACAAACAGCTTTTTTAAAACCAAAAATGAAACATTCATCTGTAAAAAATCTGTTTTTTACAGGTCAGCTGACTACACCTGGACCTGGTGTCCCTCCATCTATAATCTCTGGCCAGGTTGTAGCCAATTTCATCATTAATAATTCCAAATAACCATGGACACTCTTTACAACAAAGTATGTATGCAATGTAGCAAATTGGTTACCAATCAATACAGCACTTCATTCTCTTTGGGAATACGTATGTTTTCAAAAGAAATACGATTACCTATTTGTGCCGTATATGGTTTTGTCAGATTTGCCGATGAAATTGTTGACACTTTTCACGAAAGTGATAAAAAAAGACTGCTCCATCAATTCAGGGAAGATACCTACAAGGCGCTGGAAGATGGTTTGAGTTTAAATCCTATTTTACACTCCTTCCAACAGGTAGTCAGGGAATATAATATTCCGGTTGATTTGATTGATGCTTTTCTGGACAGCATGGAAATGGATCTGGAACCCGTAATTTATGACGATATCCTCTTAAAAAAATATATCTATGGATCAGCAGAAGTTATTGGTTTAATGTGTCTGAAAATTTTTGTTAAAAATGATGCTGACCAATACCATAATTTAAAACCCTATGCCTGTGCTTTAGGTTCCGTCTTTCAAAAAATTAATTTTTTACGGGATATGAAATCGGATTTTGAAGAAAGGGGTAGGGTATATTTTCCTGATATTGACTTTGTCAACTTTTCAGAATCTGATAAAAAACATATTGAAAACGACATTTATAGTGAATTTATGCTTGCTCATAAAGGAATTAAAAAACTGCCCCAAAATTCAAGATTGGGTGTTTACTGTGCCTATAAATATTATATAAATCTTTTTTATAAAATCCGATCACTACCCGCTTCCGCCATAACTGAAAAAAGAATCAGGGTGTCGGACAAAAGAAAACTTTATTTACTTACTACTTCCATGGTTCAAAACCAGTTTGGATTATTATAAATAAATTCCGCAACTAAACATTTTTATGTATATTTGTTTTTTTTAATCCCTTCTTAGAAGAGTTGTTGTTCATAATTATCATTTTCCATAGTGAATAACGCCTACTTTTATGATGTAATTAAAATTCTTGTTTAAAAAATTGGTTTTCCTTACTTTATCTATGAAACTTTTTAATAGTTTTCTTTTTATTATTTTGTCTTTTTCAGTCTCATTCTCTCAGGTCATTTTACCTGAAAATGGTGTGGTTTTTAATGATAAAGTAGTACCTAAAATTTATATTAAAATAAATACGGATTTTCTGACAGAAATGTTGACATTTGAAAATCTGGGGAGTAACCATGAATATCCTGCAGATTTTATCTGGAATGATGGCGAACATATAGATACCATTACCAATGTAGGTTTCCGTCTAAGGGGAAACACTTCAAGAAAGGCAGCTAAAAAATCTTTTAAAATAGAGTTTGATAAATTTGTTTCCCAGCATTTTTATGGACTTGACGAATTGAATATTAACGGTGAACATAACGACCCATCCATCATGCGATCCAAACTATGCTGGGACCTGATGAAAATGGCCGGCGTAGAAAGTACCAGAAGTAATCATGTGGCTTTGTACATTAATGATATCTTTTATGGAGTTTATATCAATGTGGAACATATTGATAACACATATCTCAAAACAAGAAAAAAAGATCCTGACGGACAATTGTTTAAATGTAATTATGGAATTAATTTTGTTTACAACGGAGACAACCCCAATTCATACAGTAAAGATGTATACGAGCCGGCAAATAACACGAATGATACTGATTATTCTTCCTTTATACAATTTCTGAAAGTTTTAAATTCTCCTTCAGATCCTGAATATCGTTGTAAACTGGAAGCCGTTTTTGACGTTGACGATTATTTAAAAAGACTTGCCATTGAAATTCTAACCGGTCACTGGGACAATCCGGTTTACAACATTAATAATGCCTATTTGTACCACAATCCAAAATCCGGAAAATTTCAACTAATCAGTTATGACATGGACAATACATTCGGGATTGACTGGTTTAATGTCGACTGGTCAAAAAGAAATGTTTATTCCTGGGCAAAATCAGGTCAGAAAAGGCCAATATACGAAATCATCAAACACATTCCTGAATATAAACTAAGATTAGGTTACTACATCGAAAAATATCTAAACGACTTTTTTAATAAACCCTTTTTGAAGTCACATTTAAGTACACTTTTTAATCAGATTGTCCCTCTACGTTCCATTGATAATTTTGCTTCACTTGACTATGGATATACTTTTGCAGATTTTTTGTATTCATATGAATCAGCACTTGGAGAACATGTTAAAAACGGATTGTTTGAATACATTGAACTGAGAAATATTTCTGCAAAATCTCAGATAGGAACACCTGATCCGGCTCCGATAATTGAAAATACCTTTATTACCGATAAAAATGATGAAGCTACCATAACTTTTGAGGTACATGGTAAACATAATGCATCCGTTGAAATATTTTACTCTCTAAACAATGGAATCTGGTTATCAGAAATATTGACAGATGATGGCACAGGTTATGACGTTGTTGCCGATGATAACAAGTTTCATTTTACCTTCGCTATTCCGGTCAAAACAGATATCCGTTACTACATTACAGCAAAAGATGAAAGAAGTATCAGTTCCCGGTTACCGGTTTGTCATTATTTTACGGAAAGTCTTGGTTTCGATTCACCTCCAAAACTGATTATTAATGAGTTTATGGCAGACAATACTATTATTAAGGATAACGCAGGAGAATTCGATGATTGGATAGAAATATTTAATGCCGATAATAAAACCATTTGGCTTGGAGATAAATATCTGACCGACAATCCCGAAAGCCCGGATAAATGGAAAATGCCTGATATAAACCTTGATCCCGGAAAATTTGCCCTTTTCTGGGCCGATGAAGACCAGGACCAGGGAATCGTGCACACCAATTTCAAATTAAGTAAATCCGGAGAATTTATAGGCATCTTTGACAATGACATCAATAATTTTGCTCCGATAGACACTTTTCACTTTTCCCAGACCACAACCAATGTAACTTACGGAAGATACCCGGATGGAGAAGGAAATGTTGTGAGATTATCGGTACCTACGCCAGGTTTTAGCAATATATTGAGTTCTTCAGAAAACATATATCTTACCAATCCAAAATTGTTTCCGAATCCAGCGACAAAAAGAACTACCCTCTCAAATCTTCAGCTCTATGATAAGATAACCATTTATAAAGACTCCGGCAATTTTATACTACATAAAACTATTACAGAAAACAACCATTGGGATTTGGATACGGAATACTGGAATCCGGGAGTGTATTTTATCCTTGTCGAACGTAATGGGGTTTTTTCCTTATTAAAACTTATTAAATCTTAACTTATTTTTTAGTCTTAATCTTCCAGAATCTGCAATTTGGCAAAATTTAGCATAATTCTTTTTTCATTGTTGGGGTCTACCTGAGGGAATAATATAGATGCAACCAATCGTTCATCCACATTAATGACTTTGCCTTCACCAAATTTCAGATGTAAAACTTTCTGTCCTGCTTTGATCTGCCCCGGTTCACTGGCCTTAAACCCATCCACGTCAATCTTAGGAACACCGGACATAAGCGGTTTAGTTTTGAAAGCTCCTAATATCTTAGGTTCTCCAAATCCTTTATTGACATTCTGAATGGTAACCACCGAATCCAGATTGTTTTCAGAAATTTCTTCGATAAAACGACTGGGATCATTAAATCTCATATCACCATGCTGATATCTGGCATTTGCAAAACTAAGTGTCAGTATTTCTTCGGCACGGGTGATAGCTACATAAAAAAGTCTTCTTTCTTCATCAATCAGATTTGGATCTGATAAAGACTGGTAAGAAGGAAATAAATTTTCTTCCAAACCTGTTACAAAAACGGATTTAAACTCAAGGCCTTTGGCAGCATGAATTGACATCATACTCACCGAATCCATTGCTTCATCACTTTCGTCTGCATCCGTCATCAATGATATCGTTTGTAAATAAGATGACAAGGTTTTGTCGCGTGAAATTTCTTCATTTATTTCCAGAACATCATTTTCAACAAAATCTTTAATACCGTCCAATAATGAATCAATATTTTCAATCCTTGAAAGTCCTTCCACACTTTTATCGGCTTTTAAATGTTCAACAATACCGCTGTGTTTAGCAATATATTGTGCTGTAACAAATGCATCTGAGGATTCCGCTTTTGCCTTAAACGCCCTGATCAACTGAACAAATTCTACCATACCTTTTTTAGTCCTCTGGCTGAAATCAATTTTGTTGAGCACCTCCCACATACTCATATCGTTGTCTTCAGCAAGTTGGCCGATGCTGTCAACAGTACTGTCCCCAATACCTCTTTTGGGATAGTTGATTACCCTTTTTAAAGCTTCATCATCCTTATCGTTAGTGGTAATGCGTATATAGGCGATAATATCCTTAATTTCTTTTCTCGAATAAAAAGATAAACCACCGTATACCCTATAGGGTATGTTATACCTTCTCATCTGCTCTTCAAAAATTCTGGACTGGCTGTTGGTCCTGTATAGAATGGCAATATCCTTATTTTTTAAAGTATGCCTGTTTTTTTGTTCTATGATATTATCAGCAATTCTTTTTCCTTCTTCCGTTTCAGAAGCAGCTTTAATCACTTTAATCTTATTTCCGGCTGGCCTGTCTGTCCAGATTTTTTTCTGAATTTGTTTTTTATTGTAGGTAATAACTTCATTGGCTGCTTCCACAATAAAATGGGTAGAACGATAATTCTGTTCCAGCTTAAAAGTCTTCAGCGTTGGGAAATCCGATTCAAACTGTAAAATATTTTCAATGGTAGCCCCTCTGAAAGAATAAATACTTTGCGCATCATCTCCTACGATACAAATATTATTGGGACTCTCCGGGTACACCGCCAAAAGTTTCAAAATTTCGTATTGCAAATAGTTTGTATCCTGAAACTCATCAACCATGACATATTTAAACTGGTTCTGATATTTTTCCCGTGTTCGGTCAGGATTCTGGTATAAAAGTCTGAACATTTGCAACAAAAGGTCATCAAAGTCCATAGCACCGGCTCTCAGACATCTGGCAACATATTTTTCATAAATCTGGTAAATCAAAGGCCTTCTGTTCATTCTGTCAAGGCCCATCAATTCTTCGTTAGCCGCATAAAGTTTCGGAGTAATCAGATTGCTTTTTGCTGCCGAAATCCTGGACCTTACCGCGCCCGGAGAATACACTTTTTTGTCGAGATTGAGCTGATTAATGATTTCTGTGATCAGGCTTTTTGTGTCATCGGTATCATAAATGGTAAAATCATTCGGGAAACCAATTCGATGTGCTTCAACTCTTAATATCTTGGCGAACAAAGAGTGAAATGTTCCTGCCCAAACTCTTTTTGCCTGAGGACCTACCACTCCCTCAATCCTGTTTTTCATTTCTTTTGCCGCCTTATTGGTAAACGTCAATGCCAGAATATGACCCGGATAAACACCTGTTTTGATCAAATGGGCAATTCTATACGTCAATACCCTGGTTTTGCCAGATCCGGGTCCGGCAATGACCATAACAGGGCCTTCCAAAGTGGTAACCGCAAGTCGCTGAACTTCATTGAGTTCATCAAGATAAGAAAATTCAGGAAGCGACATGTTCTATTTTCATTTCTGACAAATTGTTTATCTCGATAAAAACATCGAACGTTTACTGTCCAGATCTCTGAAGTACGGGTCATTCAGATCTTTGATGTAATAGATCATTTCGCCGGTAGATTTCATTTCAGGACCCAGGTTTTTATCAACATTCGGGAACTTTTCAAACGAAAATACAGGGACTTTTATGGCATAACCTTCCAGTTTTTTATCAACAACAAAATCTTTGATTTTATGGGTGCCCATCATCACTTTGGTCGCTATATTCAGGAAAGGAACCTGATAAGCCTTGGCAATAAACGGTGTTGTCCGTGACGCCCTCGGATTGGCTTCAATGACAAAAACCTGGTCATTTTTGATGGCATACTGTATATTGATCAGCCCCTTGATATTGAGTGCAAACGCCAATTTTTTAGCGTGGGCTATCATAGTATCAATCACATTTTCCGAAAGGGAATAAGGGGGAAGTACCGCAGAACTGTCTCCCGAATGGATACCTGCCGGCTCAATATGTTCCATAATTCCCATGATCATCACTTCCTCACCATCACAAATGGCATCAATTTCGGCTTCGCGTGCTCTTTCGAGAAACTGGTCGATGAGGACTTTATTATCCGGCATGTGTTTGAAAATACTCAAAACGTGTTTTTCAAGCTCTGCATCGTTGATGACGATCCGCATCCTCTGCCCACCCAATACATAGGAAGGCCGGACCAATACCGGATATGATACCACACGAGCCACTTCAAGTGCCTCATCAACATCATTGGCCACCCCGTATCTTGGATATGGAATGTGTAGTGCTTTCAGCAAATCGGAAAACCGTCCCCTGTCTTCAGCAATATCCATGTTGTCAAAATCTGTTCCTATGATTCTGACCCCTTTTTGTTTGAGTTTTTCAGCCAATTTTAAGGCTGTCTGTCCACCTAATTGTACAATAACCCCTTCCGGTTGTTCGTGGTCGATGATTTCCTCCAGGTGTTCCCAAAAAACAGGTTCAAAGTATAATTTGTCTGATATATCAAAATCCGTAGATACGGTCTCCGGATTACAATTGACCATGATGGCTTCGTATCCGGCTTCTTTTATGGCGAGAATTCCGTGAACACAACAATAATCAAATTCAATTCCCTGACCTATCCTGTTTGGACCGGAACCCAGAACAATGATTTTTTTCTTGTCAGAAGGAATACTTTCATTTTCAGTATCAAAACAGCTATAAAAGTAATTCGTTTTTGACTCAAACTCAGCAGCACAAGTGTCAACCATTTTATACACTCTTTTGATGCCGAGTTTTTTACGTTGGCGGGTGACCTCTTCTTCTTTAATACGCAAAACCCATGCAATTTGAGCATCACTGTAACCCATATTTTTTAACTCGCGAAAATAATCAGCAGGGATATCCTCTGCCACGTTAAAGCGCATTAGTTTTTCTTCCGTCTGGACGAGTTTTTTGATTTGTTTTATAAACCAGGGATCGATTTTGGTGAGTTTGTGAACAGTTTTTTCCGGAACACCTAGTCTGAGTGCGTCTTTGACCCTGAAAATTCTGTCGTCGCTTACTTTTTCCAGTCGCTCAAGAATGTCGTCTGTTTGAATCCATTCTTTCATGTCCGCACCTAGTCCGCTGCGGTTGTTTTCCTGACTCTGACAGGCTTTTTGCAAGGCTTCGAGAAAAGTACGGCCTATAGACATCACTTCGCCTACAGACTTCATCTGAAGGCCCAGGGTTGTGTCCGCTCCATAAAACTTTTCAAAATTCCATCTCGGCATTTTAACAATGACATAATCGAGTGTCGGCTCAAAAAAGGCTGAAGTGGTTTTGGTGACTTGATTTTTCAACTCGTCGAGATGATAGCCTATGGCCAGTTTGGCGGCTATTTTGGCGATAGGGTATCCGGTGGCCTTGCTGGCAAGTGCCGAAGAGCGAGACACCCTCGGATTGATCTCTACGGCAATCAGTTTTTCGGTTTCAGGTTCGAGGGCAAACTGTACATTACACCCACCGGCAAAATTTCCCAAGGAGCGCATCATCAGGATGGCGTCATCTCTCATCTGCTGGAAAGCAGTATCTGAGAGTGTCATAGCCGGTGCTACCGTGATACTGTCACCCGTGTGGATTCCCATCGGGTCGAGGTTTTCGACCGTACAAATGATGACGACATTATCGTTTTGGTCCCGGAGTAATTCCAGTTCAAACTCCTTCCAGCCAAAGACCGCTTTTTCTACGAGAACTTCGTGTGTCGGGGATGCTTCAAGTCCGCGACGAAGTGCATCATCAAATTCATCTTCCTTCATGACAAAACCACCTTCTGTTCCTTCCAGGGTGTAGGAAGGTCGAATGACGAGCGGAAATCCGATTTCCTGAGCGGCTTCTTTACCTTCAAGAAAAGAATTGGCGATTCTGGAGTCCGCCACATGCATGCCGAGTTTTATGACATGTTGTTTGAAAGCTTCCCGGTTTTCGGTCAGTTCGATGGCATTAACATCCACACCGATCATTTTGACGCCGTATTTTTCCCAGATACCCATTTTATCAACTTCGATTGCGAGATTGAGGGCTGTTTGTCCGCCCATGGTCGGCAGTACGGCATCAATTTTACGTTCTTCCAGAATTTTAACGATGCTTTCCGGGGTGAGAGGCCACAGGTAAATGTGGTCTGCAACGACTTTGTCGGTCATGATGGTAGCCGGATTGGAATTGATGAGCGAAACTTCGATTCCCTCTTCGCGCAGCGAGCGGGCTGCCTGGGTTCCGGAATAGTCAAATTCGCAGGCTTGACCAATAACAATAGGGCCACTTCCGATAATGAGTACGGAGTGAATGGAGGTATCTTTAGGCATAAGTAGTGGAAAATGGTTATTGGGTCACAAAGGTATGATATAAAATGGTAATATAAAAACCAAAACCAGCAAAAGAATTGATTCCACTTATATTATTAAGTCTTTTTTTTGTAAATTCACACCAAATCCAATATAATACCCAGACTCTCTTTGACCCGTAACACCGTTTTTTCATCGAGGCTTCCGACGTAACGGATGAATCTTTTATTGTCGATTGCCCTGACCTGATCAATCAGGATTTCAGAATCCTGAATAAGATTTGATTGGGAAGCCGGAACCCTGATACGTAAAATTTTAGTGCCGGAAGTTAGTTTTGTCGTCAATGGACATACAACAGTGGATTCGTGTCCTTCTCTGATTATAAAATTATTCTGAACAATAACCACAGGTCTTATTTTGCCCGGTTCGGTACCAAATTCAGGGCTCAAATCAGCTAAAAATATATCAAATTGTTTCATAATCATCGTCTAAGGCTTCAAATTCTTTGAGAACTTCCAAACTACTTTCTCTTATAAGTCCTATCTCTTTTCTGATTTGTTCCTCCAGGTCTGCTCTTTTTTTTGTTTTGGTATATTCTGCAATGGCTTCATTAACATACTTGTTGCGTGAAATACCCAATTTCTGAACCATAGCGTCGGTTTCTTCGAGCACTTTTTCATCTATTTTGACTGATATCAATTTTGACATATTAAAAGATATTGAAATGGTAATACCAAAGTAACATACTTTATTGATATATAGTTTCACAAAACCTGTAATAATGGATTTGATTCAAAACAAATATTTGAAAAGAAACAAAAGATTAAAATGGTCAATGTTATTCATGCATTGACAATTGACACCCTAATACCCAACACCTAATACCCAACACCTAAAACCCAACACCTAAAACCCAATACCTATTTTTCATTCACCGAAACATTCTCATCCAGGCAAAACGTAAAACCACCAAAATACCAACAAAGAACAACAAAAACTGCCAGAAAGGAAGAAAGGTGATGACCAGCAAATGTGTTTTTTCCAATATCCACATAAATATAATTAAAACGGACAACATAAAAATTAATCCGCTGATTCTATTAAACCCGGGAATATCATTAAATGAAACATTTTTTCTGATAATGGAATAGGTGATAAACATACACAAAACCGGCAATACCTGTGTGTAAATATTGGCTTTCATTATACTTCCTTTTTCAAATAAAAAAAGGTAGATAGCCAGACTTACCGCAAAAATTCCGGGAATACTCACGGCATATATCAAAAAAGAATACAGATAATTCCAGGGAACAAGGTGCCCTTCGTTTTTGCCCAATAAACCTGCCAGAAATGCTGTCAGAGGCATTGCCACAAAATAAAAAACAATAACCTGTGGGTTTTCCCCAATCATATTAAAAAAATCACCTAAAGTCATATTCCGTTATTTTATTTCTTTGTCAACGATTATCCTATCTTTTCTGTTGGCCAATTCATAAATGGTGTGGAAAATCAGTTTTCCCACGGAAGCCATTTTATCGAAAAGTATTTTATCCGGCGTATCTGTAGGTCTGTGATAATCCTTGTGAACACCGGTAAAAAAGAATATGGCCGGTATACCTTTTGAAGCAAAATTATAGTGATCAGAACGGTAATAAAACTGATTAGGGTCATTTTCATCATTGTATTTATAGTCTAAAAGCAAATGTGTATATTTCTGATTCATCTCTTCATTGACCTTGTGAAGGTCTGTACTCAACCTGTCAGAACCAATTACATACGTATAGGCTTTAATGTCATTGTAGTTTTCATCTGTTCTTCCAATCATGTCAACATTTACATTGACCACTGTGTTTTTAAGAGGGAAAAGCGGGTACTCTGTATAATACTGCGAACCTAAAAGGCCCTTTTCCTCCCCGGTAAACCAACAGAATACAATACTTCGCGAAGGTCTGTTTCCTTCCATAACAGCTTGCTGAAAAGATTGGGCCAGTTCAAGCAACATGGACGATCCACTGCCATTGTCATCTGCGCCAAAATAAATATCATCTCCTCTTTTCCCCAAATGGTCAAAATGTGCAGAAACAAATACGTACTCATCTTTTTTATCTTTTCCTTCTACATAACCTATGACATTGTTGCTCTCCAAAACTTTCACCTCCTTTTGCAGTTGAATTATCACTTTAGCTGTTAATTCAACGGACGACGCTTTGCCTTTTGCCATTTTTTTTCTGGCTTTCAATATCTTTTTTTGTTTTCCACCAATGATTTCCGTGGCCATGGTGGAAGAAATATAAATATGAGTGGGTTTATCATATTTTTTATGGGTCAGGTCTCCCAACTCAAGAAATGAACCCAACACTTTTCTGCGATTGACCTCAAGTGTTTTTTTGATATCATTATCAATGATGAGAACAGCCTTGACTCCTTTTTCTTTTGCAATTTTCAATTTTTTTCCCATATCACTACTCCAGGCAGAAAGTTGGCTTGTGCCGGTAATAAACGAAATACTGTCATTGCGCATCGGTTCTCCCTTGTTGATCATTATGACTTTCCCTTTGACTTTTGCTTTTTTGTAGTCACTGTATTTTTCATCATCAATGCCATATCCTAAAAAAACAATATCATCAGTATCAATATTTTCACCAGGATTGTCACTCGGAAATACAAGGTAGTCCCATAAGTGTTTGTATATTGTTTTATTGATTCCAATTTCATTATTAAGCCATTTGCTGAAGGTAAAAGCTACTGATTGTTTGTATTCATCCGCCCCAGGAATAGTGGCTATTCCTAAATTATACAAATATTTTGAGATGTATGCAGCCGCTTTGTCATTTCCGGGTGTTCCGGTTTCTCTGCCTTCAAATTCCGGAGAAGCAAGAACGTCAAGGTGCATTTTTAATTCTCTCGGCGTAATGTTTTCAGCATATCGTACCCTGGGTATTTCAATATCTTTTATCATGGGCTGCGACACATCCGGCTTCGTAACGTCACTTTTGTATTGACCAAAAATTTCATTTCCCAAACAAAAACAAAAGAAAACAATAATCATTTTTATATTCATAACACTTACATTTTATACTTTTTAATTTTTCAATCTGAGCATTTTAATAAAACTTGCCCATCTCTTCCGTTTGTCTAAAAACTCCGTTTGTCAATTTTAAACCGTTCTTTGTATTGCCTGTCAAAATTCCTACAAATAAACAGGAAATTGACGAAATTGATTCAAGTATTTGTAATTTTCGATACGTAAGACATTTTTTGTCCCTCTAATCCTAAAATTTCGCGTAATTTTGCCTCTTTTTAAATAAAAAGGTATGGAAGGTTTAGATAAAACTTATATAGACTGGTTTATAAAAATGGCGCTGGATGAAGATATTAAGGACGGTGATCATACATCATTGGCTTGCATTCCGGCCGATTCCAGAAGCAAAGCAAAATTGCTGGTAAAAGACGACGGTGTCATTGCGGGTGTCAGTCTGGCAAAAACGATTTTCAAGAAACTTGACCCTGATTGCTTTTTTGAAGAGATCATATCTGATGGTCAGGATATCAAATACGGAGACATCGCTTTTTATGTAGAATGTAATTCAAGAGCGCTTCTGCAAGGAGAAAGGTTGGTTTTAAATATCATGCAAAGAATGAGCGGTATTGCTTCTTTGAGCAATCGTTTTGCTTTTGAGGTGGAAGGTCTTCCCGTTACCATACTCGATACCCGAAAAACAACACCTTTATTGAGGTTGCTCGAAAAATGGGCTGTAAAAATTGGTGGCTGCAGCAATTATCGCATAGGGCTTTATGACTGGATCATGATTAAAGACAACCATATTGATGCTTGCGGAGGGATAACCAAAGCCATTGATGCGGTTCATCAGTATCTTGAAAAAACTCAAAAAAACCTTAAAATTACAGTAGAGGTCAGAAATTTACTTGAGTTGGAAGAAGTTCTTCAAAGGGGCGGAATAAACAGGATTATGTTTGACAATTTTGAATTACCTATTTTAAGAGAAGCCGTTGCCCATGTCAATAAAAATTTTGAAACAGAGGCTTCCGGAGGGGTAAATTTATCCACAGTGAGAAAAATAGCACAAACAGGGGTTGATTTTATATCTGTCGGTGCTTTGACCCATTCTGCCGGAACGCTAGACCTTAGTTTAAAAGTGATAAAAGACAAATAGTATGTCAGCGTTGTCCAAAGAGCAGCAGGAATTATTTGAATTTTTTCCTGAAACAGAACTTCCTCTGATGTTATCTCAGGACCATATTCTGGAATTTTCCAAAATAAATGCTCCCTTCCCTCAAAAATTTATTGAGGAAGTTTTGCTGAAGTGGGAAACTGAAATTGATGAATACACTGAGTTTTTACCCTGTTTTTCTCTCCCGGTTCAAGAAAACTACCTCCCCTTGATATATTGGAAAGGAGGTCTGATGAAATACGAATTTATACTTGTTACTGTTAATAAATCAGGCCAACTCATAAGCAGAAAACCCATAGCTTCAACGATAGCAGAAGGTTCGATTATCAAACAATCTGCCGCATATATTGATGAGGAATTACAAATAACCATCATTGCAGGTCAAAACGCTGATGGTTCATTGTATGATTCATCTTTGTCTCAAAAATTCAGTATGGAAATACTATATAATGGGGAAATAGTGTTACTTTTGGACGATAATTTCAACCTGTAACATGTTGCGTAAACCACGCCAGTTAAAAAGTGAAGAATTGCAAATCCAGATTCTGAAACTTTTATCCAAAAATGCCAGTAAAAAGTTTTGACACTTATCAGATTTCAAGAAAGATTAATGTTTCAAACCCTCCTTCTTCTATTCAGGAAGAACTGAATAAATTAGTCACAAAAGGATTGGTCATTAAAACCAAAACAGGAATTTACAGAATTAACAGTGCTCAAAAAACTTCATCCGATACAAAATCCTTTTTTCAGGGTTATGTGGATATGACAAGATCTGGAGCTGCTTATATCACCAATACAGATGCAAGGGAGGATATTTATGTAGCTCCCAATTATATTTCAGGAGCTCTCCACAAAGATTTGGTCAAGGTTGAAATAATAAAAAAATTAAGAAACCGGAGATTAGAAGGGAAAATTGTCGAAATTGTAGAAAGAAGTATCAGTCAGGTTATCGGTACCCTGACCATATATGATAATTATGCAACAGTCAAGGTCGATTATCCAAAAAATTTTCCGGAAGTTAATGTACAACTGAATGAAATCAAACAAACCAACTCTGGTTCTTTTGTAAAAGTTGAAATTACAAATTGGGGGAAAGGACAAAATAAAGCCATTTGGGGTAAAATCATTTCCGTACTGAATAAAGAGGATGAAAATGAAATTGCCATGCAGAATATTCTGCTGAGTAATGGTTTTGAAATTGAATTTTCAGAAGAAGTATTGAAAGAAACTAAAAATTTACATCTGAAAATCAATGTTGCCGAAACACAAAAAAGACGGGATTTCAGAGAGAAAATATGTTTTACCATCGACCCTTTGACTGCCAAAGATTTTGACGACGCCCTTTCTTTGCATCAACTTGAAAACGGTCATTTTGAAATCGGCATTCATATTGCGGATGTTACTCATTTTCTGGATGAAAATTCAGAACTGGATAAAGAAGCCTTTACGAGATCAACCTCTGTGTATATTGCAGACAGAGTTTGTCCAATGTTGCCGGAAGAATTGTCCAATCATCTTTGTTCACTGACGCCCAATGAAGATAAATACACATTCTCAGCCGTTTTTGAAATGGATGAGGAAGGCAGGATATTTAATGAGTGGTTTGGAAAAACAATCATTCATTCCTGCAGGCGATTTACCTATGAAGAGGCACAGGAAAGAATAGAAAATGAGGAAGGTGATTATGCAAATGAAATAAATCTGCTTAATCATATCGCAAAAAAATTGCGAAAAATTCGATTTGACAACGGTTCGATCAGTTTTGAATCAGACGAGGTTCAATTTGTGTACGATACTCATATGGTTCCCCTGGAAATCAAAATCAGGGAACGAAAAGATGCCCATATGCTGGTGGAAGATTTTATGCTTCTTGCCAATAAAAAAGTAGCTGAATATATGTATAAGCTTGCCACCCCAGCCATACCTTACATTTACAGAATTCACGACTTACCCAATCCCGAAAAACTATCGGATTTTGCAGATTATGCAAAAGAACTGGGTTTTACATTTTATGGTAAAACACCATCCTCCATCACGGATTCATTTAATCGCCTTGCCAAAGAAATCTCAGAAAATGAAACCCTGAAGTTACTTGAACCTATGGCAATACGCACCATGTCAAAAGCTGAATATTCCCCGCATAATATAGGCCATTACGGTTTGGGATTTGATTTTTACACACATTTTACTTCACCAATAAGGAGGTATGCTGATGTAATTGCCCACAGAGTTTTATATAAAAATCTGGAAGGGTCTTTCCGGGCAGATCTTAAAGATCTTGAGCAAAAAACGAAACACATTTCACTTCAGGAAAGAAAAGCCATGGATGCTGAAAGGGAATCCATTAAATACAAACTAGTGGAATATATGTCTTTCCATATAGGGGAAAAATATGAAGGTGTTGTTTCCGGAATGATTGAAAAGGGTATTTTTATTGAAATACTGGAAACCAAAGCAGAAGGATTTATACCTTTTGATGATTTACCGGGAACTTATGTACTTGCTGAAAATAAGTTTCGTGCCTGGGAAAAAAGGGGGAAGGATGACTTTTACATCGGTAAAAAAATATGGGTGATGGTACTTGACGCTAATAAAAACACTCAGAAAATTCAGTTGAAAATAATGACTAACTGATGTCTTTACGACCAAAAAAAATCTAAGATTTTTGGCATAAATATTGTAACATATTAATATATTGTTTAATGTGTAAAATGTTTATAATATGCGGACTTCAATGCATTTCCTGATTATCTTTGGAATTTTTATTCTATTATCTTCCTGTTCTTCGGACAATGACAGCAACCCGATCGTCCAGGATATTGATAAAGATTTGGTTTCCTTATTAAAATCTCAATCTCCAACTTCGTCTGTAGACTATTTTTTACTTCCTGATTCAGAAGATTATCATAAGATACCTCAGGACCCCAAAAATCCTATTACCAGAGCCAAAGTAACCCTTGGAAGTTTTTTATTTCATGAAACCGGATTATCTTCGGATGCCAAGGATCCCAGAATGGCAGGTACCTTTTCCTGTGCTTCCTGTCACCATGCTTCGGCAGGTTTTCAGGCCGGAACGTTGCAAGGTATTGGGGAAGGAGGATTTGGTTTTGGTAGAAAGGGAGAAAGCAGAAGACCTAAAACAGATATTGCCGACCATGATGTTCAACCCATCAGGTCTCCATCTGCCATGAACGGAGCCTATCAAAAAAATCAATTGTGGAACGGACAATTTGGTGCCACCGCCTTAAATAAAGGAACAGAAAGTCAATGGAAAGCCGGAACCCCGATTGAAACCAATTTTCTTGGTTATGAAGGTTTGGAAATCCAGGCAATCGCAGGTATGGGTGTTCACCGACTCAATATCAACGATCAGATCCTCAACAACTCAACCTATAAAAAATTATTTGACGATGCTTTTCCAAATGTACCGGTTGATAAAAGATATACAAAAGAATTTGCCGGATTGGCCATTGCCGCTTATGAAAGAACGCTTCTTGCAAATGAAGCAGGGTTCCAAAAGTTTTTAAGAGGAAATACATATGCTATGCGAGAAAATGAAAAAAGAGGCGCTATGTTATTTTTCGGCAAAGCAAATTGTAACGCTTGTCATACAGGTCCCGCTTTAAACAGCATGAATTTTTACGCACTTGGGCTTTCAGATCTTGTTGATTGTCCTGAGCCTACGTTAAAAACAAAACCTGTTGATGCTGCTCATTTAGGCCGGGGTGGATTTACCGGAAAAAAAGAAGACGAATACAAATTTAAAGTTCCTCAATTATACAATCTCAAAGATTCGCCATTTTTAGGACATGGCTCAAGTCACAGAACTATAAGACAGGTCATTCAGTATAAAAACAATGCTATTCCTGAAAACAGCAAAGTCCCCGCTTCTCAACTTGATCCCTTATTCGTCAAACTTGGCCTTTCTGAAGAGGAAATCAGCGATCTTGAGGCTTTTCTGAGCCAAAGCTTGCATGATTATAACCTTAACAGGTATGTTCCGAGTTCTTTGCCTACCGGCTTATGTTTCCCGAATGCGGATATACAGTCAAGAATTGATCTCAATTGTAATTAATCCGTGATGTTAAGGAAACCTGGCTGATACAGGTCTGGTTCTTATTTAAGTAATATATTGTAAATTGAATAGTTTTCTGTTGTGATATAATATTAAGGTTAATACGTGAAAAGGATTCGAAAAAATTTCGAATCCTTTTCTTTTTCCTTCTATTCCTGTTTTAATCTTTGCATTTTTCCTTTTTATCATTACCTTTGCACCTTATTCACTGGAACATTTTTTTACATAATTATTCAAATAATACAATGAAATTTGAAGTTTCGTCATCAGAATTACTTAAACATCTGAATATAGCTGCTGGAGCCATAGGTTCAAATCCGGTAATTCCTGTCATGGAAGATTTTTTATTTGATATTGTCAATAATAAACTTACCATTACCACTACCAATCTTGAAACCACGATTATTACCACTATGGAAGTTCTTTCCGAACAAGACGGAAGAATAGCCATTCCTGCAAAAATGTTACTTGAAACCCTGAAAGCTTTGCCGGAACAACCGATAACCTTTACCATTGATGATGAAACCAATGGTATTACGATTTTGTCTTCTTTTGGAAAATACAAATTGGCAGGGGATTCTCCTGAAGACTTCCCAACGCCCCCTTCTGATGAAGATACAGAAAGTCTGACATTAAAAGCAAAAAAAGTGCTCAAAGGTATTACTAATACTATTTTTGCCACCAGCAATGATGACATTCGTCTTGCGATGACCGGAGTGTTATTTCAGATTGATTTTAATAAAATAAATATTGTTGCAACTGATGCACACAAATTGGTAAAATATACAGTTGCTAATTTAAAAACCGATATAGCCGCTTCATTAATCATACCCAAAAAAGGATTAATGCTCGTAAAAAACTCATTAACAGAAGATGAAGACGTTCATATCGGCTTCAATAAAACAAATGTGTTTTTTACCATGGGAAAAACAAGGATTGCCTGCAGGTTGATAGATGCCAAATATCCTGACTATAATGCCGTCATTCCTGTTGATAATCCAAATGAAGTTTTAATCAACCGCAAAGATTTTTTGAATTCTTTAAAAAGAACGGCCATTTACGCCAATAAATCCACCTATCAGATTGTATTGAATCTTGCTGAGGGCAGTATGACCGTTTCCGCTCAGGACCTTGATTTTTCAAATGAAGCTACGGAACAACTCTCCTGCGAGTTTAATGCAGAGCCCATGACGATTGGTTTTAACGGTAAGTTTTTATTGGAAATACTCTCTGTTTTGGAAAGTGACGAAGTGAAACTGTTATTGTCCACACCAACAAGGGCCGGATTAATTGTTCCTGCACAAGAGGATGCGGATGAAGTCCTGGTGATGTTACTTATGCCTGTCATGACAACTCAGACATATTAAAATTTTCTAAACTTTTGCTGATCTTAAATAAATTACTATGAAGATTGGCTTATTTTTTGGCTCTTTTAATCCGATTCACATCGGACATTTAATTATTGCTGATTATATTGCCCAATTTACTGATCTGACGGAAGTTTGGCTTGTTGTGTCACCGCAGAACCCTCTCAAACAAAAAAACAGTCTGGCAAAGGACCACGACAGACTCCATCTTGCCACAATAGCTACCGAAAACAACCCCAGACTGAAGGTTTCATCAATTGAATTTACCTTGCCTAAACCATCTTATACTATTGATACACTTGTATACCTGAAAGAAAAATATCCGGATAAAACGTTTACCCTTATTATGGGAAGTGACAACATTCAAAGTATCAATAAATGGAAAAATTTTGAAAAGTTACTTGAAGATTATGACATTCTGGTGTATAATCGTCAGGGTTACGACCAGATAAACCCTGATTATTTAAAAAGAGTACACTTTGTTGATGCTCCACTTCTCCATCTTTCCTCAACTATGATCAGGGAAAGAATTTCACAGGGAAAATCCATTCAATATCTGGTTCCTGATGTGGTATTTCATTATCTGGAAAATAGCAACCTTTACAAAACAAAGAAAAAAACCTGAATAAAGCCTTATTTGTCCCATTTAAACAATAAATATTCCTCTTTTTACCTTAATGGAATACAATTCAGAAATATGCCAAAAAAGATAGTTTTATTTTTAGTTTTTACCTTTCTTTCCTACTTCCTTTCCGCACAATCTGAAATACCGATCGGAGTTTGGAAATCACATCTTGCCTATAAAGAAGGATTTTGGGTAGCCGAAAGTGAAAACAATATATTTTATGCCGCTTCCAAAGGTTTATTGATTATAAATAAAGAAGACAACTCTACCCGGTTTTTATCAAAAGAAGATGGTCTCTCCAGCGTAAATATCAGTCGTCTGATTTTTGATAAAAGCAACGATCAGCTTATTATATTATATACTGATAGTAATATTGATATACTTTCTGATAATGATGAAGTTATTAATATTCCTTCGATAAAAGACAACCGAACCATCATAGGAAGCAAATCAATAAATGATTTCCAGATTGTTGATAATGAAATTGCCTATCTCGCCACTGATTTTGGAATACTTTCGTTCAATCTAAAGAAACTTGAATTTATTAATACCACTTTTACTCCTTTTTCTATAAATGGGGTAACTGCGTTAAATAAAGCTATTTTTGTCTCTACCGACAGCAGTATTTTTTTTATCAGTCTTAAAGATTCAAATCCTGCTGATTTTGGAAGATGGAAAAAAATGAGTTCTGCTTTCGGGTTAAAAGAAAATTATAAAGCACAACAAATCGCTACCTTTAATAATCTACTTTTTGTAAATATTAACGATACTATTTTTTCAGGAAATGGTATAGGTAATTTTGAAAAAAAATACACCCCTGAACTGGGATTTGATATCAATTTTCTTTCACCGGGAAATCAGTATTTGATCATTGGCAACAGAAATTTTTCGAACAATCGTAGTAAAATTGATTATGTTGACAAAGATCTGAATGTAAAGTCGGGTAATCAAACCTGCCTCGCGAGAATTCGATTTGCTTTGGAGGATTCTAATGGGAAAATCTGGTTTGCAGACGAATGGAGTCCTTTTAAATATTCAGATAAAATAACCGATGGTTGTGCAACTTTTGATTATAATTCTCCATTGGGAAATCAAAGCGGCGAAATATACTTTAAAGGTGAAACGGTTTATTTAGCTGGTGGTGGTATTACGGAAGATTACCAAAATCCATCCGGAAGTTATGGTTTTTATAAATATGAAGACAAGGTTTGGACAAATTATTTAAATGAAAATTTTCCTGAAATCGGGCAATATGACATGGCTTATATTCAGACCGTAGTTCCCAATCAAAAAAACAACGACATTGTCATTGGCAGTTTTTGGAACGGATTTATGAAGTGGGATACTAAAGAAGGAACGGTGGAACATTTTAATAAAAATAATACCAATCGGATATTATTGCCCAGAATTGGAGACACTTTACGAACCAGAATCCCGTTTATGGTGTATGACAATGATCAAAACTTATGGATATGTAATTATGGTGCGCCAAAACCATTGGTAGTATTGACGAAGGAAGGAGAATGGCAGAATTTTTCATTGTCAGGTAATACCAACATTGCAAAAATGACGATTGACAGAAATAAAAATAAATGGATGTCCATTCAGGGTGTAAGTAACGGTCTGGTTGTTTTTAATGAAGGGGATGATTTTTTTGACACCAGTGATGACAAAATCCGTTATATAACTTCTGCAAACAGTGAAATTGAAGCCAACAAGGTACACACTGTTTTTATGGATCTGAACGGAAGTATCTGGGTCGGTACTTCAGAAGGTCCTGTCATTTTTGATTGTCCGGATCCCTTTTCAGCAAATTGTACAGGTACCACCAGAAAGGTAATTGAAGATGGAATTCCAGCCATATTATTAAAAACAGAAGAAATATTAAGTATTGCGACGGATGGTGCAAACAGAAAATGGCTAGGAACTAAAAACGGTATTTTTGTGCTTTCACCTTCCGGAGATACATTAATAACTAAATACGATATTAAAAATTCTCCTCTTCTGGACAATACCGTCAGGTATCTCGCTTTCAATGGTGTAAGCGGCGAAATGTGGATTTCTTCCAACAACGGAATTCAGAGTTTCAGAACCACCACTACCACTGGTGGCAAGACACATGGAGAAGTAAATGTTTTTCCTAATCCTGTAAGACCTGAATATGATGGTTTGATTGCCATAAAAGGTCTTGTCAGAGATGCTAATGTAAAAATAACAGATATCAGCGGCAGGCTTGTTTACGAAACAACCGCAGAAGGTGGGCAGGCAATCTGGAATGCAAAAGATTATACAGGGTTAAGAGTAAAAAGTGGTGTTTACCTGGTTTTTTCTACAAGCCAGGAATTACTTGATTCTCCAGAAACACTGGTGACAAAAATACTTGTTATGAATTAAATTCTTCTGAAAGAATCTTTACAAATCGATATACATCCATAAATGAATTATAAAGAGGTACTGGCGCTATACGTATTACGTCCGGTTCCCTCCAGTCAGCAATGATATTTCTTTTTACCAATGTATTAAACAATGTTTTATCAGGTTTAATCATTCTGAAGGACAACTGACACCCTCTTTTTTCCGGTTCTCTCGGTGTTATAATCTCGAATCCTTTAATTGCCGAATGATCAAACATTTCAAGTAAAAAAGAAGTCATCTGAACCGATTTTATCCTGCAGTTTTTTATTCCTGCTGCACTGAATATTTCAAGAGATGCCCTTATGGGTGTCATCGACAATATGGGAGGGTTACTTAATTGCCATCCCTCTGCGCCTTCCATTGGAACAAACGTATTTTCCATTTTAAACCGGATATTTTTATCATGACCCCACCATCCGCTAAATCTAGGCATATCAAAACGTTTTGAATGTCGTTCATGAACAAAAACGCCCGATAAAGCGCCTGGTCCTGAATTAATATATTTATAATTGCACCAGGCTGCAAAATCTGGTCCATCGTCGTGCAAGGAAAGATACAAATTTCCTGCTGCATGTGCAAGATCAAATCCAACCACACAACCGGCATTGTGTCCCATTCTGGTTATTTCCCTGATATCATATGCCTGTCCTGTATAATAATTCACTCCTCCCAAAAGAATAAGGGCTATCTCATCTCCCTCTTCTTTAAGATACTCTGCGATTTGTTCTGTTGTTATTTCATACGTACCTGACAAGGGTTTTAACTCTACCAGGGCTGTTTTAGGGTCAAAACCATGAAATAAAATCTGTGATTCTACCGCATACCTGTCCGAAGGAAATGGCGAATATTCCAATAAAATTTTAAACCTGGATTTTGTAGGTCTATAAAATGATACCATAAGTAAATGAAGATTTACCGTCAGGCTATTCATCACCACCACCTCTTTTGGGAGAGCTCCAACCAGTTCGGCCATATTTTCAGTGAGAAATTCGTGATAGGGCATCCACGGATGTTTTGCATGCAGATGTCCCTCCACTCCTAGTTTTGACCAATCTGCCAATTCCTCATTTATATATACTGTTGTTTTTTTTGGCATGAGCCCAAGTGAGTTGCCACATAAATAAATACTTTCTTCTCCGTTTTCATTTTTTGGAATATGAAATTCTGAGCGGAATCCTGAAAGAATATCCTTAGCATCCAATTCCTGTGCCTTTAAAAAATATGTATGCTCCATCTAAAAATCTATTTTCTTATATTGTTCAGGCCAGGTTCAAATCCAAGCCAATTGATAACATTCCTATTCCATATATTTTTCTGTTCTGCCTTAGTGATAACACCTTCATAAACAGCATCATCAAGTACTTTACCGGGGTAAGAATCGGGAATTCCGTCCATTTCTCCCAACGGATAAGGATCATCAAGCCCTGCCACTATTTGTGATGTCCCCTGTCGTTTTACCAGCAATTCAAACGACCAGACATCGTGTACCAGTGTATCGAAAAAAACATTGGAACATCTTATATTTTCTCTTGGGTCTTTTCCGTTTTCAAATAAATCAGGGCGGCCGAGATAAGCTTGTACTCTTCTGCCATGACCCATTTGACCAAATTGATTTCCATGAGCAAAACAAACCCTGGTTTCAGGATATAGCTGAGAAAAATTAAGATTGGAATAAAGATGAAAGGCGTCCGCTGTTTGTGCACACATCCATATCAGATGAAACCGCCAGAAAACATCTTCAAGAGCCACCATTTTTTCACTGTCATAAGGATGTATTTCTATAGCGAGTTTCAATTCATTTGCCAACGCAAATATCGGTTTTGTTTTTTCATCAGCTATACTTTTCCATGACCTATCCGTATCATAAAAATGTGTAGGGAGACATAATACTTTCAGGCCCAATTGGTAAACACATCTTTCCATTTCCTTGATAGCATCCTCCGTATAGGCAGGTTGAACCACAAATCCTACTGTAAACTTTTCAGGATATTTCTCCTGTACAGATTGTTGAAAATCATTCTGAAACCGAATAATATCACAAGCCAACTCTTTTTCATAACCATTGGCGTATAACTGGGAAAGAGTGATGACAACCTCATGATCAATGTTGTTTTTTTCCATCCATTCCACCTTTTCTTTAAGAAAAAAGCTGGGATGAGTGACGGGTCTCTTCCAATTTTTCTGACACATAAACTTATTATCCTGTGTCAACCAAAAGATTTCCTTTTTCTTCATAAATGAAGGAATCTCATTTTGGTAAGGCAACACATGACCATGTGCGTTTATTTTTGGATAAGTGTCCGCCATTCAGTTAAAGTTATTGCCTTCGTTTGTTTCGACAAAGGTAAAAAAAGTAATGCATACTCCCAAATATGGCACAGTTTGTGTATTGTTTTTAGTATGGACATTCAGAAAATAAATAAGCGGCATTATATAGCGACAGACATGTATTACAGAATTAGTCTGGGCCTTTCTTCAAAGTTGTTGAAGTACGAAAATGGTATAATTTATCTGGAAATAACGCTTTCTAAAAAGTGGACAAAAAACTATAATGCCACAGCTGCTGAACTGGCATATTCATGGAAATCATCCCATCCAGAACTTTGTAAAGCTTTAGGTTGCAAAGTTTTTATTATTGATTTACGTGAAGATTCTGAAAGACAATTCTTACAGGAAAATGGCATTTCGACGCCTTATGATGCTTACAAGGGTGTCATGTTCAGAAAAAACTACATGAATTAATTCCTGTTTTGCCAAATTAAATTTTCCTTACAAATAAAGGTAAATATTTTACCTCCTTACATGGTAATTATAGTTAATGAATGGCCTATACCTCCTAAGTAAGATCATCCATTTTGTAATGTTACTCCGGTTATTTTACTCCGTGCATTAATCTTTTTACAAGAGGAGTGGCAATAAGGGCCAAAATTCCTATACAAATGGAGACAAAGGTTAATATCCAGAAGAAATAAGCTATTCCTTCCTCTTTTGCAATGGCTTCTGATTTTTCTCCAAAAACTCCAGCCAGTTTCATCCCGATAGCCACGGCGAGATAATAGACGCTAAACATAAATGCTATCATTCTGGGTGGAACCAACTTGCTGACATAAGACAACGAAACAGGTGAAATACATAATTCCCCAAGTGTATGAAACAAATATACAAGAATCAGCCATATCATACTGACGGAAGCAGTTGCTGCTCCTGCCGGTATGGAAGCTGAACCAAATGCGACACAGGCCATGCCCAATGCAAGCAGAAACATGGAAATGGCATATTTTGTATTGGCGTTGGGGTTATATTTACTTTCCCACCATTTTGAAAACAAAGGTGCAAAAATAATGATAAACAAAGAATTCAAAACGCCAAACCATGAAGCAGGAACTTCCGCGACATCTTTCATAAATTCGGTGTACAACATCCAGATAGAAATAGCCCATATCAGAACAAAACTGCAGCTGAGAATGATATTGGAAAGAGAATATTTTTTAAATGTTTGTCTGAATAATAAAGACAACACCCAGGTGATAATTGCCAAAGGGATCAAGGTCATTAAAGAATTGACAATTTTAAAAGTAAGACCTGCCCCGCCTGTGAGGACTCTGTTTGTATAGTCTTTGGCAAACAAAGTAAGCGTACCGGGAGACTGCTCAAAAATTGCCCAGAAAAATATCGTTACCAATGAGAAAAACAGAACGGCCATCATTCTGTCTCCCGTAATTTTTGAGTACTTAGGTAATCTAATTGCCACCATACTTAAAAATAAAATTACAGCAGTGATGATAGCAATGGTCGAACCAGAATAACCCCCCAATGTAAATGGAAACAGATTTATACTTCCTTCCGTTATTTTTGAAAGTGGATCGTTCAATGTCCAGGATAGGCCTAAAACAGCAGCGATGCCTATTACTATCAATTCCATCGAAGTAAATGGGTTTAATTTATCCGTTATGTCTTCGTTTGAAGAGGAAAATTTTGTACCTAAAGGCACTTTGCCAACTTCTCCGAAAATATCCTGAGCCTTCCAGAATTGAAGAAGACCAAACAGCATAAATATACCGGCGAGTCCAAATCCCCAGGACCAACCTACCATCTCACCCAAATACCCACATAATAAAATTCCAAAAAAAGCACCGGCATTCACACCCATATAAAAAATGGTATAGGCTCCATCCTTTTTTTCGGGAAAATCTTTATACAATTCAGAAATCATTGATGTCATATTCGGTTTAAAAAATCCACTTCCGAAAACCAGAAATGTTAATCCTGAATAGATAAAAAACGAAGTCTCCATTGCCATACAGGCATGGCCTAAAGTCATCAAAAGTGCTCCAATTACAACTGCCCACCTGAATCCTATTTTTTTATCAGCCATATAACCACCTAAAATAGTAGACAGATACACCAGTGAAGTATATGTTCCAAAGATAGAAAATGCCCATTCTTTTGGCCATCCCCATCCACCATCCATTAAAGATGCCGTAAAAAACATGATAAGCAAAGCCCTCATTCCATAATAAGAAAATCTCTCCCACATTTCTGTAAAAAACAAAACAAACAAGCCGGAGGGATGTCCTAAAACTTTACTGTCAAAAAAATTACTGGATGGAGTGGTGTTCATTTGAAAATTATTTGATAACGAAAAAACAAAGATATAAGAAAATGGGAACATCAGACACTGGTTCAAAAATATTTTAAAATTGGACCACCAAAGGGGCAATAAAGTCTGATTAGAAAATAGTTAAAAAATGTAAGATAGTTTACAAATTTTATGAAAACTTATATATTAAACTGTATTTTTGCAAAACGAATTTAATCAAAATTTTTATTTGAATTCGTCAAAAACCTTTTGAGATGATACCTTTTTGTAAAAAATATTTTGCTGCAAATTTGTTGTGGGCCATCCTCTTGTTATTAGGCATTCAGCCGGCATCTGCACAAAATATTACATTAAAACAAAAAATAGAAAATACTTCTAGTGTTTGTGGAGAAACAATCTTTAAAATTACGGTAAGAAATGATGAAAATATCGACTGGAATAATGTCGATATTACTATCCAGATGCCATGTGGTTTTGAATATATTTCGAATTCATTAACCGGAGCACAGGAAAAAAATATCACTTTAAAGCAGCAACCTGTTTTTTCAATTGGCAATATCACACAAAAAACGGAAAAAGAATTTGTTTACAAAACTGTATCGTCTTGTAAGACTTTGGAGTGTTTAAATTCGGGTTTGTCTTTCAAGAACGGGTTTGTCTTAAAATCAAATCAGGGACAAAAAACTATTTTTTCAGATAACTTTAATGTTGAAACCGCCAATTTAGTCATTTCGAAAATTGAAAGCCCTTTTATGGAGTCAACTATTGGGACGACTGTTGAACGAAAAATTACTATTAAAAATACTCGTTTTGGAAGTATCAGCAAATTTATTTTTAAAGATGTTTTTGATCCTGCCCTTTTAATTTCTTCAGCCAGCGGAACTGTTATTCAGAATAATCCTGACATTTTTGAAACGGAGCTTACTTCTTTGGATTTTATGAATATTGGAAATGGCGACGGTTTTTTTGATTTTAATGAAGAGTTGGTCATCACCGAAAAAATTTCTATTGTCGGATGTTTATTGTCAGAAAAATTTATTCAATCCGAAATCAGTGTTAAATGGGGTTGCCTTTCAGAATTCTGTTCTTCTTCATTGGTAAGAGCAACATTTAAAGCCCTGCCCATAGATGATAAAGGCAACAAATTCTCCATCACGACGCAGCCAAAAGACCCTGAATGTTATTACAACAATGATGAAATACAGGAATTTACATTAGATATCAGACCCTCTTTTTCAGATTATAAAGATATCACCTTAGTCGTTGAACAAAACTTTGAAGGGAGAATGATAAAAGTTGGATCATTTGTTGTTCCTGAAGGTTTTACCGTTGAATATTTTAAAATCAGCATAGACAATTGTGGCAAAGAAGTTGCTGAGACGGCAATTATTAGTCGAAATCATCTGGAAAGTTCACAAGAGGTAAGAAAATTCAACTTTTCCTTTTTAACCTCTTTTTGTCAGGAGGATTTGTGTGACGCTCCGGGAGTAAACTGGAAAATTGCCTACCGATACAAAAAGGAATGCGCAGACGTAAATGATGAAAACCACACCGGATTGGTGAATGCCCGGGAAATAAATCAGAATGCAACATTCAGCGAATTGGTTCTTTTAATGAATGGTATTGTTTCCGATGGTAAAGCTGGCGCTCTTAAATATTTTTTTTCGAATGAAAATCTTACCCGTCCAACCGGTGAAATAAAAATCACCATAACCATTCCTGCATTTCTGGAAATCATAAATACCAATTATGCGATTGGAAATGTAATCCCTCAGTCCTCTGTGACTGTTTTGGGCACTTCAAAAATAATTGAATTAATATACCCTCTGCCTTTAGCCTCTGACAACTCAAATCTTACTATCCCTCTTATTGCAAATTGTGGGGACACCTTGCTTTTACCTTGTAAAGACAGTCTGCTAACTTCTTGCTACAATATATGTTCTTCTCAAAAAAATGTAAGTTTTATTGATGCTGAATTTGAACTTCACCTGGATACATTATGTCCAATAAAAGGTTTGGTAAAATCCTGCACATCTGTTTCTTTTTTAAGTGACTGTACACATGGGTATTGTATTCAGGAATTGCCTGGATATGTTGACTTTGATATGGACTTTAAGAGATTAACCATTGGATTACCGGATAAAAACGGGGATAATATTCCTGATGATGATGGCATTTTGGATCCTGCTCTCCTCAATCTTCAAACCGTATTTTTGGGAGATACTTTCCGGTTGGACGTAAAAGGAAAAGTGGTGGTTGACCGGCCGGGATCAGGTTTTAAAAATGCTTTGATTCAGGTGTTTCATGATGAAATAACATCAGCTTCAAATTACGGCACAAAAATTATAGAAGAAGGTTTACAGGTTGTAAAAACCAAATTAATGATCTTGGACAAATCTACCAATACCCGTTATACATTTGACTCAATACCGTTTGTTTTTAAAAACCTACAATATACCTATCATCTTTCAACTGATACTTTACAAAGCTTAAATCCATTGTTTCCAGTTTCTTTTAGATATGAAGACGGAGATTCCATCTCCTTTAGTGTGTACAAAGTATTTGCAAAAAATTTTCCTACACCTTTTGTAGGCTGGAATGGTCATGAATTGAACTTTAAATATGTTCCAAAACTAGTGGTTACTAATGAGGCAATCCAACATGAAAAATTTTATTTGGCATGCGGATGTCCTGACAGACAAGTATTTTTTACCGGATTCAATTATTGGAGTCAGTGGGCTATACCGGGTGTCGGGCAATGTCCGGGACAAGCTGTCTCTCAAGGTGTTTTACTCAATTACGGCTACTCTTATCCAAGCCCGGGGGAAGTAAAATATTTTGTTCGTCCTGTCGGTATTAAAATTGACAAAGTGAATAATATTTCACTTGACAGTATAGGTGTTTCATTTGGAATTATGCCAGGAAAAATTTACAAAAGTTTTCAGGAATTTAATGATTATTATTACCTTGATATTACGGACTTTACAAATCAAAAAAACTTTAGGGCAGGTTTGAGATTCTGGTTGTACAGAACCGCTGAATCTTGTATTTCTTCTTCCATTCCTGCCTCTTTTTGCGAAGTAATTTTCGACCGGTCAGCTTTATTGGAAGACATTTTACCTGAAAAGGTTACCTATACGCTTCAAAACTTTAATACTATTCCTTCCATACATTTAGAGTTACAGCAAAAAGAATTCAGTGCTCTATCTGCCGGAATTAGTATTCCACTTAAATTGATGAATAAGGTCAATTCAACTATAAGAAATATTTACATCAGGCCGATTTATGACGAAAACAGTTTTTCAGATATCAGGATTGAATTGAGCGGGTTGCCGGTCATGTATCCCAACATCTCAGGATTTTTTATTTTGGGAAACATGTTTCAAAGTGAAGTCAGAAATCTTACGTTTAAAGCAAAAGCAAAAGATTGCGGGAGAAAAAGAATTATATTTGAATATGGATATGACTGCGACATTTACAGTAACCCTGCAGAAAAACCATGTTTTCAGAAATTTGATACCCTTTATATAGATTTTCCCGACGGGGAATTGGAATTTTCTATTGATGAAGATGATAATGAAATTCTTTTGTGTGATACATTACAAGAATCCGGTATACTGGTGTTTAACGGAGGCTTAGGAAGTTTATATGATATAAAATCAAAAATCACACTTCCTCCAGGTGTTACCATCCTTGAAGGCAGTTGCTATTTGGTGTATCCGGCAGGAACAAATAATAAAATACCTGTTCCCCTTCCGGAACTAATTTCGGACAGAACGTACATCTGGAAATTAACGGAAGTGTGGCCTGACCATGATTTATATGGCCTGCCTCCTGTATCAGAATCTCCTGATAATGCTTTTGAAATTGTGTATAAAACAATAACAAATTGTGACTTTATTTCCGGCTCAAAAGAAAAGTTTTCAATAAGTGGAAGTCAGATTTGTGGTACCAATTCAAACCAACTGGTCAAAACATCGGGAGCAAAAACTGTTTCAGGTATTGATCCTCCTCCAACGGTACAACTAAATGTAACTGCACCAGACACTTTATTTTGTGGGCAAACAAAAAACATCAGAATCCTGTATGGAAATGCCCATTCCTCAGAATCCAGATTGTTTGTTGAGTTGCCCCCAGGAATCAGACCTGTTCCGGGAAGTTTTTCAGGAAACCTTCCCATTCCCGTTCCCATACATAATCAGGGGATTTTTGAGTGGACTATTCCGACTTTTATTTCAAATGTCCTTTTGAGTTTTGATATAACGACGGATAATTCATCCGGGTGTGATAAAGATTTTATTGATGTTTACACCTCCTCAGGAAAAGATGCATTTTGTGTCAAAGATCAGGTTTGGTGTAATGTTCAATCAATTTCCGCATTTAAATCCATTCCTGTTGAAGTAACCAAACCACAAATTAGTATTGAACAAGTTGACATAACAAACAGTTCTTTACCAAATGAATTTAATGTAAGTGCAAGCATCTCCTTTACTTTTGCTAACAGTGTTTTTTCAGGGAAATTATATTACGACAAAAATGGTGACCAGAATATTACCTCAGAAGACTCCCTCCTGACCCCAATTACATTTGATCCCATTCAGTCTGTAAATAACACCATTACGACGAGTGTCGCCCTCAATTTATCAGACAATATTGATGTATGTAAATTGTTTTTACTGATTACTGAAGATGAAAACTGTATTTGTTCTCAGGCTATGGCAAGATTCAATCAAAATATTCTTTATACTTTTGATACCCTTTCCATTTGCTGGAATGAAATGGTTGTTTTAGGACCGGATATAAAGCCTGAAAAAACCTATCAATGGAATACAGCCGACGGAATGAGTTGCACACAATGTAATCAACCTCTATTTCAACTGAACAATGATGATAATTTTTTTGAAAAATCCTATTCCAGAACGTTGATTGAAACCGATATTTTCTCCGGGTGTAAAATTAAATATACTTATAATATAAATGTTTTTCCAAAACAAAAAATATTATCAACTATTGAACCTCTTTGTTCCGGTGACACCATTGATGTATTTGCCACCAACTTTTCAGAGGAATATTTCTGGTCAGGACAAGGTATTATTTGGACTGATGAAAATACGGTATCAGTAAGCAAATCGGAGTCTGGTTTTATATTTTTAACCATGATTGATGAAAACTTATGTGAAGAAAAAGATTCGGTTTTTATTGATATCAACGTCATTCCTGAAACTCAGTTTATCAATGACAATACATTTTGTCAGGGAAAAGATATTATTATCGGATATGTAGAGCAAGCAGGGCTTGAATACCGATGGATTGACAATGAAAACATACTTCTTAATCCCGACTCTTCTGTGACCGGAGTAAACACAATTACGGATAGATTGATATTTTTGGAGATAAAAAACAAATCATGTGTAAGAATTGATACTGTTCCGGTTTTACTTTATCCAGGTGTAAATCTGGTTGGATTACAGGACACTTTTTATATATGTAAGGAGGACTCCCTGAAAATTGAACTCTCAGGTGCCAGCCATTTTACCTGGGATGATAATTTTACGGGAACCTGCCTGAATGACAGTTGTTCAAACATTGTTTTTGTACCCGATGCTGTCGGTAACTTTTCATTTAACTTTGAAGCCACTACCAATCAGGGATGTAAGGATAGTTTTATATTGAATGTGATTAGTTTTGAGGATAAAATTGTGTCCACAGAAGGAGTAAATATTTGTTCCGGACAAACCATAGATTTTATGGGTCAGGTTATCGATGTTCCGGGTGTATATTGTGATACTGTTTTTACAGGCTCATGTCAATATATTCAATGTCTGGATGTGACATTTAAGCCGCCTTTATTAACAGAAATCAAAGATAGTATTTATGAAGGAACGACCTTAAATTTTTATGGCTCTGAATTATCATCTGCAGGCATATATGAGGCCATGTTTCAAACGCTCAATGGATGTGACAGTATTATAAGATTGAAACTTGATATTTTACCTGTACCGGATTTTTCAATACCTGATACATTGCAAATAGAAAAAGGGGAAGCAACATCAATTCTTCTCCCAAATAATTTTAAGTATAGGTGGATACCTGAATCCGGTTTAAGTTGTTTTGATTGCAATTCTGTAATAATAACCGGTGATGCCGATCAACTTTATACGATTAATGCAACCAATGAATACGGTTGCATTAAAATAAAGACAATAAGAATTGTTATTAAAGAAAAAGAATGCAATCTCGAAAATTTAGTAATTCCAAATGCTTTTACACCTAATGGTGATGATTTGAACGACATTTATTTTATACCCGGATTAGGTGATTGTGATTTCAAAATCAATGTTTTTAATAGATGGGGTAATGTCGTATTTGAACAAAATCCATTTGAAAACCAATGGGATGGCAAATCAGACAACGGAAACGATCTGCCTCAAGGCACCTATTTTATATTATTGGAGTCATCAGATGGCAGGATTAAAAAAACGTCTATGTTGGATTTGAGAAGAGAATAAGGTTATTTAAAGTATAGAAGATGAAATTTTATATGCGATTTTTTTGGATTATTGTGTTTGTCTATTTGAATACTCTGTGGGTTTCAAGTCAGCAGGATCCGCATTTTACAAAATACATGTACAGAAATCAAAGTCTTTACAATCCCTCTGCCACTGGTAGAATGGGAGACTTTCACAGTGGTTTGGCATACAGAATTCAATGGTTGGGTATTGATGGTGCACCTTCAACATTAGCGGGTAATTTTGAAAAAGTCTCGATAAAGGAAACGCAGGAATTGGCTTTAATTTCTTTTATGATAAAATTGGTTTTGATCAAAATTTAGCCTTGCAAATCAATTATGCTTACAGGATAAAGCTGAGTAATGAATCTGTTTTGTCATTTGGGATTAAAGGAGGTGCCAATCTGATTTATTCAGATTTTTCGAATGCCGTAACACCTGAATTTACAGATCCATTACATTCAAGAAATAATATTTGGATACCTAGAATGGGAATAGGATTGATGTATCATAATTCCCGGTTTTTTATAGCTGCTTCAGTTCCTTCGCTTTTGGCTTATATTCCTGAAAAATCATTTCAACTAAATAACGATGGTGGATTTTTAAGCCACCATTTTTATGGTTCAATGGGTTATGTTATTGATCTAAAAAAGGATATCTGGCAATTAAAACCATTTATTTTTGCCAAATATCATCATACCGCACCTTTTCAGCTGGACCTGGGATTACAATTATGGTACAAAAATGTGTTTTCTATTGGAAGCAGTTACCGAACAGGAGATGCCATTGCCGCCATGTTGGAAATACCAGTGTGGGAAGGGATAAACCTATCTTATGCTTATGATTATACCAATAGTCTTTTCAGAGAAATTGGTTCCGGAGCGCATGAGATTGTCATTGAATATACCTGGAACAAGAAAAAAACAAAAGTACCTTCCATTCACAAAATTACTAATTTGCCAAAATTCTGATGCAAATGATCTTACACAATATTAATAAACTAAATAGCACAATCATTCATTTAAAAATAAAATGGAATATTGTTTGTATTATATTGATTTTTGTTTTTCTGAATACCTTTTCATTTTCAAAAATTAATGCCTGTCCCAGAGCCGATGAAGCATTTGACAGATTGTTGTTCAGTATTGCTATTCAGGAATATGAAAAATGTTTAAAAAACAATAACACAGACTTAATATCCCTGCAAAAACTGGCTACTTCCTATAAAATTTTAGGCAATTATAAAATGTCATTTCTTACCTACAATAGGATAGAAAATAAAGAGGTTATGTCTATTGCTTCCAAAATAGAATATGCATATCTTTTGAAAACGTTGGAGTCAAGGATCAAAGCATTGGAGTGGGTTGAAATTTGTCTAAAGCAACATTCCGGGCACCCGCAATTGCTTACGATGAAAGATGTTTTTTCGAAAGAACCGGATTTTGAAGAAAACTCAAAATATCAGGTGGATGTCGCTCCTTTTAATTCATCATTTTCAGATTATTGCCCGGCGATTTACGAAGGGAAAATCATTTTTAGTTCTACGCGGTTGTCTACTAAAACAAATTTTGACGGATATACGTCTGAAAATTTTTCCAGACTTTATTATTACGATACGAACAGACAAAAAGTACTTCCATTTGCTCATGAATTGAACGGACAATATAATATCGGTTCAGTTGCCTTTCTCAATCGTGGAAAGGAAATGTATTTTACAAAAAATAGAAATAACGTAAATAATAAAAATGTTGCCTCTTTTGTTATTTTGGTTTCAAAAAACAATAATGGGAAATGGGAAGAAGCTGTCCCAGCCTTTATTCAGGTAGAAAACTATAATTATGTGCATCCTTCGTTGAATCAGGTCGGAACAAAACTGATTTTTGCAAGTGATAAAGAAGGTAACAATCGTTTTGATCTTTATCTGTGCGAAAGAATATCATCAAATGAACCATGGTCAACACCAAAAAGACTCCCTGATTATATTAATTCTGTAGAAGATGAAGTTTTTCCGGCATTTTTGTCTGACAGTGTATTGGTTTTCAGTCATGAGTCTCCGGATGGTCTGGGTGGTTTGGATATGTTCACAACCAGATATGTCAAAAATGATTGGACTTTTCCTGTTAATCTGGGGAAACCTTTTAATTCTAATTTTGATGATTACGGCATAATGTGCGATGACAATTTTTTACAGGGATATTTTTCAAGTACGCGTGATAACGACACAGGAGATGACAATATCTATTCTTTTGTAAAAATACCAAAACAATATTTTGATTTAACTATCGAAATAAAAGATAGCATTTCCGGTCAACCCATAAAAGATGTGGGTATTGTTTTGGTGCAGGAAAACTTACAGAATATTGTTTATAAAACGGATTCACTTGGAAAAGCATTCATTACTGTTGATAAAAATAACGAATCCGGCATCATCATTGCTTACAGAGGTAAATTATTAAAAACATTAAAAAGTTCTGAAATCTATTCCGACAAAAATGATGAGGCAAAAATTTCAGTGCAGTACACATCAGGTGATTTTTTAATTTCAGGAACAACCAAAAATGAGACAGGAAATATAGTTCCGGATGTAGAATTGGCATTTACAGAAAAGCAGACCAATAAAAGCAAAAAAGTAACCTCTGATAAAACCGGAGAATTTGAAATTTCTGCCAAACCAAATACATCCTACGAAATCACAACTTTGAAAGAAGGATATTTCACCCCGGTAACCGAAATAAATACATCCAATTTTTCAAGAAAAGAAGGTCTGAATATTAATACCAGTGTAAAAGTTGAAAAAGCAGAGCCAAATAAAATATTTCAGCTGAAAAATATTTACTACGATTTTGATAAGTGGGACATTAGAAAAGAATCTATGTCCGAATTAAATAATCTGATCTCCTTTCTCAATAATAATCCAGATGTAAAAATTTCTATAGATTCACATACAGACTCAAGGTGAAATGACAACTATAATACCTGGCTTTCACAAAAAGATCTGAGTCTGTCATATCGTTTCTTGCCAATAAAAATATAGACTTATCACGAATCAAAGCCAGAGGATTCGGAGAAAAAATATTGGTTAATGATTGTACAAACAACACTGAGTGTACGGAAGAAAACATCAGGAAAACAGAAGAACCGAACTTATTATATTATCTGTCGAATAAGTCGGATTATTTTTTAAATGCCTTTTGTATTTTTTCAACATAATCAAGTTTCTCCCAAGTAAATGTTTCCACTTTTAATGTTTTTACATTTCCCGAACCATCTTTAAAAGTAACCTTTTTGGTTTCTGAAGTCCTTCCCATATGTCCGTAGGCCGCAGCATCCGAATAAATAGGATTTCTGAGTTTAAGCCTTTGTTCAATGGCATAAGGTCTCATATCAAAAATATCATACACTTTTTTGGCGATGTCACCATCTGACATATTTACTTTTGAGGAATTATACGTGTTAACATAAATATTGGTCGGTTTTGCTACACCTATTGCGTAAGAAACCTGCACTAAAACTTCATCACATATTCCAGCAGCAACAAGATTTTTTGCTATATGTCTGGTTGCATAAGCCGCCGATCTGTCAACTTTGCTTGGGTCTTTACCTGAAAAAGCACCGCCTCCGTGTGCGCCTTTTCCTCCGTACGTATCCACAATAATTTTTCGCCCTGTCAGTCCTGTGTCACCATGAGGTCCTCCAATGACAAACTTACCGGTAGGGTTGACATGATATATAATTTTATCCGTAAATAATTTCTTCAGTGATGGTTTCAATTGTTTTATGACAGCAGGTATTACGATGGTTTTAACATCATTTTTAATAACTTCAAGCATTTTGGCATCCTTGTCAAAGGGATCGTGTTGTGTAGAAACAACAATACTGTCAATACGAATCGGGTTATTATTGTCATCATATTCTATGGTAACCTGAGATTTGGCATCAGGTCTCAAATATTTCATTTTTTTGCCTTCTTTTCTGATATCGGCAAGAACATGTAAAATTTTATGTGAGAGATCCAGTGCTAATGGCATGTAATTATCAGTTTCACTGGTTGCATAACCAAACATCATTCCCTGATCGCCTGCTCCCTGATCTTCCTTTTTTTTGCGGTCAACTCCCTGATTAATATCAGGTGACTGCTCATGTATGGCAGATAAAATTCCACAGGAATTTGCTTCAAACATATACTCAGATTTGGTATATCCTATTCGTTTGATCACATCACGGGCAATTTGTTGTACATCAAGATATGTGTTGGATTTAACTTCACCTGCCAGAATCACCTGACCTGTTGTAACAAGGGTTTCGCATGCCACTTTAGATTCTGGGTCAAAAGCAATAAAATGATCTACAAGAGCGTCTGAAATTTGATCCGCAACTTTATCCGGATGTCCTTCCGATACTGATTCTGATGTAAATAAATAGGGCATTTTTCTTTATTTTTATATATTATTATTTAAACTTTTTTTATCAAGGCCGTAAAATTAAACCAATCTTCATATTTGTATTATAAAGTATTTGTATTTATTTTAAAAAACAGAAACTTTTCTTTAAAAAGCCAGGGTTTCTGACCATTTAAATCATTTTTTCAGGTCTGACCCATTCGTCAAATTCTTCAGAAGTCAAATACTCCAGTTTAATAGCTGCCTGTCTGAGAGAAGTACCTTCTTTATGTGCTTTTTTAGCAATTTCTGCTGCCTTATCGTATCCGATTTTAGTATTTAATGCTGTCACAAGCATTAATGAATTTTCCAGATTATGTTGTATCCTGGGTACATTTGCTTCAATACCCATAGCACAGTTATCATTAAAACTCATACAAGCATCACCAATAAGGTTGGCTGACATCAAAAAATTAAATATCATTACAGGTTTAAATACATTCAACTGGAAATGACCAGTCATCCCTCCGATATTAATCGCCACATCGTTTCCTAAAACCTGTGCCATGGCCATCGTTAAAGCTTCTGACTGTGTCGGATTTACTTTCCCCGGCATTATGGAGGATCCGGGTTCATTTTCAGGAATGTTAATTTCTCCGATACCACATCGTGGACCAGAGGCAAGCATTCTGATATCATTCCCGATTTTCATTAAAGAAACCGCTACTGTTTTTAATGCCCCATGTGCCTCTACAATAGCGTCGTGTGCTGATAAACCTTCAAATTTATTTTTTCCCGTGATGAAAGGGAGGTCGGTAATGTTGGCTATTTTTTCAGCAACTAATTTGTCATATCCCTTAGGAGTATTGAGTCCTGTTCCTACAGCAGTTCCTCCCAGCGCCAGTTCTGACAAATGTTTATATGTGTTTTTTATAGCCGCAATTCCATGTTCAAGTTGTGATACATATCCGCTTAATTCCTGACCAAGTGTCAAAGGAGTTGCATCCATAAAATGAGTTCTGCCGATTTTAACCACTTTCATGAATTTTTTTGATTTTTCATGAAGGGTGTTCTTCAATACTTCTAAACCCGGAACAGTAACCTCAACCAAAACTTTATAAGCTGCAATGTGCATGGCTGTAGGAAAAGTATCATTGGAAGATTGAGATTTATTAACATCATCATTCGGGTGAAGAACCTTTTTCTCATCCATCAAATTTCCGCCTTGTATGACATGTGCCCTGTTGGCAATGACCTCATTGACGTTCATGTTGGATTGTGTTCCGGATCCGGTTTGCCAAACAACCAGTGGAAACTGGTCATCGAGTTTTCCTGCCAAAATCTCTTTACATACTTTTTCAATTAATATCAATTTATTTTTTGGCAAAACCCCAAGGTCATGATTGGCTTGAGCTGCTGCCATTTTTAAAATGGCAAATCCCTGAATAATTTCTTTTGGCATAATATGTCCTCCGATTTTAAAATTTTCAGAAGATCTTTGTGTTTGTGCTCCCCAGTATTTGTCTGCCGGAACATTAATAAACCCCATGCTGTCTTTTTCTTTTCTATAATTTGCCATGACTTTTTTATTTTTAGAAGCGCAAAGATACGAAGAACACCAATCTTTAAAAAATCTTTTATAGGCTATATAAAAATAATCTTTGTGCAAAAAAATACCTTACTTTGCATCAAATTATATTATCCCTGATAAATATCTTTTATTTATTTGAATGAAATATGAATCTTGCTTTTCGGTCACAAACCTATTTGACAAAAATTATAACCATTCCGCAATAATCCGGACTTTTCAATTGGCTTTGAATTATCATGGTAATTAAAAAAATATTAAGATGAAAATTTGTGTTGCTCAACTGAATTATCACATTGGAAATTTTGAATCAAATCTGAAAAAGATGATGAATGCCATTGAGGATGCAAAAAGTCAAAATGCTGATATCATTTGTTTTGCTGAATTAGCTACTTGTGGATATCCGCCACGAGATTTTCTGGAATTTGATGATTTTATCAGACTTTCGAATGAGAGTATTCATCAATTACAAAAAATGAGCCACGATATAGCCATTGTTGTTGGATCTCCTTCTAAAAACCCAAGAGCAGAGGGAAAAGATTTGTACAATTCTGTTTTCTTTCTTTACAATGGTGAAATTCAACATGTCCAGCATAAAACACTTTTACCAACATATGATGTATTTGATGAATACCGATATTTTGACCCGGCAGATAAATTTGAGGTAGTCTCCTTCAAAGGTAAAAAAATTGCCCTTACCGTTTGTGAAGATATTTGGAATATTGGTAATGAAAATCCCCTGTATACTATATGTCCAATGGATGAAATGATGCCTCACAAACCTGATTTGATGATCAATGTTTCTGCCTCCCCATTTTCATACAGTCACGCAGAAGAGAGGTTACATATATTGAGGTGTAATGCAAATAGATATAAAGTACCTATATTTTATGTAAATCAGGTAGGAGCTCAGACTGAACTGATTTTTGACGGAGGTTCTGTAGTTGTATCCCCTGATGGGGTGATTTATGAAGAAATGTCATACTTCGTAGAAGAAAACAAGGTTTTTGATCTTGAATCAGTCATCAGAGGTGGTGTAAAAAAGGAACAACCAAAAGATAAAATTAAAGACATTCATGATGCTTTAGTTTTGGGATTGCAGGATTATTTTAATAAATTGGGCTTTGCTAAAGCCGTTTTAGGGTTGTCCGGAGGAATTGATTCTGCCATTACATTGGTTTTGGCCGTCAGAGCCCTGGGAAAGGATAATGTCAGAGTTTTAATGATGCCCTCTCAGTTTTCTTCTCAACATAGTCTTGATGATGCTTTGGTTCTTGCTGAAAAATTAGGAATTTATTATAATATTATTCCTATCAAAGAAATGTATGATTCCTTTATGATTCATTTACAACCCATATTTCAGGATGCTCCGTTTAATGTGACAGAAGAAAATATTCAGGCAAGAATAAGAGGAATACTGAACATGGCCATTTCAAATAAATTTGGAAATATCTTATTAAACACAACAAATAAAAGTGAAATGGCCGTAGGTTACGGAACGCTTTACGGGGATTTGTGCGGCGGTCTTTCTGTAATAGGAGATGTGTACAAAACAGATGTATACAGATTGGCGGCTTATATAAATAAAGATGAAAACATCATCCCTCAAAATACCATCAGCAAACCTCCTTCAGCAGAACTACGACCAAATCAAAAAGATAGTGACAGTCTGCCGGAATATGACATTTTGGATCCTATTCTCTATAAATATATAGAAGAATGTAAAGGTCCTGATGAAATTATTAAAGAAGGTTTTGATGAAACTTTAGTTAAAAGAATTCTCAGACTGGTAAATATAAATGAATTTAAAAGACATCAGACAGCACCTGTATTAAGAGTAACTTCCAAAGCATTTGGTGTGGGAAGGAGAATGCCTATAGTTGGAAAATATTTAAGTTAATTGATAAATTCTTTTTGTAAACATCAACATTATGTTCCTTAAAAATTGTAAGCCTCTTTTAAATTTTCCGGAATTGAGTATCCTGTTTTTCAAATATAGAATAATTATTGGTTTAACACTTGTCTTACCCGTTCCCAACACGTATGCTCAATCCCCTTATATTTTAAGAAATTCTGTGGAACATCATATTCTGGACAGAATAGAAATTCTGCAGCTAAGCGATACTTTTTTAATGTCATCTGTTAATAATCTGGAGGCAAAAAATGCTGTGGAAATCGTTTTACCTGTTTGGGCAAATTCCGAACTTTCTGAAAAAGAAAAGTTTAACTTTAAATACCTTTTTAAACAAAATATAGAATTTTTGCCAGAAAAAAATGTTCCGGGGGAAACAAACAATTCTTTTTTTAAAAATAATAATGAAGAAAATCGGGACATTGAAAACATAAACAAAGAGTACTTCAACAGAAATCCGATTTGGAAATATTTCTATAAAACACAAGCCTTTTTCTGGCATCTGGAAACACCCTCTTTCAGCTTATATGTAAATCCAATTGTACATATTCAGTACACCAACGAAAGGGATAATTCCAATATTATTTTTCAAAACACCCGTGGTGCTGAGTTAAAGGGATACATAGATAAAAAAGTTTATTTTTATGCTCAGATTCTTGAAAATCAAAGGTCTTTTGCTTCGTATGTTCAATCTTCCATTGACAAATACAAAGCGATTCCCGGTCAGGGTTTCAGCAAAGGATTTCAAAGTTCGGTTTTAGACAATATTAATGGCTACGATTATTTTAATGCAAGAACGTATGTCGGTTTTAATCCGGTAAAGAGTATTCAAATAGAATTAGGGCATGGAAATCATTTTATAGGCACCGGAATCCGGTCTTTGTTATTATCAGACTTCAGTCATAATTACTTTTATTTAAAACTAAATACCAAAATCTGGAAGTTTCACTATCAAAATCTTTTTAATGAACTTTCTCCAATTTCAACACTGATATCCAGAGGAGGTGACAATTTGCTTCCTAAAAAATATACGGCCACCCATTATCTGGCTTTCAGGCCGAACCAAAAGTTTGAGTTAGGCCTTTTTGAAACCGTTATTTTTGCAAGAGAAAATCATTTTGAATTTCAATACTTAAATCCATTGATTTTATATAGAGCGGTAGAACATTTTTTGGGAAGTCCTGATAACGTCATGCTTGGATTAAATGCAAAATGGAATTTTTTGAAAAAATTTTCTTTATACGGCCAGATCTTACTCGATGAATTGAATACCAAGGAACTTTTCAAAAATTCAGGATGGTGGGCAAACAAATTTGGTGGACAAATTGGCGTTAAATATGTCAATGCTTTCGGAATTGATCAATTAGATCTTCAATTGGAGTATAATGTTGTCAATCCTTACACCTATTCTCATAGGGACACTTTAAATGGTTTTTCACCATTTTCTGTTGCTAATTATTCCAACCATAATCAACCTTTAGCACATCCTCTGGGGGCCAATTTTCGGGAATGGATAGGTATTATAAGGTATAAACCTATAAACACATTATTTTTACAGACAAGAATTATAAGTGCTTTATATGGCGATGATATAGATGGTAAAAATTATGGACAAAATATTTTACTTTCCAGTGATACCCGACCAAACGAATACGGCAATTTTATAGGTCAGGGAAATAAAACAACGATTTTTAATGTAAATCTTGATATTAGTTATGCTTTTTATCACAATTGTTTTGTTGATGCAAAATATCAATACAGATTGACCCGACAGGAAAAAAACAACAACATATCTTTGTATTCACTTGGATTAAGAATAAATATACCTGATATTCCTATTGATTACTAGTACGGAATTGTGAATTTTACGCAATTTTTTCAAAAAATACCAGAAAATGATTACTTTTGCGCCACTTTTTTTAGAACACGATAATGGAAAGTTGGGAATTGGATTTTGAATGGCTTAAAGTAAGGCATATTGTCAAAGGGGCCATGAACAAAGATCATTTACCTGATCTTCAAACTGTTTTGTTTCTTATTGGAATTCAGGAATTAGGTTCCTGGCCAAAAGAAAACTTTACCAAAGAGGAAAAAAAAGATTTAATGCATGTGGCTGTTTGTACCCTTTTGGAGCCTGACGGATATTATGTTTTTGAAGGAAGGGATCAGGATGGCTGGCCACATTGGAAAGAAAATAGCTCTTTTACCATAAAAGGTGTCCAGGAACAGGAAAAAATTCTTGTTCAAAACATCATAAAATACTTTAAAGAATATAACGAAATTGATACTTTTACTTTATAAATTATAAAAAATGAAACCAATATTTTTTTTATTAACACTGACGATAACACTGTTCTTTTCTTCTTGTGCCGAAGAGTTAAAGCAAGTTTCCATCACAACAGAATATGGTGAAATTGTAGTTGAATTATACAATACAACACCTAAACACAGAGATAATTTTTTAAAACTGATAGATCAGGCATATTATGATGGTACGCTGATGCACAGGGTAGTAAAAGGATTTATAGTTCAGGGTGGTGATCCGGATTCTAAAAAAGCACAGCCTCAGTCTTTGCTTGGAAAAGGAGGTCCCGGATATACTATTCCCGGAGAATTTAAAGAATATCATACCAAAGGAGCTTTGGCTGCTGCGCGACAAAAAGATGCTTTAAATCCTGACAAAGAATCTTCAGGCAGCCAGTTTTATTTCGTTCACGGGAATTCTGTTGATGAAGCCACTTTAAGCAACTTAGAAAATTCAAAAGATATTAAATACACTGATAAACAAAAACAAGATTATTTAAAGAATGGTGGCACCCCACAACTTGACGGAGAATATACCGTTTTTGGTCATGTAATATCTGGTATTGAAGTAATTGATAAAATAGCCGAAGTCGAAAGAGGCGTTGCAGACAGACCACTTAAAGACATTAAAGTAACATCGGTAAAGAGAGTAAAATAATGCAAAATTTTCTGGTTTTCTTATGGCTGATCCTGTTAGCGGGTTGCAGTGGGCCAAAGGCATATTTCGAAACCGGAGAATTAAAAAACATTACCCCTGAAACTGTTTATTTTTCAAACTTATCAAGCAAGGCTGATCACTTTTTTTGGGATTTTGGCACAGGCATAAAAAGTACGGAAAAAAACCCTTCCTTTAGATACCTCACATCAGGCAGATATATTGTTAAACTGACCGCTTTTAAAAAAAAGAAAAAAAGCACTTTTTCAAAAGAGATTTTATTTGTTGCCCCCAGTGATTGTTTAATTGAAGTCAAGACCAGTAAAGGTTCTTTTCTAATAAAACTTCATGAAGAAACACCTTTACATAATGAAAATTTTCTTAAACTTATCCAACAGGAATTCTACACAGGAACCATTTTTCACAGGGTAATTAACGGATTTATGATTCAGGGAGGAGACCCTGAAACAAAACATCCTCAAAAAGATATTCGTTATGGTAATGGTGGTCCGGGTTATACCATTCCATCAGAAATTCATGACAAACATTTTCATATCAAGGGCGCATTGGCCGCTGCCAGAATCAGTGATGAATTCAACCTTAAAAAAGAATCTTCAGGGTCACAGTTTTATATCGTTCATGGAAGACCAGTAGATAAATTGCAATTAAAAATTTTTGAAAGTCAAAAAAACATATATTATAACATAAATGTTTCTGATATATATGAAACTAACGGAGGAGCTCCTCAATTAGATATGGAATATACCGTATTCGGACAGGTCATTGAAGGGCTGGACATTATTGATGCAATAGCATCCAGTCCTACGGATTCATATGACAGACCAAAGGAAAATATATCAATAATTTCAATAACAGTAATAAAATAAATCAGATATGGAAGTTCTCGGGATAGATGTCGGCGCTACCGGTATAAAAGGGAGTATTGTAGATCTTTCAACAGGAACGCTGATAGGAGAAAAAGTGAAAATGAAAACTCCCAGTCCGGCAACTCCGGATTCTATTACTTCAAGTATTAAACAAATGATTGATGTTTTGCAGTGGACTGATAAACCTGTGGGTATTGGATTTCCTTCTATAGTAAAAGAAGGTGTTTGCTGGAGTGCCAGTAATATTGATACAGAATTTATTGGTTTTCCTATCCAGGACCATTTGGAAAAAGTTTTAAATACCAAAGTAAAAGTGGTGAATGACGCTGATGCCGCAGGTATTGCTGAAATGACTTTTGGTAAAGGAAAAACTTTGTCTGACAAACTGGTAATTTTTATTACCTTGGGTACCGGTATTGGATCAGCTATATTTTACAAAGGGGTACTGGTTCCAAACTCAGAACTTGGTCATCTGTTTTATAAAAAAAGTGTTTTTGAAAAATATGCTTCCAATTCAGCAAGAGAATTAAAAGGATTGGGCTGGAAATCGTGGGCAAAAGAATTGAATGTATATTTACAACATTTAAATCATCTTTTTAGTCCTGATGTTATCTTAATAGGCGGTGGCGTCAGCAAACAATTTGATAAATACAAACCATATTTGAATGTAGAGTGTATGGTCGAAACAGCACAACTTTTAAACGACGCCGGAATTATTGGCTCTGCCATGTCTCTGCGTTCATAGACTTTCTTTTGATATTTACATACAAAAACATTTACCAACACGTTACTATACTTTATTAAGTTAAATCAAGCAAATGCAAAAATTTATTCTGCTTTTTCTATTTCTTTTTATAATTAGTGTTCAATTTATGAACGCCCAAAAACTTGGAATCCGCGCCGGATTGAACTATTCAAAATTCCAGGGACCTGTCGAAACCGGAGTAAATGAAAAAAATATTTTGACCAATGGTTTTCATTTTGGTTTTACCTATGCCTACCCTATAATAGAAAATCTTTCTGTCAGAGGAGAATTAATGTATTCACAACTTGGAAATAAACTTGAATATGATGGTGAGTCATATTATAAAATCCGATATGACGGAGGCATAATTAATGAAAAAGGGAACTCCATAATAGACTTAAAAGTAACTAATAATTATATAGGTCTTCCTGTAATGCTTCAATATACTTATAAAAAATTTGAAGTTTCATTTGGTGGATACTTCAATTATTTAATACAATCAAAAGGCAGCGGAACACAGAGATTTAAAAGTTACGATAAACCGGATGAAATCTTTATGAAACAAACTCTTGACCATAATTACAAAAAAGACGAAGCAGGCAGTGGCTCACTGACAGGACCGGCAATTATTATAAATGACAAAAGTTTATTTTTATTTAAAAACACCGGAGCTTATTATCAATTTTCAAGTGCAGAAAAAAGTGGAAATCTTTACAACAACATTGATTACGGTTTGACAGGAGGATTGTCCTATTTTTTTACAAAGGGCTTTTTTATGGGTTTACGATATGATTATGGGTTGACTGATTTGACAAATGATCGAATGGACCCATCCAGAAAATCATTGGATGAAAACGACGAATTTATATTTAAAAATGATTTTGACCGGCATATTTCGCTTCAGATTTCTTTGGGATTCAGATTTTAATCAGAGTTCTCCTGGAGTCACCAAAGCCTTGGTAATCATTTGATTTTCAAAGCTTTTTTTAAAATTGTTTTAAGGTACACAGGTATTGCACAGGTAAAACTAATATTAAATTATATAAATTCATGAATATTATAAAAGAAGAGCAATGTATATTATCCATTGCTCTTCTTTGTTTTGTAAAAAATATGGATATTATTCTATTTTTATTAGTTTATATACCTTTTCAGTTGCATTATTTTTCACGATGGCGTTGTATAAACCTCCTGGGAGATATTCGAATTCTTTAAGGTATAATTCATTAGGACCTATGGAAACCGACAAATCACTTTCAAAAACAATTTGACCCAATGCATTTATCAATATTACTTTAATGTTTTGATCCCTAACTGATTCATATTGCAAGTTGATTCCTGCTTTGAATGGATTGGGATAAAATTTTACATACTCATCGTTCATAGCATATTTCGGGTTATCAAATATTATTTCCGGTTCAAAATTACCAAAAACACCTTGTTTAAGTTGTGGAATGCCTTCAATAGAAATGGTATCTCCAAAAATACATGAATCAACAGATAATGAATCAAAATTATTAAAATAGGAACTATCAATTTCAAAACCCGCAAAAACTATTTTTTCGATTGCATCGGTGGCAACATGTGTTAAAATCCTGTCTTCTTCACTTTCGATGACCTTATATTTGATAATGGTACCTGTCCAATCATACCAAATAAAAATGGTTTTGGTCCAATCTTCTGAGACAATGGTATCACCTGCAATAACTATACTACCGTTCAGATCTCCTCCTACCATCCATTGATTTGAATTCCATTTGGATATGGTTTTTATTTTGAAGGGTCTTGAAAGGCTTATTTCAAACGGTGGATACGCATTTGAAGCAAATCTGACAATTTCATATTGTCCGCTGACAATTTTTGTGGCATATTCGTCAGGACCAAAATTCCAAACTTTGGTATATGTTTGTCCTCTGTTTTCATTCGGAATTAAAAGAGGTAGGGGCGTAAGGTTGATTTTGTCAAAAACGTACATGTAATATTTCTGTTCACTAACCTTGTATCCTATCAGTGTCCAGATACCTTGTTTGTTTAACGGACCACAAGAAACAAATACGATATCGTTGTACCATTGCGTAAAAGAATGTCCACTTGCGTCAATAGTCGTAATAAATGATCTGATAATACTATCAGTACCAAAATAATACACAGTTTTTGTGCTGTCATACCTTACGTGCTTAACCCAGTCCCAGTGGATTTCATGATGGGTGAATTCCTTTACAGAGCCGTGGAGTGTATCAAAAGAAATTTTAAAAGAATAAATACTATCAATTTCTTCTTTTCCAACAAATAGTCCAAAATTATGATAAGTTGAGTCATATACCAAGTCAATATTAACGTCCTTGCATGTAATATTTTCCGAATCATCTTCCCCTACTAAGTTATTGATGGTATATTTCATTTCTAGTGTAGGACAACCTCCTGCGCCTTCTAATTCAAATATGTAATCTCCTGAAGGTTTGTCAATAAATGGGTTCGGTGCTATGTGTATTGAATTTAGACCTTCTATCAATGAAATATTTTCATTATGAATTGGATTTACTAAATCATCAGGTCCATAAATATACAGCCATCTGTTTTGAACAATAGGTGAATAACAATTAAATGTAATATCTTCGGTTTCCTGATTAAAATCTTCAGGCAAAATATTGAAGTTAACCGGACAAAAAGAATCATCAAGTGTTTTAACGCTATTTGGGCAATTACCACTATTTTTCAATTCAAATTTAAACATTTGACCTTCATAAGCCTCTGTATTAAAATGATATCTTATTAAGACGCCTTGTGAACTAACTGGGTGACTCTGAAGAATAGTATTATTTTCATCTGTTATAATAAAATTATGAGACCAACTTCCCGGATCAATAATTATTTCAATTATTTTACCTATTTTAGTTACTTTTAATATTTGACCACATTCAAGAGTTTTTGGTGAATTGTATAAATTCCATTTTACCAATCTAAACCAATTGACATACATGTTTTCAACCAGATAACTCTCAGGAAACATATATTCCTTGCTAAAAATACAACCTCCATTATCCTGATCAATCATGCCAAATGAAAAATATGCATATTCTTTTTCATCATCATCTCTAGCTACCCAAGCAGCGGTACTCAAAAATGCGTTTGGTGAAACGATTTCTTCATGATTTTCGACAATTCCAGTTGGAAAAGCTTTGTGCCTTATCAATTTGCCCCCTATACATGGTTCACCATTATTGTTTGGTATGTAATGGAATTTTTTAAAAAGTTTATCATAATCATTTAAACTATGTTCATTACAAAAAAAGGACTCTTTATATAAATTTCTAACAGGAGGTATTACATCAGTGTTACAATCCTTACACGGTAAATTTGCGACACCTAATCTACCAAAAGAAGGTAAATTTTTATGCCTAATTCCCACTACATCTTTTTTGTCACCCAATCTGAAATCAACAGTTCTGGAACAACCGTCATTTCTACGAATTGTAATTGTTTTTATTCCACCATCAAAATCACTTTCACGCAAATGATACCATTTATTTTTTACTCTCGTACTATTACTACTACAATTCCTGTATACTCTTGAGGTTTCATTACCATCGGGCCATGTTATTGTATAATCCTGACAAGCAGCTAAAGCATCATTTTTTATTCTAATTTTACTTTTATATTTAAACACGCCTGTTTCAAACTCACATGCTTTATAAAGTTCTAAATCAAATTTACCGGGATTATCACGAATTGATATTATATCATAAATTTTCATTATAGGTGAACATGATGCACAGGTGTACAATTCTGAACTTGCAGAATTATTACACTCATCAACAGCATGCACATAATACGGAGTCATGGATACTGGAACATTATAAAAGAAGGCATAACCTCTTTCGTTGGTTAATTCAGTGATTGTATAGGTTCCTGTAAATAAACCATTACTTAATGTAACAGTAATAGGTAATTTATAGTTTGCAACATCATTAAGGACGCTACCAATTAATATTTTAATGTCCTTGGGACATCCCGTAGAGCAGTTAGAATAATTACCTGAAGACCCAGGTGAACAATTCATTAATGTTTGACCAATTGTCAATTCCCTTCCACAAATATCAGAAATTAACGTAAACCGCTTTTCATTGCTACAACCAGTAAGTGGGTCAAATACTACAACTTTGTAATACCCTGACGACAATCCTATTAGGTCTTTCTCATTCGAATAAAAATTATTATTTTTAGTCCAGGTATATTCAAAATCCTGCGAACCACCATAAACATTCAATAATATGGATCCGTTACTTGGTGGAGGGCTTGAGTTTTGGCCTGTTGGATGAGTTATGGCTCCATTAATTTCCATAACCGGATATTGCAATCCCGTTAATGTCCAGATTAAACAACCATTCGGGTCTTCAAAAGTTAAAAAATATAATCCTCCGTTTATATTATTAAACGTTACAGAGTTTTCCATTACTGTCTGACTTTGTATTCCTATACCAACAGTCAAAGGTCTTAAACCGCCTTCAAAATCAACCGTTATTGAGCCATTGACTTCATCTGGTGTACAACCAACATTTTCCTGGGTTTGTTGATTTGTTATTTGAAGTGGTTTTGGAATATTAAACTGTAAACTTCCTGTGGCACAAGAAAAATTTGTTGTCGAAATTTCATAATCACCATCAGATAAATTTTCAAGAGCTGCACCATTATATCCAGCAAATATTTGTTTAAAAGTTTTTACACCATTTTCAATTTTGTATAAAAACATTATGAAATTTTGTTGTAAAGAAAAATTATTCAACCTGATTTTATACAGTTTTGTGATACAATCCATAGATATTTCTCCTGTAAAAGTAATATTTTCTGTTCCCGGAACTACAAATACATTTGATGCAGAACACCCATTCGCATCAGTTACTGTGACACCATAAAAACCAGTTCGTAAATTTTCACGTGACATTCCTGTAATATTATCCCCCCAAATTGCAGTGAATGGTTCAACCCCTCCGGTAGTTGAAAGGTTGATTGATCCATTTGGAGTATTCAGGTTGCAATTAGAATTTGGTGATACTGTAGCCGTAACATCAAAATTTCTTTCTGTTACTTCAAAACACCGTTGAACAGAGCAGTTATTAAGGGAACCATCTATCGAAATTGTCACGCAATTTTGACCAGGTGACAAATTATAAACTGATGAATAATCAAATCCAGATAATCCGTGTGACCATTGATAAAAAAATTGAGAAGATTCCTGTTCATCCAACGTCACATTAAGATTTATCTCACCATTGTTTTGTCCACATTCAGAAGGTATATTGTCTTCATAAACATTTACAACATCTGCAATATCTTCAATAGAAAATAATAAACTCTTCTTACATCCATTGGTTGTTGTTACTGTGACACTATGGTTCCCTGTTGGCAATTCTGCCCAAACAAAATTCCAGTTCGGGTGATGACTCCAGGAATAATTATAATTTTGCCCTATTGGATCCACTGCTAAGGTTATTCTCCCATTTTGAGGTCCTAGGTTACTACAACCAGGGTAAATTGTTGGTGTAATTATAATAGAATTGTCTTCAAAATCACTTGCTTCGACAAAAACACACCCTTCCCTGGTGCAACAATCATCACCAAATTCTCCATATAGTTTAAAACAAAACCTTTCAGGTTCACTTACTTCTATGGTTGGATCGTTTGCAAAAGCCAATATTTCATCTCCATTTTCATCATACCACTTTAATTCAATCCTGTTGTCATAATTTTTAAGATCAATGCGCACTTGAGTACAATTGTAAAGAGATTTTTCTTCTTCTACGGTTTTAATTAAATCACATATTTCCTCACTTGCTGACCTTTGACACCCACTCATTTTGACCTTAAATCTATCCTTTCCGATTTTAGAAGGATAATTATTCCAAGCCAATTTTGTTCTTTGATTAGTTTTTCTTGTTGGAATTTTGATTTGAAATTCAGGTAAGTTGAATTCTGCTATAATTCTGGTCATATCAGCAACATTGACAAGCTGATTGTTGGCCTGATCATTTCCTGTAATTTCCAATTCTAATTCATCTTGTTGGGTAATAAATAAAGTTTGTGATAAATCTGCCCTCCATATCATTTTTGAGTTTCCAACCTGGGTCATAATAGTTGAATTGCTAGGAAATTCTTGGTCTTTTTTCTTTATTTTATATCTCAACTGCTGAACAGGTTCTGAGGTATTGATTTCTATGAAGTACTTACTGGTAGGAGAAGGCAGACCTATTTTGTAATAATGCTCTGCATTCGACACATAGCCATCATCATTTTTATCAACAACACCCTCATCTTGTTTTCTTTCTATTTCGTAAAAAACGGTTGAGGTGCCCGGGTCTGAGCCAATTTTAAACTTGAAATCGGTGATAAAAGGTAGGAAGTTGTCGATATATATTGGTTGTGCATTACTATAAGTAATTCCATTAGAAGATGTTGTTGTTTTTACCCTGAAGTCATATAATCCATCATTGTACCTAGTATTCGACGGAATATCAGAATACAATGTAGGGTCACTATTTCCAGTCATATCATTTTTATGAATTCTTGAATAATAGTCAGTGAAATAATAATCGTCCCAGGGATTTCGGGCATTAGGACCTTCAGTTGCACCATTATAAGCATTTGAGTTAATGCCTGTTTTGCGCCAATCAGATTTGTTGACCGGATTTGAATGATTGACCATGGGTTCTCCAAGTCGTCCTCCTTCTGAAATAATGGCTTCTATTTTATCGCCTTTTATACGCTCCCAATCACTAATATATGATTTTTTAATCTGAAGTTCAACCTTGTCCATATCCATTAAATGACTATACCTGTAAGTATTATCAGCTTCACCAATCATATAGGTGCGGGCCTTTATTTTGGTGGGATTTGTACCGGGATACTTCATCAATACGCCAACAGCTTCATTACTACCTTCACTTATTGCTGTGATTCTGTAATCGGGTCGGTCTATATTGAGAAATTGGGCAGGGTCGCCATTTGGAGATGTCGGTAAGCTACCTGGTGAATTAGTATTGAAGGGCAAGGTGTTGAGGTGAAGATGAGGAACAAACCTAAAACTTGGATTTCCGCCACTTTTGCCAAGAGGAATAAATATGTCTGTGGTATTTACCAGATTGGTGGTTGTATAATTAGTCCCGTTTACCATAAGTGTAGCTCCGCTTATTTGCCCGTATGTATGTCTGACAGGATTGCCCTGAGCATCTGTAAAATTTAGGTGCAATCCCCATTTTAAAAAATTATTGTCTTCGCATCTTTTTAGGACAATTCTACTTCCAAACTCGTCATAAAATTGTTTATGCCAATCAAATACATGACCAAACAAAAGTGTATGGCTCCCGTTTCCTTCGTCATCATTAATATTTACTAACCCATATTTATATTCATCTGCTCCAAGAGTCAGCCTGTCAAAATCAGCGATGATGCCTGCCTGGGGGCTAATGATTAAATCCCACACGTCGGCATGGCCGTCATTTTGAGCTGAATTAAAATCGATACCACCATGCCAATACGTCTGCCCTAAATTTCTGGGTCCGAAATCATCAGCTACTGCATTTGTAGGCATGACCTGCGCATTTTGCAAAATATAACTTGTTTTTGAAAATTTTCTAACTGTAGGGGATTGGGCCATCATCTGTATTGTAAAAATCAGACATAGCAATGCTATATGAAATTTTATATTTTTCATTTTTATATTTTAAAAAAGTTTTATAATTTTATTCTTCTCCTATTTTTATTTGTTCAAAGTTGAATTTTCGAATGTAATACATCCAAGATTTATTTCCTGTTGATTTCCATTCTTTATCTAACATTTTCCATTCTTCATGTGTCCATAATTTCTTATAGATGGATTCATCGTGCTCATCAAAAAATACAAAATAGTCATAAACTCCATCATTAATTTGTGGTGTTGAATATCCAACTATTGGCATATTTTGTTGCATACACAATCTATTAAAAGCTAATATCCCGTCATCCGTAAATTCGGAAAAAACAACCTTTTGATCTTTAAGCCTCATCAAGGCCCAGCCGGATCGGTCTATAGTACCAAATGGATTATTAGCATTAGCCAGTCCCATGCCACCAAAGATGTACATCATATATCTACCGTCATTGCTCACCACTGCCTGGTCCACTGAAGGCAGGTCTTTCAACTCATATTTGAAATTGCCAGACAAGTCATAAATATGTAAGGTATGTTTGACTCCAACCACGTTGCTGCTGTATCCTTCCATACCAAAGTTTTTGATATTTTTGATGGATCGAAGCTCGTAATTGACCACCACGTGATAACCTTCTGCATACACTCGTGTAAACAAGCTATATTCATCCGCCTGTATCGGACTTTTTTGTTCAGAATACGGGATGGTACCCATGCCCTCATGATCAAAATGCCAAAAAGTAAGCTTTGCATTTTGAATATTCTGGTAAGGCCGGTTTTTCCATATATCAACCACTTTAATGGTCTGGAACATGGTATCCGTAAATTCAATTTTGTCGGGTTGGTCCACGTAAAAGAAAGATTTACTCACCTCGGCTGGAAATCTCCTGTATAAAAATACCGTCGGAGACAACTGGCAAATTTTGTTTTTCCGTTCGAACCTGACATCTTTTACATCCTCTTCCCATATTGTTGTCCACGCTTCTCCCCCCGGATGAGCAGGATCAACCTCCAATGTGATTTGTTTTCCCAGGAATTCACGGGATATTTTTACCATGGGTTTCTGGTACGTTTCCTGTGGTGAAGCAGTCGGTGAAATCTGTCCATTTTGGTTAGGTGCTGTTTGTGACGGCACCATTCCGGTATCTAAAGTATTTGCTGATAAGGCTTTGTCCCCGGTTACAACCCTCCCGCTCCTGCATCCATTGCAAGATATCAACAGTATCATCACAAAGGCAGAACCGGTGATTAGATTTGTAAGATTTTTTGTTTTCATATTTATGTTTTAAAATGTAACAGGATTACTAATACTTTGTCTTCTGATTTTTTTATGAACCTCAACTAAATTGTAGACTTGCGTAAAAATAGGACAATTTAAAAATTAACAATTAAATTAGCCTCATGAAAAGTAGTAAGTTTACAGAGAGCCAAATTATAAAGGCACTCAAAGAGAATGAAAATGGAAAAACGGCCGAACAAATCAGCCGGGAGTTGGGTATTAACAAAGCCACCTTTTACAATTGGCGCAAGCAGTATGGAGGCATGGAAGTGTCACAACTCAAAGAGCTTAAGGAGCTTCGCGAAGAGAATGCCAAGTTAAAACGTATGTACGCTGACCAAGCACTGATGCTGGAAATGGCCAAGGATGTCATTTCAAAAAAGTGGTAAAGCCTTCCGCCAAAAGAATGATCGTAACCTACCTTGTGAAAAAATATAAAGCCAGCGTGGAGCAGAGCGTATCTATCGTGAACATGAGCAGATCCAGTTGGTATTACAAGAGTAGATTAAATGATAGTGAAATAGTAACAAAGTTGGAAGAGATGGTTGAAAACTATCCCAACCGAGGTTTTGAAAATTACTATCACAGGATCAGGCGAGAAGGCATAAAATGGGCATGGTGCCGAATATTGCGAGTGTATCGGGAGATGGGGCTGGTCCGCAGAACGAAGAAACGTTTTTATCTTCCCTGACGCACAAAGAAAGCCCTTAAACAAGTGAAACGCCATAATGAAACATGGAGTTGGACTTCATGAGTGATGCAGATGGCCGGACATTCAGAATACTCAACGAGTGGATGGATTACAACAGGGAATGCCTGTTAAGTCAAGGTAGTATAAGTTTCCCGCCAAAAGAGTCATCAACTACCGGAACAATTGAAAGAAGAAGTAGGTCTTCCAATTACATTCGTACAGATAACGGACCTGAATTCACGTCCAATGATTACAAGGATTGGTGTAAAATAAATAATGTCACCCCTGTTTATGCTGAACCGGGCAAGCCTACCAAAACGGATACATTGAGAGATTAAACCGCACGTTTCGAGAAGATGTACTTGATGCTTTTATGTTTACCAGTATTCACCAGTTCAACATTATCTCTGAAAAGTGGCAGGATGATTATAATGATTATCACCCACATCAATCGTTAAAATACAAGAGTCCGAGAGAATTTGCAGAGAGTTTTTAACAGTTTCAACAATGAAAATCTAAAAGTGATTTTTCATCATTGAAATGTGAAAAACATCAATATCTTTGATTTTCAAATTATGACCTGTCCAAAGTTACGTAAGCTTACAAAATCTTTTGATTAATTTTTAAAATGTGTAAAAATTTAAAAATTAATTTGAATTCAAGTAAAATTAGAATAAAACCTAGGTTCTTTTAATGAAAGTTTCTTTTACATACTTCCCTTACCCATATTCAATTTTAACAGCGGAAACTTTTCTCCGAAGGACAAACTTCAAATATCAAACCATATACATTTTTTATAATGTGTTTATAGTTGGTATATAATAGAATATTTAAATTCCGTTCTTACGTAAGAAAATTTTGAAGCTAAATCCCATTTTTTAAAATTATAGTGAGGTTATAATTTTTATTTTTGATTGCAGAAATCTAATTCTACCCTTATTTTGAATCCTTCTGGGATTACAATAGTCAAAAAAAGTAAATTGTATCTTTATTAAAAGCAAAAAATGACAATTTGTTAAGAAGCAGATTTGTTACTTTTTCTTTTTAAAATCACCTCTTCTCCAGGCATCAACAAATTTTTTCCATGCTAGTGGACTGAATATATTCTGGGGTTTAATTTGTCCGGTATAAACGTATTCTGTAGCCTGTTGACGCAAAACAATACTCCCCGCTTCTTTTCCATCAGGATGAGTAGAATGACGCATTTCTTTCATAGCGTCTTCCGCCAGATTTTCCTGTGCTTTTTCCCTTATTTCATTGCTTATATCGAGAGCAAAAAATTCCTGTTTAAAATGTTCTTTGCTGGGCCATGGATAAATAAAAACTTCTGGCAATAAGTAGTCATCTGATGACATAATTTGTAACCATTTGTAGTGATTGGAAGATAAAGTATCTGGTACAACTATTTCAACCGATTTATATCCTATTCTGGAAAATACAACAGTCTCTCCCGCAAGGGCAATAAAAGCAAAATACCCATCCAAATCGGAATATGCTCCTCTACTACTTCCTTTAACTGCAACTGTTGTATATGGCAGAGGAACAGGTCCTCCATCTTCTCCTTCCGTAAAGACCATACCTGAAAACTCGACAATGGTGCGACTCTCTTTTTGAGCATCAACACGGATTATTAAAAGAAAGAATACAATAAAAATAATCGGAATTCTCATTAAAAAAATTAGGTTAGACAATTAAATAACCTTAGTAACAACGAAGTTTTACCTTGGTTGCTTATATTTCTCAATTTTAACAGGGATTTAAGATTTATTTATTGCAGAAACCATTTAGAGATCATTTTTTTTAATTTCGTATATGGTGCATATTTTAAGGAATGGTCCAACCATGATAAAGTAGTAACCATAGACTTACTGTGCGAAAAGGTCTCAAAACTAAACCGGCCATGATATCTTCCAAAACCACTGTTTTGAATTCCTCCGAAAGGCAATGAACTATTGGCAAAATGAACCAGATTGTCATTGATACACCCATTACCAAATTCGATGTTCTGAATTAAAAAATCTTTTGTTTTTCTATTATTGGAAAAAATGTAACAGGAAAGTGGATATCGGTTTTGTCTTATAATTTTTTGGAGGTCTTCATATGTTTTCCAAGTCACTACAGGCCAGACAGGGCCAAATATCTCCTCATTCATAATGGGTAATGTCAAATCCCTTACCCGAATAAGCGTAGGTTCGACATACCTTTCTTCTATGTCAAATTTTCCTCCGTATAATATTTCTCCCTGACTAATATATTCGACAACCTTTTTACATCTGGTGACATTGATAATACGGGCATAAATTGGTGAAGTTTTAGGGTCAGCACCATACACCTCCAAAATTCTTTTTTTAACCGCCTCAATAAAATTATCATAAATTTCTTCATGTACCAATAAAAAATCGGGAGCTATACATGTTTGCCCGTTGCTGAAAAACTTACCCCAAACCAATCTATTAACAGAAATATTTATTCTTTATCAACAACTGCAGGATTTTTTCCTCCGAGTTCCAAAGTAACCGGAACAAGTTTTTCAGCAGCTTTTGACATAACAAAACTACCTACTTTTTGAGAACCTGTAAAAAATATGTGGTCAAACCGAAAGTTATCAAGCAATAAAGGACCCAGTGTAGAACCCTCTCCCAATACAGTTATAACATGACCAGGGTCAAATACTTCTTTTATAATCTTATCTATGATATTGCAGGAAAATTCTGTTTCGTGAGCTGGTTTTACCATAACAGTATTCCCTGCTGAAATAGCCCCGACAAGTGGTATAAAGACAAGATTAACCGGATAGTTCCATGGTGCAAAAATCATTACCACCCCTTTGGGCTCATAATGAATTTGAGAATTGTATCCCGGAAATATAGAAAAAGGGGTCGGAACCCTCTTTGGTTTCATCCAACTAACCAAATTTTTTATATTTTGATCAATTTCTTTAATAACAACACCCACATCACTCAGGTACGATTCAAATTCGGGCTTGTTTAAATCATTTTTCAGAGCACTTGTGATTTCATCCGAATGTTTGATTATTGATTTTCTTAGTAATGTTAATGCTTTTAATCTGAAATCATATGCCCGTGTTGCTCCACTGTCAAAATAATTTCTGAGTCCTTCGTATTTAACTTTAAGTTCTGAAATATTTTCTGTATTCATTTATGTTATTCTTCATTAATTCCCGGTAACCTTTCCAAAAATTCATCATTCAATAAAGTTTGTCTGCTTTCAAGCGGAACATTCCAGCCTCTGATAAACAAATGAGTTATCCTGGTTTTTGGCTCAAATGGATCTCCGTCAGAAATAAACAGATTAGCTATTTTGCCGGCTTCCAGGCTGCCGTATAGCTTGTCCACTTCAAAAATCTGAGCCGGATTGATGGTAATACATCTTAATGCTTCTTCAATACCCAAACCATAGGTGGCGGCAAAACCGGCATTAAACGGCAAATTCCTTACATTCTCTGCTTCATTTGTCCGGATGGCAACCCTTATTCCTGCTTCTACCATTTTCGAAACATTGCGGTAGGCTTCATCATAAGCAGCATTGGCTCTTCCCGGAACAGTCAAAACAGGTCCGGTAATAACGTCATAATTACTTTTTTTAATTTCTTCAGTCACTCTTCCTCCTTCAGATACACCCGTCAATACTGCTTTTATTTTTTTCTCCCTGAGCCATTTTATGGCCACCAGAATATCTTCCTTTTTATTAACTTCAACCAATAGTTTTTTTTGCCCTCTGTAGACAGGTAAAAGAGCATCCATCTGCGGATTATAGTCTTCAGGTATTTTGTTCTGAACTTTTGCCATTGAGTCAATTCTTGCGTAAAGTGCAACTTTGTCCCAAATATCGTCTATATTTTTAATGGCTTTTTCCGAGTCTTTTTTAAAATCTTCCTCTGAACGACGATCGAATCGTCCCCGTCTGCCGGTGGAAGGAAAATTCATAATAACCGCTTCAGCACCTGCATACATTTGTTCAGGCGTGTATCCAAACAAATCTATTAATGCTCCTGTACCGGGAAATGTATTCCTTTCAGGTTTTGAAAAAACAGTAGTTACCCCATTAACTCTTGTTACAGGAATGCTCACAGAATTGGGATTTACAGCAGTCAGCGCTTTCATGTGCGGAATAAAATCTCCAAGTTCTGCAAAATCATTGGTAACAGAAATCGATTCAATTTCAGCAAGTCCCAATCTTGTTCCTGAATCAATAAAACCCGGATAAATATGTTTTCCTGAACAATCAAAAGTCTTTGTGTTTGCCGGAGCGGTAATATTTTGTGCAATATTTTTTATCTTTTCATCTTCAATGAAGAGATCACCTAAAAAAGTTCCTTTTGTAATTGAATGGATCGTGGCGTTTTTTAACAGGAAAGGTCCTTTTTCAGCCTTCTTAATCTGTTGCGCCTGAACTTGCAAACTCAGACTTAAACAAATCAAAATGGTAGAAAAATACTTTGTGTTTCCACTTTTTTTTATCAAAATATTCATATTAATGTGTATGATTTTTTGAATAAACAAATCTTAAATATGAAGCATAATCACTTTGAAGCAAATATTCTGTGACATCCTGCAAACAATTATCCTCTTTAAACCCTGTTTTCTCTTCAAAATTTGAAGTATATTTTTCTTCAGGGTCAATGGAAATTCTCATGTCCGGGTTATCATTTTTACTATCAAAACGAATTGAACCATCCACAATGGTCATGTGTGGAGTGGTGTAAATGGAAAGAGGGTGTTTTTCAAAAATGGCAATATCGCCGTCTTTACCAACTTCAAGTGATCCAACTCTGTCTTCTATTCCAAGTTGAATAGCCGGATTAATCGTAATTAATGACAAAGCCTCATCATCAGTTAAGTTGCCATATCTTTGCGTTTTGGCCGCTTCGTGGTATAAATGTCTGATTAATTCATCAGAATCTGAATTTATTGAAGTTACCACTCCGTTTTTAGTAAGTATGGCCGCATTGTAAGCTGTAGAATAATAAACTTCAAATTTATATGCCCACCAATCCGAAAAAACTGAGGCCGAAGCTCCAAATTCTGCCAATTCAGGGGCGACCTTAAAACCTTCATTGACATGCTGAAAACATATTTTTTTAATTCCAAAGTCTTTTAATACTTTCATTAACATTAGTATTTCATCGGCTCTGTAGCTATGGCAGTGAATAATAATATCTCCCTTAAGAATATCAGCAATTGTTTCCAGCCTTAAATTATAATTGGGAGTATTTTTAGTTATACCCTTGTTATAATCTTCCCATCTTTTTGCATATAGCCTTCCTTCAGAAAACGCCTGTCTGAACACTTGTTCTACTCCCATTCTGGTTGCCGGCGCAATTTTATTGCCTTCTCCATGAACTCTTATAGGGTTTTCTCCCAAGGCAAATTTTATGGTTCTTGGAGCTCCTGTCATTCTGAGTTCTTCGGGATTTAATACTCCATATCTGTGTTTTATGGTTTCACATTGACCGCCTATAGCGTTGGCAGAACCATGCATGGCGTGTGAAATAGTAACCCCTCCTGCCAGGGCTCTGTAAATAGAAACATCAAACGGATTTAATGCATCTCCGACATTTACTTCAGCAGTATTTGGATTGGTCGCTTCGTTGACAGCATCTATGGCAATATGGGAATGAGCATCTATTATTCCGGGCATCACAAATAAACCTGTAGCATCCATTGTCTGAGTACCCTCCGGAACTATCAGGTTTTTCCCGATTTTAGCTATTTTCCCATTTTCAATGTAAATGTCAGTACTTTGTAAATTACCTTTTGTAATGGTCAGAATGTTTCCGTTTTTTATCAATATGTTTCCTTGCCCGAAGGACAACTGAAAACCAAAAACCAACAACGTTAATAAATATTTAGTCATATTCGTGAATTAAAATGTTTTGGGTTGGGCACTTTTTCTCCTGTAATAATAAAATTGCCCAATTCTTTTGCTGAAACATTACCTGAAAAACTATTCCCTTTGATTTCAACATTAAATAAAAAAGTAACGGCTTGGCCTTCTTCCTCTGTTGTTATGGCAAAAGTCAATGTATTGTCTTTAATTTCTATGTCAAACCCGGTTTCAGGATTTTGAGCATCATCTTCAGGTGTTACTACAATCTTATATCCTGCATCCGTAAGTGTTATATCAATTGTTCCTGTTTGTTCCTCTTCGCCTGTATTTACTGAAAATGACCATATCCCGCTTATGGCTGAAGTGTCCTTGTTTGTTTTTTCAGATTTTGTCGGCTTTGTTTGAGAGTAGTCAAAAATCGTTCCTTCCACAAAGACATATTTAACACTTGATTTCTCTTCAAAAATGGGTTTATCTGATATAACGAGATTGGCCATTTTTCCCTTTTCTACGGTTCCGGTTTGAGACAAAACACCAAACAATCCGGCAGGGTATGTCGTCAGTGCTTCCAAGGCCTTTTTTTCAGAAAGTCCGTATTTTACCATCTTTTTAATATTCTTTAGCACGTCTTCCGGTTTTGATGATAAAAGAGAAAAACCAAATGACAGACCTGCTTTTTCAAAAGAAGCAGCTTGCTTGAAGTGTTCTTCCAATGCTCTTTGTCTTTTTTCCTCAAAACCTCTTTCTTCCATGTTAATGAAAACAGAATCTTTTACGTTTGTTTTTACTGAATCTTTTTTACTTGACTTTTTTTCTTCCGGTAAATCGAGTGATAATAAAATTTCAACGTTTTGTTTTTTCAGATCGTCAATTATTACCCATCCTTTTTTTACATCCGTTAAAATCAGTCTGAACCCTAATTCTTTTTGTAATTGAATAGCTCTGTATACCTGATTGGAAGAAGATGCCACAAAAAATAAAGGTTGTTTTTTCTGAGTTACAGGATATAAAGCCCATTCTTCTTTTTTGAAAACCGGCCTGTTTATACCTACCGGATTGGAGTTGTATTCTTCGTTTGTCGATCCAAGAATCTCCGAGTTTTTATATAGCTCCCTGAATTTGGCAATAATTCCGATAACCGTGGAAGGATAGACATTTCTGCTGTTTGAAAATTGCATCATCATACCAAAATCCCTTTTTACAACCGCCAAATCCGCTTCTGCTTCAGAGAGTTGAAAAAGTGAGCTTTGTCCGGGCAACATATATCCCCTTGGTGCTGCATTAACCATTGTAAATCCTGAAGACCTGTGGTCGCCTATGGATTTATCGGATGATTTATAAGTTTCTAAAACTGATTTCTGAGGTGTTATACCTGCAATATCATTGGGTGGATTTCCGGGATCAGTAATTTTAGGTTGGTCTTTGGATTCCGTTTTTGGAACCCCTGTATGAGAAAAACAATCAATAAATCCGGCATAAACAAACATCGAATCAGCCTTTATTTTTTTGGCGTTGTAAGGTGCAGAAATTCCTTTTCCGATATTTTCAATCAGTCCGTTTTTTATCACTACATTATAACCACTTAATATTTTCCCCGGTTGTGGTATCACATTGACATTTTGCAGAAAAAAAGTATTGGTTACCTCTTTCGGTTTATCGCTGTTTTGTGCATTTACATAATTTTGGTATAAAAACAATAAAAATACGCACACATATGTAAACCTATTTAAACCACCTCTGAAATATAATCGTTTACCGGAATTCATAAATACTATTCTTTTTTTTTATGGTCTAAATATGAAAAATTATTGTATTGATCAACCTTATTATCATTCACGACACAATAATATGAATTATTTCTGATTACCTGACAAAAAGTTGAAGTGACGACAAAACCGTGCAAGGCTTTGCCGCGTGAATGGCATAATTTAATATAATAAATTGATCTCGTCATTTATGACGAGACGATTACATTCCGACTTCTCGTAGGGTTTATCTTACTAAAAATGGATCTTACAAACGCCTTTATTTTGGTTTTTATTATAAGCTATAGGGATTGTTCAAAATAAAAATGGCACCCTGCATAAAGCAGAGTGCCATTTTTATTTGCATTTCATAATTAAAAAGCTCAGTAACTATTCAGGTCCAGGACACCTGCAGGAAGTGTCGGCGTAAAAGAACTCACCGTTTCCTTTCTCCTGCGGCTTCGTCTGTTGACCACAGGTTGGTTGTTGGCTTCGATTACACCGTTCAATTCTTTGATAAGTTTGTTGTACTCGGTTTTATCGGGAAATACCCTGGCAAACGCTAACGTGTCTGAGATCAACTCATCAAAAGCATCCTTGATGTCAGCCTTCATTATATTGGACTGCAGAACCGGCAGTTTTGATTTTGCTTTTGAAAAATAAAGAGCATAAAACGATTCGTTAGTGTCAGCAAGCTCTTTCACCCAGGAATGGGCTCCAATGGCATTGACTGCCTCTGCAAATTCCGCTTCTTCAGCCCATGCATCAATAAGTTTAGTGATGACGGCCGTTTTGTGTTGGAAGGAAAACTTGTCGATTCCATCACAGAATCTGCCATAACTTTTCAAAAGTAAAGCGGCATGTTTCTTTTTTTGAACATCAGGACGTAAATACTCTGATTGTAAAAAACGCTTTAGTCCTTTTAAGAGACTAATTCTCTCTTCATCAACAGGACGTAATTCAAAGGATACGCTGTCACTTTTGGCCACCATAAAGGCATCTTTCATAATGGTGATCTTTTGTTCAAGTTCATTGACACGAATTTCCAATCCTAAAGATTTGACGTCAAAAACCTTGTACACATCAAGGATGGTAGTCATACATTGGAGATGTTCTCCTGTTCTGAATCTGCTTAAAGCAGGTTTACTAATAGTTAACATAATTAAAAAATTTAAAAGATTAAAAAATAAATAATAATTCTCATAAAGTTTCGTCAAAAAGCGATTCGATTTTTACCCGTTTTTAACTTGCGCTTTACAGGGACAAAAATATAGTCATTTTTTCGTCAAATTTTACAAATTTTTAAAAAAAAGTTGCGGAATCCGCAATTTTTTTGCGTGTTTTAGGGGTTTTGACGCAATTTTCGTCAAATTTTAAACAGATTTTCATAAAAGTTGCGGATTCCGCAACTTTGACCAAAAGTTATCTCGTCACAAAATGACTCTGAGTGAAAATGTAATAATATTTTGTGACGAGACAAAATCATAATATGTTTTTTTTCGATATTTCGGTCAATTTTTACGTTTTGGGGGATAAAAAGGTCAGAGTTGAAGTGGAAATTTTTGGGTTTTTTGTAAATCTTTACCTTCACAATATGTTTTTTCTGGTTTTTTTAGATCGTATTTCTTTTTTTTGTTTTGCCCCGACCCTGAAAGGGAGCCAAAAAAAGAAATACTTCGACATACTGAACTGTGACGGAAATTTGGGTACTTAAATTTTTCTCATTGCTTCCTCCCTTGAGGGTCGGGGCAAAGAAGCAATGAGGAAAATTTGATCTAAGAGGATATATAGTATAATATAGATCGTATTTCTTTTTTTGTTTTGCCCTGCCTGATTGCCGTCTATAGGGAGCCCCAAGAAAGGAATCCAAAGAAATTCGAAATGGTGACAAACTTTCGTTCTGCTCCTGTTAAGTCTGCGCATGCCTTTTCATAATCTGACAGTCTTGGTGGTTTATTTTGTCCAAAACTCAATCCTGTTGTAAAACAAAAAAAAGTAATAAAAATTAAGGTTTTCATAAAAAAAAATAGATTTAAATAAACGCCTCTTTGGTGGATTTTCAGCAATACTCCAATTTTGATTTCACACTTAATTGCAAAATCAATACTGAGGTAACCCAATAAACTAGATTATTTTTTCAAAAAGAGCCACAAATTATTAAATTCCTTATTTTGGTTGGGCACTTGGTCTCCTGAAATCATTTTTTTTCCCGGTTTAGTGGCACTCAAAATGTTAGGGCAAATATAGGAAATGGACTGATTGTGTAAATAGGCAAAAGATATTATCTTGCGACAACAGGGGAATGTAACTTATAAGTTATAAACTTTGACAGTATTGAAAGATTTAATGATTTTATCGATATTTGCAATATATTTTCATGTTTTAAGAAATTTATTTATAAATAAACAGTAAAAAAAGCTATTTTTGCTTTAATGTTACAAAATTGAATATAATGATAATTGAATTTAGTGTAAAGAATTACAGATCCATTTTTGATTTGCAAACCATTAGTTTTCTATCCACAAGCTTGAAAAGTTCCATAGACAATGAACAAGTTGATAAAAATAATATTTTCACTGAAAGTGATACAAGTTTGCTAAAAACAATAGGAATCTATGGAGCCAATGCCAGCGGTAAAAGTAATATTATATCTGCACTGGAAGATTTCTGCGATGCCATACATGACTTACCAAGTCCGAGTTCAAGGTTAGGAAGTCTTAATCAACCATTTTTATATCAGGATAATCCTGAAAAAACAGAATCCTTTTTTCAAATAATTCTGCTTGTGAACAGTAAAAAGTATAGATATGGCTTCACAGTCAAAGCAAATCCGGAAAAAAAAGATGATCCGGAATCAAGTAATGAAATAATCACAAAAGAATGGCTTTTTGGTCCGAAAAGTAAAAATCAAGTTAAATATTTTGTAAGAACGGATTTAAGTGTTGATTATCATAATTTGGAGGGTAGCGAAAATATTCCTTCATTGAAATACCAGCATAGTTTATTTCTGACACATGCAGCTTCTTTTGATAAAAATATATGTGCAGAAATCAGGCATATCATTAGTAGTTATGTTACAGTAGGCTTAAGCAATCCCAACCATTATTACAGATTTCATTCGATACGATATCTTGAAAACCTTAAATTGAAATCAACATTTTTACATTTCTTTAATTCTTTTGGATTTAACTTTAAAGATATATACTATAAAAAGAGATGAAGATGATAAAAAAATATTTTCCCATTAGATAAAATTTTTATAGTAAAGTCAAATGTGGGTGATAATATTGGTGATGTGACACTTAATATGCTACACAATGAATCGGACGGTACTCAAAAATTATTTGATATAGCCGGATTATTAATACATGCTTTTAATATTAAGGTAAGTGGATTAATTATATTGGATGAGATTGATCGCAATTTTCATCCTTCGTTACTTATAAAACTTATTTCGCTGTTTAATAATCCAGAAATAAACCGTTCAAATGTTCAATTACTTTTCTCCAGTCACGATACAAATATTATGAATCCCTCCATAATGAGGCGGGATCAGTTTTATTTTGCAGAAAAAGGAGAAAAGGAAAATACAAAAATTTATTCTTTGGCCGAATTAAAAGGAATAAGAAATGATGCTGATTTTGCAAAACAATATTTAGCAGGATTTTATGGAAGTATTCCTGTATTGTCTGACTATCTTAATGAAAATGAAATTGAACATGCAGGAACCTTGGGAAATTAAAACTGATGACAATAGGAAAGTAGATACCAAAAATGTATTTATTATTTATTGTGAAGATGGTCAAATTGAACCGGCATACTTTGAAACATTCAAGAATGATAGTATGCAACTTGCGATAGAAGGCAATAAAAAACAACATCAATTTCAGATTAATCTGATTGCTGAGGAATTCAGACAAAAAGGCCTTTTAAAATATAATCCCGATTTAGGAGTAGAAACATTAGAGGTTGAAGAGGGAGCTCAGGTATGGGCTGTTTTTGACCGTGATAAAGAACACGGTGACAATAAAGATACGGCATTCAATGACTCCATTAGAATTGCTCTGGAAAAGGGTATAAACATAGCATGGAGTAACGATGATTTTGAATTATGGATATTGCTTCATTTTGAGGATGTAGACATTGGCGATACAGAATATCATCATAGGAAAAAATATTATGAAAGGCTAACAGATATTTTAAAAAAAAAATATCCGGAGGAAAAACCATTTACCAACGAGAAATTTAATTACTATGAAGCTATGAAAAACAGGAGGAATTTTCTTACTTTTACTTACCAAAGTATGAAAAATAATCAAGATTTAGCCATTGAAAGGGCCCAAAAATTAGAAAAATTACATGAAGGTTCCGAACCAAAGCCACCCCATATGTATTGTCCTTGCACCCGGGTTCACCACTTAGTTCTTGAACTTATAAAAAAGAATTAAATAGCGGTAAACTTTTATATTAAAGACGGATTGGTTTTTTTAAGATATTAAAGGATCAGTTTAATTTAACTTAAAGTGTTAGGGCAAATATAGGAAAATGATGGTTTATGTAAAGTCTAAGAGGCACAAGTTATAAACTTGCATCAGGAGACGGATTTTTTGAAGAATAATATTAATTTTGCTTTCAAAATAAGGAGTTAGTTATATAATAAAGTAAGTACTTTTTTAAAAGTCCTTTTTATAAATTGATAATTTTACATATAAACAATTTCAAAACGGTTAATTGACATAATAATGGTAAGAATTGAATTTGTAAATATTTTGGCATATTTACCAAAATCAGAACCAAAAGAAAAATGATTTTTTGGATTTAGTAGATGACATTTCGAGAGAAGATGACAAATACATATTAGAAATTAATAGAAAAAGGCAGAAGAATATTCTCAATTAGATGAATATTTTGATATTTGGGATACAGTAATGTTTAAGGCAGAAATATTTGAATACGGAATTCACAAATTATTTTTAGAAAAGTATAAAAAATAATAATTAGTTATGGATAACGAAAAAATGACTGAAGTAATTTCTCAAACACTTGAGAAATTAGAAAGAGAAAAGTACATGAAAAGAATTTCTGAACTAGAATATTTTCCTTTTAAATCATTAAGTGAAGTACGGGAAAAGCTTAGTAAACGGAAAATAAATTTTCATATTTATTCAGATCCCCATTTTATAAATAAATTTGGATCAGCTCAATCCAAAACAATAAATAAAATCATTAGAACTGTCCAAAACTTAATTATTATTGCTACTTATATTTTTCCTCTAGTATTAGCTATAAATAATTCTAATTTTTTATACCTATTCTGTTTACCAATAATTTATTTTGCAATCTTAAAGACGACACCATCTTTATATAGACCATTGTTTTCCTTGACAAGTATTATACTTTTAGTAATTTCTTTTTTATTTCAAATCCTATTGTAATATCTTTAATACTTTCATTTGCGGTGCCAAACTTAATACTGATAATCCTAAGAGGTTTTAACGAAGGTACAATTCTTAATATTATTCTAAAGAATGAAGAAGCTTTTGTTAGGGGTTATTTGGAAAAGGTTTTCTCAATATGGATAAACAACCTGAGAAAACCAATTTTTCCTGACTTTCCTGAAGTCGTTATGAAGCATCAATATGTGGAGTCTGTTGAAGCTTTAAATATTTAATTTTTTATTTACAATATATTACACAAAATAGAAGTTCAAAAATAATAACCCCATAACCGATTTTGACTCTCCAAAGATTTTTGAAACCTGACTTTATTTTGATCTTGTCCTATTACCCAAAGATATTTATCCAGTATTCGTCTTTGAAAATTTTAGGATTTTCTCTTAGAAATGAAATGTCATTACCCGCTTGGACCTCATCAAGAATACTTATTTGAGAGGCAAGTTGTTCAAAATTATTTTCGGAAATTGTGTTGACTCTTTTAATGAAATCAGAATAATTTCTTCCTATGTTTTTTTCTCCAACAATTTTTAGTGCAGTTGAATTTAAAGCAGTGCGTGTTATTGAATCATATAATGAAAAATCAAGTGGATTGATTAAAAATGCAAACTTACTTCAAAAAGAAACAGGTCTACCATGAACCCATTCCGGTGGTAAAACATCAATTATAGAGTCAATAGCTGTTACTTCTCCATTTATTACACTATCAATATACCCATTTTTCAGGAGACGGTCTAAAAGTTTTGAATAGTTAGGATTTTTTATAGTTCTATGAACTGAATACTGCCGAGCAAATTGTTTTAGAAAAAAATTTGTAAAATAGTTGAGGTCATCCACATTGAGCTTAAACTCCGGTATCCTCGAAAAGATTTTATGATAAAAATATTCATCTCTTCTCCACCAATGGATGGCTTCGTAAGTGGCTATATTTAATATTTCCTTGTTTAGTGTCATGACTTAGTTTGTATTGTCTGCAAAAAATATTAGCTTTGTACAACCATCAAATACATAACATTTCATTCTTCCTCTTGTATGTCTGCATTTAAATTAAATTTACCTTGATCGAAATAACCAACTCCAAATACTTGTTGATAATTTAATGATGCATGATCAGTATTATTAGCTTTCATAAATTCTAGCCATGTTATAATTTCAGAAAGAGGCCTATTTCCAATCTCACTTTTAGGACTTAATTCAATCCAATCTTGTGCAGAATATAACCCTTTCAGGTAATAGACAGCAGGGTCAATATGATTTACTACTGTTCTACTATTTTTCTTGTCAGAAAGAAACGATACTGAATTTTTTAATTATAGCGATAAAGTTTGCAGTAATAACAAGATTCACAATAGTAATTAATCTAAGTTTATATGTTTCTTTAGAGAAGGTATGACAATCATTAATTTTCAGAATAAACGACCCAATAAATATCATCTATGGAATTAACTTCTGAAAATATAATTCATAATGTTTTTAAAATTCGTCATAGACCTTATCATTTTATCTTCAAAATCTTTAAAAAACAATATTTTTTCTTTAGTAGAGTAATTTTCAATTCGAAATAACACATTCTCAAGTTTATCAAATATTTCCAAAGTATTAATACAATATATTTTTTCATTTAGCCAAATTAATTTTCTCCCCTTGTATAGTAATTCATAAATCGATCATTAACCAATCATCTTTTGTGATTTCTATCTTTTGATTAATTTTATCATACAGGTCAATTCTATTTCTATCCGATTTGTAAGAGTATAACAATTTTATATCTTGATTAGAAACGACTGAATCTAGTATGCTATTTGGAAATTCTGATTCATGTAGTGAATATTTAAAATATTTAGCTATGATTTCACCATTTACATTGTAGTGCGCGTTTTCATCTAAACAATGGAAGAAGTACTCTAGTAATATAAATGCTTCACTATTTTGGCCATTTTCATTTTTGAATTTCTCCTAACTATTGATTTGAGTGCCAAGCACTATTGATTTTCTTGAATTGTAATAATTTACTATAGTTATGAAATTATCAAGAATATAATTGTAAAATTTATAGTGCTTTAGTTTAATAACTTCAATGTAAAATAAAGCTTCTAAATTAAATTCATTTTTATCATTTTATTAAATAATACCTTAAAAGAATTTATGAGTTTAATTAATTCTCTTTGTGAGTCTATTGGGAAACTATATAAATTAAATGAATCTTCATTTAGCTTAAGATGTTTTAAAGCTAATTGGTCAAACTCCTTAATCCAATTGTAGTCTGAAATACTTGGCAAATTTATCTTCAGTTGAAAAATTTTGTCTAAATAAGTAATTGATTTTTCAAGATCACTATTTATTTTTTCTTTAATCTGCGAAATTACATAATCCAGATCGAAGCCAATTATAAAAAAAGTATTTGCAATATCGAAGGAGTTTCTGATTATTTTAAATACTTCAAGAATTTCATCACCATCAAGTCTATCCAGATCGTCAAGAAAGATTACGAGTTTCTTATTTTGTTTACGGAGCGAAGCTCCAATTACTTTTCTGTAATAATCTATTGAATATGAAGCAGAAAAACCATTTAGAAAAAATGAAACTATTTTGTACAACGGGCGTTGGTCAACGCTTGGAAGTGATGCCAAAAGCCCTGTAAAATTTTCTTGTAATTCTTTTTGACTAGCAATCTCTGCTTATTGTTTTTAATAAACCAGCCCAATAATTTTCTCTTCTTTGAAATCCCAAGGATTGTAGTTTACTGTTATAAAGTGTCCATTTTTCAAATCCATATCTCTTTATGAGATTCAAAAATGAACTTTTTCCACTACCCCACTTACCTGTAATTGAAATATTAAATGATTTATCATTGAGCGTTTTTTTCTAATTCAGAAACAATACTCTTGGCATAATCAGTTCTACCAAAACTTTTACCGTCTTTTCTTCTTTTTCAATAGGGTCATCGGATAAAACCCATCGTTGTTAACTTTTAAGGTAAATGAGGTTATCGTATGTAGATAACCATCATAATAAAAATTATTGAGATTATAAAATATATGGCTACAGCTATAGCAATAGTATATAGAAGATTTGTGTTTGAAGCATTACCGATTCCAAATATCACCCAATAGATAACAGGTGATGTCCATAAAAATATTTTACATTTCGTGTAAAAATTTGAATTATAAAGCCAGGAAATGAGGAGTAGAAGAATAATTATTTCAATGTAAGGCTGATTAAAATATGAACTGACAATGGTGAAAAATTTTCTATTTTTTTATGATTGAGAATATTTGGAAGAAAAACATTGTTACCCATAAAACATAGATTGGACTAATAATTTTTTGCATAGAAATTAAAATTTTATTCTTAGTGTCTTTATGTTTAATAAAATCCGATATATTTTTTATTGTTGTCAGTATATTCCATTTTAAATTCTCTTTGAGAGCCTTTATAATTTGGCTCTCCGTAAACTTACTACTTTTCATAAGGCTAATTTTTAATTGTCCTATTTTTATACAAGTCTACAGTCCGGTAATTAAAAGAGATATTCTAAATCATTGTTGTTAATTTTTTTTGCCTTTAGTTTAAATGAATTTTCATCCTTTGCCATTTTAAAACATTTACAATTAGGGTAGATTTTTTTTACCATCTTCATTAACATTTTAAGTGTTGAATCATCCATTTTGGAACCAAAATATATGCCTGTGAGTGCACTTTCTGGTAATATTTCAAGCCATCTAGTGTCTCTTTCAATTAATAACCTGTATTCCTTTTCATGTTTCCAATCGATAAACTTAGTAAGTATAAGACTCTCTATTAATGTACTGTTATGGGGATCAAGAATCCAATTTGAATTCAATTTAGGAAAAGTCCTAGAATAATTTACTTTATGCAATTTTCCAAAAGTTGAAATTCCAGTATCAAATTCCAGACAAAATCCCTTGTGTCCATCAGCATAATAAGACCACATTAACATGCTGTCTTTTATTTTTGAAAAACAGCAAATTTTAAAATTCCTAATTCTGCCAATATCTTCCTGAATTGATTTTCTACTTAAATTTGACGTACAATCTCTTATTATTCTAACTAAATCAGTTTGAATTCCTGGGTATTCTATTACCGAATATCTTTGTTCTATATCACTCAATTGAAACCTTGACAAAAAACTTTCTCTAAAATGACTTTCTGTTTGACATAACATGTCAATTATATTCATTATTTCTTCTCTTGTACATTCTTCTCTAAACGCTTCTTGAATTAATAATTCTACACCATTTCCGGATTTACCAAAAAATTTAATTATATCATCAATTGACCAGTCTTCAATCTCACATAAAAAAGCATTATCATAAGGATCATTAAAGTTTGAGCTATTGTTAAAAAATATAGTTGAAGCTTGCAAATTCATCAAAAGAATAAGTATCCAAATTACAATATTTGTAAATTCTTTTGGAAAATCTGATGAAGCCTTTTTACTCATGTTTTTTGATTTCCTTTTCTTTTGACAGAAAACTTGTTGGTGATTTATCCTTTATTTTATTAATTTGTTCCAGATCAATTTCATTTAAGTTCTGACTTCTTGAAAACATTTTTATCCAACAAATCGTATGAAAAATTGTACAGATTAGGATTTACAATCAAATCATTTGGAATAATAGAATTACTTTCCTGTAATTCATGAAGGTATTTTCGTGTAGATTTTGCAAGATGTAACGATTTTAATAAACCTGAAGTCAATGGACTAAATGGGTAAGTAAAGACGGTCTTGATTCCTTTATAATGTATGTTCACGGCATTTACAAAATCTCTTAAAGAAGTTAGAGCAAGTTCTAAGTGTTGAAAGGTAATTTTATCTACAATCTCTGCCGTTTTTTCAAGAACATCGTGATCATTATGCGCAATCTTTTTGTTTCGGTAACTATTTAATATTTCTGTGGTGTATTTTACATAGCAATTAAGTATTAAATTTAACTCAATTATTAATGTTTCTTCAGAAATACTAGTTTGCTTTTCATCTGAAGTTTCTTCCTTTAAAATATCAATGAATTTCTCAAGAGACATGTTATTAAAGTTTCCTTGTTTGGGTGGATCCATCAATCTTGCTATTGAAAGAATAGTGTTTTCCAAAAATCCTGTTTGGACTAAATAAAAAAAGAATGGAGCTGTTTCATTCAACAAATTCACATATTCTTTTTCCGTGCCAAAAAGTTCTTTTAAAATATCATACCTTCTTTGAATAGTGATTAGTTCAACTTCAATAAAATTCAAAGCTCGTTCTACAGATGAGGACATTTTTTGGTCATAATTTATAATTAAAATTATAATGTAATTATAAATATCAATTCCCCAATTTTAATGAATATTGGGAATCGATAAATTTTTGTCGTCTGTTTAGCGATCCTAATTCCACGTAATATGTGTACAAAAAACTCGTGCTATTGTAAGTTCCCTGAACACGTTCATGCTCCAAGTAGGTATTGATGTAAAGGTCACCTTTACGGTATTCCGTTCTTTTATAAGTACCATACTTTGTTTTTCTTCTTTTTGATTCATGCAAGTTTATAACCATTGTTAATCTTAACATCAACTGATTCATCTAGAAGGATTCAATAATTTCAGATCTTTCTGTCGATTGAGTTTTACCTATTCTTATATAGGCAACCTTGTCCGATTCCGGTAGAAAAATGAATTGGAAATTAGAATTGTCAAAATAGATTTCTCCTGCACTTGTTACAAAACTTTCAGAATCCAAATCTTTGTATTGATAGTAAAGTTTATCAATTTCTCTACTTTCATTTGTAGCAATCTTGCTGTTTAGTATTTTTTTATGCCTTTCTATCAGACTTTTATCTTTATCCTCAATCAGGTCAAGCATTTCTAACCACAACCTTTCTTTATCTCTAAAATTGTTTGTGTGACTTATATAAATATCTAACAATTCATCAAGACTAACACTGGTTAAATGGAGCAAATTTATAGAATTTAAAATCAATTTCCCTTTCTCCATTATCCTGCATCTCTGAATTTAATTCCGGGATATTGTTTTCAAGCAAGTATTTTTTAAAGCAATTCATGTAAACTTCCTTATCGCCTTCATATTCCTTTGTAACACTTTTTCTGAAAAGTGAGTAAACTGGATTTATATCAGAGCTACAATTCAAAGTAAGAGAAGCTGCATAAGAAGAATAGAAATAATTATTGTAACTGAAATAATCTAGAGGATATGTTATATCCATTAGATCACCATCCTTTGAGTATTCAAAAATGAATATATAGTCCCCCACTATCCTTATCTTCAAATAATATTTCTGTCACACTACAACAATGTGCTCCACCTGTAAAATGTCTGAAGATTAATTAATTATCTCCAAGTTCGTTCTTGATGGCTTTAAAAATTGGTGGTTGATCACTTATTGTTCTGTCATTAATAAAATCCCCAAGAGAAAAGGCCACTTTGCCATCAAGCTCATCCTTGTATTTTCTTTGACCATTATGAATTATTTTTTTCAAATCCTGCGAACTGAATTGATCAGAATTTATTTTATCAGAGTTCGCCTCAACACCTTCATTAGATTTGCAACATAATAAAACGACCATAAACAAGAAAAATAATACTTTCATAACTTTGCTATTTTATCAATTACAATTATTAATACAAATGAAAACATTGAAAATATTCCCTTATTTAGCTTAGGGCAAAGAGTTTTGGTCAAATAGTTAATTCCAATATTGCCTGTATTATCTGTAAAATATTTTTTAATTATTAAAGATTCACAATATCCAAATTCAATTTTATTCCATGACCGTTTTACATCACCCCAAATTGAAGCTTTGTGTTTTGTAACTTTAGTGAAATGTTCCTTTATGATTTTTTCTTTTTGATTGATTACTTTAAATTCCATTAGAAAATTATATTGTTTTTTGAAAAAAATTCAATTTACTCCCCCTCCACAATCTTCCTTTCCTCTTCCGTCAATCCATACAGGTCGTAGACCATCCGGTCGATCTCCGCTTCTAAAGAAGTGGTGTCGGCAGAAGGTGTAGATATATAAAGTCGGTTTATTGAAACTGTATTTGCTTCCATAATTTTACAATATAAGTTAATTCAATACTCTGTCAGAGATCTCTTTTGCGATTTCCTCAATTGTAAAGTTCGATGTATTTAATGCTAACATATCAGCTATTATGGGACTAAACTTTAATACTTCGTTTTTGCTTATTTTATGCCATATGGGAAGAATAACTTTTTCTCCATTTACTTCTCTTGCAAAAAGTCCGTCTAGTTCTCTTTGTGGCCATTCCTTGTTAAAAATGCTTTGATAAAACTACTATTCCATAACGTGAATTTTGAGTCCCTGATCATGGAACGTCTTAGACTGTCCCCAACTCTTAATGTAAATTCATCATACCAAACTTTCAATCCATACTCATGTAAGCACTTTACAAAATCTCTAACAAAATCTTCTTTATCTTCAGATGCATGTGAAACAAAAACGTCATAATTTGTTTGGTCAATTAGATTTGGTTTTAACACATCAAATGAATGAAGAGATTGAATTTTCTGTTTTTGCATTTCTCTAGTTATCTGCTGCTGCAAAGACAAAATTTCTTTTTGTTCTTTCTTTGCTTTATCTCTTTCTTTCTGATTTTCCTTTTGTAGTTTGCTTTGAAGATCAAGTTTCTTTTTTTGCTTATCGGCCAATGATTTTGATTTGGTGCTCCTTTGCTTTTCAAGGTTGCCAATTTCTTCATTTTTCTTGCTAAGTCCTTTTGATAGCCTATCTGTCTTTTAAAGTCTTTTTCTTTAGCAATTCTATCGAACAAGCTATTAATTTCTTTCCGTTTACGTGTAATGCTCGCATCAATTGGTTGAATACTCCTTTCAATAGAGTTTATTTCTCTGTCAACATTGGCTATTTCTCTTGCGATACTTTCAATACTCATAATTAATTATTTTCAATGATTTTAATTTCCTCCTCCGTCAATCCATACAGGTCGTAGACCATCCGGTCGATCTCCTCTTCTAAGGATGTGGTGTCGGCAGAATTATGGGCTTTCTTTATTTCTAAAATTTGTTTGCAAAGATTTTCTATTGTTTTCAAAAATTGTTTTGTTGTATTTCGGCATTGGTATAATTTCTAAATGTCCCCTTTTAACTTGTGCCAAAGCTTCACCAACTTCATTATTAACAATATTTTGGTAAAACCAATTTAACAAATTTGAGTTTAAACAAGCCAAAATCAAATGCTCTGAATATTTTTTGTCAGTTGAAATTATCGAGTACAGATTATCTCTAACTACAAATTGTCTATCATCAATCGTTGCAATTAATGAACTCCCTGTTTGACGAATAACAATTTTTAAAGGTGCATCATAATTAGCTGAATATCTTGGTTCAGCAAGCCAATCACCTAAACTAATAAAATAATCATCATTCCAAGTAATTACATATTGGTTTATTAAGCTACCACGCAATAAAGGCCTAAGTTTCATCCTTTTATAGATCTGAACATAGGGCTTTTTCTTGCATTGTTTTTTTTCATCCTGCTTGGGATCCCTTTTCCTTTTTGAAAAGGTTTAGTTCCCTTGAGTTATTTTAGCTATTATATCTAGTTTTAATAATGTAGAAAACTTAAAATCAATTTTGGAGGCGAAGTCAGAAAGATAAATATTTACATGCCTTTGATAATTTTCAGCAAGCTCTTTTTTTGCAAATTGATTCTCAATTAAGTTGCCGTTTTTGTCAATGATTTGAACATTCATTAAACCTGTTAAATTATTTTTCTTTTCAGCACTTACAATTATCGTATCAACAACCGCTTCTTCAAAAACTGGGAAATTGTATGCTCTTAGATTTTGTATATTAAAATAAGAGAAAAGCAGTTTTCTAATATTGGGCGTTTTTAAATTTAACAACCAAGTATTTGGAACGATGAAACATAATTGTGATGTGTCCTTCATTAAATTATATGAACGTTCAAAGAATGTCATATAAATATCAAATTGGTAATCGCAAAATTGGAAATTTTTTTTAATAAATAATTTTTCATTATCGCCAAATAATGCTCCATACGGCGGATTCCCAATCACCACATCAAATCCCACAAAATCCGCCATTATCATTCAGCACTTCCGGAAACTCAAATCGCCATTCAAAAGCATTTTCATAAATTTTATTGGCTTTGATGGATTCAATTTCGGCCTCTAGGTTTTTGATTCGTCCTGGATTTTGCTTGCTTTTTTTGATCGACCTCAGGTCTTTTCTTTTTCTCCATCTCCAAAGAGGGTTTCCTGATTCTGAGGTTGAATAGTTCGCCATTGAGTTTGGAGCGGCGTTTGAGTATTAGGGATCGTCTTTGCCAATCTCGCTGCGGAAGTCGGACTTTGATCTCGTTGATGAAGCGCTCCATCTCGCGCTTCTTCTCCTTGCTCTCAGCATTGCGGTAAGCAGACACTGCCAGACGGTAAGAGTCGATCGTCCACTTGCTCTTCTTCAGCAGCACTGACCCAGGTCGGCATCAGATCCAAAACGGCTCACCAACGAATTGCCGCACTTGATATTGATGTCGATATTGGGCAGGGTCTCAAGCTCGGTGGCATTTTTGTAATAAGCATTTTTCAACAGTTCTATCCAGAGGCGCAGGCGGCAGATCTTGACACTGTTGGGATTTATGTCCACACCAAAGAGACAGTTTTCGATGATGCGCTGCTTCTCGTGAAATAGCGTCTCCATGATGCGCTGGCTCTCCCTGCTGCGCGGATTGTATTCGAAGAGGCCGCCTTCCTCATCGGTGATGATGAGTTCGTCATTGACCACCTCGACGCTGTATTCCTTGAGTCGCTGTCCCTCCCTGTCCTGGAGGATGCGAAGGTCGTTTTTGACGGAGATCATCTCATTGAGCGCCGAGACGAGGAAGTGTCCGCTACCCACGGCAGGGTCACAGATCTTGATGGCGTTGACGATGTCGTTGGCCTCGGTGCGGGCTTCGCGACTATTGCCGATCCGGTCGTATATCTGGTCGATGTCCTCACACTGCCACCCCTTACTTTCGTTAAACTTCTGCACGACGGCCTTGCGGATCGTCTCGCGGCACATATACATCGTGATGAAGCCGGGCGTGAAGAAGGAGCCGTCCTTGTAGCCGTTGATCTTCTCAAAGATGAGGCCCAGCACGGAGGCGTTGATGAGGGTTTTGTTGTCCTCCTGTATGTCTTCCGATCCCTCCGAACTGAAGTCGTAGGCATTGAGAAATTCGAAGCGGTAGGACAACGTGGTGATTTGGCCGGTCATTTTTTTGCCCTGTTGGTCCTTCAGCACGGTATTGGACAGGATGGGCAGGATCTTTTTCGTCCTTCAGATTGGTGATAAACAGCGTACCTGCTCGATGTCCGTGGGTTCGAAGAGGGAGCTGTTGAGATAGGGCACCTTTTCAAAGATCCTGACCACATCGGCATTGCGCTCGTCGTGACGGCGTGCCAATACCTGAAAAAACAGGCTGTTGAGGTCGTCGAAGTTTTTGATCTTGTCCATATTGAGAAAGGCGTACGACTTATCCCCCTTATGGTAGGAGATCAGCTGCGCCTCCAGGAGCTTCAGAAACAAAATACGGTTGATCCACGTGATAGTCAGTTCCAGCGCGACGTTGAAGAGGCGTTCTTGCGTATTGGCGCCAAACTGCCGGGCCGCGCTCTACCTGCTTAACTTATCGAGACTTTCCAACTGGATGATGGCGTCCTCGAGAAAACTACCGGAATGTCTTTCTCCGGGTTTGTGCCGTCCAGATGATTTTTTGCCGCCTTCCTTGGTCTCTGTGAGGCCGATGATGTGGAGGAGTTCGCTGTAGAATCGTTTGTCGAGGCTATTGCTGTCGTTGGCAAAGATTGTCGCAGTAAATGAAAAAGGCGACAACAATTTTTTGCAGCGCGATGAGCCTTTTGTCGTCCGCTTTGTCCGCATTGCGGAGTTCCGTTTGTCGTACTCTCTTGATGTCAAAATGTGCATGGTATTTCCTCACAATCGGATTATCGATAAAGGTTTTGGCGATTTCTTTGGCAAAAAAGCGTAAGGATCCCTGAGGACCTTTTGCCATCACGACAATCTTCGTAGTCTCTTACAAATTTTTTATTCTGGTAGAACAATTTGTCAAATATGCTGGCATCAAAGATACCATTCATATAAGCATTGGTGGCGACTCGGGGGGTATTTTGACATCGATGTTTTTGGCATCTACCCGTTCGCGGAGATAATACAGCACCAGTTCGTGGAGCTGACTCGGTTTTCGGGAGACCTTGGTCGGGAGATATCCTTCCTATCGTTCTTTATTAAGTTGGTCGTTCTGATTTCGAGGATAACTCCGACGGAAGAAGTATTGTGGGCTTCGGTATGGATGACGAGATCCTGACTGACCTTTGGTGATGACTTCGTTTTTACCCGCTGTAATAAGTGTTGAGCAGAAAGTCACGAACGTGGTATCTTCTGATTTTCTTCGCTTTTCAGATTCGTTGATTTTATCTATAAGCGTGATGAGGTTGGCTTTAAAAAGATCCATCTCAAGCCCGCAGCGGTTTCGCACCTTCAGAAAAGCGGCATTGGAGTAATTTTTTGGAGCAACCTTACACAATTTTAGGGCATTACGTGAGTCGTTTAGATTGTAAAGATAAAATAAAA
>JADKAS010000006.1 GCA_016715245.1 Saprospiraceae bacterium
AATTAAATTTTCAGTCAAGTCACCATGATAATAAAGACCTCCAACATATAACTTCATGTTATACTGGCTATTCAGATTTCCGGAAACCCAAAAAAACACTACAAGTATCCAAAAAGAATGTCTGAACAACAAACTTTTGGTTTGATTAATAAAAAACGTCATATATCTCGAACTACTATTCGATTACATGACACATTAGGTTTTCTATCCCCTAAGTTGATTAATAATAAAACAACTAATCGTAAATAATCTTACACTATAAATGTCAGAATTTTACAAAAGTCGCCATATGAAATTTATTATTTTCTCTGACTACCACTTTGTACACACCGGACAATAAGCCATTAACGTAGATTACCTGATTTTTTCCTGCATCCATCACCAATCTTCCATATGCATCAAATACCTGTGCATTCTGAATGCTTACTTCATTATCAATGATGATATAATCCATTGTTGGATTAGGAAAAACTTTAAGTGTCAAAAGATTATTATTGGAAGTAGATAACACTTTGGCAAAGTCTTCAAGGTAACGGGGTAAAAGCTGATAACCGCCTTCAAAAGGTGGTTGGGTGGTGGTTGTAAACTGAGATAGTAAGCCTGTCACGTTAAAATTATTTCCCTCAGGTATAAGAGCTGTAAATAAATTGGCATCATTATCAATCCTTATTGAAAAAGTAGTCTGACCATTGGTCATGTCGACATTAAATCCTGTAGCCGTTCCCATGCCCCATTGAGATTTATCGACAAAAGTTACATTTTGGACAACAATCAAACTTGATTCAAATAATTCAATAAATTCATCAGCAACAATAGGTGCTACTAAAGGTTGACTTCCTGATAACAACTTTATTTCATCCGCATTAATTTGCGTTAATCCTCTGAATTGGGCTACAGTTCCTTTCACTTCAATTTTATCCCCTTCTTTTACCGTATATCCCAGGGTGTTACCATTATTAAATACACCAATACCTTTATTGGCATTATCCAGAACACTAAACTGAAGGCCACCAGTCCTGAAATTAACCCCATGAACAACCCCCTCTACTTTACACTTGATGCCAAGGGAGTCTGCCACACCTGAAGCATTGTTACCTTTAAGTGATGCTATAGTACGCAAAGGGTAAGAATCAATGATGACTTCTTCAATGACGGTTACGGTACCTGTCATTCCGGAAGATGCATGAGGATTACACTGATAATCGTATTTACCGGCAATCGTAAATTTAAAATCATAGGTCCAGTTGCCCGACATAGGATTACCACTTGTAAAACTTGCAGGGTTATTCGGAAAAGTGGCCTGTGTGCCGTTTACATTGTGGGTTCCTCCTTTATTTTCCCAGCGGACGGTTTGTCCCACATCAATGGTAATATCTTTTGGTGAAAACTGAAAGGATGAAACTTCCACGATTACATCTGCCAATGGAGAACAAGGTCCGACACTATTAGCTGCGCCAGGCGTACCAAATAGTGCCTTTCCGTTTATCATTTTGGATAAGTCATTTTCAGAAACTTTCCAGTTGGCGCCCAATTTTGGATCAGCAGTCGGGTTACACAATTCGATAGACCTGCCCTCCCCGTTGGTTCCGTCAGCGGAAGTTGGCCAGGGGGCTGTATTTGCATAAGTAAAATCCACCAATTCATTGTTAAGGCTGTCTGTAAGTGTTACTCTTTCTCCACCGTTACTAAGGGCTCCGGAAGTCCATTGTAATGCCGTTTTACCATAAACAATTTCAAAAGATGTTGCCTTTACACATACTACAAGGTACCCATTTGGAGCTATAGTAATGTCAGGAAACGTGAATTCAACACCTCTGCTGAATTTATATTTTAATAAATGTACCGGCTGTGTTCCGGCATTAAACAATTCTATGTATTCTAGCGAATCTGTCATTGATTCCGGTGGATTATAACTCAATTCTGTAATGACCACTTGTGCCTGTGTGGTCAGGAAAAAAAATGAAAACAATAAAACTTGTAAAAGATTGCGCATATTATAAAATTTTGAATTATTGAATTTAAAGCACTAAATTAATAAAAATTATTTATTTATATATTAAAAAAGTATTAAACCGTGAATAGTGATCATTTACGTAAAAAAAATTACTTTTGATTCTTTATTATGTAAACGCACTTTGGAATGAAATTGAGAGAATTTTATCTAATTTTAACAGGTGTAATTTTTTGTATTTTTATCGGACAAGCGCAGTCAGCCGTCAGTAAAGAAGACGTCCAACGCCTTATTAAACAACAAGAAAAAAAGGTAGTTGAATGGCGGAGACATCTCCATCAATATCCGGAGTTATCCAACAGAGAATATAAAACAATGGCCTACATTTGTCAGCAATTGGATGCCATCGGACTTCCCTATAAAAAGGGAATAGCGTATACTGGTGTTGTTGCCGTTCTTGACACAAAAAAACCCGGCCCCATCATCGGACTCAGAGCTGATATGGATGCTTTACCGGTCAAAGAAAGGGTAGATTTACCTTTTGCTTCCAAAGAAGAATCGGAATATCTAGGTGCCAAAGTAAGTGTCATGCACGCTTGTGGACACGATGCCCATGTAGCTATTTTATTAGGTGTTGCTCAGATACTCTCAAATGTAAAAAATTCTCTTACCGGAAAAATAGTTTTTGTCTTTCAGCCCGCAGAAGAAGGAGCTCCTCCGGGAGAAGAAGGTGGAGCCGCGCTTATGATTAAAGAAGGTCTTTTTAAAGATTATGGAATAGAAGTCATGTTTGGTTTACATATTTCCAGTATGATTGAAACCGGCAGAATTCATTATAAACCCAAAGGAATTATGGCTTCTGCTGACCGTTTTGAGATTAAAGTAAAAGGCAAGCAAACCCATGGATCCAAACCATGGAATGGTGTGGATCCCATAACCGTTTCTGCTCAAATTATTTTAGGATTACAAAATATTGTAAGTCGTCAAATTGATCTTGAATCCTCTCCCTCAGTAATCACAGTTGGGAAAATATCCGGCGGTGTGCGAAACAACATCATACCTGAAGAGGTTGAAATGATTGGAACGATTCGAACACTGGATACCACCATACAAAATATAATCCATGAAAAAATAAAAATTACTGCTGAAAATATTGCCAAAAGTGCAGGTGCTGTAGCGGAAGTAAAAATTGTCAAACAATATCCTGTTGTCTATAACAATCCGAATCTTACTGCAAAAATGCTTCCATCCCTCGAAAAAGCTGCCGGTGAAAATAACGTCCTGGTCATGAATCCAACCATGGGGGCAGAAGACTTTTCATTTTATGCCGTTCAGGTGCCGGGACTTTTTTATTTCCTCGGCGCGAGGCATCCTGAAATTGATGCCCTGGATGCAACTTTGCACCACACTCCTGATTTTAAGATTGATGAAAATTCATTTCCTTTGGGAATGTCTTCCCTGATTCAACTGGTATTGGATTACCAATCCCTCAAAAAATAATAGAAATGGAACGAGTAGTGTGTTCTTTTGAAGGTGGAAAAGGTCCGTTATTTGTCGTTTCAGCTGCCATGCATGGAAATGAAACATCAGGTATTGCAGCACTTAAAGAAACTTGTGAAATCCTTAACCATGAAAAAAAAACAAACCCTGATTTAAAATTTCGTGGAACTTTTGCAGGTATTTTAGGCAACATACAAGCTATAAATAAAAATGTAAGGTACATTGAAAATGACCTGAACAGAATGTGGGAAAGTGACTTTGTTTATGATATTTTAAAAGAAGATGTCAACAAACAAATGAATGAAGTCAAAGAAATGCATGAAATCATTATTACATTGAGAAACTATGTAATCACCGGGAAGTACAACAAGTTATATCTTCTCGATTTACACACGACCAGTAGTGATGGAATTTTTGTCATTTGCACGGAAGATAAAGAAAGCAAACAAATTGCCGGCCATTTACATGCACCATTGGTTCGTGGATTATTGAAAGGTATTTCAGGTACTACCCTGCACTATTTTAATAAAAATAATCTGGGAATAGAAGCGACTGCCCTCGCTTTTGAAGGCGGACACCATGAGGATCCTTTATCGGTAAAAAAGAATGGTTGCCGCCATATTCAATTGTATGAGAAGTATTGGCTGCATCGACGATATGGACGTTCATAATTCAAATGATACTTTGCTCATGTCCTACTCAAAAAATCTGCCAAAAAGTGTGGAAGTTATTTATAAGTATCATGTTCAGGATAAAACAAGTTGGGAAATGAAGCCGGGCTTTACTAATTTTGACCCTGTAAAAAAAGGTCAGCTTCTGGCTAATGACATTTCGGGACCTGTATATTGTCCGCTAGACGGCCTGATATTGATGCCATTATATCAAAAAAAAGGCAGAGACGGATTTTTTATTGTAAAACCATTATAACCATATTATGGAATTTATTTCGGAAGTCAAAATTGAACAAATCATTCAAAAATATGAAGAAACAGATAATTTTGAAAAGGATCTGAATGAATTAAAAAATGAAAATCCGTTGTTGCTGGAATTTATTTCAGAAGAAAGACTAGAACTCTTAAAAAAGGAAGAACAATCCCTGCTTGAATTTATGACGGTAGTGATATATTCGGCTACAAAATCGTCTATAAACAACATTCCGAAGATCAAAGGGCTTGTTTTGGAAGAAGCAGAAGAAAAAAATTATGAACTCTGGGAGAATGCAGGTAAAAAGTCTCAGAAAACTGCATTTGACGTGTATTTTGATAAGTATGCCCAAGAAGATTTGCTTGCATTTGTGGAAGACAGCCTACAACAGGACGACGAAAACCCGGTTACCACTGTTGGTATAGAGCTTATTGCGGTTACAACCAAGTCCATTATTGACGCTTTACATGTTTGTAACTGATCACAATGACACTTGAATTATTGGTATACAAAATAAAATCCTGGGCTGCCTATTATTGGCGTGCAACAACAAAATTTAATATTCAGTCTCCCTTTTTTACCGAATTTGTCAGGGAAGTTATGGATAATGAGAAAGAATACTATATTTTTGATAAAATCGAACACATCAGAAAAACATTACTTCAGGACAGTACAAAAGTTCCAAAAATTGATTTCGGAGCAGGAAGTCAAAAACAACATACACGTGACACCTTACGAATAAAGGATATTGCAGGAAGTTCTTTATCAACTAAAAAACAATGCAGGATGCTATTTAATCTGATGGTCTGGAAAAAGCCAAAAAACGTCATTGAATTGGGCACATCCCTTGGCATCAGCACTGCCTATCTCGCAGCTGCCAATAAAAAAGTAAAAATGACAGGATTTGAAGGTAATCCTTACGTAGCAGATATAGCCAAAAATGTATTGGAAAAAGCCGGACTTGGTCACGTAAATATAATAACAGGGGCTTTTAAAGAAACCCTTCCCGAGTATCTGAAATCATCTAACAGGATTGATATTGCCTTTATAGATGGGCATCATGAGGAATTTGCGACACTTGCGTATTTTGAGATGATCCTACCCTATCTTTCAGATGATGCTGTTATCATCTTTGACGATATTTACTGGTCTCAAGGAATGGAAAATGCATGGAAAAAAATTTGTTTACATCTATCTGTCTCTGCCAGTTTTGACATTTTTGATTTGGGAATTGTTTTTATTAAACCAGGTTTGGCCAAAGAAAACATAAACTATATACCCTACTATCTTAAACCCTGGAAGACAGGGTTATTTGGTAAATAATACAATGTCATTTTTCGGAAAATATCAGAAACTTATGGATAAAATCTTCTAAAGGAAGTCTTACTCCCTCTGACAATGATTGATCTTCCATAATAAATTGGTCAATGGATGAAATGGGAAGTTTGAAAGGCATTACTTCCATATTCAGGTAGTGGAGTACACCAGTGAGTTGATCCAAACCTCGAAGATTGCCTGCCCGTCCGGTCGAAACCCCTACCAAACCAACTTTTTTTCCATGAAAGGTTTCTTTTGCTTGTTTGACGGAGAGTACATCTAAAAACAATTTGAGAATTCCCGGGAAACTACCATTGTACTCAGGCGCAATAATGATCCAATGTGAAGAAGGTATCAGGTGTTTTTGCTGCCACTCTGAAATTATATCCGATGGTCTGTTTTTTGAAAACATAGATTCAGTAATAAGGTCTGAATTATTCAGATCTTGCAAAGAAAGTACATTAGAAGATATATTTTCCGGCAATAATTTTTGTATTGATCTTGCAACCAAATTTGTGTGACTATTGGGACGGTTGGTTGCAGAAATAATTTGAAGCATAAAGTGTAATTAATAATAAAATGGGAAAGGTCAAAAATGGGTTTTCCTCTCTTGGTTATACATAATGTTCAAGAGCCCAAATTGTTCAAAAAAGACTAAATGAGACAAAAATATTCTTGAAGACATGATGCAGAATATGAACTTTGTGTTAAATAACATATATAATAATTTAATATTGGATTAATATTAACTTTCTACCTTTGTCCCATAAAACAAACTCAAAAATGAGTATAGAAATCAATTCTGCTCAAAGTATGGTCCTCCCGAAATCTATCCCCAATTCACATTTGTATATAGTTTACATCCTTATTTAATAACTAAACAAAATTTTTATGAAACTCAGAATTTTACAATTATTATTTCTTTTGTTTGCAGGGTTTACTTTGCAGGCACAGGTTACGACAAGTAGTATGCTCGGTAAAATCACTGACGTAAATGGAGAAGCCTTAATTGGTGCTTCCATTACTGCATTACATAATCCGAGTGGTACACAATATGGCACAGTAACTGATGAAGATGGAACATTCACCATTTCAAATATGAGAGTCGGAGGTCCGTATACAGTGGAATTAAGTTATATCGGATATGCTACTTCAAAAACAGAAAACATTTATTTGAAGCTAGGTGAACCGTTCAGACAAAATTATCAAATGGCTGAAGAGAGTGTTACATTGGAAGGAGTTACCATCTCAGCAAAAGCAGGTACCCTCGGTAAGAATATCGGATCCAGCACCCAGATTACCTCTGAAAATATAGACAACATGCCTACATTAAACAGAGGGCTTAACGATTTTTCAATAGTTTGTATGGACTTTCTCTTGGAGGAGCGTTGGTTAAAAACAAATTGTTTTTTTTCACGAATGTTGAACTTCAGAATGACAACACCCCACTACCTTTTGATTTTGAAACTTATGTCGGTGGAACAACTGAAGCTGATATCAATAGTTTGGTTGAAACAGTTAAAACCAAATATAATTACAATCCGGGCAATTTCCTTGATCAAAGTGATGAGTTGAAAGGTGTAAAAGTATTTGGTAAACTGGATTACAATCTTGACAATAACCATACGATTACATTGAGGCACAGTTATACGAAAGGTGAACAATTTGATCGTTTTGCAAGTGGTCCGAACAGGATTAATTTTTCTAATAACGGTATATACTTCCCATCTGTCACCAATAGTTCGGCATTGGAGATCAAATCCCGAATTGGTCAAAAGATGAGTAATAACTTAATAGTCGGATTTACCAGAGTAAGGGACAACAGAGACCCACTTGAGCAAAATTTTCCTTATGTAACAATTGATGATGGTGGACGAACCAATATCATAACATTCGGATCAGAGGAATTTTCAACCGCCAATAAATTGGAACAGGATATATTTACCCTGACAGATAATTTCAAACTATACAGAGGTAATCATACTATTACACTCGGTACACACAATGAGTATTACGATATAGTAAATGCATTTATTCCACAAAATTTCGGCTCTTACAGATTCCGAAGCATTAGTGATTTTGTGAATGGAGTTCCGGCATACGAATACAGACGATCTTATTCATTGGTCGATGAGTTAACCGGTGACAAGTCAAATGCTGTATCTGCCCTGCGTGCCATGCAATTGGGAATTTATGCTTAGGATGATTGGAAAGTGAGTAGCAAATTCAGTTTGACAGCAGGATTAAGAATTGATTTACCGGTTATTCTTGATGATCCAAAAGTTGACACCTTCCTGAACAATACTGCTTTACCTAAAATCAGAAAATTTTATCCGATAGCCAACGATGTAGAAGCTGGTAAATCTCCTGATGGACAGATTATGTTTTCACCAAGATTAGGTTTAAATTACGAACTGAATAAATCAATTACCCTGAGAGGAGGAATAGGCGTATTCACCAGCCGTATACCATTTGTATGGCCAACTGCCACATTCTTCAACAACGGTTTGACTCAGGGAGTTGTGGACAGGGTATCAACCACTTCCATTCCTGTAGCCACTGATTTTGTGGCAGATCCTGAAAAACAGTATACTAATCCAACGCAAAAGATACCTTCAGGTCAGATAAACCTGTTTACGCCAGATTTCAAATACCCACAGGTATTAAGAGGTAACTTAGGAATAGATTTCAAATTACCATATGGAATTGATGCTACCCTGGAAGGTATTTATACGAAAACACTTAATAACATTTTGTATACCAATATTAATTCCGATACAACCGTTTCTTTCAGAATGACGGGCAGTGGAGATAACAGACCGGTTTTTGGAAGAAAAAGTATAGAGACCACCTACAGTGAGGTCTATTTAGCTTCCAATACAGATGAAGGTTACACGTACACTGTGTCTGCCAGTGTTGCTAAAAATTTCGACTTTGGCTTACAAGCTAACTTTTCATACACGTATGGTGATGCTTTCGCACTTTCTGAAGGAACTTCTTCTCAAAACTCATCTCAATGGAGAGGACAAATTCACGTGGACGGAAGAAATTTCGCATCATATGGTAGATCTGATTTTGCAACCGGCCACAGATTTTTAGGCGCAGTCAACTATACTTACAATTGGACCAAAGATAAAGCCAATGCCACTACGATTTCATTAATTTACGAAGGTTTACAAGGATCACCTTATTCTTATGTTATAGGTGGGAGTAATGCAAGAAATCTTAATAATGAGACCGGAAGTACTAGTAATAACAGATCTTTGATATACATTCCTGAAGATAGGACTGATATTAACCTAGTTGATTATAAAGTGGGTGATGTTACCATCACAGCAGATGAACAATGGACCAAGCTTAATGCTTATATCGAGTCTGATCCTTATTTATCTGAAAACAGAGGTGGATATGCAGAAAAAAATTCAAACTGGATGCCATATGTTTCATTCCTTGATCTGGCAGTTCGTCAGGATGTTGGATTAAAATTAAATAACAAGGTTCATAAATTACAGTTTTCCGTTGACGTATTCAATCTTGCCAATCTTTTAAACCCATCGTGGGGAACAAGATATAGTGTGATTGGTAATTTCAACAATTTTGACTTCCTGACTTTTGAAGGTTATGATGCAACAGAAAAAACCAAACCAAGATATACTTACAGAGGTGGAAGAGAAAACAACACTGACGCTTTCAATATCAATGATTTCAGCTCCCGATGGAGAATGAGATTAGGTGTAAGATATATTTTTAAATAAAATAAGAAAGCCCGGATTGAATACAAAATCCGGGTTTTTTTTAGATAAAAGATTTGTTCTGATTTTTCAGTCCAAAAAAAAAGGGACTTCCGAGGAAATCCCTTTTTTTATTGAAGATTTTTTGCTATTAATTACAGCCTTCTTTCAAAGCCTTAAGCTCTTCTTTTGAATTGACAGTAACTACAGTTCCGTCTTCCATGATGACATTCAAAGGAAACACCAGATGTGGTCTTTCGGTGGCTCCTCTGTTGTCTTTTCTCCATTGTCTCAACGCTTTGTGCATTTCTCTTCTGTCTGTATAAGCAACAGTGGTTCCGTCAGGATATAAAATACTTACCGGAAACTCAAGTTTGAAACAAAATTTTCCTCTGCCATCGTGACCATTAGGTCCATTGTTTTCAAAAAACATTCTTCGACATTCCATTTTCAAAACTCTCAAGTCCTGAGTTGTTTCAACCGTTATCAAATCACCATCTTCTGTAATTACAGAGAAAGGTAAAGTAATAACAGGTCTAACTCTTGGTCTATCGTTTTCCTGTCTCCATGTTCTTAACACTTGTTTTAATTCTTCATAGGAATTAATTTCTTCAGAAACTGACCCATCCGGGTACGTAAGTGTAATCGGGAATGACAACTCATAACAACCGAATTTTCCCATATTTCCGGTCTCCTGAATTCTGTAAACGGTTTCTTCAACATACGTTTCTACTTCCGCTTCTGTGGTATCATTCTTATTACAGGCACTTAAAAGTGCTATCATTCCGAAAACCACTAACCATGTTTTACTTAACATCAAACTTTTCATAACTAAACTTTATTTTGTGAACTAATACTATACTAAGCATCAACGAATTATTTTGTACTCAAATTTTTTATTCTTTTTTAAATAAAATTATTTGGGAAGTTTCATAATAAACAAAAGTCTTTTTAATACTGTACTTCCCTGCCCCATTGGCAAGTAATAACATCAAACCACCACATAAGGCAAGGTTTCTCATAAAATATAATGCATGCAACCTCTGAAGTTCTACCGGATCATTCCAGAAAGAATATACAATCAACGTATAAGGCAGCCAATAAAGCAATAATAAAAAAGAGCCGATGCCTGAATAGTAACCAATCAACACCATTATTCCACCTAATATTAATATAGATATGAGTGTTGTCAAAACAAGGTCTTGGTTCCATGTTAGTCCATACACCGTCATGGTTGCCTTTGTCTTTTGAAAAAAAACAAGTGCATCCAACGCTTCGTAAATAAAAACAAAGGCTATAAAAATCCTCCCCATTAATTCGAAAATGTCTTTCATCAGGGAAACATATTTGGGGTTAATAATATGTTATGTACTAATCTTAATACAGCAGACACAACATTTTATATAGATTGAAGGATAATTTGTAAAAGTACCCGGAGCCGGAATCGAACCGGCACGGCCGCAAAGCCACAGGATTTTAAGTCCTGCGTGTCTACCAGTTCCACCACCCGGGCGATTACAAATAAGCAGAGAGCGAAAGACGGGATTCGAACCCGCGACCCCGACCTTGGCAAGGTCGTGCTCTACCAGCTGAGCTACTTTCGCAAATTATATTAAAGAACTTTTTTAAAAAGCGACGCAAAGATACACCTTAATTTAAATTCTCAAAAACCTTTGGATATTTTTTTTAATAATGTCCGCTAAAAATCTTAATCATCGTTCCTTTTTCCACTGAATCAGTGAGTAAGTAACCATTCAACAAGGATAAATCCGTATGCCTCGCCGCCGGCATTTTAAACTCATTTAATTGATCTCTCAAGGTGGCTGTTTTGGTGGTGGTGACAATTTTCAGCAATGTGGGTTTCCTGTCGATTTTACTTTTATCAGTTAACACATTAAATCCTTTCATCGTACTCTGAAAAGTAGAAAAATAAGTATTAAAATCTTCTTTGGCGCTAAGTCCGTGCAATTTGTAAATCCTTTTATCGTATTCTATTAAATATGTAAGTACTTTCAGCGGTGTGCCGGTTGCTTTTCCTGTTTCATCTACAGGTATTATGTCGGACAGAAGAGCAATGGCGTTAAGACCATTAACCTTCACATTGGAACTCTCAATCACCTGAAGTTTATTATCATTAATAACTTTCGATTTTGCCGCGTCGAGATTTTGAGCATCTTCAAGACCAAGTACAATCATTGCTTTACCGTCTTCGGGCGCCATCTGAAACTGGGCCGGCGAATTCACAGATTTCCATTGGCTGGGAACGGGCAATAAAAACTTCATGTCTGGATGGTAAAAAACAGAATTTTCTACAAATCCCTGTTTAGGATCATCGCCATACATGATGCCGTCAATCATCTTCAGATAACTGTTCCGGTTTACCATTAGTTTGGATACATCCATATCCTTTTGTTTTTCCGCTGCCATTTTATTTACCTTTACAAATCTGTCACCGGGGTCAGGATGTGTGGATAAAAAGGTAGGCAGCCTGCCTTCATCTCCGCTCAATCTTCCAAGGGTATTAAAAAACCCTGCCATATATCTGGCATCATATCCGGCTTTGGTAGAATAATCCACACCCAGTTCGTCGGATTCCGTTTCATGGCTTCTGCTGTTTTTCAAAAACAACAAACCAATACCCTGCTGTGCCACATCCGCAAATTCTCTGAATTCTTTGGAAACGATAATGCCTCCAATAAATAAAATCTGTGTAAGTAACTGTGTGGTTTGTTGCCTTGCAGAATGTTTGGCTGCAATATGTCCGATTTCATGGCCCAACACCCCGGCAAATTCCGCTTCATTATTAAAGTGCGCCATTATACCTCGTGTAAAATATACATAACCACCGGGGACCGCAAAAGCATTGACTACTGGTGAATCCAGTATTTTAAATTCATATGCCAATTTCGGTCTGTGTGACAAAGCTGCCATTTCTTTGCCTTTTATGTTAATAAAATTCTGCAATGCTGTATTCTGATACAAACCATACTGTTCAACAATCTGCGGGTCGTAGGATTTTCCCATGGATATTTCCTGCGATTCAGACATTAGCGAAAATTCCTTTTTCCCGGTGACCGGGTTTCTGGAACATCCCAGCAAACCAACAACAAATAGTGCGATTACTAATTTATTCATCTTTATATTATTTTTAACAAGTTGAAAGATAGATACAACATATCCTTATTTAATTGTTTTTTTAAATATATATTTATACCCATTTATACAGATATCCTCTCAAAACACTTTCTTTATTAAGTCGGTTCATCTCGATTATTTCCAATTTTTCAGATAACAAATGTAAGGTATTTTCGCATTGAAGAAAAGCAAATGAATTTATTTCGTAAGCAAAACTGTCCATCTTCAATGAATTTAATTTAATACTTATTTTATCCTTAAGATTATTCAGAAATTCAGAAAATTCTTTTTCTGCACTTTTTTTACCATGTACCAATAGGTGAATCAAAAACCGGTTGCCATTATAGAAAGACATGTCTTCAAAAACATCTTCTATATCGTCATTTACTTCTGTCACAAAATCAAAATCTCTCCACAAAGTTAAACTTCCGAACCGGGATTCGAGGTTTCCGAACAAATAAATAAGTCGCCGTAACAATTTTACGTCACAGGATTTGTAGAAATAAAAATATTCCATTTTAAATCTAGTGGGTAATTTCCCGTTTCTTATGGCCAGTTCGTGTTTTTCATATTTATGGATATGGGTTAAAAAAGAATGGGGAGACATGTCTTTTGGCAAACATTTTTTGGTTTGAGTAATAATATTATGCCAGTGTTCCAATCTGATTTTTTCATCCACTATCCAGTTTTTTTCCAAATGTGCATCAAGATGGTATATGGAAGTCTGAAGGGATGTCAAGTTTTGGTAAAAATCATGTTTCTTTTCAGAGGTTTCATCTATTTTATCCATTAAAAGGGGAAACATCCTGTATTCAAAAAGATCTGAAATTTTATTTAACAATGGGATATCTATCTTCTGATGTATTTCCGAAATTACCTTCAATGCTAAGGAGTTTAATGATTTTGTTTAGTTAAAATTTGGAGACGAAATTACTATTTAATTATCACATCTACAATAATATTACCACCCAATTCTTCATTAATGGCTGAAATAATTTGTGTTTTTGACATTTGCAATTCCTTTTTTAATGGTGATGATGAAATACTTACTTCAAGTATTCCATTTTTCAATTGAATGGATTTGGTATAAGTAGCAATCATCTTTCCCATTCTTTCTTTCCAAATCTCATCAATCCTCACAGATTGGTACCCTTCAGAAAGTTTTTTATTGTCCTTCAGGTACAAATCAATAACGTCCTTTATATTTTTGTCATTATGTCTTTTCAAAATATATAAAATTTGCTTATCGCACTAAATGAGATGTAAATATACTTAATTTCTGCAAGTCTGTCACTGCCATCTTTGACCGCTTATAAAAAAATCAGCTATGAGTATAATCAAATACATTTTCAATGCTGCCATTACTTACCAACAATTGTTTTCCTTCAAGCTTTTTATTCTGCAATATGGAAGGCACTCTTTTGACATCGGTATCTGTTATAAAAACCTGACCAAAACTATCTTCCGCCATTAATTCAAGTAAATAGTTGACCCTTTTTTCATCCAGTTTATCAAAAATATCGTCAAGCATGATGATGGGTTTTGATTTTTTAGTTGTTTCCAGCAGTCTGTATTGTGCCAGTTTCAAAGCAAGAATATAACTTTTTATCTGACCCTGAGACCCAAAGTTTTTAAGTGGTTTTCCATTCATCCATAAAAGCATATCATCTTTATGAACACCGGCTGTTGTTCTTCCCAACATTTTATCCGCAGTCATACTATCTTTCCACAAAAGCAGCGGATCTTCTTTTTCAAGCTGTGATTTATACAAGAGAGTACAAACTTCCTTGTTTCCTGATATAACTTTATACAGGTTTTCAAAAAGGATATTCAGCTCATACACCACCAATTTCCTTTTTTCATATATAATCCGGCAAGGTGAAGCCATTTGCTCATGAAGGCTTTCCAGGTACAAGTCGTTATAGCTATGACCTGAAGCCATTTGTTTCAGATAGGAATTTCTTGATGTAAGAAGTTTATTGTAAATAATAATGGCATTCAGGTATTCCGTATCAAACTGAACCAATGTATGATTCAAAAAATTTCTCCGGGCTTCAGAAGTTTCCTGCAATAAGGTTATGTCCTCCGGTGCAAAAATGACACAGGGAATTCTGCCTACGTGGTCAGACAATCTTTCCATAAGAACTCCGTTTACTTCCAGTTCTTTTTTACCCCCTGCTTTATACTTAACGACAACATCCAGCGTGTTAGTGCCATCGGAAAATATGCCTTGTATCCTGAAAAACTCTTCTGTATGCTGCACAGAATACCTGTCCAGTCCGGTGAAATATCCCTTTCCCATGGAAAGATAAAAAATAGCGTCCAGGATATTGGTTTTGCCCATTCCGTTTAATCCCGTAATGGTATTGAATGCAGGATGAAAATCAATTTTCTCCTCTTTATAATTTCTGAATTGGGTTAGTTTTAAACTTTGTAAAAACAAAATATTCCAATTTATGAACCAAAATAAAACAAACGTAAAAGTACTAAATTCTTCTACTCTTTAGAGAATATACTATTATAGGGGTTTTTTATAACTCATAATTTCCTTTATCCAGATAGGTATAATGATCACACCTGCAATCAGATAAGGGTAATAGGTAACCAGTCTCCATATCAATGCTATCAGGGAAGATATACCTTTTGGAATGTAATCACTGAAAAAACCTCCGAATAAATATTCAGCAATACCTGAACCTCCCGGAGTAGGGCTAAACGTAGTTATCACATGCATTACTTCTCCTCTTGCCAGAAGTAATATATTGTCATACAAACTGAGATCTATATTATTAACCAATGCAAGAATTAGAAAATTAATGACCAAAAACCTGGTAATCCAGGCACCGGATGTTGCAAAAAACACCAAAAAATGAAATTTTACTTCCTTGCTCTTTAGTTCTGCAGAAGCCGTAACGACATCCATTGCCGTTTGCCTTAGATTGTCCCTGAGTTTTTTCCAAAATGGTATTTTACTTAATAACAACAAAAAACGTTTGACCATCCTTGGATTGATAAATATTCCATAAAAAAACAGAAGGCCATAAACGAGCATTCCCACCAGACTCAAAATGAAAGTTATCCCAAATCCATCGACATCACCCAACGAAAACATATCCGGTCGGATAATAAGCGGACCTAAAAAAAGGAAAAAAAGAGGCAATGAGATTAAAAAATAAAATGTATCTACCACAATGGTGTACAAAACCAAAGTAACTGTTTTGCCACCACTAAGTTTTTCTTTTGATAAAAAAAAGAATGCCACACCCGATCCACCGACAGATGTAGGAGACACCGCCGATGAAAACTCCCAAATCACGATAAGTTCAATTGCCTTTCGCCAGGAAAAAAAATTGTCGGTGAGTATTCTCAGTCTCCATGCATAAAACAGGTGGCGAATTAAATATGTTATAATTGCCATTCCTATCCAGAAATAGGTATACGTGTTAAGCTGTATATGGGAAAGCTGACTTACATCGAGCTGATGAAACATTAAATAGAAGACAACACCCAAACCGATAAGAGTAGGAAGTATTATTTTTGAAACTTTTAAATCGTTCAGAATGGAGTGATGGTGTTCTTGACTTTCAGGCACATTTTTCTGTTAAAAATGAAATTATCTTTTTATAACTTTTTTTAAGGTTAAATAGTTTTTATATTCAGAGATTTGGTTTATAAATATACCTAAAATACAATAAACCAGCGGCATTGAGGAAAAAAAACGGTCCTACCTTATCTGTTTCAATCAAGTCATTTATCAGATTCATAGACAGTATAATAATGAACGACAGAGAAATGGCTATTACAAAAGCATGGTATTTATCGTTTTTATACATATGCCATGTTTCTTCAGCCATCAAAAGGAGTAAAACACACAAAAGCACAAAAATGATAAAACCAAATACTCCCTGTTCGACAAAAGTCATAAGAAAATAATTGTGAATTCCTGACTTATCCGGATTATCCGAAACATAAGTGGCAAACTGGCTGATGGAATAGGATTTGTAATTTTCATAAAAAGTGCCTGGACCAAAACCCATCAATGGTTTGTTTTTCAACATTTCAAAACCTGCCATCCAACGGTACACTCTTTCCATACTCGATATATCTTCGAGTTTATAGGTTGCTTCAATAAGGTTGTCAAATTGGGTGTGGGTAATGGTTCTTTCAAAATTTGGCGTCAGATCGAGATATTTATTATCGATTGCCAAAAACAAAACCAAAAAGCCCGCAGTAAAAAAAGTAACTAAAAGGGAATGTTTTACCCAACGGTTTTCAAATATAAAATAAGCTATTACCGCAAATACAACGGATAAAATAGCCGCTCTTGTATAGGAAAAATATATCCCGGTCAAAAAAAACCATTAAAATAAAAAATAAAAAAATCTTGCCGTAGGTACGCGAAGGGGTCGTCTTGAAAAAGGCCCAAACAAAAGGCAGACATATCACACTTATGGCCGCATAACTGACATGGTTTCTGAAAAATGGACGCACCACATCATAACTACTTGCAAATGTAAATCCTTCAAAAGCATGTCTTGTCAATACAATAACAATAGAAATAAATAAAAAAACATACAATAGCCTGTACACTTTTATAAAGTCCTCGGCTTTTCGGAAAAAAGCTACAGGAAAAAAGAAAAATGGAATAACGTACCACAATTTAGCCAGAAAAAACTTAAAAGATGTCAATACATTTTGTGAATTCAAGGTAGTGGCCAATATCCAGCATAAATGAATCACCAAAATAATAAAAACCGGATTTTTTATGGTGTCAATAGGAAAGGAATACTTCTTTTTTGCCATAAAAATTAACGACCCCACCGTAATCAATATCATTAATGGTTCGGAAGGTAAATCACTTCCAAACCCGATGGGTTCAAAATAAAACTCAATCGAAAATGGAATAACAATAAAAATAAAGTAAAAAATAATCCTTACATCCCTGATGACATACGCCATAAAAAGGAAAACCAACGGCGCTAAAACGGGCATCCATGATTCAAAATAAACTATTGCCGATCCAACAAAAATCAGAAATAAAACCGCTATTATTTCTATAATCCGGAAATGCTCCCCAACACCGTTAAAGTTGAAATCAGGATAGGTTTTGTTCATTTTTGTAAATTTCCTTCATGACAAGGAATAAAGAGTACGATACAAATGCCATAAACACAGATAAAACAACCCACACAGACCTTTTGGGTCTTGACTTCTGTACCGGCACCTGTCCCTTTTCTACAAGATGTAAGGCCGTAAAAGGAGCATTTACGGTAGCCAGCAATTGTTTATACCTTTCTTTGTCCAGATTTATCTGGTCTGTATTGCGGAACAGCTCTTGCTCCAATTGACGGATAGGAGAAACGTTTTTGGTATAGACATCCATTTCACTTTTTATCTTTTGTAGTCTATTATTCAAACCCCGCACAACGGATGCATATTTATTTATGGAGTCCCGGTTCAGTTTTTTTTCTGAAAAATAATCAAGTTTACCCTTTTGAAGTTGCAGATCGGCCTCCGTTCTTGTAATCAAACTTGTGTAAATTTCTCCCTGACTGGTAATATCAAATATATTGTACCTGGTTTTTAATTGCATTATTTTGTTTGATATCGTGTCATTCTGAATCTGTTTAGCTTTGAGGTTCGATTCATAATTTTTCATCAGTTTTATCTGGCTGCTCTTGACAATTTTTTGGGCTATTTCTTCAATTTTATTTCTGGCAGCATTTACCATTATGAATGCCTTTTCCGAATCTTTATCTTCAATAGAAAGCTGTAGTGCTCTGTATTTGGTTTTAATGGTCTGGAAATTTTTTTTCAGTCTTTCTCTCACTTTAAAACTCGCCTTGGGATTCTCTTTGTCTATGTTGTAATGGGTATACAAATCAAAAGAATCAATTAAAAATTCACTCATCTCATAAGAAGACGCAATGGTAAACAGACGATCCAGATCTGTGTCATCCCCATAAATTCTGATGTTTTTATCCTGTTGTCCAATTGGAATAGGGTCCGCCAGATCAGGACTTGCGGCATAAAATATGGTTTCGGATTTATAATAATTCGGCATAAATAAACTCACAAGAGAAGTGACAATGCCGACAATAACAACCACTATCATTACTCTTTTACGCTGACTCCAGATATGACGTACAGAGTCGACTAAACTATATTCTTTATTCATATTGTTACATTCGTAAATACCAGCTATTCTATCTGATTATTATTATTTTTTTTGTTAAAAACCATTCGGACATCGTTCAAATCTGCTAATTTTAACAGGAAGGCCAAAGGTACTGAAAAAATTGCAGAAGAAACAAATGTAATAAATGTCGATTCCGGCCATATCCAGGTAATGATACGTACAAAAACAAAAATAAGCGTCATAAACACTATACCTTTACCCAGATCAACGCGATTAATAGCAATAAAAAGATACTTTCTTATAATAAATACCTGACCAACAAGAACCCAGAATTGTGTAATGGTGGTAGATATGGCCGCCCCTTTGGCTCCGTACTTCGGTATCAAAAAGACATTCAGCAAAAAATTCACCAGCAACCCGGTAAAAAATACGGGAACGAGTTTATTTACTTTATCTCCTGCCAATGCCAAAGCACCAAAAATGTATCCAAATGAAACCAGTAAAAAGGAAAACATAAGGAACTGAAAAGAAATTACTTTTTCATCAACGTGTTCTATATAAAGAAGTTGTATAATTTCTTCTGCGTAAAAAACCGATAATATCAGTACCGGACCTGTAATAACCATCAACCAGCGTACCACCATATCAACCAAACTTTTTACCTCATTTCCCAAAGACTACATATTGGAAAACATCGGCAAAACCAAAGCCGGTACCATATAAAGAAACATATTGGCGGCATCATAAATCCTGTAAGATGCTGCATATATCCCGGCTTGTTTTCCATTATCTTCTTGTAAAAATCCCAATAAAAATCCGTCAAGTTTATTGTAGGACATCATTAGAAAAAGAATCAGGGCATACGGCGCACATTTTTGTAAGGTATCCCATAAGGAATGCCATTGAAAATATTTAATGATTCCTGAAATTCCCCAGGAAGGCAAATGTTGTAATAAAATAACTAATGCTACACCATTGGCAAGTATCAAAGAAAACATTTGCCCATAGATAAAATCATTAAGTGTAAATGGTTCCTCGGTAACACCAAAATACATAAGATAGGATAAGACAACAATCATCAGTAATTTATCCAGTGCCGACAACAAGGAGTCAGTCGTATAATATCCCAAACCTGAAATAAAAGAACGTATTAAAATAAATAAAGTACTTAAAATGACATTCAGGGTGATCAAAAAAAGCATGTCAGATGCTAAATCAGAGATAAACCACGAAAACGCCAGCACACAAGTCAGCCACATAAGAGATAATAAGGTTTTCGTAGCCATAACATTTGGCAAAATAAAATTAATCTTCTCTCTGTTTTTTGAAATAAATTGATGATTCCAGGTTTGTAGACCAAAATCACCAATAAACTGAAATAAAAACACAAAATTGAGATGATAAAAGTACATTCCAAAGGTCTGTGTTCCCAAAAGATTTTGAACATCCGTTTCCACAGAAAAAACATAAAAAGGTTTGACCAGTAGATTTATGACAAAAAGCAAAACCATATTTAGAACAAATTGCTTTTTCATACAACCGTCATCATTTTTTTTAAACCCATCCTACTGTTTACCATTTCGGTGAAGATTTTATTTGTAAAAAGTCCAATTTTCTCCGGATAATGTAAGCATACCGGTTAAACGGCAAACATACTATTTATATTTTATTAATAATTTATAAAGCCGCACAATGTAATCTATGCAACCATAAAAATAGGACAAAGAAATAATTTATACTATAATGTTAAAAATATTAATTTTGTGAATCAAGTTTAAAAATGGCCCGAAAATTCAGAAATATATACGTAGCTGCCACAAGTCAACACGTAGGAAAAACAACCTCAACCTTAGGCTTAGTATCTTCCTTTATGAATAGAGGTTATTCGGTAGGTTATTGTAAACCCGTGGGCCAGAAATTTCTGAACGTACAAAATCTTCGCGTCGATAAAGACACGGTATTGTTTGCCGATCTTATCAATTTTAATATTGTTCCTGAATTACATAGCCCCGTACTTCTCGGTCCCGGCGCCACTGAAATGTATCTCGATAATCCGGATACCTTTAAATTACCTGAAATGATTCTTTCCGCTGCAGCTTCCCTGGAAAGTGTCAATGAAATCAATGTATTTGAAGGAACAGGTCACCCTGGCGTAGGAAGTGTGGCCAACTTATCCAATGCCAGAGTAGCAAAAATCCTGAATGCAGGGGTCGTTATGATCGTGGAAGGAGGTATCGGAAGTACAATTGATATGCTGAATATGACCACCTCTCTTTTCAGGGAAGAAAAAGTACCCATAATAGGGGTTATTATCAACAAAGTCATTCCTGAAAAAAAGGAAAAAGTAATTTATTATGTTGGAAAATGGCTTGGACAGCAAAACTTGCCGTTATTGGGTGTTCTTCCGTATGAAAAAACACTGGCTTATCCTGTCATCAAAACCGTTTCGAAGCCATTTCCGGGGTTATTACATACAACGCCGATTATGCCAACAACAGAGTGGAGAGTATTCTGGCCGGATCGCTCATCGATCTGAAAGAGTTAAAAAGTTCTCAGGACTTATTATTAGTGGTAGCTACACGATCTATTAATGATGCCATAAAAAAAATTGAATCTATGGCAAGACAACATGGCATAAAAAATTGCCCTCTAAGCGGTATTGTGGCTACCGGTGACGGCAAAATAGAAAAACATACCCTCGAATACATTGAAGTAAATAAAATCCCCCTTATCCGGTCAGAACTGGATACTTATGGTGCTGTCATCAGTATCAGTAAAATCGAGGTAAAAATAAATACAAGTACGCCATGGAAAGTGCAAATGGCCATCGACCTCATTCAAAACAACGTCGACCTGGAAGCCATACTCAATTTTTCAAAATTAGCCTAAAGGGTTTCTCTGCATATTTGTTTTTCTGGATTGAACCATTTTGATCCGTTATTTGTTACTTTTTCTTTTGGGGTGCTTGCCCGGCAAGGCAGGCTGAGATTATACCCATGGAACCTGTCCGGGTAATGCCGGAAAGGGAAAGTGAATGGTCCGACTACCCTATCCTTTGACCATTCTTTTTACACAAAATGGTATTTTGGATCAGGACAACAACACCCCATGATTAATAAATTCATACATCATGAGGAACCTTTTGATTTATTTTTGTTTTTTGTATTCCTGCCTTGTTTCAGGGCAAAGCACGTTAGAAGGCAAAATTACCAATGGCGGCGGAGAGGCGTTGGAATTTGCCGTAGTTTTTCTGGAAGGAAGCCAGTGGGCAGCGTCTACTGACCAATACGGAAATTATCAAATTTCCGGTATCACACCCGGTGTGTACAGAATTAAGGTAACACACACCGCCTACCAATCAGTCTTTGACACCTTAACCTTTTCTGACCAGAATATGGTAAAACATTTTATCATGCCCGTCTTTATGTATGAATTAATGTCCATTCAAATTATTGCCAATAAACTAAATCAAAACAACCCCTTCCGATATACACTTCTGGACAAAGACAAAATTCCCAATAAAAATACAGGCGTTGATATACCCGCCTTGTTGCAAAATACACCATCTCTCCTTGTCACCAGTGACGCCGGAAATGGCATCGGATATTCATCATTGAGTATCAGAGGCAGTGATCAAACCCGTATTAATGTAAACATCAATGGTGTTCCTGTCAATGATGCCGAGTCTCAAAACGTGTTTTGGGTCAATATGCCCGACCTGAGCAGCTCTACCCAATCGGTACAGATACAAAGAGCGATTGGCGCTTCCACCAACGGTCCTGGCGCTTTCGGCGGAAGTGTATTGCTGGATACGAAAACCATTCACCAAAATCCATTTTTAACCCTTGCAGGTAGTTTAGGCTCCTTTATGTCGTCCAAAGGAAATTTGGCTTTAGGCACAGGCCTAATGAATGACCGGTATTATGTGGAGGGCAGGTATAGTCATATTTTATCTGATGGTTTTATTGACAGAGCAAAAAGTAAACTCAGTGGAATCTATCTTGCAGCCGGAAGTGTAACTCAAAAATCATCCTTACGGTTTCAGATCATTTCCGGCAAGGAAATTACCTACCAGGCCTGGAACGGTGTACCTGAATCCAAGGTTTTGGCACCCAAAATGACCTTCAACAACATTACAACAGAAACCTGGGCACTCTCTACAAATCGCAACTGGACTCAAGCAATTTATTTTCTTCCGACCGCCGTTATAATTACTACACCTATGAAAATCAGGTGGACAATTACCGGCAAACCCAATCCCAGGTTTCATACAACCAGGAACTGAATAAAAACCTATCCTTCCAGGCCACAGGTTTTTACACCTTCGGTTCCGGTTACTTCGAACAATTTCGGTTTGACGATACCCTGGAAGATTATGGATTTACCGGCGTCACCGATACCAGCGGCAATGAGGTTCTTAGCGGAAACCTGGCGCGAAGAAGATGGCTGCGCAACCACTTTTATGGAATTCTGGCAGATGTAAAAGGAGAAATCAACCAAGACCATCAATGGCAGGCAGGTATTTTTGCCAGTAATTACGATGGTAATCACTTCGGTGAAATCGTCAAAACATGGTTTGAAACCAACAGCCCCATTTGGAACAAGTATTACAACAGCAAAGGTCAGAAAAAAGATGTGTCCGGCTATGCGCGTTACACCGGTAAAATGGGAAATGTTTTTTCTTTGTATGGAGATGTACAGCTTCGTAAAGTAGATTATAGCATTCAGGGATTGCTGGATGACCGGCGCATCGCGGATATTCAAAAAAAATATTTGTTTTTTAATCCCAAAGCCGGCATGACGATTCAAGTCTCAAAACAAAACAACATAATGTTTTCCTGGGCGGTGGCGAATAGAGAACCCGCCCGAAGCGATTTTACGGATCATATCGGCTTAAATAGCGATCCCAAACCGGAAAGAATGTACAATTACGAACTGGCTTTCCGCCACAAAGGGGAATTGGTAAATATTCAAACCGGCTTATATTTTATGGACTACCGAAATCAATTGGTTTTGAATGGCAATCTCAACGACGTAGGTGCCCCATTGCGGATCAATGTGCCAAAAAGTTATCGTTTGGGCTGGGAATCCGAAGCGGAATACCACCTCCATAAACACTGGACGGTATTGGGCAATCTTACCCTGAGTCAAAACAGGATTCTCAATTTTGAAGAAGTCATTTACGATTATACAAACGGCTTTGAGGTTTTGGTACATCCTTTGGGCAATACACCTATATCCTACTCTCCCGCTGTCATGGGTTCTTTGGAGATTTTGTACAGTCTAAATAAAGAAATGTCTATTGCCTGGACAGGCAAATATGTTTCGAAACAATATCTTGACAATACCGGAAAAAGTGACCGCACGATTCCGGCATTTCACGTACATTCTTTAAGAGCATCGTACGTTTTGAAGCCAAAGTTTTGCAAAGAACTGACCTTCCACTTACTCATTCAAAACCTGTTCAACCGGATATATGTAAATTCCGGCTACACCTACAGTTACATTTTCGGACAGCCGGTTAGAGAAAATTTTTATTTTCCACAGGCAGGCATCCATGGTTTCGGGGGATTTGAGGTTAAATTTTAAATTTATTGGTGAATTGGTGAATTGGTGAATTGGTGAATTGAGAAATTGTCTTTGTCTTTTCATAAATATAATGTGTAGAAATAATAATCTTAAATTCTGGATAACAAAGAGAGTAATTATTTAATTTATTTCATGAAGAATGATAAAATTATTTGGCGCAATTCAATTATAAAACATTTGCAAAACCATTTGCCCTAAAACCAACACTGCTCTTTTTTCGTTATACCCTAAAATAATGGTATGTCCCATCTTGATTTTTTACTGAAACATCATTTACAAAACCGCAAACTGCTTAAAAATTACTTTTATCGGTGGATGAAAGCCAGGCCAATGAAATACCTCCTTTTTTCAACAACAATATCATTTGGAATTGCGCCCATGTCATCGCTGTACAACAAAGCCTCATCTATCAGTTGTGTTGCAAAACACCCAGAGCTGACAAATCGATTATCCGCCAATTTACAATAGGGACAAAACCTACCGAATATTTTGAAACCGGTTTTATAGAAAATATTGGCGAGCTACTTCTTTCTACTTCCGTACAGATGGCAGAAGATCTGAATAATGAAGAATTTATCGTTGGCCAACCCTTTATGACGGCGATCAAAGTGGAACTGACCCAAGTAGAAGAAGTACTGGCTTTCACCAATTACCACGAAGGTTTACATCTCGGTGTTATCACCAGTTTATTAAAATGTATTCAAAAATGATGGACCTTCCCATTAAAATCATAGAATGTCCACGGGATGCCATGCAAGGCTTGCATAATTTTATCCCTACAGAAAAAAAAATTGATTACATAAATCAATTGCTGAAAGTCGGTTTTGACACGATTGATTTTGGAAGTTTTGTTTCGCCCAAAGCGATTCCACAAATGAAAGATACGGAAGAAGTTTTGGCATCTCTTGAGGTAAATGAAAGCAAAACCAAACTTCTGGCCATTATTGCCAATCAACGGGGTGCTTTGGATGCCGTCAAACACCACCAAATTGAATACCTTGGTTATCCTTTTTCCATTTCTGAGACCTTTCAGTTGAGGAATACGAATGCCACCATTGAAGAATCACTGGAAAGGGTTGCTGAGATTCAAAACCTTTGTATTACCCACAACAAAAAGCTGGTCGTTTACATCAGCATGGGTTTTGGAAATCCTTACGGAGATTTGTGGAGTGTGGAAATATGCCAGAAATGGGTAGACAGACTTACCGCCATGGATATAAAAATTCTGGCCCTTTCAGATACCATCGGCGTCGCTACACCGGATAGTATTGCTTATCTTTTTAAATATTTGATTCCACCCTACCCTGATGTTGAATTTGGCGCCCATCTCCACACCCAAAAACACAATTGGAAAGAAAAAATTGAAGCCGCTTTTGAAAGTGGCTGCAGGCGATTTGACGGAGCCCTAAAAGGGTATGGCGGTTGTCCTATGGCAAAAGATGAATTGACCGGAAATATGCCTACGGAAAATCTTGTTACCTTTTTTAATGAAAAAAACATTCCTATCGGCATCAATAGCGAAGAACTGGAAAATGCAGAAAAAATGACTTTTTCTGTTTTCAACGGATGATACAAGTCTGCCTCTTAAAATTCTGTGGTAATGTGAAGGAAACCTTCTGAAGAAATAGCAGAAGCAAATGTGATAGAAATTCCTACCGACAATAAAGCCACTACTTCCCCACTCTGATCAATCAATACCCGGACGTCTTTTTTTTGAAAAGAGGGAATTTTTTTTTCTGCCAATAATTTTTTAATATCTTTTTTACTTCCTTTCATTTGTAATGGCTTGAAAACGTCTGAATTTTTCCATGTACGAAGGAAAAGCGGAAAGTGTAGTTTTGATATATCAATTCCCTTATTTTCTCCTATGGGAAGTTTTTCTATCTTGCTAAAAGAGATCTTCTTATTATCCAACTTAAGGAAAAAAGGAAGATGGGAAATCTCATGGATGTCGTCAGAAATGGGTTCGCCCAACAATGGTCTCACCACCCAAAAATCAGGTTCAACGCTCAGAATATAGGCATCATTTTTAACATAATTTCCTGTGACCTGATGGTGAAATAAAGCATTGACCTGCGATTGATTAAAACCAAATTTTTCCAGCAAAAAATACAACATCAAACCCTGGTTTTTCATTTTTAGTAAGGGTTCAATATGGAGAAAATACAAATTATCCTTTCTGGAAATACAGGTATTTCTGTATACTTCCAACAAATCCTGAAAGAGCTCATTATTATCCTGCAGGTTTTTTATCGTTGTGTAAAACCCTTCTCTTTTTCTGTAATCATGGGAATCAAAAACAGGCAATATTTTGTTTCGAATAAAATTTCGGGTATACTTTGTTTGTTGGTTGCTGGAATCTTCTCTGTAAAGGATGTTGTTGTCTGTTGCAAAATTCTGTAAATCTTTTCTTGTGGCAAATAAAAGTGGCCGAATTACTTTATCATTCTGTACCGGAATTGCGGCAAGGCCTTGCAAACCTGTTCCACGCATGGTATTGATAAAAAAAGTTTCCAAGACATCGTCTTTATGATGTGCTGTGGCTATTTTATCATAACCTTTATTTTCTGCAATCTGGTAAAAATCTTATATCTTATTCCCCTTGCTTTCTCCTGCAAATTGGAACCCACCAACAAGTCTTCAGGAATATTTTCGGTATAAAAAGTAATGGAATGGGTATCACAGAATTTTTTAACAAACAATGCATCCGCATCCGATTCACCTCCTCTTAATTGGTGATTGATATGGACAATGGCAAAAGGAAATTCGCTTTTCAAAAACAGATATGCCATGACCATAGAGTCTATACCTCCCGAAACCGCAAGTAACGTCCGGTCACCTTGATGGAGAAGTTGTTTACTGACGACAAATTTTAAAAATTCTTCCTGTACATTCATCGTTGCAAAAATACAACTACAAATGTTGTAAGGCCACTTTTTGAATAAAATAGCGCATTTCTTTACAAAAAAATATGAATTTTTATACTTTTGCATTCAAAAATGAATAATATGTCGAAAGTCACCCTCTCCTGTTTTGTCATCCTGCTTATGTTTACCTGTAAAGAAAAGGAAGATAAAAAAATCATGGCTTCAAAACCAACTGAAGAAGCGATCAAAATCAATCAGAGTGCCAATATTGAAGCTTTTTTCCCTTATTAAATCAATCTGATGTATCCACCAATGAAGTGGCTGCATACAGAAAATCAGCTTTCGACATCGTCCATTACCGAAACAAAGAACAAGGTAATAAAGTGTATATCATTCTTGAAAAAGATCAATGGAAGGTGGAAGCCGTTTTTAAAGGCAGCAGCTTTATCCGACATGACAGTATTGGTGTGAAGTGGATTGATTTTAAAGACAATTTTACCTATGATTACGGAATGGACAAAGAAAAAAAAGGAAGTGGTATATATACTTATAATTTTGATACGGGTCTTTTGTTGATGGTCGACGACGATATCAGCATCAAACCCAATGAATACAATGTAAAAATACACAATGACATCATCATTTTGGAAGGTAAGTCAACGTATGAAGACAATAATATACAGGCAAAACTGGGCAGGTTGTCCACATCAAAAAAGTGACCACAATATTTAACTAAAAACAGTTTATTACCTTACAGATTATATTAATTTTAGGTTATATTTTTAAAATAATACCAATTTTAATAACTGATTATCAATAATATATATAAAATATATATTTGTATATTAAATATTTCAAAGTTTCGTTTATCTCTTCGAATAATTTTTCTACCTTTGCCCGGTAAAAGTGTTTCTAAGCACATTTGCAGATTATTAGAACCTATAACCAACTCTGAAGGATGAAAGATCTCATGATTCCCCCAACTTCACGTTATTACATATCGTTTACTAAATGTGTATTAATGTTAACCTTATTGTCATTTCTGCCTATATCTCAAACAGAAGGACAAAACTGGACCCCAGTGGAAAGTTCAGAAATCACCATCCAAACAGGAAGTATAGACATTGTACCAAACAAGTTTCAACTTTACAGAGTTAATGATGCAGAAATAAAAGCTATTCTGGATGATGCACCTACCGAAGAAGAAAAAGTCGATGGAGATATGTCCATGGGAAAAAATGTAATCATAAAACTTGGGTTACCTGACGGAGAATCAGAAGAATTTATGATTTATGAATATAAAATGATGGAATCCGGCCTAGCTTCACAATTTCCTGATTTTAAAACTTATTATGGAAATTCCATTTCAAATCCTTTACATCATGTAAGAATTGACTACACAACTCATGGTTTAAGAGCTATGATTTTATCTCCTGACGGAAGTATTTTTATCGACCACTTCCAGCGAAATGATAAAAACCATAAAATTGTTTATTATAAAAAAGATTTCAGCAAACCCATAACCTGGTTTTGTGGTGTAAAGGGGAACGGATTTTCGGAAAGGGATAAAAATAAAATTGATTCAAGGATCGGCGATTGTGGCATCAGACACCAATACCGTCTTGCCATAGCTGCTACAGGTGAATATACAACATTTCACGGAGGTACAGTGGCTTTAGCCATGGCTGCCATTATGACTACCATGAACAGGGTAAACGGTGTGTTTGAAAAGGATTGTGCGGTTAGAATGATATTGGTGGCTAATAACAGTTCAATAGTGTATACAAACCCGGCTACAGACCCATATACGAATGGAGATCCTGATATGATGATAAATCAAAATCAGGCAAACATTGATGCAGTTATTGGAAATGCCAATTACGATATAGGACACGTTTTCGGAACCAATTCGGGTGGTTTAGCCGGTTTGGGTGTGACATGTGCCGCAGGTGCCAAAGCACTTGGTGTGACAGGTAGTAGCGCACCGATAGGAGACCCATTTGATATTGACTACGTCGCTCATGAAATAGGACATCAGTTTAACGCCAATCACACACAATATAATGATTGCAACAGAAATAACCCGACTTCCGTTGAACCGGGTAGTGCTTCCACAATTATGGGTTACGCAGGTATTTGTCCTCCTGATGTTCAAAGCAACAGCAATGATTATTTCAGTACAGCCAGTTTATATGAAATACGGCCTTTTGTGGTAAGTAATACCTGTGATGTAGAAGTTGTGGTTACAAATTCAGCGCCTTCTGTTACAGCATTGAGTAATTATTCAATACCAACTTCTACACCATTTGTACTTACAGCTTCAGCCAGTGATCCTAATGGTATGTTGACTTATTGTTGGGAACAGATTGATATATTTACAGGTACTCTGAGGACTATGCCTCCGGCTGCTACAAATGTGGACGGTCCTATGTTCAGGTCTTTAACTCCTATAGTGAGTCCATTGAGGTATTTCCCCAATTTACCGGACGTTTTAAATAATGTAAATCCAACATGGGAAGAATTGCCATCTGTTGGAAGGCCTATGAATTTCAGAGTCACCGTAAGAGATAATTTTGCAACTGCAGGTTGTACTGGTGAAGCACAAAATATAGTTACTACAGTGGCTGGAACCGGACCTTTTTTGGTTACTTCCCCTAATACTGCAGTTACGTATACAGGAAATTCGTCACAAACTATTACCTGGAATGTGGCCGGCACAACAGCAGCACCCGTTAGTTGTGCTAATGTAAATATACTTTTAACCACCGATGGAGGCACAACTTTCACTTCACTGGCGTCTAATACGGCAAATGATGGTTCTGAAAGTATAACCATTCCAAATATCACTACATCTACTGCAAGAGTCTGGATACAATGTGCCAATAACATATTTTATGATGTTTCTAATGTTAATTTTACTATTCAGGCAGCTTTACCCCCTTGTGCTGATCTGGTTTTTCCAAGTTGTACGACCGCTGTCAACATTGATTTTGCCGGTTTTGGAGGAGCAGGTTTTTCTCCTATGCCCAATGCCAATCAACTTTGCTCCAACCACTGGGCATGGACAGGCTGGAGTAATGGTAATTTAGCTTTCGGGGGTACACAAACCACGGCCAACACAGATTACACCAGAGGAAATACGCCTGGTGGTGTAACAACAGGCGGTATTTACTCTTTAAATAACGGCGCTTTATATATACAGCCAGGAGGAAGTGATTGGGCACCCGGTACAGCAACACTGAGGATTCAAAATACTTCGGGTTCCAACATGACGGATATGATGGTTGGCTATGACCTGCTGGTAAGAAATGATCAGGCGAGAAGTAATAGTTTTAATTTTTCTTACTCACTGGATGACATAACATATACTCCGGTTGCATCTCTGGATTTTACATCAACTGCAGCAGCAGATGCAATGCCAACAATTGTTACTGTTCCAAGGTCAACAACATTAACCGGACTTACCCTTGCCAACAATGCATACATTTATTTCAGATGGTCAGGTGCCGATGTCGGAGGAAGTGGTTCAAGAGACGAGTTTGGTTTGGACAATCTTTCATTTACACCTGCTTGTAATAATTGCCCCAGCTTTACAAATTTTACGCCTAATAATGTTACCGTTGTAAACAGCACATGTTCAGCACCGACTTGTATGCTTATGGGAGGTATAATAAATGCGGCAGTAAATAATTGCCCTTCAGGATCAACATTACAGTATTCGACCGACGCCGGAATGACCTGGAGTACAACGGTTCCTGTATATGATCAGGATGGTCCTTCACAAACTGTAATCACCAGATGTAACTGTGATTTGAACAATGCTATAAGCAGTAGTCCTAGCAATCCTGTATCCACAAGTCCGGGCACTTGTCCTCCATCATGTAACTGTACATTAAATGGTATGGTTTCTAATGTAGCATGTAATAATAGTGAAACAACCAATACTGCAGATGATTTTATCACTTTTGATTTAATTGTGACAGGTGGCGGCGGCAACAGTTCTATGAGTATTACTACAACTCCGGGTACCCCTACCCCAAATTCAGCTCTTGCTTATAATGTAACTCATTCCATCACTATGCAGCCTGGTTCTGCGGGAGGTGGAAATATAATATTGTTGGCAACAGATGATAACAACAGTGATTGTTACACAACCATGATCACAGATCCGGGTACCTGTTCAAACATCGATTTCACTGTCAGTATTTCTGACCCGTGCGTTTGTAATAATGATGCCACACCAGCTCAGAATGACGGTACTTTTGATGAACAGATAACAGTTTTAGGCCCTGCTGGAGAAACCATTACAGGTACTTGTACAGGTTGTTCGCCCACTGCTTTGACATTTACTGAAACTTCACCGGGTGTATATGAGAGTAATATATTCACACATATTGATAATTTGGGTTACAATGTTAGCATAACTGCTGGTAATTCTCAGTTAAATATCGGCAATAAATGCGCTTACCCAAATGTTGCCATAGACCCTATAGGCCCTCTTTGTAATAATGGAAATCCTGTTGCTTTGACAGCAGTGATAACCGGAGATGACGGAAGTGGAGGATATACCTGGTCTGGAACAGGTGTCAGTGGAAGTTCATTTGATCCTTTCAATCTGGCAGCAAACAATTACACCATTACCTTAAATTATGACGGCGTTGACCTAGGAAATGTGTCTCCTGACGGAGGTATAACACCGGCTTTTCCGGGATGTATTCAGGTTGCCACAGGTTCAGTGACAGTATTGGATTCTGTTGCCATAACTCAGCCACCTAATCAAACTTTATGTGCGAATACATCAACAAACCCGGTTAATTTTATGTCTGCTCCTTCCAATGTAAAATATAGTTGGACGAATGACAATACAGCCATTGGACTCGCAGCAAGCGGGATGGGCAATATCCCATCGTTTATAGCTACTAATCCCGGAAGCACACCCATTACGGCTAATATTACGGTAACGGCAATGGTGATGGACACTTTTAACTTTACCGGACAAGTTCAACAATATATTGTTCCTCCAGGTGTCACCTCTATCGAAATTGAGACCTGGGGAGCCCAAGGCGCCAATGGCACCGTTGGTAATGCACCCGGCAATGGTGGATTAGGAGGCTATTCAAAAGGCACATTGGCCGTTACACCGGGAGAGACCCTATACCTTAATGTCGGTGGACAAAATGGGTTTAATGGAGGTGGTCCTGCCGGCATCCATATTGGAACAGGAGCACAAACTTTTCCCGGAAATGGTGGAGGTGGTTCAGACATTCGTCAAGGTGGAGCTGCTTTGGCAAATAGAGTTCTAGTCGCCGCAGGTGGTGGTGGTGGTGGTGCCGCAAATAATAATAGTTGTACAAGTAATGCACAAAGAAACGGAGCAGTCGGAGGTGGACTTACAGGAGCTGATGGTGCTGGCAGCGCAAATGAGTGTACTCTTCCAGCAGCAGGTGGAGGAATGGGAGCCAATCAGGTTAATGGTGGAATTGGAGGAACTTTTACCTTTAACTGTAATAACAATACACTGCCAGGTTTTGCAGGACTTTTAGGCCAGGGGGGTGCAGGCGGTAACGGAGGAAATAACGGCTGTTTTCCCAACTCGCAAGGTGGTCCCGGCGGCGGTGGCGGCGGTGGTTATTTCGGCGGCGGCGGCGGCGGTGCAGGTTTTGGCGGCGGCGGTGGTAGTGGATCCGGCGGCGGCGGCGGCGGTGGATCATCTTACATTGGTGGGGTTACCAACGGCATGACTACTTCCGGAATCAAATCCGGAAATGGAAGAATTGTTATTAATCCGGGATTGTACGCAGATTGTATGCCTTCACCAAAAACATTTACTATTACCGTAAATCCTTTGCCTGATCCTCCTGTTATTCCTAATATCACCGTTTGTCAGGGTGGTAGTACTTTGATTGTAGCTGGTACCATCACAACACCAACAGGTCCACCGGTGTCCGTAACCTATAATTTTGAAGGGGACAATCCGGCCTCAACCACGACTAATAATATGTTTGCAACAGGAAATAATGCCGTTATAGGTACAGGTGTCTCCACTTTGACATTCCCTCAAGGATGCGGTTCACTGGATGCGATGTCAGCAAACAACTGGTCTCAACCTACTGAAGTTGCCGCGGTGGCTAACAATGACTATTTTGAATTTGTGGTCAACAACACTTCAGCAGTAAACACCCTGGTGATTAATGGGTTTTCATTTTCTGGAAGAATTTCAACAACCGGGCCAACCAATTGGGCATTGTACCAAGGTACTACAGCTATAGGATTTTTTGGCACTACGACATCGGCGTCAACCCCTACTCCATGTGGTAATTATACTACAAATACATTAAACTTAGTCGTCGCTCCAGCTTCAAATGCAATAATAAGAATTTATGCCTGGGGTAATACACCAGCACAGAGTACAGGAACGTTCAGAATTGACGATGTAGTGGTTTCCGGTACTTCCAACCCTCCTTCCAACAATTTCAAATTTTATAATGTAGACCCAACCGGAGGTATGGCCACCCCAATATTTACTGGATCTCAATATGACCCAATGACTACTCCGGCTACCTCACCTCAATCCATTTGGGTTACAGAATGTTCTGCAGCCGGATGTGAAAGTCTGCCTACACGGGTGATTGTAACTGTATCCGCAAATCCAACCATAACCATACCTACCATCAACCCCTTATGCGCACCCAATTTTTTCAATATAAACAACTTCAATTTTAATCCAAATCCACCAGGAGGAACTTTTTCATACCATAATACACTTTCAGATGCCCAAATGGATATCAACCCAATTACAAGCGGGTTAAATAACATAAATACAACAAGGACAATTTATGTAAGATATGAACTGGCAAACAATTGTTTTACTGTGGGTACACTGCAATTTATTGTGCATCCCATGCCTCCACCACCTGTTGTTCCAGCCACGGTAAGTACATGCGCAGGAGAAAGCCCACTGATAAAAGTTAATATAGATAATTACCCTGTTGAATATTTATGGAATTTTGAGGGCAACATAACTGGAAATGGTATTTCTTCCCAACCTACCATTGCAGGAAATGGTCCGGTGCAAAGTGCCGGTGCTGGTCTGAATAGTGTTGGTTTTCAAGTAGCCGGATCCGGTTGTGGTGATGCCATAACTTCTGCAGGTTATGAAGCGGGAAATATCACCCTTGCTGCAGCCGTGGCATCTCAGGAGTATTTTGAATTCTGTGTAGGCTCAGCTTTGCCAGGTATTATATATGCAGGAGTAAATGGTATTACCATCAGGCATAGAGCTTCCGGCACAGGACCTATAAACTGGGCAGTGGTTGCCTCCAACAATCTAACGACGCCTCTGGCTTCCGGTATAGTAGGTACTGGTTGTACACTTCATACAGGAGCTTTTGCTTTAAATACGGCTACTTGTTACAGAGTGTATTACTGGGGAGCAACCAGCTTAAGTGGCACCCTGAGAATCGACGAATTCAGAGTCGCTGCTAATTACCAAAATAACGCCACTTACCGGTTTTATACCGTTAATCCAACAACAAATCCAAATGCGACACCAGTGTTTACAGGTGTTTGCTATCAAACAAACCTGACCGTTCAAAATGGTCCAACCACCTATTGGGTTACATGTCAGAATCCGGTTACAGGTTGTGTGAGTAATCCGTCAAATGTCATAGCGCAGGTATTTCCTGACCCTGTCGTAACTGTTTTTAATTCATGCGCTGGTGGAAGTACCGTTACATTTCAGGTATCCGGCGCTACAAGTGGCACATGGGGTGTTTCCGGAGGTGGTACGATCAACCCCACCACAGGTGTGTTTACACCCACCACAGCTGGATGTTTTACAGCCACATACTTAGCCCCGGGAAATTGTGATGATACCAAAAGTTTTGTAGTCTTTCCTTCTGCCCCTGCGGCGCCAATGATAAGCAACACTTGTAACACATCATTCGTAGTTCCTGTGCTTCAACCCTTTGGAGGATTTACTGCACAGTATAGCTTTAATGGTGGAAATACCTGGGGTACTTCCAATACTTCACCAACAACACCTGGTTGTTATCAGGTAGTTACAAGATATATTTTAACCAATACCTGCGGAACAACTTTAGCAGGGTCTGTTGGTCCGGCTGCTTGTCAACAAAGCGGTATCAGAGAAGTTGTTATATTTCCTGCAGCTCCACCGGCACCGGTTATTTCAAATACATGTAATACTGCCATTACCATACCTGTTTTAACAGCTGTTACCGGATTCAGACCGGAATATAGTTTTGACGGAGGTATGACATGGTCAACCAACAATGTATCTTCCACGACCCCAGGATGTTATGCGACAAGAAGCAGGTATGTACTCGCAGCAGCATGTGGAACTCCTTATCCGGTAGGAACTACGGCGCCTCCGGCTTGTCTGCAAAGTCCTGTTACCAATGCCGTTATTTATCCGGCAGCCCCGGTTATTACAATGCCTCCGGCAACTTGTATGACAAACTTTGTATTGCCAACAGTGACTCCGGTGCCTAACTTTACCATAGAATACAGCATTAATGGAAGTTCGTTTACTTCAACCCCAATGAGTACTATGGCTCCGGGCTGTTATACCATTATAACAAGATATGTATTAACCACTACATGCGGAGCAACACTAGCAGGATCACCAGGGCCTGTGGCTTGTGCGCAAAGCAATACAGTGATTGCCAATGTTTTACCTATACCAGATGTTTTGGATCAACCGGACATACTCGTGTGTAATCTTGAACTTATAAGCCCTCTACCTTTTATAAGTACTGTAGCAGTACCGACCTGTCTGGGAACGAGTATAGAATATTTTTGGACAAATAGTAATCCTGATATTGGATTACCTGCTTCCGGCATGGGTAATATTCCACCTTTTACGGCTCAAAACCCAGGTTTAGCAATTATAACCGTCACACCAAGGATTACCTTAAATGGAGTTATCTGTGAAGGTACATCCATTTCATTCAATATTGTTGTTCATCAGCCTATCGCTTTGGCGTGTAATAACGGACTCAACATTAGTGTTGACAGAAATTGTGGTATCAAGGCCTTTGTAGACATGTTTTTAGAAGGAACTTACAATGACTATTTTTATAGTGTTCGGTTTTTTGCTTACACTGGCGTTGAAATTGATATTAACGACATACATTTATTTTTGGGTACACGACTTCAATATGAGATAATTGACAATTGTAATGGAAACAGATGTTGGGGATATGTAACTTTTGAAGACAAATACCCACCGGTTATAATTTGCCCGGATTTCGAAGTAAATTGTATAGAGGAACCAAATCTTTACCTTCCAATCAATTCACCTGATTTTATTGGTTATCCTGAAATTCAGGACAACTGTAGTGGAGCAGAAGAAAACCTTAACATGTCTTATCTGGAAACAGGAAATACTTGTAATAAGGTAATTATCAGAAGATGGCAGACTTCTGACCAAAGTGGCAACCTCTCTAATGAGTGTTTACAAACGATTAGGGTGAGGCCATTATCATTTTCGGAAATATTTATTCCAAATCCATTGGTTTTTCTTGAGTGTAAAACAGCTACAGACCCTGCATCTATCGTTGCTGCAACAGGTGATGTAAGAGACGGATATGCATTTGTATTGATTGACGGAGAGCCTCTTCCTTTGACAGGTCAGGTTTGTAACATCGTTGGATCTTATACTGACTTACCAATTGAAGCATGTGGACCTCACTGCCACGGTAATATAAAAGTAATCAGAACATGGCAATTTATTGACTGGTGTCAGGGAATCGTGTCTCAGCCGGTTACTCAGTTGATCAAATCTGCTGACCTTGAGGCTCCAACTTTCATTCTGAAAGATACCATCGTAAGTACTTCACCTTGGTATTGTGCTGCTGATTTTGATCTTCCAAGACCTTGGGAACTTCATGACAATTGTGATATCAACCCTACATATTATGTAAGTGGTCCTGGTATTGTTACGATCACAGGAAATCAAGTTGACGGATACAGAGCAAAAGGTGCTCCTAAAGGACAACATATTTTCTGTTATACAGCTGAAGACTGTTGTGGTAATATTTCTACTCAGTGTATGATTGTTACCGTAGTTGACAAAACACCTCCGGTACCTTCCACCAAACAAAATATCGTTCTTGGTTTAGTATCAGGTGGACCTGGTCAGGATGAAGGCAATGCTAAATTGTTTACTCACCACGTGGACAACTATTCTTATGATATGTGTTCAGCGGTAAGACTTGAAATCAGAAGACCTGCAGGTGCGCCTCAGTGTAACAATGATGGTAGAATTGACCCTGTTACAGGAAAGCCTTACAACAACAACGTAACTTTCAACGACAACAAACCTAGATTACATCAGGATGACAACATTGATGATACAGATAATGGAGAGTTTGTTAAATTCTGTTGTGAGGATTTAAAAACAGGTGTTGACATCGACGGTGACGGCGAAGTTAATATCGGATACCATGAAGTTATTTTGAGAGTATGGGATGATGGAGATATGAATGCTCAATGGGGAAGTGCAGGTGACAACTACAACGAAAGCTGGGCTTACGTTAAAGTTGAAGACAAAGCTCCACCGGTAATTCAGTGTCCACCAAACATGACTATTCACTGTGACTGGGCTATTACGTACAGTTCTGACTTAGGTAGTGGTGCACAATCTACAGAAGGCGTTGACTTTACAAAAACAGGTCTACCTGTTGCATACGGAACTTGTGGTCCACGTCCAATCACATTCAGAGACAATACAGGTCAGTTGAACCAGTGTAAATTAGGAAACGTAACAAGAGATTTCTTTGTAACGCCTGCAAAAGCTGGAGTAGATCCACCTTCTTGCAGACAAGTCATCACTATTTTACCAAGTACTTCTACGCAACCATGGATAGTCACTCCACCGAGTGCAGCTCCTGTGGCTATTACATGCGCTGACCCTACTGCTACAGAGATCAAAGACAACGGGCCTAAGTGGGTCAACGGACCTTGTGATGTCATCGGAGAAAACATCAAAGTTCACAAATTTTTATTTGAAGATGGTGTTTGTATAAAATGGAGAGTTGAGTATAACTATATTAATTGGTGTTATCCTGAAGGTCATCCTGACCATGCTAGAGGACCATACTTCAAAGACTTTATGTTCTTCGACAATAATAAGCCTGTAATCGATAATTGTGATCCTTTAATGTTTGGTGTAGATGCCAACTGCGAACACAGATTGGTATTGACTAACAAAGCCACAGACACAGGTGGATGTAATGGTGATAACGGATGGTTGAAATGGCAGGTATTCATCGACTTATGGGCTGATGGATCAGATGACTGGGAATTCTCAAGTTTCTTACCTGTAGGCAACGACGAGGCCAATGCAGCTAACGGAAACCTTGCTGCTATCAGAGATGATAACAATAACGGAATTCCTGATATCTATGTAGCTCCAACGGCCGAAAATGGCATTATTACGATTACCGTTCCTGAAATCATTGTTGGCAAAATGAGTAACCACAAAGTAAGCTGGAAAGTAACAGACGGATGTCACAACCACACTACTTGTCACCAACCAGTAATGGTAGTGGACAAAAAACCACCTACCCCTTACTGTCTGAGCTTAAGCACAGCATTGATGGCTGATCCTGACGGAACAGGACCATTGAGACCAATGGTAGAATTGTGGGCTATTGACTTCAACGTAGGATCATTTGACAACTGTACACCACAGGAAGACTTGTTGTTTACATTCAATAACTGGGCACCTCAGGTTACAGATACTATTATCGATGGAAGAACAGTAAATATTGACGTTCCTCACTATTTTGATGTAAATGGTGCAGTATGGCCATATCCTACTACTAATGCAGATGTATTGTCAAGATATAATAGAGGTGATTTACAATTGTGGTTACCTAATCTTAGAAGTTCTGCAAGAGTTTGGACTGAGTCTGTCATGGCAGGAGAAAGAAAAATAGAACTTCCCGTAATGATGAGCGTATGGGATAAAAAATTCGAAGTTGATTTCTGTATGGTTAATTTGACAATCATTTGTAATACATGTCCAATTGAAGGCAGTTCCAGAATTAGTGGTACCGTCACTACCGAGGAAGGTAAAGGAGTGGCTAATGTTGAAATAAGATTGACAACAACCGGAAATCCTTCCAACACCTCAGAAATGACCGATGTAAATGGTTATTATTCTATTCAGAATATTCAGGCTTCCTCAGGATTACTTTATCCTTATAAGAATACAGAACATGGAAACGGAGTCAGCACCCTGGATCTTGTGCTCATTCAAAGGCATATATTGGGCATTCAGAAATTTGAAAGTCCTTATAAAATTATGGCAGCAGATGTCAATAATGATACTAAAATCAATACCGTTGATTTGGTAGAACTCAGAAAAGTTATTTTGGGCGCTTCACCTGTTTTCACCAATAAGAGCTGGAGATTTGTAGATGCCAAGGTTACCATGGATATGAATAGCGTCTTTCCTTTCTATGAGACGGTGAATGTCAATATCAACACGGCAACGATGGACAATATGAATTATATGGCTGTTAAGATAGGTGATGTAAACGGAAGTGCATCTACAGATGTAATCAATGCACAGTCAGAAACCAGAACAGCTTCAAGACTTGATTTGACAGCAGCTGAAAGAAGCGTAGAAGCCGGTGAAACATTTGAAATAGCAGTTACGGCAGCTAACTTTAATGAAATCTTCGGATTCCAGTATACAATGAACCTACACGGAGCGAACTTCGTAGATGTAGTTTCTGGTGCTATTGAAGTAACTGAATCAAATGTTGGCGTAATCTCAAGTGATGTAATCACGATGAGTTATGCAGCAAGAGAAGCAGTTTCTCTAAGAGCTGATGAGGTATTGTTCACCATCGTATTGAAAGCTGACAAAGCTGGTCAATTTAGTGACATGATCCAACTTAACTCTAATGTAACAAGAGCTGAGTCTTATGTTGGTTCTACTATCAAAGTTCAGAATATCGGATTGACAGTAGGTTCTGTTGATGCAGCAGCTCAGATTGAGTTGTTCCAAAACGAACCAAACCCATTCAAAGCAACAACAAATGTAAACTTCTTCATGCCTGAAGCAGACAATGCAAGATTGACTGTTTACGATGTAACTGGTCGAGTAATCAACGTAAGAAACATCAATGCAGTACAAGGTTTGAATACAGAAGCATACACAAGAGAGCAATTGGGTACTTCCGGTATGTTGTATTACAAATTAGAAAGTGGTGATTTCACTGCTACTAAGAAAATGATCATCATCGAATAAAGTTTTGACTGACAACCATAGTAAAAGAAGCCCTGGTGGAAATTCCACCAGGGCTTCTTTTTTAATATTGATTACCAAATATAAACTTTGGACACCACATATCACTACATCAAAATAGATATATTTTAAAATAATTGCAACTCAAGTAATTTAAATAACATTGATTTACATATTTAATATAAATATATATAATTATAGTTTATTTTATTTGGTAGACTTAAACTATTTGTGCACCTTTACACGATTTTTACAATACCGTCGTTTCGGTAATGGTCAATATATTAAGTAAGTCTACAACTTTTGATGTTCTATATATAAATAGGCTTTTTTAATATTTTACCAAAAGACCATGAGCGTAAAACCTAATTCCCCAAAATTTAGCTTTTTAGTAATAAGCTTTTTTCTTTTTTGTTGCAGTAGTTTATTTGCACAGTTCACTTCGAAATCAGAATTGGCAAGACAAATTTTAATATCCAGGGCAGATGAGTTTAATCTGGATATAACCTCCCTTAATCAAATGCGTCTTTCCTCAGAAACGTACAGTAGATTAAGTAAATTGAATCATGTTTATTTTGAACAGCATATTGAAGAAATTCCGGTTTATAATGCCATTCTCAATGCGCATATCACTTCAAATGATGAGTTGCTCACAATAGGCAACAGGTTTTATTCCAATGCTTTAACAAATAAATCCCTGGGGTTGCCTCTCATTCCTCAACTTGAAGCTATATCAAGAGTTTGTAATCATTTGGGATATTCATTTAATGGCAACCTTACCATAGTACAAAACATCGGAGGTCCAACTAAAAAGATTGTGTTTGACAAAGGAAATATATCTCTTGAAAACATTCCTGTCAATCTGGTCTGGCAACCAATTTCTGAAAATTATCTGGTTTTAGCATGGAATGTCTCTATTTATGAAGCAAGTGCTCAAAACTGGTGGAATGTCAGAATTGATGCCGTTACAGGTGAAATACTTGACCAAAATAATTGGGTGGTTCAATGTAATTTTGACATGGATTGTGGTACAGATCACAAATCTCTTGAAAACAAGAATACTAAGCATCATTTCATTCCAAAATCTGTTCAAAACCACAATACCCAGGATATTATTGTGATCCAGGGTACAGTTGTAGTGAGCCCCATGGATGGCAGTTCCTATCGGGTTTATCCGGAACCTATAGAAAGCCCCAACCATACCTTACCACTTCCCCCGGTAGATGGAAGAACTACAGTTAATGAACCGGCTGATGCTACAGCTTCGCCATTCGGCTGGCATGATACCAACGGAGCTATAGGTGCAGAATTTACTACTACCCAGGGAAATAATGTACACGCGTATACTGACACCAATTTTGACAATATGCCAGATCCGGGATCCAGCCCCGATGGTGGAAGTGGACTTGACTTTCTTTTTCCTTTAGACCTTACCATGGCCCCAAGTACTTATAGACCTGCTGCAGTTACCAATTTATTTTACTGGAATAATTTTATCCATGATTTTGCCTACGCTTTTGGATTTGATGAGGTCAGTGGTAATTTTCAGCAAAACAATTATGGAAACGGTGGATTAGGCGCAGATTATGTGCTGGCTGAAGCTCAGGATGGTTCCGGAACCAATAATGCAAATTTTGCTACTCCGCCGGATGGAAACAGGCCTCGTATGCAAATGTTCATTGGAACAAATCCGACACCGGATGTTGATGGTGATTTTGACAATGGCGTAATAGCCCATGAATACGCCCACGGTATTTCCAACAGATTTACTGGTGGTCCAGCCAATACTAGTTGCCTTGGAAATCAGGAACAAATGGGAGAAGGATGGAGTGACTTTTATGCATTAATTACGACAATAGAACCCGGAGACTTAGGTACTGATTCAAGAGGTATAGGAACGTATTTATTTGGTCAGCCGCCAAATGGTCCTGGTATCAGACCAACCCCTATTCTACCAATATGGCTATTAACACAGCAACTTATGACAATATAAAAACACTATCTATACCACATGGTGTAGGTTACGTCTGGTGCGGTATGATTTGGGATTTATTATGGAAAATGGTTGATGTTCATGGAAATCCGGCTGGTATTAACATTGCTATAAACCTTGTAAATGAAGGGATGAGATTACAACCGTGCAGTCCTGGCTTTGTTGACGGAAGAAACGCCATTTTAGCTGCTGACGTTGCTATGTACGGAGGTGCTAACCGTTGTTACATTTGGGAGGTTTTTGCAAGAAGAGGGCTTGGTTTCAGTGCCAATCAGGGACTTTCAACAAGCAGAAGTGATGGAACCCAAGCTTTTGACCTACCACCATTTTGTATTTTTGATGTAACCCCTGAAGTTGTTTCCATTTGCAAACCAAATAGTGCTCAATATACTGTATCTAATGGAACAGCTGAAACATTAACTTTATCTGCAACAGGAAACCCACCAGGCACAGTTGTATCGTTTCTTACTAACCCTGTCCCAACTAACGGGACCAGTATAATGACAATTGGAAATACAGCAGCCGCAGCCAATGGAACCTATATAATAACTGTGACAGGAACTGGTATTTCAAATACTGTTACTGCAATGGTAACCTTAATTATCCAAAGTAATGTTCCTGGTGCACCAACATTGGTCACACCTCTTAATATGGCTATGAATCAAATCAATCCTTTGTTGACATGGAGCCCTCAACCAGAATCAGAAACTTATAGCATTGAGGTAGCTACCGATCTGGGATTTTCCAATATTATTGCAAGTGCAACGGGTTTAACGGTAAATATATTCCAGACAAATAATTTAATGTCAAATACTACATATTACTGGCGTGTGCGGGGTGTAAATGGATGCGGAACCGGTTCATATTCACCTATATTTTCATTTACAACAGCAAACATTGCCTGTATTACAATTGCCAGCACTGATGTACCTAAAACAATTGCGCCCGATCCCCCAAGTACAACATTATCAATATTGACATTCCCTAATGTTTGTGGAATTATTACAGATGTAAATTTACGAAATCTTAATATTACGCATTCATTTGTTGGTGATCTGAATATCGAATTAATCAGTCCTATGGGCACTGTTGTCCGGGTTTTCCAACAAGCTTGTGGTGGTTCAGATAATATCTTAATTAATTATGACGACGAAGCAGCTTCGCCAACGATTCCTTGTCCACCAACAAACAATGGATTTTACATTCCATTTGCTGCTTTATCAGCTTTCGACGGGCAATCGCCTTCGGGAGTCTGGACTTTGCGTATTCTTGATGAAGCTCCTTTAGATGGTGGAACTTTAAATGCCTGGAGCCTGGAACTGTGTTATGCAAATACATTTACTCCAGCTCCTATTGTTGTTACAGATAATTCCGGTAATACAGCAAATGATGGTATTTTGTGTCAGGGAGGAACAGCCACACTTACTGCTTCCGGAGGCACTTCATACCTATGGAGCACAAATGAAACTACACCAGCGATTTCTGTCAACACCTCAGGCATGTATTCAGTTACAATAACAAGCGGAAGCTGTTCAGGTAGTGTATCAACCACCATAGTTGTCAATCCGAATCCAACGATTTCGGGACCGACATCAGTCGCTGTGGGGGCAAGTATAAATATTATGGGATCGGGTACCCCAGCCATGACAAATCCTTATATCTCATCCAACACTTTAATTGCTACAGTAAATAATGTGGGTTTAGTAACAGGCATAGCCCCAGGAATGACAGTAATTACATATACAGATATTAATGGTTGTACTTCAACAAGAACAATAACAGTTTCTGCAATTACAACCTCACTTCCACCAAACGGAACTGCAAATGTTGCATGTCCGGCATTGGCAATAGCTCCAACTCCACCAATAAATATTACGCCAATAAATCAAACTTGTCCTTTGGTACAACCTGTAGGCCCTACCATCACAAACAACCCTAATCCAATTAGTTGTGAAGGCACAAGGGAGTATGCTTATACTTACACCGATTGTGCAAATAATTTTATAGGAACATGGACGTTTACTTACACAATTGAGCGCCAACCATTTACTTTACCAGCCAATGGCGCTGCAACTGTGGCTTGTCCTGCCCTGGCAGTTGCTCCTACTCTACCGACTGTTACAAGTAATTGTGGTGAAGTGTTAACTCCGGCTGCTCCTGTAGTTACGAATGTCCCAAATCCTTTGACTTGTGAAGGAACCAGAACCTATGCTTATACTTACACAGACTGTGAAGGCAATACGGCTGTATGGAGTTTCGTTTATACTGTCGAAAGATCACCTTTCACAGTACCTGCAAATGGTAATGCAACAGTGGCATGTCCGGCTTTAGCAGTGACTCCTACTCCACCGGCAGTTTCAAGCAATTGTGGTGAGGTTATCACACCTACCGGCCCGGTAATTACCAATACTCCTAACCCTTTGACTTGTGAAGGAACCAGAACCTATGCTTATACTTACACAGACTGTGAAGGCAACTTTTCTGTCTGGAGTTTTGTATATACCATAGAACGAAATCCATTTACAGTACCTGCAAACGGAACTGCAACTGTTGCCTGTCCTGCTTTGGCAGTTGCTCCAACCCCACCAGTAGTTTTGAGTAATTGTGGAGAGACTTTGACGCCAACAAGTCCGGTAATTACGAATGTTCCAAACCCAATCACTTGTGAAGGAACCAGAACCTATGCTTATACTTACACAGACTGTGAAGGCAAACTGCTGTACTGGAAGTTTCGTTTATACTGTCGAAAGATTACCTTTCACTGTACCTGTAAAATGGTAATGCATCAGTGGCATGTCCGGCTTTAGCAGTGACTCCTACTCCACCGGCAGTTACAAGCAATTGTGGTGAGGTTTTAATACCAACAGGCCCGGTAATTACCAATACTCCCAACCCTCTGACTTGTGAAGGCACAATCACCTATTCATATACATTTACGGATTGTGAAGGTAATACTGCTGCCTGGAATTTTATTTATACGGTGGAAAGATTACCTTTTACTGTTCCCGCAAATGGAGCATCAATTATTTGCGGACTCGCGCAGGCAACTCAACCGGTTCCTCCTGTAATTACCAGTAATTGTGGTGAGATTCTAACTCCATCTGGACCAGTTAGAACTGATGTAATAAACAATGGTGGAGGAACCCGTACGTATACCTGGAACTACACTGACTGCGAAGGCAACACAGCTGGATGGAATTATGTATATACTATAAACCCGATTCCTGTTATTACCCTTCAGCCTGAAGACCAATCAATATGTATTGGTAGCGACGCCACATTTGTGGTATCTGCAACCGCTCCAGCACCGGCTACGCTTGGTTACCAATGGCAAAGATTTTCAGGTGGAGTTTGGAATGACATCCCTGGTGAAACAAATGCAACCCTGATTATCACAAATGTTGCAGCTGTGGATAATGAATCTTTATTCAGATGCATAGTGAGTAGTATAAACCTTAATGGTGTCAACTGCCCGGTAATATCTGATGAAGCGGTACTTTTTGTTCATATCCCGGTTGCACTCGCCTGTAATGACCATGTACGCATCAGTGTAGATCAGGAATGTTCAATAAAATCTTATGTTGATATGTTTTTAGAAGGAACATATAATTTTAACTTTTACAGCGTTACCTTTAAAACAGATGGTGGTGTCGAAATCGACATAAACGACATTCATTTATTTTTGAATCAAAGATTGAGACACGAAATTATTGATATATGCAATGGTAATAGATGCTGGGGTTATGTAACTTTCGAGGACAAATACCCGCCTGTTTTAAGTTGTCCTGATGTTACCATTTCATGTTTGGAGCAGGATCGATTATTCCTTCCTATTGACAACCCTGATTTTATTGGCTTACCTGAATTGTCAGAAAATTGTGGAGATGCTTTGGAAAATCTCCATTACAACTATCTGGAAACAGGAAATACTTGTAATAAGGTAATTATCAGAAGGTGGCAGACGTCTGACCAAAGTGGCAACCTCTCCAATGAGTGTGTTCAAACTGTCACCGTTAATCCTCTTTCTTTCTCTGATGTATTCGTTCCAAATCCATTGGTTTTTCTTGAGTGTAAAACAGCTACAGACCCTGCATCTATCGTTGCTGCAACGGGTGATGTAAGAGACGGATATGCATTTGTATTGATTGACGGAGAGCCTCTTCCTTTGACAGGTCAGGTTTGTAATATCGTTGGATCTTATACTGACTTACCAATTGAAGCATGTGGACCTCACTGTCATGGTAATATCAAAGTAATCAGAACATGGCAATTTATTGACTGGTGTCTGGGAATCGTTTCCGCTCCGGTTACTCAGTTGATCAAGTCTGCTGACCTTGAGGCTCCAACTTTCTTCCTGAAAGACACTATCGTAAGTACATCACCTTGGTATTGTGCTGCTGATTTTGATCTTCCAAGACCTTGGGAACTTCATGACAATTGCGATATCAACCCTACATATTATGTAAGTGGTCCTGGTATTGTTACGATCACAGGAAATCAAGTTGACGGATACAGAGCAAAAGGTGCTCCTAAAGGACCACACATTTTCTGTTACACAGCTAAAGATTGTTGCGGTAATTATAATACACAGTGTATGAGAGTAACCGTAGTTGACAGAACTCCTCCTGTACCTTCTACCAAACAAAATATTGTTCTTGGTTTAGTACCAGGTGGACCTGGTCAGAATGAAGGCAATGCTAAATTGTTTACTTACCACGTGGACAACTATTCTTATGATATGTGTTCAGCGGTAAGACTTGAAATCAGAAGACCTGCAGGTGCACCTAAGTGTAACAACGAAGGAAGAGTAATCAACCCTGCAACAGGCGAGAGGTACAACAACAACGTAACTTTCAACGACAACAAACCTAGATTACATGGTGATGACAACATTGATGATACAGATAATGGAGAGTTTGTTAAATTCTGTTGTGAGGATTTAACCACAGGTGTTGACATCGACGGTGACGGCGAAGTTAATATCGGATACCATGAAGTTATTTTGAGAGTATGGGATGATGGAGATATGAATGCTCAATGGGGAAGTGCAGGTGACAACTACAACGAAAGCTGGGCTTACGTTAAAGTTGAAGACAAAGCTCCACCGGTAATTCAGTGTCCACCAAACATGACTATTCACTGTGACTGGGCTATTACGTACAGTTCTGACTTAGGTACTGGTGCTCAATCTACAGTAGGCGTTGACTTTACAAAAACAGGTCTACCTACAGGATACGGAACTTGTGGTCCACTTCCGATCAGATTCAGAGACAATACCGGTCAGTTGAACCAGTGTAAAATAGGAAACGTAACAAGAGATTTCTTTGTAGGATCAGCTGATGTTAATGTGGCTCCTTCTTGCAGACAAGTCATCACTATCAGACCAAGTACTTCTCAGCAACCATGGATAGTCACTCCACCGAGTGCAGCTCCTGTGGGTATTACATGCGCTGACCCTTCTGCTCAACAGATCAAAGACAACGGACCTAAGTGGGTCAACGGACCTTGTGATGTCATCGGAGAAAACATCAAAGTTCACAAATTTTTATTTGAAGAAGGTGTTTGTGTAAAATGGAGAGTTGAGTATAACTATATTAATTGGTGTTATCCTGAAGGTCATCCTGACCATGCTAGAGGACCATATTTCAAAGACTTTACGTTCTTCGACAATAATAAACCTGTAATCGATAATTGTGATCCTTTAATGTTTGGTGTAGATGCCAACTGCGAACACAGATTGGTATTGACTAACAAAGCCACAGACACAGGTGGATGTAATGGTGATAACGGATGGTTGAAATGGCAGGTATTCATCGACCTATGGGCTGATGGATCAGATGATTGGGAATTCTCAAGTTTCTTACCTGTAAACAATGACGTATCGAATGCAGACAACGGAAACCTTGCTGCTATCAGAGATGATAACAATAACGGAATTCCTGATATCTATGTAGCTCCAACGTCCGAAAATGGCATTATTACGATTACCGTTCCTGAAATCATTGTTGGTAAAATGAGTAACCACAAAGTAAGCTGGAAAGTAACAGACGGATGTCACAACCACACTACTTGTCACCAACCAGTAATGGTAGTGGACAAAAAACCACCTACCCCTTACTGCTTGAGCTTAAGCACAGCATTGATGGCTGATCCTGACGGAAACGGACCATTGAGACCAATGGTAGAATTGTGGGCTATTGACTTCAACGTAGGATCATTTGACAACTGTACACCACAGGAAGACTTGTTGTTTACATTCAACAACTGGGCACCTCAGGTTACAGATACTATTATCGATGGAAGATTAGTAAATATTGACGTTCCTCACTATTTTGATGCAAATGGTGCAGTATGGCCATATCCTACTACTAATGCATCTGTATTGACAAGTTACAATAGAGGTGATTTACAATTGTGGTTACCTAATCTTAGAAGTTCTGCAAGAGTTTGGACTGACGTTGTATTTACCGGTGGCACCAACAAAGCTGATGTTCCTGTAATGATGAGCGTATGGGATAAAAAATTCAGAGTTGATTTCTGCATGGTTAATTTGACAATCATTTGTAATACATGTCCTACAGGTGGAGGACAAGGCAGAATAGCCGGTATCACCTCTACTGAAAGTGGACAAGGTGTTAATGACGCAACTGTATTTATCAACAGAAATGCGATTGAATATCCTAAGTCAATGCTGACGGTAGATGGTTTATATGCATTTGATGATGTTGCACCAAGTGTAAGCGGAGCTGACGGAGTACAATTATTTGCCAACAAAGGCGGAGATTATGATAACGGTGTATCTACACTAGACTTAGTATTGATCCAAAGACATATCTTGAATATGGCAAAATTGGATAGTCCATACAAAGTGATAGCTGCAGACGTAAACAATGATGCTAAGATCAATACCATTGACCTTGTAGAATTGAGAAAAGTAATCTTAGGTACTTCAGAAGAATTTACCAATAAGAGCTGGAGATTCCCGACGGCAAATCAGGTTATAAACGCTGAAAACGCATTCCCTTACAATGAAGTAATTAACTTACTTGTAAGCACAAATGATGTTGACGGACAAGACTTTGTAGCTGTCAAAATAGGTGATGTAAACGGAAGCGCATCTACAGATGTAATCAATGCACAGTCAGAAAGCAGAACAGCTTCAAGACTTGATTTGACAGCAGCTGAAAGAAGCGTAGAAGCCGGTGAAACATTTGAAGTAGCAGTTACGGCAGCTAACTTTAATGAAATCTTCGGATTCCAGTATACAATGAACCTAAACGGAGCGAACTTCGTAGATGTAGTTTCCGGTGCTATTGAAGTAACTGAATCAAATGTTGGAGTAATTTCAAGTGATGTAATCACGATGAGTTATGCAGCAAGAGAAGCAGTTTCTCTAAGAGCTGATGAGGTATTGTTCACCATCGTATTGAAAGCTGACAAAGCTGGTCAATTGAGTGACATGATCCAACTTAACTCTAATGTAACCGCAGCTGAGTCTTATGTAGGTTCTACTATCAAAGTTCAGAATATCGGATTGACAGTAGGTTCTGTTGATGCAGCAGCTCAGATTGAGTTGTTCCAAAACGAACCAAACCCATTCAAAGCAACAACAAATGTAAACTTCTTCATGCCTAAAGCAGACAATGCAAGATTGACTGTTTATGATGTAACTGGTCGAGTAATCAACGTAAGAAACATCAATGCAGTACAAGGTTTGAATACAGAAGCATACACAAGAGAGCAATTGGGTACTTCCGGTATGTTGTATTACAAATTAGAAAGTGGTGATTTCACTGCTTCTAAGAAAATGATCATCATCGAATAAAGTTTTGACTGACAACCATAGCAAAAGAAGCCCTGTTGGAAATTCCACCAGGGCTTCTTTTTTAATATTAAAAACTAATTTTTTACAACATTTAACAATAAAATTCACAAATCAAAACCTTGAAAAATATCCAACATATAGAAAAAAATATATTTTATACTGTAAATTTTTATACCTTTGCGGTTTATTTTACATTTTGAATAAAACCGTAATATATGCGTACAATTTTTAGCATCTTATTTATCCTTTCATGTTGCATTCAGACATTAATTGCCCAAAAAGACAATGAAATCCTTATGACTGTTGGAAAGTCTGCTGTCAATGTTGGTGAATTTAAATATATATATGAAAAAAATAACGGAGACAAAGCAGATTATTCCGAAAAAAGCTTGAACGAATATCTGGATTTGTATACTAATTTCAAAATTAAAGTTGAAAAAGCAAAACAATTAAAACTTGATACCATTTCAGAATTAAAAACCGAATTACAAGGTTATCGAAAACAGTTGGCAAGCAGTTATCTGATAGATAAGGAAGTTACTGAAAACCTGTTGAAAGAGCTCTACAACAGAACAAAATACGATATTGAATTAAGCCATATTTTTTTACCTGTTGGCATAGACGATACCGAGTCTAAAAAAGAGGAAATAAAAAGTCAAATGATGGCAATTAAGTCAAAAATTATTTCCGGGCAAAGTTTTGATGAGGTAGCTAAAGAATATTCAAAAGACCCCAATAATGCTTCCAAAGGAGGTTATATGGGATTCATTACCGCTAAATTACCATCAGGGTTTTACAATCTTGAAACAGCAATTTATTCTACCAAAGAAGGAGAAATTTCAGATATTGTTCAATCAAAGATAGGATTTCACATTTTGAAAGTTCATAGTAAAAGACCGGCGAGAGGACAGATTCAGGTAGCCCATATTTTTCTTAAAAAAGATAACAAATCTGCTAAAACACTAATCGATAGTTTGTACACGGTATTAATGACGAACAATGATTTCGCACAACTTGCAGGCCAGTATTCAGAGGACAAAAACACAGGTAAAAATGGAGGAATATTACCTCCTTTTGGCATTAACACGTATGATGCCGAATTTGAAAACAATGCATTCGCACTTACAAAAGACAATGAAATCTCCAAACCTTTTTTGTCAAAATCGGGATGGCATATTATTAAAAGAATGACTAGACCGGAACAGGACAGTTATGATATTTTTGTTAAAAAAATGAAATCCCAAATCAACAAGGATGAAAGATTTGATTTGGCAAAATTTACATTAATCAAATACATAAAAGAAACCAACGGATTTAGAGAAAACACTTCTGTGTTGGACACTTTTATTAAAGGTTTGCAAGAGGACTTTTATTCTTATAAATGGAATCCCGAAGAAAAAAACAATGATGAAAAACTTTTTACCTTAGGAAATTCTTTTAGTTTCACATTGGGTGATTTTACCAATTATGTGAAAAAAAATACAAAAACGAGATTAAAATACGACAAAACCAGACCAGTTTCTCTTACGGCAAAAGAATTATACAACGAATTTGTAAATGAAAAAGCAATAGAATTTGAAGAAAAAAATCTTGAATTTAAGTACCCGGATTTTAAATCTCTTATGAGAGAATATGAAGAAGGTATTTTGTTGTTTGAAGTAACCAAAATGAAAGTATGGGATAAAGCAAATCAGGATTCTGTAGGATTGGAACAGTTTTACAATGACAATAAAATCAAGTACATTGGAGAAGAGATTGCTAAGACAACCCAATTTATTATACACACGCAAGATCAAAAACTAGCGGAAAAAATTCTTAAATATGCCAGAAAAAATTCTTCTGAAAAAGTTTTGACTAAATTCAATAAATCTACAGGAGTTGTTACCATAATGGATGAAAATTTCGAAAAGTCACACCCGCTCATGAAAGATATCGTATGGAAATTGAATGAATCTACTCCCATGATTCATAATACACAAGCCAAACATTTTACTTTCAGAAAAATCGTTGAAATTAAAGCATCAAAAACAAAAACACTAGGAGAAGCCAGAGGATATGTTGTGGCAGATTATCAGGATTTCCTTGAAAAACAATGGGTAAAAGAGTTAAAAAAGGAATTTCAAGTCATTGTCAATAAACCTGTTTTTACAAGTATGATAAAATAAAATGGGCCATAACGCTTCACTATTTAGTATTTTTGTTTTATTTTCTCTTTTAAGTTGTAATACAGACAGCAAAAATAAAGATTTGAATCCTTTGGTTAAGGTGGGTGATAAAGTTTTGTTCAATTCTGTTATAGACCAGCTTGTAACGGAAGATACCAGTCCGGAAGATAGTGCTTCCATCGTTGGAGGATATGTGGAAAATTGGGTCCGGGACAATCTGGTTATATTAGAAGCTGAAAAAAATATCCCCCCAGACCTCAATCTATCCAAACTTGTTGACGATTACCGCTCTTCACTTCTTATGTATCATTATGAAAATCTCCTGATAAAAAATCAACTTGATACTATAGTTACAAATGAGCAGAAAAAAGATTTCTACCAATCATATGGTTCTCAGTTTATTCTTTCACATAAAATTATTAATCCTTTACTTATCAAAACAGGCAATAAGGATAAATCAGCCTTTAAATTTAAAGAAAATTTTAATAAGTGGGAAACCTCACAGATCCTTGAAGCTGCTAAAAGAAATAATTACACAATTATTTTTAATGGAAATAAATGGACAACCGTTGATGATGTAAAAATATATTTGCCCAAAATATCTGCTCAAAATGGCAAGAAAGGTTACAAAGATCATCTCATTATAAATCCAAATCAATATTTTGTTAAAATACTTGGTAATTATAACGAAAATGAAATACCACCGTTAGAATATATTGATGATAAAATTGAACAGGTTATATTGAACAACCGAAAAACGGCTTTATTGAAATCAGTAAGAGAACAATTATATCAAAAAAATATCAACGCAAAAAAAATAATCTATTATCAATAGTTGTTTTCATCTCAAAATATCTTAAAATTTATCCATTGATTACATTCAGATTTTTACCCTTTATTTTATTCTTCTTTCTTCTTACAGAGTCAGGTTTTTCTCAGGACACCAATCTTCTCGACAAAGTTGTTGCCAAAGTAGGAAGTGAATATATCCTTAGCTCGGAGGTAGAAGAAGAGTTTTCTTATGCATCCAAACAAAAACCTGACTTGGGAGATGATGCTAAATGTTCCATTCTGGAAAATATAATCGAACAAAAAGTTATTATATATCAGGCAAAACTTGATAGTATAGAAATCACTGATGAAGAAGTGGAAACTCAACTTGATTTCAGATTTGATGCAGTATTGCGTCAAATGAATGGCGATGAATCTTTTTTTAAGGACTATTATGGTGCCACAGTTTCAGAAATGAAAGAGCGATACAGAGACGATCAGAAACAGAAATTACTGGCCGAAAAAATGCAATACGATCTGATGTCAAGTATAGAGATAACACCAAAAGAAGTCGAAATCTTTTTTAAGACCATCCCGGTTGACAGTCTACCCTATTTTAAATCTGATATTGAATATTCAGAAATTGTAAGCAAGCCAATTGTAAACGAAGAAGAAAAAACAAAAGCATTTAGTAAAATTTCAGAATTAAGAAACAGGATTGTTGAAGGAAAAGAAGACTTTGCTGCATTGGCAACAAAATATTCTCAGGACCCGGGTTCAGCAGTACGTGGTGGCGACCTTGGTTTCGCTAAAAGAGGAGCCTATGTTCCTGAATTTGAAGCCACTGTTTACACACTGAATAAAAATGAAATTTCTGAGATCATTGAGACTGAGTATGGATATCACATCATTCAGTTAATGGAAAGAAAAGGAAACTCCGTAAAGGCAAGGCATATTCTGATAAAACCTGAAATAACGTCTGATGATCTGATGAAGACAAAATCAAAACTTGAAGAAGTAAAAAAATGGGTTGAATCAGATAGTATATCCTTTGAAAAAGCTGTTAAGGATTATTCATTAAAAACACTTCCATCATACAGTAATTCCGGTCGTGTAAAAAATTTAAATAACGGAAGCACCTTTTTTGCAGCAGATGAATTGGATGCAGACACCTACTTTTCCTTGTTTGATTTAAAACCAAATCAGCTTTCAAAAGTTGATAACTTCACCTTACCTACCGGAGAAAAAGCGTTCAGACTATTGAAATTAACCACTATTTCAAAACCACACAAAGCAAATTTAAAAGAAGACTATCACAAAATTGCAACCTTTGCTAAAGAAAGCAAAAAAAATGGAGTATTTCTACAATTGGATACAAGAAAGAAAAAAAGAAATATATATATACATAGACCCAATGTACGGCTCATGTCCAAATTTTGAGGAATATAAATCAAAATAGTTAAATTATTTTCAAAACATAACCGAACTGCAAATCATGTCAAAACGAACGATATTACTTAAAAACGCAAATATTGTCAATCGTGGCAAAACAATGAATGCCGATATTCTTATTCAGGATTCAAAAATTGAAAAAATTGATGCTAATATCAGCTATCAGGGTAATGTGCAGGAAATCGGGCTTGATGGACTTGTTGTTATTCCAGGCATTATTGACGATCAGGTTCACTTCAGAGAACCAGGATTAACACATAAAGCCAATATAGCAACAGAATCAAGGGCAGCCATTATGGGTGGTGTTACTACATTTATGGAAATGCCCAATACCAATCCGCCTGCGACAACACAACCTTTACTGGAAGCCAAATTCAGAATTGCATCCAAAACATCTTATTGCAACTATTCTTTTTTCATGGGGGCATCAAATGACAACCTTGAGGAGGTTTTAAAAACCGATCCTAAATCTGTATGTGGTGTCAAAGTTTTTATGGGCTCCAGCACAGGAAATATGCTGGTAGACAATTTTACTACTTTAGAAAAAATTTTCAGCAGTTCCGGTATGTTGATCGCCACCCACTGTGAAGATGAACAAACTATAAAAAATAATATTGACAGAGCAAAAACAAAATTTGGACCCGAACTGAAAGCGGACCATCACCCTTTTATTCGAAACGAAGAAGCGTGTTATTTATCGAGTTCCAAAGCAGTTGCCCTCGCTAATAAGTACAATACCCGATTGCATGTATTGCACATATCTACAGCGGATGAAATACCGCTTTTTTCTAATTCTATTCCATTGGCTGAAAAAAGAATTACTTCAGAAGTATGTGTACACCATTTACATTTTTCATCAGAGGACTATAAAATAAAAGGTAATTTGATCAAATGTAATCCATCCATTAAAAATCAAACGCACAGAAATGCATTATGGAATGCATTGCTAAACGATACGTTTGACGTGGTGGCTACTGATCATGCCCCACATACCTGGGAAGAAAAGGCTCAGCCTTATATCAATGCACCTGCAGGCCTTCCACTTGTTCAGCATGGTCTCAATATCATGCTTAATTATTACCATGAAGGAAAAATAAGTCTGGAAAAAATTGTCGAAAAAATGTGTCATAATCCGGCCATTTGTTTTAGAATTGGCGACCGGGGATTTGCAGAGGAAGGAATGTTTGCTGATCTCGTTGTTTTAGATCCCAATAAAAAATGGATTATTGACAAATCCAATATTGCATACAAATGTGGTTGGTCTCCTCTTGAAGGAATGGAATGTAAAGGTGAAGTGAGCTATACTTTTGTCAATGGAGAATTGGTTTATAAAAATGGTGAGGAACCCATTCAGGGTAAAGGACTTAGATTAAGATTTAAAGTAAACTAAAACAGAAATCAAAATCAATTCACAAATATTTACTACCTTTGATTTTGTACCCATACCCATATGAAAGACCTTGTCATTATTTTAGATTTTGGTTCACAATACACCCAGCTAATTGCAAGACGATTAAGGGAATTGCAGGTCTACTGCGAAATATTACCGTATAATAAGTTTTCAGCTGTTGACAAAAACGTAAAAGGAGTAATACTTTCAGGAAGTCCATTTTCAGTCCTTGACAATAATGCTCTGGATCTTGACCTGCATCCTATCTTAAACAAGTATCCGGTTTTGGGCATATGTTATGGTGCACAATTGATTGCCCAAAAACATAATGGAAAAGTTTTAAGATCCGAAAAAAGAGAATACGGTAAAGCAAAACTTTCTGAAGTAACTGATGACATTTTGTTTAAAAATGTCCAGTCCGAAAGTCAGGTTTGGATGTCTCATGGCGATTCTGTAGAAATACTTCCAGATGCCTTTGAAATGATAGCATCAACAAAAGACATTCCTGTGGCTGCCTACAAATCAAAAAAAGATGCTTTTGATTTCCCGGTGTATTGTTTACAATTTCATCCGGAAGTCACCCATAGTCTTGATGGTAAAAATATTTTATCAAATTTTGTTTTCAAAATCTGTGGCTGTAGTGCAGACTGGACACCTTTGTCTATCGTAGAAGAGTCCATCAGGATGATTAAAGAAACTGTTAAGGACGAAGAGGTGCTAATGGGTCTTTCAGGTGGCGTCGATTCTAGTGTTGCTGCCATGTTGATACACAGAGCCATAGGTAAAAAACTTCATTGTGTTTTTATAGATAATGGTTTGCTTCGTAAAAATGAGTTTGAGGAGGTATTGGATTCCTATTACGGATTAGGTCTAAATATCAAAGGTGTTAGAGCTGGAGACCGTTTTTTGAATGCCCTGAGTGGGGTCAGCGAACCTGAAGCTAAACGAAAAATCATTGGTAAACTTTTTATAGAAATATTTCAGGAGGAAGCTAAATCTCATCCCAATGTAAATTATTTAGGTCAGGGTACTATTTATCCGGATGTTATAGAATCCATTTCAGTCCATGGTCCTTCAGTTACCATTAAGTCTCATCACAATGTAGGTGGTTTGCCTGAAATCCTGCACCTTTCACTTGTAGAACCCTTGAGAATGATGTTTAAGGATGAAGTCAGGAAGGTAGGTCTTGCTATGGGTTTACCGGATTTTTTACTCCAAAGACATCCCTTTCCGGGTCCTGGTTTAGGCATCAGGGTATTGGGCGAAGTGACTGAAAAAAAAGTCAGACTTTGCCAGGAAGCAGATTCCATATTTATCAAGCTACTTAAAGAGGAAGGATGGTATGATGAGGTTTGGCAGGCAGGAGCCATATTACTACCTGTTCAGAGTGTTGGCGTTATGGGAGATGAGCGAACCTATGATTATACAATAGCTTTGCGTTGTGTCAATTCAGTAGATGGAATGACGGCAGAATGGAGTCATCTTCCTTACGAACTTCTGGCAAAAATTTCAAGTGACATCATTAATCAGGTAAAAGGCATAAACCGCGTAGTATATGACATCAGTACAAAACCTCCTGCTACCATTGAATGGGAATAGGGTGTATCTCATTTTGATTTTCCTAATGTGGCTTGGCTTGGGGTGTAGTCCTAAAACAACTATTCCTCCTTCAAATAAGGTCGTTCAGCAGGCCACAAAAAATATAAAAGACACGGTTCCTGAAGAGATTGTTCAAAAATATCCGGATACACTAGTTTGGAAAAACGTCTCCGATCAATATCCTCCAATCATATCTCCTGAAGAAATAAACATCCAAGAGAAAGTGATTCATTCCTATTCTAAAGGAGAAAAAGTATTTTTGAAAAAAAAATATTTTCTTTCATTACTGATACCATTAAAAAGTAATCAATATACCAACTCAAGTCTTGCATCCAATCGTTTTGTTCAATTTTATGCAGGAGCTTTGCTTGCCCTGGAAGATTTGGAAAGAAATAATCTGCACCTGGAAATAAACATTACGGATACAGAATACCCTGGCTTTTCCGCGCAAAAATTTATGGACTCAATAGATTATACTAAAACTGATCTAATCATTGGGCCTTTTGAAAGAGAAGACTTAAAAATTGTCACAGGAGAAGCTCTCAAAAAACAAATCACTGTAATATCTCCATGGCAAACCAGTACAAAAATAGCTAAGGAAAATGATTTTTATGTGCAACTAAAACCGAACTTAAAAGAACATTTCATTAAAATCACTGAAAATGTTTGCAGTTTATACAATAGAGGAGAAGTAACCGTCATAACCCACAACAATCAGGAGGGAAAAGCCTGGTTCAACTACTTCAGTGAAACCGCACAAAAAATAACAGGAAACAAAAGTTATCTGAACCACTTTACTGTTTCAGAAGATAGTTTACAATCACCAAATACCGCATTTGTAAGGATGTTTAGCAACAATCCTCCCAAAGCCGTGATACTTCCTTATTACTCGTACAATGATGAAGAAAAACTGTATTCTGTTGTCAGGAGATTAAGTGCCGATAAAGGTAAAAAAGAGGTAGTTGTGTATGGAATGCCTTTATTACATGATTCAGAACGCATTGATTATGAATATTATTCAACACTAAATGTAAGAATTGCCATTTCGGATTTTATGGATGAGTCGAAATATGAGGTTAAAAATTTTAAAAAAAGATATTATGACATGTTTGGCGAAATAGCCGGCCATGACGCTGTAAAAGGTTATGATGTCTTCATGTTTATTGGTAAAAATCTGGAGGAATATGGTTCCAAATTTCAGGAGCACATCATAAGTCAAAGACAAAATTATTTAATGTCTGATTTTGAAATACATAAATCAGTATCAGATGAAGAAAAATCCAGAGTAAATATAGATTTTGATTTTTTTGAAAATAAACAAATACAAATCATTGAATTCAGAGACTCAGGTTTTAAAGTAATTGATTAATTTTTAGAGTGGTGTTTATAACAGAAGAAAGAAAAGCAAAATTTGAAAATGTAGCGTCCAAAAGCCAGTTGGATGTCACAGTTGTACTTGAAAACATTCATGATCCACACAATATTGGGGCAATTTTGAGAACTTGTGATTGTGTGGGTATACGTGAAATTTATGTACTTTATAATGAACACAGCCGTAATGCGGAAAAACAATATATTGGATTAAACAGTGCTTCAGGTTCACTAAAATGGATTGATGTTCATTTTTTTACGGACACTTCCATTTGTATGAATGCTGTTAAAAAAAAATACAGTTTGTTGGCAGGAACATCTTTGTCAGAAAAATGCGTGTCCCTGTTTGAACTTGATTGTACAAAATCCGTGGCTTTTGTATTTGGTAACGAAAAAGATGGTATTACCCCTGATGTTTTACCTTACCTGGACACTAATTTTATCATACCTCAAAACGGAATGGTCCAGAGTTTAAATGTCTCGGTGGCTTGTGCCATAAGCCTGTTTGAAATGTCACGTCAAAGAATACAAAACGGCCAGTATAACAGAAATTATTCCGAACAAAACGAAGGTATGAAAAACATATTCAACCGTTTTGTTGACCGCCACACTGAAAGTTTAAAGAATAAATCACGATGTTAGTATATTAATTACCAGTATTCATAGGAAGAATTTTTTTAATAATCTCACAGTTAGTATTTTTGTATAAAATATAATAAATGTATTTGGAATTAAAAGAACTGTTTGACAGCAAAGGTCAAAGTAATGAAAAAGTATTTAACAAATTGTTGGAGGCTTTAAAAAATAATGCCATCACAGAAATGGACTATCTAAAATTTAAAAAGTCCTACATGAGTTTATGTCAGTTAGGAATGGATGAAGCTATCGCCGCCAAAAGTGCTTTTGTGACGTCAGAAACCATGGGGTTTAATAAAGAAAAATTATTTACAAGTATTCATCATTATCAGAATATTTTAAAAAAGGAAAAAGAGGCTTTTGCCTATGCTTTAAAAAACCAGATAACCAACAATGTGGAATCTAAACAACTGGAAATAAAAAAATTGCATGATAAAAAGCTTGAAAATATAGCAAAAATTGAAAAATTGAAAGATGAATTATCCTTAATGGATGAAAAAATAAAGAGTCTGGATAATGATATTAAAACTTCCAGCGAAAAAATTGAAGACACCCGACAACAATTTGTAAATTCTATTTCCATTCTTGAAGAAGAAATTGAAGAAGATTTACAATTATTTCAAAGAATCACCTCCTGATTCATAATAATTTATAATTTTGTTATTATATACATTTATTTCTCAACTCATCAAAACAAAAAAATATGTCATCGTTTCCTGAAACTAACATAAAAACAAAAACTTTTTGGGAAAAACCCGAAGGCAAAACAGGAGCATTTTTCCTGATTGCACTGTTGGGTGGTTTGGCTTACGTACTTTTTAAGTTTAGCGCCCAAATTTTATTAATGCTGCAAAATACACTGGGTATTGTAGCTTTACTTGCTATTCTCGGCGTCATCATTTACATGGTTCTTGACCCAAAATGGCGAACTCTGGCTTCTTACTTCTATAAAAGTATCATGAGATGGATTACAGGTATTTTTGTTACCATTGATCCCATCGGAATTTTGAAAAACTATATCAGTGACCTTGAAAGCAATCTAAATAAAATGGGTGGTCAGCTGGACAATCTCAGAGGTCAGATGCGCGAATGATTGACAAGAGTTGATGACAATAATAAAGAAATTAAAAAGAAGCGTGTTATAGGTAAAAAAGCGAAAGAACAAAACAATGAAAAGGCGATGCTGCGTGCCAGTAGAAAGGGCGCAAGACTCGTGGAATCAAATGAAAAATATTCGTCATTACACTCCAAAATGTCTGTATTGTATAGAATTTTATCTAAAATGTATTCAAATTCTGAAATTCTAATAGAAGACACAAAAGATCAGGTTAAAGTAAAAGAACAGGAAAGAAAAGCCATCAGAGCCAGTCATTCTGCGATGAGATCTGCTATGAGTATCATCAAAGGTGATGCTGACAAAAGGGCTATTTTTGATCAGGCAATGGAACATATTGCTGACGATGTAGCAAATAAAGTAGGTGAAATGGAAAGATTTATGGAAATTTCTTCTGACTTTATGAGTTCCATTGATCTTCAGAATGGAGTTTTTGAAGAGCAAGGTTTAAAAATGCTGGAAGAATATGAAAAGAAATCAACTCTTTTACTTTTAGGTGGGAAAGAGCCTAAAGAAGATGTTCTTGAACTGAAAACACCAGAGATCCTTACAAGGTCCAAGGGTGATGATTATGAAGGATTATTCAATAATTAAAAAAAAAACCTCCGCAAATAGCGGAGGTTTTTTTTTATTCAATGAAATTTAATTTTATTTCATTGTCTATGCCTTTCCCTTCAAGATAATTGAACTTTATCCTGTCCAATGAAATACCTTCTATTTTAGCATACATTTTTATGGCGTTTATCCTATTTTTATACAGAGGATTGCGCATATACTCATTGAATACTGAAAGTAAAAGGTTTTTATTAGGAGACTCTTTTAATATCCTCACTACTAAATCCAGATTATCTGCAGCAACATCATCTATAACTGCAAAACCGCTTCGGAAAGCAATGACGTAGGAATCTGATGAAATAATGGAATATCCACTAAATGAAGTACTTTTTGGAGTGTTTTCTACTACCGTTTCGTACTTGGGACTTTCCAGTATATACCCATCCATAAATCCGGGAAGTGGTCTGACAACTTTAACAATTTCGGCGCTGTCATCAACAATCGCCAACTGAGGTTGTGTATTCAGTAAAAGTGGAATCTCAACTTTACTTTGAGAAAGTAGTACACCTTGAAATAAAAAAAAGATCACTACTGAAAATGAAACCAAATGATAATGTTTCATAGGTAAGATTTGATTGGTTAACTAATTCTAATCAATCAATCCGCGTCCTTCCTTTTTGATTTTGCCTGCTTCGTTCAGATTTTCAAGCAACTTGTCAAGTACTCCATTGATAAATTCTTTACTTTTGGAGGTACTATAATCTTTGGCAACATCTACAAATTCATTCAGTGTCACTTTAGGGGGAATTGTGGTGCAAAATATTAACTCTGCGACTGCCATCTTTAATATTATCATATCAATAATGGCCACACGTTCTGAATCCCAGTTCTTTAACACGGGTTTGATTAATTCTAGTAACACAAAATCCTCGCCAAAAGTTCTCAAAAGCAAAAATTCTCCATAATCTTTTGTTGCTTCTTTTTCTGGATAATAGCTTTCGAAAAAATTTTCGTCAACATCCGGCAATTGTTTCAGAATTTTTTTAACCGATCCAACTACAAGGGATTTGTCTGATTCCCAGTTTGCATAATGATCTTCCACCATCTCGTTAAATAATTCCTTTCCTCTGCAAAACCTATATAATTCAAGCAAAAGCTCCAGGATTTCGTCAGAATTTAAAGTTTTGCCTATAGCATCAGTATACGTTTCTGTTTTTGAAAATTCACTGTAAATGCTGCGAAAATGATCCTGATCTACTTTTGCATTAAACCCTACTTTTTGGTATACCTTATGGAGTTTAGTGTTTTTTGCCAAACTTCTTATCTTATCATTTTCCCATAATAACGGTAAAAAAAGTTTATCCTGCTCTGTAGGAAGATGTTTCCCTTTTCTTTTTTCATAGTCCTCAGCAGATATTTTGGCTATATTTTCGATTAAAAAAAGATTAAAAAGCAACATTTCATAGGTTTCTTCTATTCGTTTCCAATATTCCTTGATCAACTGATCTTTTGACAACCCTTCGTCGCGGCTAATAGAATACAAAAGTTGCATTACTTTAATCCTGACGCTCCTTCTACTTAACATATGATTATTAACGTTGTAATAAAAGTTTTCTTAATTCGTAAGGCAAAGAAAAGAAAAATATTTTATATAATCAAAAGATTTAATATTAATAAAGATAAAAACAGTGTTTTTTAATAAATTAATGCTTTACAACAATATTAAACCAACGATTGCACACCAAAAAAACCATTATTCCATAAAAACATGAAAGAAGAAGCAAAATAAAAAAAAGGCCTGAGAAATCTCAGGCCTTTGTCGGGACAGTAGGATTCGAACCTACGACCCCTTGGTCCCAAACCAAGTGCGCTAACCGGACTGCGCTATGTCCCGATATATTTTCCGGCAGGTGTTTATTAGGAAACGCGGTGGAGGGGGGATTCGAACCCCCGGTACCGTTTCCAGTACGACAGTTTAGCAAACTGTTGGTTTAAGCCACTCACCCACCCCACCGTGGATTTCTTATTAAAAAAATGCTTTTCTTCAAAAGCGATGCAAAGATAGAACAAAAATTTAATATTCAAATTTTGCGTCTACATTTTCTCATTTTTTTTTTATTTTGTTTTAAGGTTAGCCAGTTGAAACAAATTATAATAATTTGTTATTTCTAATTTATTATATGTCAATTAAATATAAATAACAAATAGTATATATGACCGTCATTTTCATTTTTAACAAAGAATTGGTATAGCTTTTGCAATGACTTAAAATATTGAATAAACATTAGTTACAAATTATAAAAATTGTTAATATTTAAATTTTGGAGATGCTGAATAAAAAATTTAAAATCGTTTTTTGCTTTTGGGCAATCATTATGACACCGGTTTTTACGTTTGCAACAAGTAAAGATGTTCTTTTTTCTTCTATGAATATTAAAGAAGCAAGACAAAAAGCCAGTCAGGAGGGTAAACTTATTTTCCTGGATTTTCATGCACAGTGGTGCAGCCCTTGTACATGGATGGAAAAGACTACCTTTACCGATGAAGGTGTTATAAAAATACTTCAGGAAGATTTTATTGCACTAAAGATTGATATTGATCATAAAGAAGGTTATGAAATTAAAAATCAATACGACGTCAAATACCTTCCTACAATTTTGATTTTTAATTCCGAAGGCATTATGGTAGAACGAATTGAAAAAACAGTAACTCCAAGAACGTTAAAGGATTTGTTGTCAAGACATAATGAACCCAACAATAAAAAAATCGTAAAACATACGATCAATTCCTCTCCTACGCAAACAAAATCTGTGACATCCGATAGTGTTCCTGATTTACCTGAAATGTCATTGACGGAAGATGAAACAAAAGAATATTTATCTGAGCCTTTGAATAAAAAAATATATAAACTTCAATTAGGAGTTTTCGGAAAATACGAACTTGCAGATGCTTTTGTTCAAAAATTGAACAATACTTTTTTGGAACCGGTCACTGTTAAAAACGAAATGAAAAACGGTAAAATGATTTTCAGGGTCTTTTTGGGACAATTTGAAACACAGGAGGAAGCTGAAGTGTTTAAAAAACAAATTTTTGATGAAAATCAATTGGATTCTATCGTCAATTAAACCCAAACATTCATAATTATGGCTTTACGGCTGATTACAAACATACATAGTATCTTCGGGGTTACAGATGAAAATCTTCCCCTTATGAAAGGAAAAAATATGAAGGAGGTAGGTGTTTTAAACAACGCCTATCTCCTTTTTGATAAAAAAATAATTGACTACGGTCCTATGGATCAATGTCCTCAAAATGTTCCCGATACAATTGATGCAGAAGGAGGTTCTATCCTTCCTTCATGGTGTGACAGTCACACGCATATAGTATATGCCGGCAGCCGGGAAAATGAATATGTCATGCGGTTGCAAGGAAAGACCTATGAAGAAATTGCAGCTGCCGGTGGAGGCATACTTAATTCAGCATCCAAGATGACCAATGCCGATGAAAACACTTTGTACAATGATGCATCGGAAAGATTGAACGAAGTTATTAAAACAGGAACTGGTGCTATTGAAATCAAAAGCGGTTATGGCCTTTCTTTTGAAAGCGAAGTAAAAATGCTGCGGGTTATCAAAAAACTTAAAGAAAACTCTGACGCTGAAATAAAAGCAACTTTTTTAGGGGCCCATGCTATTCCTGCCATGTATAAACAAAACAGATCGGCTTATATCACCCTTATTACAGACACAATGATTCCTTATATTGCCGAAAATCAACTTGCAGACTATTGTGACGTTTTCTGTGATGAAGGTTTTTTTTCCGTAAAAGAAACGGATACAATTTTGGAAATTGCTGCAAAATTTGGATTAAAAGCTAAAATTCACGCTAATGAACTTGCAAATTCAGGTGGTGTTCAGATAGGAATAAAGCACAATGCCATTTCTGTGGATCACCTGGAAAGAATTGGGGATGATGAAATTTATGCACTCCTGCAATCAGACACGATACCTACGGCATTACCCAATGCGTCATTTTTTCTGCAGATCCCTTATAGTCCATGCCGAAAAATGATAGATGCTGGTCTGGGCGTGGCCCTTGCTTCAGATTTTAATCCGGGTTCAAGCCCCTCAGGCAACATACCTCTTCTGTTATCTATAGCTTGCAATCATATGAAACTACTTCCTGAAGAAGCATTTAATGCCGCTACCATTAATGGAGCACATGCCATGGAAGTAGCTGATCATTTAGGAAGTATAACAAAAGGTAAATCAGCAAGTTTTATATTGACAATCCCCATTCCAAACCTCAGTTACATGGTGTACCGGTTTGGTACAAATCATATTAATAAAGTTTGGTTAAAGGGAAATCTACAACAAAATTGGTAGATGTTGAAATTTAATCCTAATGACATTATATCATTTCTTTTACATTTCAGCAAAAAAACTTTTTACATGAAGAGCTTCTGAAGGTTTAATTTTACCAGCAAGAATGAGCCTGATTTCTCTTCTCCTTATGGCACTTTCATATAGTTTTTTCTCTTCATTGGTAATCGGATTTATCCCCGGAACACTTTGTGGTTTTCTTGTTTCTTTATCTATTGCTACAAATGAAAAATAAGCATGATTAGATTGCCTTGGATTTGTACCGGGCATATCAGCTGCAGAAACCTCAACATACACTTCTACTGAAGTAGTAAAAGCTCTCGTAATAGTGGCTGTCAAAGTAATTACATCACCCAATTTAATGGGTTCGTGAAATGAAATATGGTCCACAGAAGCGGTAACGACATGGCTCTCACAATGCCTTGAAGCACAAATCGCACTAACAATATCCATCCATCTCATAAGATATCCCCCCATCAAATCACCCAACGGATTGGTGTCATTAGGCATAATAAGTTCAGTCATAACTGTGCGAGAATCAGAAATTAATTTATTGGCTGACATAACTTTTCTTATTGAATTTATATTATTTTAAATTTAAAAATTTTCTCGAATTGAGTCTTAAGTTGTTCTGACACGTCAAAAATATCTACTTGACGGCCCAATTCGCGTTGCAACGAAGTGACGGAGAGGTTTGTTTCTTCAATACCACAGGGAATAATATGATCAAAATACTTTAAGTCTGTATTGACATTAAATGCAAATCCATGCAAGGTCACCCATCTTGATAAATGCACCCCAATAGCGCAAATTTTCCTAAACTGACCTTCCTGATGTATATCCTCAACCCATACCCCTGTATATGCAGGAATCCTTATTCCTTTAATTTGGTAAAAATCCAACGTTTGTATAATTACTTCTTCTATCTCTCTGACATATCTGTGTACATCTGTATAAAAACATTCAAGGTCAAGTATCGGATAACCTGTAATCTGCCCGGGACCATGATAGGTTATATCTCCTCCCCTGTTGATTTTAAAATATTCAACACCTTTTTCTGTCAAACCTTCAGTGTCAAGCAACAAATGAGAAATATCGCCACTTTTCCCCAAAGTATACACATGACTGTGCTGGCAAAATATCAGATGGTGATCCGACAATTCTATATTTGATTCATGTAGCGTTTTAGTTTTTTTTCTTTCCTTTAATTCATTGTGAAGAGATGTCTGAATAGCCCAAACCTCTTCATACGATTTCCCTTCAATCCATTCATATTTCACCTTATGCATATGTTCTTATACTAAAAAAGTAAAATCAATCAAAAATAATCTTTTGTTAATTCTTTAATAATGTGTAATTTATATTAAATAATACATTATTTTTGTTAATTAATTATATTATTATGTTTAGAAATATTTGTATTTTAACACATCTCTTCCTATTTAGTTGTCAGTTTCTTGCCGCTCAAAATCAAACCATCCAGAATTTTACGTTTACAGATATTGACGGAAATATACACAACCTTTATCAAAATCACCTTGATCAGGGAAAAACAGTTGTGATAAAATTCTTTTTCACTACATGTCCTCCCTGTCGTTCGAATGCGCCTTTTTATCAACAAAAAAATGTAGCATGGGGAGATAATCAGTATGATACAAGGTTTATTGAATTATCCACTTTATCCACAGATGACAATACAAAGGTCAGAAATTATAAAAACACATTTAATATGACTGTGATTTCTGCCGGTGCCCAAGGCGACTCCGATGATGTTGCCAATACATTCCGAACCGGCGTATATGGTCCATGGTATGGCACCCCTACTTTTGTGGTGATTGCACCAGACAGAACCCTGTATTATCCTGTTGCTTTTGACCAACTTGATGAAATTATTGAAAGCACCGGTGCAGAAAAACCAGATACCAATGTACCGGACCCCACCACTTTTAATGTAAATATTACATCTGGAATAACCTTACCTTCAGGTAGTGTGAAGTTTTATCTAAAACCTGCTAACGCATCATCTCCAAAATATGAGATTACAAAAAATAATGAAGGAAACTATTCTTTTATTTACCCCAGTTCCAATTTCCCTTCAATAGAAAATCCTGAGGTCATCATGGAAACCAATGCTTCCGCTTATCATTCCAGTCTTAATTCTGTTGATCTGGTAAGCATTCAAAAACATATTCTTGGCATAAAAACCTTAACACAACAAATACAATTATTAGCCTCTGACGTAAATGGAGATAGTAAAATAAATTCTACTGACCTGGTCATACTTCAAAAAGTAATATTAGGTCTTATTACCCAATTTCCAAATCAAGTAAAAAGTTATAAATCCTTACCTGAAAAATTAAGTGTTTCGGAAAACCCCGGTCAAACAACCACTTTAAATTTTACTGTATTCAAAACCGGAAATGTTAATTAATATAAACGATATAAAAAAGGTAAACTTTTTTACTTAAAATTGACTATATTTTACTCCGGGGTGATTACCTTTTTACCAAATGTCATAATGATTCCGTACATAACAGCTATTGCAACTCCAAAAATAAAAAGGTTGAACCAAAAACCATAACTAAACAATGAAGTAACAAGACAACAGGCCAATGAAACTCCACCTACAGTCATGGCATATGGCATTTGAGTTTTTACATGATCAAGGTGGTTGCAGTCTGATGCCAGAGAACTCAATATAGTAGTATCAGATATCGGAGAACAGTGATCACCAAAAACCGCAGCCGCAAGAACAACTGAAATTATATGAACAATGTAGGTCAACAATTCTTCATTCCCCAAACCGGCCTCTACACCTACGGCATACATAGCAGGTATCGCAATAGGATAAAGGATTGCCATCGTACTCCAACTTGACCCTGTAGAAAATGCTACCAAAAAAGCAAGAATAAAAACCATTGCAGGCATAAAAACGGGTAATATACTTCCGGATAGTGCCAAACTTATAAAATCAGCTGTATGCAATGATTCGGTCACGGAAGCAAGTGCCCATGCAAGTGTAAGAATGAGTAAAGCAGGCAACATGGTTTTAAAACCAACAGTGACCCAATGCATTGTTTCAAACAATTTCATCGTTCTATCCGACAAAGTAATAATGATGGCAACTATCAAACCACTCATACTTGCCCACAACAAAGAAATATAACTGTCCGCAGCACCAATCACTTTTCCCAATTTAACAAAAAATCCATTTTCATCTGCCGGCATGGTTGCATGAAGTTCGGACCAAACTCTTGCCCAGGAAAAAACACCACCTGATGGAAATAATTCATTGTAAACAGAAGTAAATCCTGTTTCCATTAAACCAAAAATGGTGACAAAAATCACCGTACCTACAGGCAAAGCTGCCTTTAACCAATGAAGTCTTGCTCCTTTTACCGGATTGAGATCCTCCATATTGGGTTCATCCGGATTCAGATCTGAAGCACTGCTTACTTGCCCTTTCAATGCCCGTCTTTCTGCAGCCAGCATCGGGCCGTATTCCCTTCCTGTATAGATGATTAACAACATAAAGCCAAGTGTAAGAAACGGATAATAAGCATATTTCAAAGAACTAAAAAAGAGAGCATAAGGTGAAACATCCAAATCCAAAGGCAGACCCGCCATTCCACTCTGAATATAGGCTAATTGGGCTCCTATCCAAGTGGTGATAAAGGCCACAGCAGCAACGGGAGCCGCCGTGCTATCCACAATATAACTCAATTTTTCCCTTGAAACCTTAAATTTGTCAGTTATAGGCCTCATGGTATTACCTACGACGAGTGTATTGGCATAATCATCAAAAAAAACTATGACGCCTAAAAACCATGCTACATACTGACTGCTTTTATTACTTTTAGCATACTTTGCCAACTTGAATACAATACCCGCCATTCCTCCATTTTTAGAAATTAATGCCACCATGCCACCAATAAGCATTGAAAATACAATGATAGACATGTGTCCTTTATTAACCAATGCATTTACAACATGAATCTGAACAGGCTGCCAGATTGAAGATATAAAAAAATAAAGGGAATCAAGTCTTAAACCGCCTATAATAAATACACCCGATAATATTCCAAGAAAAAGCGACATTAATACCTCCTTTAACAACAAGGCACATAAAATAGCAATTAACGGAGGCAATACAGACAACATAAATGGAATCGTTTTTATTCTGTATCCGGAATTTTCTTTCTTCGAAATATGGAATAATTTATACTGTTTATTGTGTTGAAAAAGATATAATTTACCTGTGTGATCTATTTTTTCATGAAAATTTGCACGTCCCTTTGTACTTTGAATATTAAAAATTTCACCGTTTATCATAAATTGGGCAATACCATCCTTTTCCGTTTTGACATATAAATTGTCCGCTTCAGTAACAAATTCAAATAAACCTGAACTAAAGGTATCCTGAGGTTGTTGTAACACAGAATCTTGTAAAGTAATATTGGTATTTCTGGCTTCGGCAGAAGGAAACATTCCAATAACTAAACATAAAAGATAAAAAGATTTTAATAACCTTTTCACTGAAATTAAATGGTATGAATACATTTTAAAAGTTTTAAGGTGGAAAGTTAATTTTTTTTTAATCATGAAGATATATTTAGCATTTTTTATTGCAATTTTCATTTTACATTCTGGTTTTAGTCAAGATTTTTCTCCCCTTGAAATTCCCTTCTTTAAAGGCAACTCCTCTATTCGTAATCCTGTAGCAGGAGGACTAAAAAACCCTCAGTTTTCAAATATTGATTTTAATAATGACGGAAAAAAAGACCTCTTCATTTTTGACAGAGAAGGAGACGTCATTATTCCTTTTTTATACACAGGCCTAAACCATTCTGTTGAGTATAAGTATGCGCCGGAATACGAACATATTTTTCCTGTATTACGCAATTTTACCTTTCTTGTTGACTTTAACAATGATGGAATTGAGGATATTTTTACAGGTGGTGCTGTCCCTACCACAATTGAAGTTCATCGGGGTAAAAAAACGCAGGGAGCCCTCTCATATGAACTCATGGAGTTTAATTTTAGTGGAAGTGTCGGAGATTTTCTACAGGTTTTTTTAGGTAATTATACCCAAATATATTGCAGTTCTATAGATATTCCAGCCATCACAGATGTTGATTATGATGGAGATGTTGATATTTTGACTTTTGAAGCAGGAAGTGATAAAATCTCCTTTTATGAAAACCTGGCCAAAGATGAAAATCTTACATCTGATACCTTAAAATTCATTTTAAACACAAAGTGCTGGGGTGGATTTAAAGAAGATGAATTTTCATCAGACGTAAATTTAAGCAACAGCATAAATGATTGTTATAATTTTAAAGAACCAAATAAGGATGAGACCCGACATTCAGGAAGTACCATACTTATCATTGATGCGGATGGTGACGGAGATAAAGATTTATTACTGGGTGACCTAAACAATGAAAACATAAAATTTTTAAAAAACGGCGGAAACCCTCAAAAAGCGTGGCTGAACGAAGTAGATCATACCTTCCCTTCTACAGATGTTGCAGCCAAAATGCAAGTGTTTCTTGCTGCTTTTTCAGTTGATGTTAATAATGATGGCAAAAATGATTTGATTATTTGTCCTAATGACAGAAACGACAGTGAAAGAACCAATCATATTTGGTTATATCTGAACGAAGGAAGTAGCACAATTCCTGATTATAAGCTAAAAACAAAATCATTTCTTGTAAATGACATGATTAGTTTGGGGGCAAGTTCGCATCCAACATTTATTGACTATAACGATGATGGTCTGATGGATATTATTATAGGGGGCAATGGTTCAATATCTGTCGACGGGACAAAAAAAACCTGGATGGAATTGTATATTAATTCAGGTACGGCAACACATCCGGAATATATCCTTGAAAATGGAGATTTTTTGGGGTTCTACAATTTTGCACAGCCGATCATCAGACTGGCTCCTTCAGCAGGAGATATTGATGGAGATGGTGATACTGATTTATTGGTTGGTGAGTTTTTAAAAGGTCAGATTTTTTATTACAAAAACAAAGCAGGAAAAGGAAATCCTGTAGAATTTGAAACCAGGATTTTTCCTTACAAAAATTTTTTTATAGGCAATGCTTCTAAACCAACCATCGGCGATGTAAACGGGGATGGATTAGGTGACCTCATTATTGGTGAAACAAATAATGAATTAAATTATTTTGAAAATGTAGGTTCCATAGGAAATGCAGATTTCAATACCAGTCCTACAACTACAGATTTTGGGGAAATATTCCCGGCAGGCAGTAGCTATTATTTGGAAAATGGAGCCCCTTTTATCTTTGAAGATAAAGAAGGGTTAAAAATGCTGTTTGGCACTCAGGGTGGAGAAATGTACCTATTCAGTGATATAAATGATGACAACAGGACTTTTGCAACAGAATCCGTAAAGTTTGGAAATATTAAGACAGGAATCCGAACCATTCCCACTATGGCAGACATAGATAAAGATGGCTATTATGAACTCCTCATAGGAAATGAAAGAGGTGGTATCAATTTTTTCAATACGCCTCTGAAATTAAAAACAGTTTCAACTTCAGAAAATAGTAATCAAAATCAAATTGAAGTATTTCCAAATCCTACTTCAAATACGTGTTATTTTTACGGTCAAAAATCTTTATATGCCAACATATTTGACATTAATGGCAAAAAGGTAAAAAGTGGCTATTTTACAGAAGAAATAGAGGTTGGTGATTTGATTTCTGGCATCTATGTACTGCAATTTTACTTTGAAAATAAATCTGAAGTTCATAAATTGGTCATTACAAAATAATAATACCGGGATGAAAACGTTTTTATACCTTTGAAACTTTATATTGTTGTAAACTCATGATAAAAAGAATATTTACGTTAAGTTTGATTTATATTTTTCCGGTTTTATTGTTCGGACAGGAAATAAAAAATGAATTTGTCGTTCATTTTTCAGGTAAGGATTTTCCAAAATTCGTTGAAAATATTGGTCAGAATATTTTTTCAAGGAACGCAGAAACATTAATAATAACTCCCTTCACCACCAAAGAAAACAATGAATACTTCCACATGAAAGTGTCTGAAAATTCAGCTGACACATGGTACTCCTTATTATCCAGTTCAAAAGAAATCAGCGGCCTAGAATATAATACAAAACTAGAATGGCGTGATAAAAGACCAAACGACCCAAGAGTTAATGAACAATGGTATCTTGAGAACATAAAAGCTTTTGAAGCATGGAACATTACAACCGGAGGACCAACTGAAAATGGAAAAGAATTTGTAATTGCGGTAATTGATGATGGATTTCTGACAAATCATGAAGATTTTGCCGACATATTTTTTATCAATAATAATGAAATCCCTAATGATGGAAAAGATAATGATGGCAACGGCTATATTGATGATTATTCCGGCTACAATGTAAAACTGCAGAATGGAAGCATCACGTCTGAAACTCATGGAACAAATGTTATCGGTGTTCTTGGTGCCAGAGCTAATAACAATATAGGTATTTCAGGTATTAATTGGAATGTAAAAATACTCCCTTTAGTTATAAATGCAACTTCTCTGGACGTAGAAAAGGCATTGGAGTATGTACTTCGCATGAAAAAATTATATCTTGAGAACAATGGAACAAAAGGCTCAAATATAGTCGCTGTTACTTATTCAGGAGGCATTTCCAAAAGATTTGCTTCGAGTTTTCCGAATTGGTGTAATTTATACAATCTTTTGGGACAACAAGGTGTTTTGAGTATAGGGGCTACTACTAATAATAATGACGATGTAGATTTTGTGGGAGATATGCCTTCAACATGTGAAAGCAATTATCTCATCATGGTCACCAATACGGACCAGAATGATGTAAAAGCCAGGCAAGCAGGTTATGGTAAAAAGCACATTGATATAGGTGTACCTGGTGAAGACATTCTGACTACGACCGACCAGGCAAAAAAATACACAACCGAATCAGGAACATCTCTTTCCGCACCAATTCTGGCCGGTGCTGTTTCTTTGTTATTTTCATCCAACTGCACCGCCTTTCAAAATTTCTATGACAATTCTCCGTCATTGGGAACTTTAAAAATAAAAGAAATTTTGTTACAATCCGGTGATCCTGCTTATTATTACAAATCTGGTCAAAATGCTGATCTGCTGGAAGTGACTACAACAGGAAAAAGACTAAATATTTTGAATGCCCTTGACTCCTTACGTGTACGTTATAATGATTGTATTCCGGGATTGTCTGAAACAGGAGAATTAAAAATCACGGACATTCTGATACTTAACAATCTTGCACAAGTTAATTATGTTTCTGAAAACAATGCAGAGATTGAACTCATCGTATTTGATGCCCTTGGCAGAATATTAAAAAAGGGAACTGTCAGTCCCCAAATTCTAGGTAAAAAAGTTTATGTTTTAGACCTGGATGATCTTTCCCTGAACAATGAATTATCGCCCTCTCAGGTGCTATTTATTGGCATGTCCCAAGGTAAATCAAAAGCAGGAAAGGGTTTTTATTATAATTTGAAATAAAAATTTATATGTCAATTTCATTGGAGCTATCTCAATTACGTCAGGAATACACACGTCATGAACTCGATGAAAAAATGGTGCACTTAAGTCCGACCCATCAATTTTCGATATGGTTTAATGAAGCGCTGGACTCACAAATTTTAGAACCAAATGCCTTTACCCTGTCTACTGTTGACTTGGATGGATTTCCGACCGCTCGGGTTTTGTTGTTAAAAGAACTATCTGAAACAGGTTTTGTTTTTTACACAAATTATGAAAGTGCTAAAGGCAAGGAGATTGAAAAAAATCCATACGGCGCCATGACATTTTTATGGCTGGAATTACAAAGGCAAGTAAGAATCAAAGGATCTGTTTCTAAAGTTAAGAGAGAAACTTCTGGTGAATATTTTAAGTCACGACCATTTGAAAGTCAATTAGGCGCATGGGTGTCACCACAAAGTAAAATCATACCAAACAGAGCCTTTTTAGATGAAAAAATTCAAAAATATCAACAAAAATACAGTAGTTCTGAAAATATTCCCTTGCCCGATCACTGGGGAGGTTATGTTTTAAACCCAACTGAAATGGAATTCTGGCAAGGAAGAATGGGCAGGCTACATGACAGAATAAGATATCGCCTTAATGGCCCTCAAGATTGGATAATTGAAAGACTGGCACCTTAAAAAAATTTGTAATAATGCTTTCGTCCGTAAAAATATCGTTTCAGACTATACTTATTTCTTTATGTATTTCATGTTTGTCGGTTTATGTTTATCATACTTATTTGACATACAACAATAACCAAAAAATTAATGAAGAAAAAAACCGGTTAATCCGGGTGGCTCAGGAAGAATTGTTTTTAAATCAATCCCTGGCCCAATTATTCAGGTCAACTGCTCCAACCTCATTTATTGAAGCAGCTAAATTGGGAAGAGAAAGTGTTGTTGCCGTAAAAAGCAGAAATTCTGAAGAAAACGATCTTCATTTCAACAGCAGAAATAATGGTTCAGGGGTTGTCATTTCAAGTGATGGATACATAGTTACTAATCACCATGTCATTGGTTCTTCTGACAAAATTGAAGTTACCCTGCCTGACAAAAGGACAATGGAAGCCAAACTTATTGGGATTGACAAAAATACTGATCTCGCTTTATTAAAAATTGAAGTCACTGACCTGCCATTCCTGATTATGGGCAATTCGGATTCCTTAATGATTGGAGAATGGGTATTAGCGGTGGGAAACCCCTTTGAATTACAATCTACCGTAACTGCAGGAATCGTAGGCGCCAAAGCCAGAAGTATAAATATTATGGAAAGTCAGGGCATAGAAAGTTTTATTCAGACAGATGCCGCTGTAAACCCGGGTAGTAGTGGTGGTGCCCTTATTAATACTGCAGGTCACCTTGTGGGCATTAATACGGCAATCATGAGTGAAAAAGGAACATTTGAAGGCTTTTCATTTGCTATTCCTATTAATGTTGTCAAAAAAATTATTTCTGATCTCAAGGAGTATGGGGTTGTTCAGCGAGGCTGGATGGGAATAGATATTGAAAACCTTGACGACCGTCTTGCCGGTGAGATTGGATTGAGCGAAATTAAAGGCGTATATATAAGCTATATTTTAAAGGATGGGGCTGCCCAGGATGCAGGAATTAAAAAGGGAGATGTAATTCTTCAGGTAAATAAAAATCAAGTAAATACTACGTCAGAATTTATGGAAAACCTAACCAGATACAGACCCGGAGAAAAAATTGAGACATTGATATGGCGGTCAGGTAAAAAAATGAACATTTCTGTAACCTTAAAAAACCACTTGAATTCATTAGAACCGGTGGGCATTTATAAATCAGGTATTTTGGAAAAGATTGGTATTGAAGTAAGAAATCTCGATGGAGTCGAACATTCCCTTTTTGGTAAATCCGGTGTACTTGTTTTAAGTATTAAAAAGGGAGGAATCGTTTACCATACAAAAATGGAACCGGGTTTTATTATTCAAAGTATGGATAATAAAATGATTTCATCAGTTCAACAATTGATAACCCTTTTAGAAGAAAATATCGGCAACCAAATTGTTTGTGAAGGAATCTATAAAAATTACCCTGGCACCTACCCCTATACCTTTAAAATAACAAAGTAAAAAACTGATTGATAATCAGCGTTCACTGTTTAGAATTATTCTAAATAATACATATTAAAAAAATATTGAACTAAAGTTTCATAAAGAATAATTGGAATCCATAAATTTGCACGATTTTTAAAATTATAAAATTTTAAGATTGAAAACAATACAATTTCAACCGACAGTAATCCTTTTTTTACTTTTTTCCGCCACACCACTTTTTTCCCAGTCAGAAACTTCAGGTCAGAATTTATTACTAACCAGTGTGATCGCCATCTGCGTGGTTCTGATACTTTGGGCATTGTTGACACTGGCAAATAATTTAATGAGAATAGAAGCTTCCAAACATGGAATAGATACCAATAAAAACAATTTCAGTGTTTTTCCTGGTCTGGCTGACTTTATAAATCAAAAACCTTCTTTCACAACAGGGGAAAAATTCATAAATCTCACAAAAGGTTTTGATATAAAACTTGAGGGTGAAGCAAAAAAGGCAATAGAGACAGTTCAGGTCAACAGATTTGCTATAAAACCTACTGATTTTAGAGGAATGTCTCCGATTCCAAAAATAGAGGTAGAAATTGGCCAAAGTGTTAAAGCTGGTGATGTACTATTTTATGATAAAAAAAGAGACACCATTCAATATGTTGCCCCTGTAAGTGGTGAAATTGTTGCCGTTGAACGAGGAGAAAAAAGATCTATCGCATCAGTAGTCATTCTTGCTGATAAAAAGATGGATTATCGAAAATTTACCACACCTGATTTCACTTCATGTTCCAGGGAAGAACTCGTTTCCTTTTTACAGTCTTCCGGCCTATGGACGTTGATAAATGAAAGACCCTTTGACAGGGTCCCTGATACTCAAAAGGTGCCAGTTAATATTTTTATATCTACTTTTGACACAGCACCATTGGCTCCGGATTTCAATTTTGTGGTCTCAGGAAATGAAACATCATTTCAAAAAGGATTGGATGTTTTGAAAGTTTTAACCAGTGGTTTTGTGCATTTGGGTTTAGATGGAAGAAGTAAAAATATTCCTCCTCATGATGCTTTCAGAAATACCACCGGAGTAAAAAAGACTTATTTTTCCGGCAAACATCCGGCAGGTAATGTAGGAATCCAGATTCATCATGTTGCTCCTATTAAATCAGGGCAGACTGTTTGGACACTGGGAGTTCAGGATGTAATTACCATAGGAAATATGTTTTTACACAAAATATATGATGCGAGCAGGATTATTGCATTGACAGGAGCTGAGCTTAAATCTCCGGCCTATGTTAAATCATATATAGGGTGCAATGTAGCTGATTTATTAAAAAATAACATTGCTGGAGAAAACAACAGGATTGTTTCAGGTGATGTACTCAGTGGAAAACAAGTTGACAATGACGGCTTTTTAGGTTACCGAGATGATCAGATTACTGTCATTAAGGAAGGTAATGATTATGAACTTTTCGGCTGGTTATTACCGCAAAGTCCCAGACCAAGTTTGTCGGGAACTTTTCCTAACTTTTTATACCCTGATCATCAATTTACTGCAGAAACCAATACTCATGGTGAAAAAAGAGCAATGGTGGTCACTGGTCAATATGAAGAAGTTTTACCTGTAGATACCTATCCACAACATTTGTTTAAGGCAATATTAACCAACAATATTGAAAAAATGGAAGGTTTGGGTATTCTTGAATTAACTGAAGAAGATGTTGCATTATGTGAATTTGCCTGTACTTCGAAGTCTCCTCTTCAGAAAATTCTGAGGGACGGACTTGAAATAGTAAAAGAGCAATCCTAAGTTATATTAATTTTTATTTAGATGAGTCTATTAAATTTTTTGAAAAAAATTGAACCGGACAAAAAGAAGAGTCCGTTCCTTCATACTTTGTATGACGGATTTTTTACTTTTGCCTACGCACCCAATACAGTAACCAAAGATGGCGTACACATACGTGACGGAATGGATCTGAAAAGGCTTATGGTATATGTTGTTATTGCTTTGCAACTTTGTTATATTTTTGGTACATATAATATTGGGCATCAGCATTTTATTGCAGCAGGCCAGTACCTCGGATTTCTTGAAGGGTTTCATTTAAAACTGGCTTTCGGTTTAATTCAAATGTTACCGATTTTTGTGGTTGCACACGTGGTTGGACTGGGTATTGAGTTTTTTTATGCAGCCAAAAAAGGACACGGGATAGAAGAAGGATTTTTGGTATCAGGTGCCTTAATTCCTTTGATAATGCCTCCTGACATTCCTATTTGGATTCTTACGCTTTCCGTGGCTTTTGCAGTCATTATCGGTAAAGAAGCATTTGGCGGCACAGGTATGAATATTTGGAATATTGCTTTACTTTCCAGGGTGTTTGTTTTTTTCGCCTACCCTCTGACTATTTCTGGTGACCAATGCTGGATTTCAGGGTTTGAAAAGATTTCAGGAGGTGCTGCAGTAAATTACAATTGGTGGCATACAGGTTTTTTTAATTCCCTTTTTGAATGGATTGGTTTAGATACATTTAATACAGGATTAAAAGTGCCAGACGGATTCACAGGAGCTACACCTCTTGCCATGGCTTATGAGGGTGGATGGGAAAAAGTAACTCAATACTTTTCAGAAAGTCAATTGCTATGGGGCACAATCCCTGGGTCTATAGGCGAAACAAGTAAAGTTCTTATTGTAGTTGGTGCTTTATTTTTAATTATCACCAAAGTTGCCAGTTGGAGAATTATGGCAGGAATGGTTCTAGGTTTGATAGTAACTACCCTGCTTTTAAATTCTATTGGTTCCACACCATTTATGCAGGTCACCTGGACGCAACATTTACTTATGGGTTCCTTTTTATTTGCGATGGCATTTATGGCAACAGACCCTGTAACTGCTTCTTCCACCAACAGGGGAAAATGGATTTATGGATTTTTTATTGGCGTCATAGGATTGATTATCCGAGTAATGAATCCGGCATATCCTGAAGGTTGGATGCTTGCCATTTTGTTGATGAATACATTTGCACCTACCATCGACTATTTTATATTAGAGTCTAACATTAAAAAAAGAATGAATCGTGTTTAGTACATCATATATTATCAAATTCACGCTTATCATGACAGTGATAGTGTCATTGGTATTATCTTTACTTGTTTCCGGATTGAAGGATGTTCATAGTGAAAATGAATCCGTGTATAATAAAAAGGGAATCTTATCTGCAGTTTCAGCTCAATTGGGAAAAGATTTGAATACCATGACAAATACTGAAGTTCAGGAAGTATTCAGCAGTAAAATAACACAAAAAGTCATTAACATGAAAGGAGAAGAATTAACTCCTGATCAGATTAAAAAATTAACCGGCGTAAGTACAGCTGTTGAAATTGACCTTGGTAAGGAAAATAAAAAACCTGTAGCCGAGCGGGTTTTACCTGTTTTTACATTTAAAGATGATAAAAACAAGGAATACAATATTCTTTATGTAAGAGGTAAAGGACTCTGGGATGAAATCTGGGGTTATATTGCCATGGATAGTGACTGGAATTCAATTGCTGGTCAGGCATTCGACCATAAAGGGGAAACACCGGGTTTAGGTGCTGAAATAAAAGATAATAAAGCATGGTATAAACAATTTACCGGAAGAAAATTATACGACTCTAATGGTAATTTTAAATCAGTTTCTGTAGTGAAAGGTGGCATTAAAGTAGTTGACCATCAGGTTGATGCAATTTCCGGCGCCACAATCACAGGAAATGGTGTTGACGAAATGATGAAAAGAGGTTTAATGTATTACGAACCTTATATTCTTAAAAATAAAAAATCTTAACATGGCAGAAGTTTTAGCTCCCGTAAAGTCCGAGGGTTCTGTTTTTACATTTGGAAAAGCTGAAAAAAGATTAATAACCGATCCTATCGGAGACAATAATCCAATAACAGTTCAGATCCTAGGAGTGTGTTCAGCCCTTGCGGTAACTACTTTAGTTACCAAAGCTTTGGTAATGGGTATTGCGGTAACTTTAGTTACAGCGTTCTCCAATTTATTTACAGCCATGCTCAGAAATTATATTCCTAAATCAATCAGAATGATTGTCCAGTTGGTTATCATAGCATTTCTGGTCACAGTTGTTGAGTTGGTATTAAAGGCTGTAAATTATCCAATTTGGAAGGATTTATCAGTTTTTATTGGTCTTATCATAACCAATTGTATTTTGATGGGTCGTTTGGAAGCCTTTGCAATGGCCAATAAACCATGGAAGTCATTTCTTGATGGAATTGGTAATGGAATAGGCTATTCAATAATACTTATCATTATTGCCGTTGTTAGGGAATTGTTTGGTAAAGGTTCTTTAATGGATTATAAAATTTTAGGACCTACATCAGAATATGCTTTAAACACAACTGAAATATCGTGGTTGTCCTGGTACGCTCCTAACAATCTTTTGATTCTTTCGCCTGCAGCCATGTTTATCGTTGCCATTATCATCTGGATACAAAGGTCCCGAAATCCTAAATTAGTCGATATTTCTTAATTAATTGAAAGCCTTCATCATGAGTGATATTATAAATATATTTATTAAGTCTGCTTTTATAGAAAATCTTGCCCTATCCTACTTTCTTGGAATGTGCTCATTTCTTGCAGTATCAAAAAGTGTAAAAACCGCTTTGGGTTTAGGAGTGGCCGTCGTTTTTGTACAGGCAATAACTTTGCCTGTTAACTGGCTGATTGACTATTATTTGCTTGGCGAGGCTGGTATTTTTGGCATGGACCTTACCTTTTTGAGATTTATCATTTTTATTTCTACTATAGCCGCGTTGGTTCAATTAGTTGAAATGGTAGTTGAAAAGTTTTCACCGTCTCTTTATAATTCTCTTGGTATTTTCCTTCCACTTATTACAGTAAACTGTGCCATATTGGGTGGGTCACTATTTATGATTACAAAAGAGTATAATTTTGCACAATCATTATCCTTTGGTTTAGGTGGAGGAATAGGATGGGCATTAGCTATTGTGGCCATTGCCGGCATAAGAGAAAAACTGGAGTATTCCAATGTGCCACCCGGCCTGAGAGGATTAGGTATGGCTTTTTTCCTTACTGGTTTAATGGGTATAGCGTTTATGGGTTTGATGGGAATTGACCCTGCTGCATTTAAATAATTTAAATTTATATCAATGTTTGTAGTTTTATCTATCATTGTATTTTCTTTAGTTATACTTGGGTTGTCATATTTATTGATTTATGCCAGGAAAAAACTTGTTCCACAAGGAGAAGTAAAGATAATTATAAACGGTGATGAAGAACACCCTATTCTGGCTCAACCAGGTTCTTCTCTTTTATCAAGTCTGGGCGACCAGAACATTTTTCTTCCTTCCGCTTGCGGAGGTGGTGGAACTTGTGCCATGTGTGAATGCCATGTATATGAAGGTGGCGGAGACGTTCTTCCTACGGAAATGAACCATCTTACAAGAAAGGAAGCCGCTGAAGGAATGAGGCTTGCTTGTCAGGTTAAGGTTCGTCAGGATATGAAAATTGGTATTCCCGAAGAAATTTTTGGTATTAAAAAATGGGAATGTGAAGTTATTTCAAATTATAACGTAGCAACCTACATAAAAGAATTTATTGTCCGACTTCCTGAGGGAGAGCATCTTGATTTTCAAGCTGGTGGATATATTCAGATAGATGTTCCACCTTGTACTGTTGAATATAAGGATATTGATATTACTGCTCACCCTAAATATCATGACAGACCTGATAAATTTAAAGAAGATTGGGATTTCAGTCAGATGTGGGGTCTGAAAATGGTAAATGAAGAGCCTATTTTTAGAGCTTATTCCATGTCAAACCACCCTGCTGAAGGAAATATAGTCTCTCTAACCATCAGAATTGCACCACCACCTTTTAAATTTAAAGTTGGTGCGGATGGCAAAAGAGTATGGGATGGATACGAGTCTGTAAACCCGGGTATTTGTTCTTCTTATGTATTTGCAAGAAAACCAGGTGACAAAGTAACTATTTCAGGTCCCTATGGAGAGTTTTTCATTAAGCCAACCAACGCTGAAATGTTGTATATTGGTGGTGGTGCTGGTATGGCCCCAATGCGTTCCCACCTTTATCATCTTTTTCAAACAGTAAAAACTGGTAGAAAAGTGACCTTCTTTTATGGAGGGCGAACCAAAAAAGAGTTGTTTTATGTGGAAGAATTTAGAGAAATCGAAAAAAAATTCCCCAATTTCAAGTTTGCGGTAGCATTAGACAATCCTCTACCTGAGGACAATTGGACTCTTAAAAAAGATCTGAATGATCCTGAAGGCGATGGATTTAAAGGTTTTGTACATAATGTAGTGATTGAACAATATCTGAGCAAACATGCTGCCCCTGAAGAAGTGGAATTATATTTTTGCGGACCGCCTTTGATGAATCAGTCTGTTTTAAAAATGGCCGATGAATGGGGAATACCTGAAGAAAATGTTGCATTTGATGATTTCGGTGGGTAATTTATCCCTTCTTAAATAGAAAAAAGGGTATACAAAAGTTGTATACCCTTTTTTTATTTTTGTCATGGTCTTGTCATGACATATCGGTATTCAAAAAAAAAAGCAGATAAAATTGAGAAGTTATTTTTGTAAGATGAATTGTTTTTCATATGGATGTTTAGTTTTTGTTATATTTGAATTTTAAATTCTTTTGTAAATTTTATATGATGGATTGGCAGCTTGTTCAAATTGTTGCGATTGGTGCCGTTTGCGGATACGTGGCCAGTAGAATTCTGGGTGGTGAAGGTTTCGGCTTGCTTGGCAATATATTTATAGGGGTCGTCGGAGGCTGGATAGGAAACGGGTTGGTAAACCACTTTTCTGTGACTTTGCCTCAGGGTTTGATCGGAAGAATTATTTTTACCATCGGAGGGGCCATTTTACTTATTATAATACTTGAAATCTTAAAAAAAGTAATGGGTAATAGCTCATCACGACGAAGGAGGTAATGAAAGTCTTCAGAACGATTTCAGGTAAAGTAAATGGCTCAGATGTAGAAAAAATTACTTTTAAAAATGACAATGGCCAGATTCTGGAAGTAACAAATTTTGGGGCAACCATTCACTCCTGGAAACTGGATATCGGAAAAGGTCAATACAAAGATATACTCCTTGGAAAAGACAGAATTGATGAGTATCTGTTGGAACACCCAAATTTCGGCTGTATTGTAGGAAGATATGCTAACAGGATAAAAAACGGAGAATTCACCCTGAATGGCAAACTATACCAGGTCAGTAAAAAATTTGAACGGTCATCATCTTCATGGTGGTTTTGATGGGTTTGGAAAAAAAATCTGGAAAATAGAGCACCTTGAAAATAATGATAGTGAAGGTATTCTGGAACTTTCATATGTGAGTTATGATGGAGAAGAGGGATTTCCCGGAACATTAAAAGTCAACTTAACCATAACTTTTAATCAGAAAAATGAACTTACCATTCTTCATCACGCATATTCAGATAAAGACACGATTTGTAATCTGACCAATCATTGTTATTTCAATCTTGGTTCTTCAGCAAGTATTCTTAATCACTCATTGCAAATAAAGGCATTCCAATGCACTGAAACCAATGCAGAATTGATACCAACAGGGCATTTTCTGAATGTTGAAGGAAGTCCATTTGATTTTATCAAAAAACGAAAGGTTGATTGGTCAGATTTCCCAGTACATCCAATGATACAATATGGCAAAGGATATGACGTAAACTACGTACTTGAAAAACGAAATAATTATCAATCAGAAGCCGCAGCAAAATTATTCGATGAAGATAATTTAATTTTATTGGAAGTATTTACTTCAAAACCCGGTTTACAATTGTATACAGGAAACTGGCTTAACGGGATAGCCGGAAAAGGACAAAAAACATATAATGATTATAATGGCATTTGCCTAGAACCACAGTACTTTCCTGATTCCCCAAACAATGCCCATTTTCCATCATCCGTTTTAAAAGAAGGCGAGCCTTATTTTCATTATCTGAAATATAAGGTAAGCCAAAAAATAAAAGAGGAAAACAAATAATTGATTTCCTCTTTTATTAAATGAGAGATTAAACTATTTACCTGCAGGTGCTTCCAACAGTTTAAAAAACTGATCAAGTTTAGGAAGTATAAGTATATCTGTTCTTCTGTTCTGACTTCTTCCTTCTCCCGTTGAGTTGGTGGTTTTAGGTATAAATTCGGAACGTCCTCCTGCTGTCATTCTTTGAGGTGCCACTTTATATTTATTCTGCAAAGATCTCACCACAGAAGTGGCTCTTTTTGCACTTAAGTCCCAATTATCTTCTATACATGATGATGAAATCGGAACGTTGTCTGTATGACCTTCAACAAGTACTTGCAATTCTTTCTGATCATTAAGAATGGAAGCTATTTTTTCCAGTACAACTTCAGCTTTAGGGTTAATAGTAGCACTTGCGGTCTTAAACAAGAGGTTGTCAGATAAAGAAATATACACAACTCCTTGTCTGACTTCAATATTCACATCTTTGTCATTAAAATCCTGAAGAGACTTCTTCAAATTCATAACAAGAGCCAGGCTAACAGAATCTTTGTACTGCATTGTTTTGGTCAGTTCTTTGATATAACTGCTCTGGTCATTGATAGCTTCCAAGGATCTTTTGATGCTCTCCGCACCGGTCTGACTGATTACCTGAAGTGATGACATTTGTTCTAATAAATTTGAATTTGATTTTTTCAACAATTCAATTTGTTCTGATAAGCCGGAGGCTCTCGTGTTTGCTGTGTTTAATTCAGCATTAGCCACGCTTAGTTTGTTGTTTACCTCCATCAACTTTTTATTTGCCTCTAATAGCTGACTTTCCAAATCATAATTTCTGCTTTCACATTGTTTCAACAATACTCTTTGTGCATCCAGGGCAGCTTGAATTTCATTGTGCTTTTTTTTACTGACACACGATACTGATGTTAAAAACAATAATACTAAAAAACTAAAAAGATACTTCATTATTAAAATATTATAAAAATTAAAAATTAACTGTCTAATTTCAATACTTGTAAAAATGCCTTCTGAGGAACTTCAACATTTCCGATCTGACGCATTTTTTTCTTACCTTTTTTCTGTTTTTCCAGTAGTTTTCTTTTACGGCTTATATCTCCTCCGTAACATTTGGCCGTAACATCCTTCCTTAAAGCAGAGATGGTCTCTCTGGCAATAATTTTTGCTCCGATTGAAGCTTGAATGGCGATTACAAACTGTTGTTTTGGAAGTAATTCTTTAAGCTTTCCACATATTTTCCTTCCTATATAATCAGCCTTGGTTCTATGTACTAACGACGAAAGAGCATCTACCGGCTCCCCGTTTAACCTGATGTCGAGCTTAACCAAATCAGAAGCCCTGTAATCCAATGGAGAATAATCAAAAGAAGCATATCCTCGTGAAATTGATTTCAATCTATCGTAAAAATCAAATACTATTTCTGCCAAAGGCATTTCAAAAGTCAATTCTACCCTTTCTGGTGTCAAATAGGTTTGTCGGGTCAGATTTCCTCTTTTTTCCATACAAAGTGTCATGATAGAGCCTATGTAATCTGGTTTTGTAATCACCTGAGCCCTGATGTAAGGTTCTTCTACCTTTTGAATCATGGTTGGATCCAGAAGGTCATTGGGTGTATGAATAGTCACCGGTTCCCCCCTTATGCGGATATAAAATATAGGAGACGTTTGGAACGGTGGTGATAACTTCCTGATCAAATTCTCTTGACAATCTCTCCTGAATAATTTCAAGATGGAGCATACCTAAAAAACCACATCTGAAACCAAAACCTAGTGCAACAGAAGATTCTGGTTCAAATACCAAAGAAGCATCATTAAGTTGCAATTTTTCAAGACTATCTCTTAAGTCTTCAAAATCTTCATTTTCTATGGGATAAATTCCGGCAAAAACCATAGGTTTCACCTCTTCAAAACCATGGATGGCTTCTTCACAGGGATGAAAATGATTGGTTATCGTATCACCTACTTTAATCTCTTTGGATTCCTTTATACCCGTGATGATATATCCTACATTGCCTGCACTCAACTCCTCTTTTGGTACCTGATGCATTTGTAAAATCCCGATTTCATCTGCTTCATATACTTTTCCCGTATTAAAAAACCGCACTGTATTTCCCTTTTTAATGGTACCGTTTATGATTCTGAAATACGCGATAACGCCCCTGAATGAATTAAAAATCGAATCAAATATTAATGCCTGCAATGGTGCTTTAGGATCCCCTTTGGGTGGTGGAATCCGCTTCACAATGGCGGCCATCAATTCTTCTATTCCAATCCCTGCCTTGCCACTGGCAAGAATTATTTCTTCCTTTTTACAGCCAATCAAGTCAATGACCTGATCAGAAACCTCTTCAATCATAGCAGATTCCATATCGACTTTATTTAATACCGGAATGATTTCAAGATCATTTTCAATAGCAAGATAAAGATTTGATATAGTTTGTGCCTGAATACCCTGAGAAGCATCTACCAATAATAAAGCACCTTCACAGGCGGCTATTGATCTGCTGACCTCATATGAAAAATCAACGTGACCAGGAGTGTCAATCATGTTAAATGTGTATACATTTCCATCTGTGTGGTTGTAATACATCTGAATGGCGTGGCTCTTAATGGTTATACCTCTTTCCCTTTCAAGATCCATATCGTCCAAAGCCTGATTTTGCATGTCACGCTCTGAAATGGTTTTTGTAAATTCAAGTAATCTGTCGGACAATGTACTCTTGCCATGATCTATATGTGCAATGACGCAAAAATTTCTTATTTTGTCCATGTTATTTTTTATTCTTTTTAATCATTTTCATTTGTAATGAATTTCATATCCGTCTGATATTATGCTGACCCCCGGATCAATTGAAGATATGGCACGACCAATAATCTGTGCTTCAATATTAAATTCACCTGCCATTTTTATCATATTTTCAGCAACCTCCAGAGAAGGTGTATACATTTCTAAACGATGTCCCATGTTGAAAACTTTGTACATTTCTTCCCAATCTGATTCTGACTCCTTTTTAATAAGTTCAAATACTTCGGGAATTTTCAACAAATTATCCTTAACGATTCTTACATTTCCCTTAATAAATTTTGAAACCTTGGTTTGTCCACCACCTGAACAATGAATAATTCCATTGATTGCATTTTTATATTCACTAAGTATTCTTTTTATAACCGGCATATAAGTTCTTGTAGGTGACAGTACCAATTTACCCATTGGAATAGAATCATTACCGACCAAAATCTCATCTGTCAGTAAATAACTGCCTGTATAGGCATATTTTTCATCCATTTGCTCACTGAAACTTTCCGGGTATTTTTTCCTGTAAATTTTGTCAAACAAATCATGCCTTGCCGAAGTCAATCCATTACTTCCAATACCGGAGTTGTATGATGTCTCATAAGTTGCCGTACCGTAAGAACTAAAACCAACTGCATAATCGCCTGGCATGATATCTATATCTATAACATCGTTCCTTTTTATTCTGCAAAATGTGGTGTAACCAACGTCAATGGTTTTGACAATATCTCCGACATCTGCCGTTTCTCCGCCTGCCAGGTACATTTGTATTCCATATGAAGCCAACTTTGCCAGAAATTCCTGGCTATGTTCAATGATTACCTTTATGACCTCCCCGCTGATCAGGTGTTTGTTTCTGCCTATAGTAGATGAAAGAATAATGTTATCAATGCATCCAACACAGGCCATGTCGTCTGTATTCATAATTATAGCATCTTCAACAATTCCTTTCCAAATGTTTATGTCTCCAGTTTCTTTCCAATATATATACGCCAGACTTGTTTTTGTTCCCGCCGTATCCGCATGCATAATATTACAATATTCTTTATCCATTCCAACAAGATCGGGCAATACTTTACAAAAAGCATTTGGAAACAGCCCCTTATCAAGAGATTGAATTGCCTTGTGAACTTCATCTTTAGAAGCTGAAACACCTCTATGGTGATACCGAAAAGAATCTTCTGCCATGGAATTTAAAAATAGATGCAAAATTAGGTAAAAATTACATATTTTACCCTATAATGTTTTTGACATATTTAATTTATTTACATTTCAGGTATTTTTCTTGTGTACGTGGACTATTTTTTTTTTGCCGGTATTTTTTTATACCTTTGTATTATTAATTGAGTAACCGTTTCCTGCAAAAACGAATTATATTCAACATGAAAACTTTATTTAATAAAATCAACCGGGTTGAACTAAAATCCAGGGTTATATCGGATAATACAAAAAGAATCACCCTTTCTTTTTACCAGTACTATCATTTAAAAAATCCATTTATATTTAGAGATCACTTATACCTATTATTTAATTCGATAGGTGTTTTAGGTAGGATTTATGTTTCTTATGAAGGTGTAAATGCTCAAATTTCTGTTCCTGAAAATAATTGGGATAAATATGTAGAATCAATGAATTCTATAACTTTTTTGTCGTCCATCAGATTGAATCAGGCTATTGAAGACAACGGTAAGTCTTTTTACAAACTGGCTGTCAAGGTGAGGAATAAAATTGTTGCCGATGGTCTTGATGATAAAACATTTGACGTAACCAATAAAGGTATCCACCTGAAAGCGGAGGAATTTAACAAACTTGCCGAATCAGAAAACAGCATTATCATAGATATGAGAAACCACTATGAGAGTGAAGTAGGTCACTTTAAAAATGCAATTCTGCCGGATGTGGAAACCTTCCGTGAAGCATTGCCATATGTTGAAAAGATCCTTGAAGATAAAAAAGATAAAAATATTATCATGTATTGCACGGGTGGTATAAGGTGTGAAAAAGCAAGTGCTTATTACAAACACAAGGGATTTAAAAATGTCTTTCAACTTGAAGGAGGCATCATAGAATACGCAAGGCGAGCAAAAGAATTGAATATTGAAAATAAATTTATTGGTAAAAATTTTGTATTTGATGAAAGATTGGGCGAAAGAATATCCACTGACATCATAGCAAAATGCCATCAATGCGGACAACCTGATGATACACATGTCAATTGTTCCAATGACCAATGTCACATTTTATTTATTCAGTGTAAAAAATGTGCTGCTAAATATGATCATGCTTGTTCCAAAAAATGTCAGGATTTTAATGCCCTTTCTGAAACTGAAAAGGAAGAATTAAAAGGCACCATAACTTTTAATGGAACTAAATTCGGAAAGGGAAGATATAAGGCCCACCATAAAAACGAAACATTACCTACTTCATCTTAAAATAAATGTATTCCAAATTAGCTCATTATTATCAATTATTTTCCCAAAAATACCCATGGGCTTTAAGGTTTATAGTTGTATTCTGGGCATTTATTGTTTTAGGCATAATGGCTATTTTATTGTTCACCGATTTGCCCTCCTTCAAACAGCTGGAAAATCCGAAAAATGATCAGGCTTCTGTTATATACGACATTCACGGAGTGCCATTTGGAAGGTATTTTGTAGAAAACAGAGTTCCCGTGCCATTCGGCCAACTATCTCCGCACATTGTAAACGCAACGATTTTTACAGAAGATGACCGTTTTTTCAAACACAGCGGAATTGATTTCAAGGCTGTTTTCAGGGTTGGTGTTAAAACCGTTTTACTAGGTCAAAAAAGTTCAGGTGGAGGAAGTACCATAAGCCAGCAACTGGCGAAATTGTTGTTTAAAAGACCCAATTTGTCAGAACATAATAAAATAGTTAAATTAGGACATCTCATTATCATAAAACTCAAAGAATGGGTTACAGCAGTGCGTCTTGAAAGAAATTTTACAAAAGAAGAGATATTGGCGATGTACCTCAATCAGTTTGAATTTATCAATGGAGCACATGGCATTTTTTCAGCATCGCAGATTTATTTCGGTAAAGATCAGAAAGATCTTCAGCTTCAAGAAGCAGCAACGCTGGTTGGCATGCTTCAAAACCCAAGTTTATATAATCCACGGAGATTCCCGAAAAGGTGTGAGGAAAGGCGGAACATCGTTTTGGAAATTATGTATAAAAACCAATATATAACCAAAAATAAAAAGGATAGCCTTGTTGCCATGCCACTGGATATGTCCTCTTTCAAAACTTCGACACAAAGTGAAGGTCCTGCACCTTATTTTCGGGCTGAACTGACCAAATTTATTAAGAATTTATTTGAAAAAGAAAACATCAGAAAATCTGACGGTTCTGAATACAATATTTACACGGATGGTCTAAAAATTTATACTACCATTGATCTTACCTATCAAAAATATGCAGAAGAAGTGGTGTTGAATCACATGAAATGGAACCAGCAAAGACTATTTAATACCTGGAAAAACAAAGATCCCTGGACATATGAAGCTGATGAATACCAGAAAAAACTAAGGTTAAAAATGCTGGAAACCAAAAACAAGGGTTCTGAAAGATATTTAAAACTAAGGGAAAAACATCTTTCAGAAATTTTAAAAAAATGTGAGGATAATTTTGAAGGACTTTCATTTTCTGACAATGCTATCCAGTCCTTGGATTCCATACAAAATTTTGGAAAAAAAATGTCCAATCTTGAATTTTTTGAGAATTACAATCCAAATCTACAAAAATCATACAACCGTTTTCTTCAGTCCTCGTACTGGCAAACGCTCAAAACCAAATACGACGAATTACAAAAAGTCTATAAAAAAGTATTTTCAACTCCTTTAAAAATGAAGGTATTCGACTATACTGAAAACTTCGAGAAAGAAGTGGAAATGACACCTTTTGATTCTGTAAGGTATCACGCCATGTTTTTGCAAACCGGAGTGTTGGGTATTGACCCTGTGTCAGGACATATAAAAGCCTGGGTTGGCGGAATCAACCACAAATATTTTAAATTCGATCACGTTACCATGCGTCGTTCTGTGGGCTCTACCATTAAACCAATGGTTTATACACAAGCTATGGCGGTTCAGGGTATTTCTCCTTGTCAAGAATTTGACGATATACAATACACTATTAATCCAGGGGACGCCAACTTTGAGGTTAATATGGAATGGTCTCCTGCAAATGCCACTGAAAAATTTACACGCAATAAATACAACCTTTATCATGGGTTATTGTATTCAAAAAATTCGATTACTGTAAAACTTGTCAAAGAAATGGGAAGTGTCGCCCCGATTCGTAGTTTGTTGTCTTCCATGGGAATTCCTGTTGACTTAAGGCTTCCCAACGGGTCACTGTCAGTACCCAATCTACCTTCCATTTGCCTGGGAGCTGTTGATCTTACGCCATTGGAACTTACTGGCGCTTATACAACTTTTGCCAACAATGGTACTTTTTCCAAACCCATATTTATAACTAAGATTGAGGATAATAACGGCAAAATTATTTACACAGGTATCTCTGAAAAAAAACCTGCTATCAATACCCTGTACAATGCCGTCATGGTTGATATGTTAAAAAACAATGTCAGCAATCGTTTTACTATGAATGTAGCATCCCCTTCCGGAGGAAAAACCGGCACCACCAATGATTATACGGATGCATGGTTTATGGGCATTACTCCCAATCTTGTTATTGGCGTATGGACTGGTGCTGATGACAAATGGGTTCGATTTTTATCGCTGGATGATGGAGAAGGTTTTATAAACGCCAGGCCTATAGCTATAAAATTACTTCAGGCGCTTGAAAAAGACACTTCAGGTGTATATGATAAAAAATCTTCTTTTCCTAAACCGCCGTCAGGTTTTGAGGAAATTATAAATTGTGAAAAGTTCAAACAAGTATCCGTATCAGGGGAGAACAAAAGAATTTTGAAAGAAAAATTAAAAAACGAAGAATTTGATGACGAGTTCTGACGTTACATCTTCATTGAAACAATAACAGCAATATGGCCACCATTCTACAGACAAAAAACCTTACCAAAAGTTATGGCAAAACACTGGCACTCAACAATCTGACTATTACGATAGAACAAGGTCAGGTTGTTGGAATTTTAGGCCCTAACGGAAGTGGAAAAACCACTACTTTGGGCATTATTCTGAACATTCTGAAGAAGGATTCAGGCAGCTTTGAATGGTTTGAAGGGGCTTATGGTCATCATTTCAACAGGAAAATAGGCGCAATTCTGGAGACACCAAATTTTTATCCCTATCTGAATGCGGTTGATAACCTTAATATTATTAAACATATCAAAAACTCGGAAAAGGATGATATTTATGAATTGCTGAAACTTGTAGATTTGGCTGACCGAAGCACATCAAGATTCAACACCTACTCATTGGGAATGAAACAAAGACTGGCCATAGCCGGAACTTTAATTGGCAATCCAGAAGTCCTGATATTTGACGAACCTACAAATGGTCTGGATCCTCAGGGTATTGCAGAAGTACGGAATATTCTGAAAAGAATTGCTCAATCCGGCAAAACCGTCATTATGGCTTCCCACATGCTGGATGAAGTAGAAAAAATATGCGATCAGGTAGCCATCATAAAAAAAGGAAAATTACTTGCCTTCGGAAAAATTGGTCAGATTATTCACGATGACAAGTTAATTGAAATAGACAGCGATGATCGGCAAAAATTGCAAGAGTGGCTTAACCATCAAACCTGGGTGAAGAGTTGGTTGCTGAGTAAAGACCACATAGAATTAACAACTTCCAAAGATCTTCCCCATTCCTTTGTCAATCAAAATGCATTTGAAAACGGAATCATTTTACATCATCTTGTAATGAAGAAAAAAAGTCTCGAAGAAGAGTTTTTACACATTACAAAAAATTGATTTGTTTACCGATATTACAATTTGAATTATTAAATAAAAACAAATGATTGATTTTTTTCGAAAATGGAAATATCTTGACTTTTTGGAATGGCAAAAGTTCAGTAAAAATACAGTCATTATTGTGTTATTACTTTTGTACGTTCTTTTTTCTCCTTTTGTTATTTTTTTAGCGAAAGAAATCTTTGAAGGTGCACCGCCACCTTTCCCTAACGTAAACAGTTTTTTTGAATTTCCTTTAATCTGGGAATATCAGGGATATGTCGGAAGTTGGTTTGTTTCCTTTAATCTGGGGTTTATTATTATTTATATTTTTACTTCTGAGGTATCCAATAAAACCCTCCGCCAAAACATTATAACAGGTCTTTCAAAAAAGGATTTTTTTCTTTCCAAAATCGCCACTATGATAAAACTAAGTATCATAGCAACCATCCTTTATTATCTTTCTTCTATCATTATCGGAATATTTCATACACCGGGATCAGACATCAACCTCATTTTTGATAATAATTTTGCCGGATGTAAGTTTTTTGTTATGTGCATGGGTTATATGAGTTTTGCTTTGTTTTTAGCCATCCTTTTTCGCAGGGGAATGCTGGCCATACTTGCATATTTTGCATATATACATCTGCTTGAAGTGATTTTACGGCAAATACAATTGTATTTTATAAAAAGCAGGTCAATGATATTCTGGCCCATGAATACTTTTGAAGATTTATTTCCACTTCCATTTTACAGATTGCCTGATACCTGGCTGGAAGAATCATTAGGATTTAAACCGCTACAAACCACAGGAGAATCGATTCTTTTTTCTACAATATATACCTTTATTTTTATTGGACTTTCATGGTATTTTTTCAGAAAAAGAGATGCGTAATTAGGCCATGGATGAAATTTTTGACATCATATCAACTTTTGACCGAGCAAAAAGGCCGCTTTTGAAAAATATGTTTTATCGGTTTATTTTGTACCGGATGTAAAATTGGCGAAACTCTTATTGCGTATAGCCAACCAAATTTATAACGGTAAAACAATAGAGGACATAGTAAAAAACCACGGCAAACCATCCTTAAAAGATAAAAAAGCTATGGAAGAAATTTCCCTGAATTTTTTGTGTCAATATGAATTTGATGAAAAAAAAACAATGAGAGCCAATTTAAATCTGGCGGGAATCAGGAAAAGAAATATTGAAAACTTGTACAAAGATACGCTTATTCAAATAGAAAACCTGGAGATTAAAGAATTTGATCAATCCTCCGAGTACTTTTATTTCAGGTCACTTATTGAAAAAAAAATATTTTTGAACTTAAAACGGAAAATAAAAAAAAGAATACAAAAGTTAAAATTGCTTCAGAGCTAAATATGCAAAGAATTTCACAAAATGTGGATATTTTTTATCTTTTGGAAATTATGAAAAACTTTTTGTCTGAATTTACAGAAAAGTCTCCACCATCTAACAATGATATTGCTTCACCTGAAATGCAATTTTCACTGAAAGCAGCTCTCGTATATGAAAATATTGTTCCGATTCTTAAGATTTACAGAATTCTTATAGAAGGAATCAACAATACAAATACAAATTTTATGTATTGGTCCGATTGGATAACACTTATTAAAAATATCAGTCATAGAATACCTCCCGGTGAAATAAATTTGCTAAAATCCTCATACAAGCAAATACAAAAAAACATAAACCTTACTCGTATTAATCAGGATTTACCGGAATTCCCAAATATCCTTTAAATTCTACTCTACATCAATAAGTGATCGCAACTGTAATTGGATGGTATTAAATTTTCCTACAATCGCAGTAACTTTTACTTTTCCTGTCTTTATAGGTGCACTTGAAAATGTAGATTGTGTCCGAGTAAATACTTGTACACTTCCTGAATTATCTTCAATAGTAACTCCTTGCGTGCCGTAGGTTGTTCCGCCTTTAAATTCAGCATCCACTATTTTAATTAAAGTAGATTCATGAGCATTGGATTCTAATTGATTTATTTTCAACACTTTTGGTTGTGGAAGAGTGCCGGGACCTATAATGACCAGATTACCCAAAGGTATATTACTAACCTGAAGTAAACCATTAAATTCGCTCATGCTCAATCCTGTCAGATTCACCCGCACCTCGGTACCCAAAGGTGTATTGGGTACAGATCCAAATCTGCAAACAATTCCTGCATCACCATCCTGAACCACTATATTTTGATTCTGAATATTTCCCTGTGTGTAATCAGAAATGACCACACCTTTAAGATAGGTTCCGGCAGGAATAACATTGATACCATTTTCATAATTGTCTCTTAATTCACGTATACTGATTTGATTGCCTTCCCTTTCACCACAGCGTTTATTGGTAAAAATAACATCCGTGGTATCTCGGATAAATATTTGTTTTGTATTGCCAAACACTGTGTAAATACCAATGATACTTCCGTTATTGCGGGGTACGACTGCACCTGCAAAAGTAGCATATCCGCTGTTTCTCAATGTAATCTGTCCTTGCTCACAATCTACAAGTGTATGATTTAATGTTAATGGATTTAAGGGATTATTGATGGCATACGTAGTAGTAGGCGAAGCATCCCTAAACTCTATATCATCAAGTTGAATGAGTGTGTTTAAAGCGGCATTTCCTAATTGCGATATTTTAGTCTTAACCGGCTCGACAACTATCCCGGTTGCGCCTTTCAACAAAACTTTTTGCATTAAAACCCCTGGGATTCCTTGTAACCTTAATCGACCATCATCATTATACGTTCCGTAATTTAAAAGAGGTAATCCTGCATTATCTGCAATATAGAGGTCTTTTAAATGTATAAATACTCTTCTTCCCACGGGATAATGTGCATGAATTTCCGTCTCTTCAATGGAGATACCTATTCCAAGAGCACTGTTTTCGTCCTTAACATGGATTGTTTTATAAAAATTACCTGATTTATCATCTGCTATCACAACTGCTTTCACATATTTATCCAGATCAAGTTTAACTGCTTGTCCAAGCACCAATTTATCTAAAACTTCCTGCAAGGAAACTATATTTTCAGCACTGATATTTGGTTCCTGGATAGCCGGTGGATTATCAAATTCTCCTTTCAGGCAGGACTGGATATGAATAATAAACAGAGTTGCTACACTAAGGAATAATAATTTTCTAAATAAAAACTTCATATAACTATTTTTTATCTTTTTTCTAATGTAATGATTAAATAAAAACTGCTAAAATATATAACTCAGTGATACCACGTAGTTGGTTCCGAATGCGTAAAAATATCTTGATGGAAATAAATCAACATCTTTTTCGACAAAATCATACCTTAATTGTTCAAAACCTCCAGTTCTGATATCTTTATTATTGAGTACATTGGATATATTGGCATTAAATCGGATAAAATCACGGTTTTAGTCTCCACGATTTAAATATGCCGACATCAAGGGTTACACCTCCGGGTAATTTTTCCTGGCCAACAATGGTACGGTAAAGTTCTGCGTTGTTGACAGGATCCACGAGATCAACACCTTCACTTGTTCTTCGATCAGGATTGGGATCCAAATATGTATCTGCAAAAGCATTCACATTTAAATCAACCCTCCAATAATCTTTTAAAAATATATCTAAACCAACAACAGCTGCTTTCTGTGGCAAACCTCCAACGAAATAATTTTCAAGAAATACTTCTCTATTTTTCACAAGAACTTCTGAAGAATTATCTCTGTTAATGGTCACCAATGGTCTTGAAGTATAAAAATATTCTCCCACATTTCCCATAACCATAAACGTGAACATAGGACTGATCTGATATTCCACTCCCATTTCAACTCCGGCGTGGAGTTTGTCTATGCCCGTCATGGCATAATTAACAAAGGTGGTAAGGTCATCATGGTAAAAAACATCGTTGGAAATCTGATTTTTGAAGGTTGAATAATAAGCAGACACCCTACCCTTTAATCTTGAATACCTTAATTCATAGGAAATATCTGCGGAAAAAATTTCCTCATTTTCAAGACCTTCTACCACCGCATCTTTAATCCGTGGTGATAAATAAGCTTGTCTGGAAAAAGGAGCCCTTGTTTTTTGTGTGGCCCTGACAGAAAGGTAGTTATTTCCATCTATTTTTAATGTTGCCCCACCTTTTACCCCATAATTCAGAAAAGAATGGACTTCACTTTTTCCAAAGGAATTGTCCGGAAATCTTCCGTTTTTAGTAAACCCTTCTCTGAAAAAGGAAGTATGGCTTAACTGAACTGCCACAAAGTAGTCCACTCTTTTAGTCTGAATTTGTCCCTGCAACCAGGCTGATGCTTTGGTAAGATTTATGTCATAATCATGTCCCAAACGGTCTCCTTCCTTAACAATTCTGTTCGGTCGGTTCAAATCATTTTGTAAGGCCTCAGGATTGTCAGGAAAATCTTGTGTTGAAAAACGATCAAGGTCAATATAAAATTCAGCACCGAGAAGGTCCTCAATTTCCCGGTAATTATGTGTTATATCGTTAATATATTGTACACCTCCATTAATGGTAAATTTTCTGTTGGGGACAAATGTAAATATGGAATTTAACGTCTTTTTTTCACTGTCAAAATGTTCCTGCTCCAAAATGTAAGCTGCAAACTTCCCCGATACTGTATTTCCGGGTATACCATTTGCATTCTGAAATGAATAAAACCGCGTACTGTTGGCGTCGTAAAGCTGGTCCCAGTTGATCTGGCGTGTATTTACATCGTTTACAAACTGGTTGGTCAACAAATCCTTGTAAAAAGGGTCACTTTTGTAATAGCTTGGTAATTTTCTGTAATAATCAGGTCTCGGGTCCGGCGCATCATACCAATCCAGACGGGTTGAACCAAAAGTACCAAATTGATATCCTACAGTTGTTGACAATTTAAACTTCCTGTTGATACTAAAATCATGCCTGATCATAGCTACCGGTTGATTGGTAATATATTCCCTTGAATTCCTTACCTCCCCGTTTTGGTACCCCCAGTTAGGATTATAAAAATTATCATTTAAAATATCATACATTTCCTGCACAGCGCCACTAGACCTTCCTCTTCGCAAAGGAGCCCCGAAAAACAAAGCATTCAACAAATGTTTATTACCAATTTTTTTATCTACAGAAACAAAATAACTCGCTCCCAACATATTGGTTCCCTTTATATAACCGGTTTCTCCATACCGAATTGAACCGGAAAAACTAAAAGCCCAGCCATTCTTCTGCATTCCGGTTGATTGGGTATACATTACCCTGTGCTGATAGGTTCGGTTTGAAGCCGTATATACAGCTTTTTTTTGTTTTCTTTGGTCAGACGCTCTAAGGTCTATCATTCTAATTCCTCCTATCCCTCCAAATCCAAATTCATTTGCCTGAAGGTTCATAATATCCGTTTGCACCCTGAAAACATCATTTAATCCAGCCCACGCATTCCATAATATCCTGCCATCATCAAGGTCGTTCATGGGCATACCATTGATCATAAGATCGGAATCTTCATTGGTATAACCTCTCATTCTGAATCTGGCAAAAGAAAGATTGAAAGCAGCAGCATTGCCGATTATATCCTGGCTCGCATTTAACAACCCCGAATAATTGTCATTTTCACTTTCATTGCCTGCAAGATCAGAAAAATCTATAATACTCAAATCATTGGATTTGGACACATCTACACTGGTTTTTACGGTGATTGTTCCAAGATTTGTATCTGCATTATTTATATCAGCCATTCCTACCTCAACCACTTTACCATTGATAAAAGCCTTGACCTTGTAGTTGCCCTTTTCCAAATCAACAAATCTGAAATTACCGCCGGCATTGGTAATTACTTCTTTGTTATTATTCTCAAGGAAAACTTTTACACCGATAATTGGAGAATTGTTTTCTTCACTTAACAATTGTCCGGACAGGCTTTGTCCTTTAAGGAGACCAACATTTGTCAAAAATATCAACAAAAAAAATAAACGGTTAAAACGTTGAAACATGTGCGGCTATTAAAATGAGGTGTAAAAGTATTTAATATTTTTAAATTGTCCATTTAATAATCATTAATTATATATATATTATTTATTAAATTATGAAGGTTGATGAAAGATGGATACGATTCGTTACATATTTTATTTTACATTTGCGGAAAATTGTGTCATGCAAAAAATACACTTTAGCCTTTTGTTATTTCTTTTTGCTGCGATAAATACGCTTTCCTCTCAAAAAGTCAAGGTGGCTGCTATAGGTTTTTACAACGTAGAAAATTTATTCGATACGGTTGATGATACCCTAATAGACGACAAAGAATTTCTTCCGGATGGTGCCAGGGCATGGACAGAGGAAAAATACAATGAAAAAAGTGCCAACATGGCCTATGTCTTATCTCAGATTGGAACAGAACTAAGTCCTGTTGGGGTCTCGGTATTGGGTCTTGCAGAAATAGAAAATAGAAAAGTGGTGGAAGACCTGGTAAAACAGCCCTCACTCGCTTCAAGGAATTATCAGATTATCCATTTTGATTCTCCCGACAAAAGAGGTGTGGATGTGGGACTGATATACAATCCGTCTCATTTTGTACCACTGGAACAAAAACCCATTCCTCTTGTCCAGTTTGAAAATGGTGAACGAAGATATACCCGTGACATCCTTTATGTAAAAGGGATTCTTGACAATACAGACACCATATATATCCTGGTAAATCACTGGCCATCCAGAAGTGGCGGCGAACTTCAGACGGCACCTTACCGGAATCACGGCGCTAAAGTATGCCGAAGTGTTTATGATTCCTTGCTGTTGGTACATGACCATGTAAATATGTTTATTATGGGAGACCTGAATGACAATCCATCTGATGAAAGTATAACTTCTTATCTCAGCGCCAGTTCAAAAATGAAAAAAGTGCAAGAAAATGATTTGTACAATCCATTTAATGAAATGTTTAGACGCGGACTGGGTTCCAATGCATACAGAGACACATGGAGTCTTTTTGATCAGATTATTATTTCAGAAGACATCATCCACAATGAAAAAGGATATACCTTTTATAAAGCGAATATTTTTAATAAAGATTTCCTGTCCACTCCTTCCGGAAAATACAAGTGATATCCTTACCGCACCTTTGATTTTGACAATTATCAGGGCGGTTACAGCGATCATTTTCCAACATATGTATATCTTGTAAAAAAAATGGAATGAAAATTTAAAACTTGAAGAATTAATTTTATATTTTTTTAACAAATTTGTTATCCGCCCCGACATTTTGATTTAGAAATGCATGTTAATTTTTTTATCTCAAAAGTTTTAATTAATTTTGATTACCACTTTACTGAAATTTTATTTTGAAAGTAATCAGGTATGAATTTTATCTTTTCGTATAAATTTAAAAAATAATACAAACAAAAATATCAGTGTTTTTTGTCACGAATTTTCAAATCAATCATTATACTCTTGGGCAGCCTGAATTTATGTCAAAACATATTTTCAGATTACTATTTTCTAATCTTTAACTAATTACATTATGAACAGATTTTACACCATTATTTTTATTCTTTTTTCAGGACTCAGCTGGGCTGCCTATTCTTACTTGCCTTTCATTACAGGTACAAAAAATTCAATTCAGAATAAAACAATTCCGCAACTACCGAAGCTGAATAATACCGGAATTTCATTGTGTGAAATGGCGGATGTATGTTCTGACATTTCTTCAGCACAAACGCTGCAAACCGCACCCACAGATGTAAATTGTGGTGATTTCAACCTGACATCCATAGAAGGTTGTCTTGAAAATGCTTTGCCTGAAGATTCCCTTTCCCATTGCGCCTTCAATAACAATCCTACTGTATGGTTTAAAATTGAAACAGATTCTCTGGCAAAACAATTATTTACTTTTGTGTCCACTCCAGAAGAATGGCAACCAGTCTGGGCTGTATATTACGGAGATTGTGACAACCTGATTCCTGTTTATACCTCTTCATTGGGAATACCGGTAGCATGCAGCAATGAAGGAAATAATCCTGCTGTCCATAATATTACTATGCCAACAGGAATAAACGGAAATCCGGTTACAACATTTTATATAGCCGTGAGTGCCGCAGGTATTCCGGCTCCCGGAAATTTCACCCTTTCGGCATTTACGCAGGCTGATTGTGATAGGTGCAGTGGAAATGATGATTGTGAGACAACAGCAAATGTAAAAATTATAAGCAGATCAAGTAACCGTTCTTTGAGCGATCCCATATTTTGTCAGGGCGAAGAAGCACACGTTTGTCTGGAATTTTATATGATCCGGGAGAAACAGGCGTGGACTGGTTTCACAGTATTATTCCGAATTTTGGTGAAGGCTGGGACATGACGGCTTTTGATCCGGCAAATGTCACAACTACACCTGATGGTGCCAGATGGTTCGGTCCTGATAATGCAGAATGTGCTCCGTATTTAACCGAAAATCTGCCTTTAATCTGTACCTATACTGATGCGTCAGGAAAACTTCAGATTTGTAATATGAAATGCGGCCCTTGCCCTTGTACTGCTCCGATGGACAGTTTATCTCCTATGCCCGGAGGTTGGTATTGGGTGAGTAACGGTGGTCAGGGATGTGAAAACACATGCAACCCTTCCACTTCTTATGGCTATCCCGGAAGTAATACAGGAATTCAGATTACATTATGTATGGATTTAAAAACTAAATCTTTTGAAGGAAACGATTGCCCTCAGAACAATGATTTACAAATTACATTTACAACCACCTCTGACGGGATGACCGGTTGCTGGGAAGATCCTGTGGAATCCTGCAGTTTTGTTTTAACAAGGGTTGGTCCTGCATGGGAACTGGATTGCAGCGAACTTTCTGATTTGAATGTATCGTTTGAAGACACAGAAATATCCAACGGGGAAAAACTGAATTCACTTTTTACTGCTTCGGACACAAATTATTCAATAAAGTTAATACCTGTTGTTAATTCATTGATTTCAGGTATGAATGAACATACATTTACCAATGGAACAGGAACTGTTTCAGACCAGTTGTTCAACCTTTCTGATACGGTACAGACTGCTCAGTATCTTGTGTATTCGCTACTGGGAAACAATGTTTGTTACAGTTTGCCTGATACATTTTATGTTGTGGTGCGACCTCCTGTATGTGACAATGGTTTACCGTTTTCTCAATGGGAGAGCTGCAAGGTGGCTTCCGAAAAATACAGTCATTTGTCATTTAAGCTTGCTGGATCAGATGTGTGGAGAAATGTTCAGCAATACAAGTTCTGACCCATCACCAAGTCCTTTGTGCCCTGATGGCGGTGTGTCCAACAATATGACATGGATTGCCTTTGTGGCTGGAGAAGGCTCTTACAATATTGTCGTTTCCCCATCCAATTGCCAACCGGGTACCGGTGGACAACTGGGGGCACAGATAGGTGTTTACGCTGATTGTTCATTTACGGAAGCTGTTTTCTGCAATGCCCCTTGTGATTTGGCTCCTGTTTCAATTCCTGACTCTTTGCTTACTCCGGGGCAAACATATTATTTATTTATTGATGGCTGTGCAGGCAGTATTTGCGAATATAATATTGATGTGACGGGAACGTATTCCTCAGAACCTGCTCATTGTGACGATGGCAACCCTGAAACAATCAATGACGTGTACGACGAGAACTGTAAGTGCAAGGGCACAGACATTTCATGTGACCCGGTTCGTCCTTATGCACAATGGGAAAGTTGCAAAATTGCATCCAAGAATAAAGTCTTATGTAATCTGAGCCTCCTCGACAGGATGTGTCGAGAAATGTTCACTACTATCCGTACTGACCCGAAACCGCATCCTTTATGTCCTTTGGATGGAGGAGCTGCCCATAATATGTCATGGATAGCTTTTGTGGCAGAAGAAGGTTCTTATGAGATAGTTGTCACCCCTTCTGATTGTGTGCCGGGCACCGGTGGTCAATTAGGTGTCCAAATAGGCGTTTATACAGATTGTTCATTTACAGAATCTGTTATCTGCAATCCAGCTTGCGATATAAATCCCGTCACTATACCGGACTCATTACTCACACCGGGAAAAACATATTATTTATTTATTGACGGCTGTGCACAAAGTGTTTGTAACTATACAATTGATGTTAACGGAACGTATTCTTCCAAAGACGTACCTTGTGACGACGGAAATCCTTTGACTATCAATGATATGTACGATGAAAATTGTGAATGTAAAGGAGAACTCATCAATGCAACAAATCAGGAAAACCCGGATAAAATGCAGATTTTTCCAAACCCTGCGAATGAAAACGTTTATGTTTTACACACCGGAAAGTATAAAGACATTGATATTTCAATATTAAATGCCGTCGGCGAAACAATTGTCATACAAAAATCAAAGATTGAAAACGGATATGAACTTCATACCGCTGGTCTTAGTCCGGGTGTCTACCTAATCAAAATCAGAAAAGATAATGTAATTAGCAGTTATAAGCTGGTGAAATATTAACAAATACATTTTGAAAAAAATAAAAAAAAGAGACCGTCTTCCGATGGTCTCCTTTTTTTGTGGAGCTGCAGGGATTCGAACCCTGGTCCAGACAAAGCATCTGAGAGCTTTCTACATGCTTAGCTTCTATTTGGGTTTTCGGTATCAGGCAGGTATAAAAGCAGACCTTGCCATCAACTTAGTTTCTAAAGTTTCGCTATCGGGCCAAAACACTCCTTCAAGCTAGTCCGCGGGTCTGTTGATATGCGGCAACCGGTATGTATCGGACGTCAACCGGGCGGCATAAAAGGCTTTTTAATCCTGGATTAAGCTGCCAATGCGAAGTTATTATCGCCATTTGTGTTTCGATGTCCATTTTTAGCGGAGTGAGCCATCATTCTCCGGCATGCTTACTAACCGATTTTCTTTCCTGTCGATACCAGTCAGCCCCGTATAAAAGCAAGGAATACATAAATTTTTGATTATCATCTCATTATAGGTTGGTTTACCAATTACGGGATGTATCCTTGCTTTTATTTGGTAGCTAAGTAACGTTGACAGACAAAAAAAAGTTTCATTATTGAAAAATAATATTCCATCATTCTCTTCCTTTACTATATTTGTCCTGTTGATGAAGGAACGTTCGTTGATTTTTCACAATTATATATTACAATCACGTATTATATAATAATTTTGTAACTCATTTTCAAAATAAAAGTAATAAAGCGGGATGTATTTCTGAAAACCGGAGCTGTCCTGGGTCTTGGAACACTGGCTGCTGGCTGTTCTTCAGGAACCGAAGCTAAGTCTGAAAACAAAAAGGTCAAAACAAAATACAATTGGAAAATGGTCACAACCTGGCCACCAAATTTTCCGGTATTAGGTGAAGGCTGCAAACTTTTTTCAGATTGGGTTTTTGCCATGTCGGGAGGAGAAATGGCAATAAAAATATATGGCAGCGGAGAACTGATCCCAGCATTGGAGTGTTTTGATGCAGTTTCTTCCGGAGCAGCAGAAATGGCCAGCGGTGCTGCTTATTACTGGGCAGGTAAAAATGAAGCATTTCCTTTTTTCACTTCGATTCCTTTTGGCATGAATGCCCAGCAAATGAACGCATGGTTGTACTCAGGAGGCGGGCATACCCTTTGGAAGGAGTTGTATGCCAATTACAATATTATTCCTTTTCCTGCCGGGAATACCGGAATGCAAATGGCCGGATGGTTCAACAAAGAAATAAATTCCATTGACGATTTTAAAGGGCTTAAAATGAGAATACCCGGCCTGGGAGGAAAAGTACTCGATAAAGCAGGAGGAACACCTGTATTAAGTGGAGGAAGTGAGATTTACACCAATCTGGAAAGAGGTGTCATAGACGCAACGGAGTGGATCGGTCCTTATCACGACTACGTCATGGGTTTTCATAAAATAGCAAAATATTATTACGCACCGGGATGGCATGAAACCGGTTCCACCCTTGAACTTCTGGTTAATAAAAGGGAAATGGACAACCTTCCTGAACATCTCAAAGTCATTATAGAAACAGCCGCAGCCCGTTTTAATGTATGGTGTTTATCCGAATTCGAATCAAAAAACAATACCTATCTTAAAAAAATCATTGAAGAAGAAAAGGTTGAAATCCGTACATTTTCAAAGGAAACATTATCTGCACTTCAAAAAATAAGCAGCGAAGTAATGGAAGAACTCGGAAATAAAAATGAGGTCAACAAAAAAATTTATACATCCTATATGGATTTTATGAAGGGTGTGAGAAATTGGTCAAAATATTCGGAGAAGCTGTATTATAACGATATAAGCTTATAAGGATTATAATTTGATTTTTTTCAGTCTGTCCATTTCGCGTTTATTGTCCCTTTCTTTCATGGTTTCCCGTTTATCAAACGCTTTTTTACCCTGAGCCAGCACTACTTCGAGTTTGGCAAATCCTCTTTCAGAAAAATACAACCTGTATGGCACTATGGTCAGTCCTTTCTCCTCTACCCTTCTCAACAGCTTTTTTAATTCCGGTTTTTTCAACAACAACGTTCTGTCTCTCCTTGCATCGTGGTTATAAATAGTACCGTGGTCATACTCAGCAATAAACAAACTTTTAACTGTCAGTACGCCGTTTTTTTCAAAAATACAATATGCATCGTTGAGGTTGGCTAGTCCCTGCCTCAAAGCTTTCACCTCGGTTCCAGTCAAAACAATGCCTGCCTCAAACGTCTGTAAGAAGTGATATTCAAATTTTGCCTTTCGGTTGACAATTTCTTTCGGAGTGTACTTTGCCATAAAAATAAATCGGGTGCAAATATAATCAAAATGTCTTTAATGTTAAAGTATTGAGCTAATCCTTAGTCTCATTATAACATTTACTTATTTAATAACTTTGCTTTAGCTGGTAAACAGAAATGTTTTTTCATTATAATAACTGTTATAAAAAAAGGCCGTCCTTGTGTAAAGACGACCTTTTATTTTGTAGCGGGAGCAGGACTCGAACCTACGACCTTCGGGTTATGAGCCCGACGAGCTACCAACTGCTCCATCCCGCGATGTGGTATATCGGAATTATGATATTCCGATTTCGGACTGCAAAGGTAACATATTTACTTTAAGTATCAAAAAATACAGGCAATTAATTTAAAAATATTTATATAATGAAAAAAAATGCCTGATCCACCAACGACTCCCCCATGGTTTACGTCTTTAAAGGTAATATTAGGTTTTTAATGGATTTTGTGGCCAACAACTTCGAAACAACTTATCTGAATTGAAATTTTTTCTTAATTTTATAATAAATTTTAAAGTGTATGAAAAATGTAGTATTATTTTTTAGTCTTTGTTTTCTGCTCTTACAATCTTCATGTATTCAGGATAAATGTACTCAAACCAGTACATATACCTACCTCAAACCTGTTTATGTAACTCCGGAAGAATATAAAATCCCTGTTAAACTCGGCAACAGCGAAGCTTTAAAAGAGCCCGGCAAAATTTATTTTTATTACAATTACATTCTTATTAACGAATTGAGAAAAGGTATTCATATAATCAATAATCAAGACCCAACCTCCTGTCAATGAAGGCTTTATTGAAATACCGGGAAATATTGATATGGCTGTAATGAATGACATCTTGTATGCTGATGCTTATACTGACCTTTTAGTTATTGATGTAAAAAATATTAAGGAGCCTCGTCTCATCGAAAGAAAAGAAAATCTATTTGAAAGTTTTTATTTTATTGAAGGAAGCAACCGACTATTATCACACTACGAAACAACAGACATAACAGAACAATTTGATTGTTCCCATAGCCAATTTGGCAATGTTATCATAAATGATGGTGACGGTGTATTTATTGATCTGTCAGGAAATCCCGGAGCAAATAATTTTGAAAGTTCAGCCGATGGTACACCAAAAGTTGGAAAAGGAGGTTCGCTTGCCAGATTTACCATTAGTAAAAATCACCTTTTTGCCGCTGGATTATCTGAATTGTATTCTCTACCCATTCTCTCTGACGGATATGTAGGAGAAAGTGTGCTTACAGCTTTACCATGGGGAATTGAAACCATTTCACCTTATAAAAATTATTTATTTTTAGGCGCCAATAATGGTATGCATATCGTTGATATTGAAAATCCTGTGTCTCCTCAACTCAGGTCTTCCTTTACCCATGCAAGGGCTTGTGACCCGGTCGTTATTGAGAATGATATTGCCTATGTAACCCTCAGAACAGGCGGACAATTATGCCCCGGCGACAGAAACGAATTGCAGGTCATTGATGTAAAAGATATTTTTAATCCCGTTTTACTTCATTCCTACCCTATGACAAATCCGCACGGCCTTGGGTTTTGGGAAAATCAGCTGTATATTTGTGAAGGCGAATCCGGTTTGAAAATCTTTGATAAAACCGATATTTCAAAAATAGATAAAAATCTTTTGGCTCACATTGGTGATATTATGGCATGGGATGTTATTGCTGTAAATAAAAATCTTCTGTTGTTGGTCGGAAATGATGGTTTTTTCCAATACAATTGTTCAGATCCCGGCAATATAATTTTGTTGAGTTCGATAAATATTGAAAAATGAGGCTTTTCATCTCTATAATTTTTCTTGTTTTTTATGGTCATCTGCAGGCGCAACAACAAACATTCACCTTATTTAACGGAGTACAATTCAAAGGTAGTGTTCAATCTGTCACCAGTGATAGTTTATCCATACAAACTGAAGATGGAAATATTGTCACCTTTGCGCACACACAATTGAGTCTGAAATCCACAGAAACACGTGCACAAACGTTAGTTTTACAGAAACCCGGGAAAATGAATTTTAAGCTTGACCTTGGTTTGGGGTTTGGAGATAACGGAGACGGACTCATAAGTGGGTTAGGTATTTATGGTCATCTTTTGTATCGTATCGGTAAAAAAAGATTGCAACATTTCACCCTGAATACCGGAATTGAATCATTTAAATCAAATATCAATATAATGTCTGTTCCGGTTTCAATGGGTTATCAGATTTCACTTTTCCAGAAATCGAAATCGGCATTTTTGATATCTGCTGCAGGTGGATATAGTTTTGCCTCAGTGGGAAAAAGTGATTATGAATGGGAAAAAAGAAGTTCTGAAGGAGGAATCCGCACAGAATTGGGATTGACTTACAGTAAAGCATTAAACAACGGTACTGCTTTTCATTTTGGTCCGTCCTTCATTTATCAGGAAATGAGTTATACCATTGAAAATTCAGGTTGGCTAACCACCAAATTTGACATGGCTCTGAGAAGGTTGTTTTTTAACATCGGCATCATCTTTTAATGTTCTTTAAAAACAAAATTCATAATGTAGATGACATCATAAAAGGATGCATCAAAAATGACAGAAAATGTCAGCAACTACTCTACGAAATGTTTTTTGACGTAATGATAAAAGTTTGTTTTCGATACACAAAAGATGAAAATGACGCCCTTTCGATATTACACGATGGTTATTTAAAAGCGTATCAAAATATTCATTTATATAAACATATCGGTTCTTTTGAAGGGTGGCTTCGCAAGATTATGTACCATAGTGTGATTGACCATTTTCGCCATAAAGACAGAAAACTTGCCTTTTTACAACCTGTTGACGTTTTCACTGATGTCCAAACCAATGCAAACGCATTAAATGAACTAATATTCGGTGAGATTTACCAATTACTTGATCACTTGCCAGACAATTCAGCGAAAGCACTTAAATTATTTGCTTTGGAAGGATATTCTCATGCAGATATTGGAAAAGAGCTCAATATTAGTGAAGGAACAAGCAGATGGCATGTGGCCAATGCCCGACATATACTAAAAGAAAAATTAAAAATTTATAATCAGGATCATCCCAAATTTATGCTACAATGACAAATCCATTACAAGAAAAAGGCTGGATACAAATGAAACAAATCCTGGATAAGGAGATGCCGCAGAAAAATAGAAATTTTGTTTTACCAATCTGGTTGATTGCCTCTCTCATGCTGTTTTGTTTTATGGGAGGATTTTTTTTACATAAGTATAAAACGGCTAAATTAAATCCAAAACATAATGTTTCAACTATTGCGCATCCAACAAATAGTGTAAAAGGAAACCAATATAAAAAAAATACAAAATCTTTGCACTCAGATAATGAACTCATCGGACAACGCAACAAAAATAATAATCTGGCAACTTCCCCTACCTTCCAAAAAAGTATTTCGGATCCGAATAAAATGGTGTATAATAATGTACAAATATTTCCAGCATATACCTCAGTTGATAATGTTTTATCGGAGACGACATCTTTCAACACACAAAATCAATCGATTCCTAAAGCAAACGAAGTAAATTTACATCCTGACAACTTATCTCCATCGATTACTACCCTTCCATTGACTTTAATGAGTACTGATCACCCATTTAGTTTGACACCACTAAGCAGGCAAAAAGAAAAGAAAACCAATAATACTTATCACAACCTGTTTGTTACTTCAGGTATTCAAAATTTTCGTTCTAAAAATTATGTTTTGGGGTTTGGATATATGTTTGAAAAAAGATTCAAAAAGCTTCATCCCTATGTTTCAGTTGGATATCGTCTGGTTTCTTATAATATTGCTGAATATTTGGATACATTAGCCATGAGTGCTCTTGCAGAATTCGGCAATCAAAAAAACACAGAAATTAAAATCAACAACATTCACCAATTAGAATTAGCGTTAGGTGCCCATTACAACTTCTATAAAAACTATGTAATTTCAGGGGGAATTTCTTTTCCTTATCGATATAATAAAATTCAATATTCCGAAAATTCAAGTGAAAAATATTTTGAAGATACAGCTTCAAATCCCAATGGAAACCCTGAATCCAATGAGCTCCAGATTAAAAACACGTATAGTAATTTCCCCGGCACTTACCAATCCATTGACATGGTGCCATTTATCGGTTTCGGAGCAAATCTTTCTTCAAAGTTTATGATTACAGCTATGTATCGGCATGGATTGTACCCAATTATTAAAATTCCTGTTTTAAGCCATACAAATCATTACGAAAATCAACTTGGCATCCAAATTCGGTATACGTTACAATAAGGTTTTATATTTTAAAAAAATGCCATTTATTTGATTTCAAATACATGAAACTCATCAATAAAATGCCTAACCAGTAAACGATTTCAACACTCCACGCAAGGTTTAATCCGAAATAGTATATTTTAATCATGAAGACGATGTATACAATATAAAGCAAAGTAAAAACACTTTGTATCCAAAGAGCTTGTTTCGTTTTTCCGGTTCCAATAAGCCCGTTAATAAATACTACACCTGTTGCAAAAGCGATAAGTATTCCGAAAACAACCCATAAATAGGGCTTCGAATCTCTGATCAGCATCATATCATCTGTTCCGAAAAAGGGATATAAAAAAAACTCCGGAAATAGAATGACAGGCAAACTGATGATAATGGTTGTCACCAGATTCAGTTTCGCCGTTTTAATGATCAAAGGAAGTACAGCTTGCCTTTTTTTATTGCCTATAAAATTGCTGACCAACGTATTGATACCGGCAGCATACCCCCAAGACGGTATGGATAAAATAAGATAAACGTTCCTTAACAAATTGGATATTGCCAATTCCTGCCTTCCTATATTTTCAATATAACTAAAAAAAAGAAACCATGACCCAATGCCTAAAATGGATTGAAATACAATCGGTGTTGATATAAAAAATGTGGAAGAAATTAAAGCAAAGTCAAGTCTCTCAAATTTCCATAATTTGTATTTATGGTTGATTTTATCATAAAAAATATAAATTATAAAAACGATAAATGCAACTACTTCTGCCAAGGTGCTGGCTAAAGCTGCTCCTTTTATACCCATAGGTTGAATACCAAATTTGCCAAAAATAAAAATCCAGTTTAAAATAATGTTAACCATTATCAACACAATGGTGTCGTAAATAATAAAATTTGTACGCGCTATCCCTGTATAATATGCCACTAATGAAACACCAAGATAACTGAAAAAAATACCGTAACTCCTTGGACCCAGATATTCCATACACTTCTGGAGAATTTCCTGATTTTTTACAAAAAGAGAAAAAATCGGTTGACCAAACCAAAATAATACGCAAAACATCAGAACAGAAAGTGCCGCTTCAAAAATAAATAAAGACTGAAATGCTGCACCTGTTCCCTCATAATCATGTTCTCCACTTCTTCTCGCTATCAGAATTTGCCCACCTCTTGAAAATCCATATCCTATGGCCGCTATCATCAAATAAAAAACACCAACCAAACCGGAAGCTTCAAAATCAAGACTTGAATAATGGAACAAAAAGATGTTATCGCAAAGCACTATAAGGTTTTGGGCTGCACTACCCAACATTATAGGCATAGAAATTGAAAATATTTGTCCGTATGAAGTTTTTAAACGCATCAGAATTTATCCAAACCATAAAATTGATACATTTAGATGAAATAAAAAAGTTTTTCTCCGCTAATAATGTATTTTTGAGCAAATTTTTAATTTTCCTGTCTTTCAAAAAAACATTTTCAAAGTAAAAAAAATTCAAAATGATGAAATTTATCTTTTTTATAATTTGTCCTTTAGTAGTTTTACCGTGTTTTTCTATTCAAAAACTAAGTTATCCGAAAGAAATGTCAAAATCAATAAATCAAAAATCCGGAATCGCAAATGATAGTATCAATCCTCCTGTCGCAAAAAAAGAAACACAAACGTATAAACTTCACAAAAAAACATGGACAGATGATTACTTTTGGATGAGGCTAAGCGATCAACAAAAGGAAGCAGCAGTGCCTGATCCACAAACCAAAGAAGTTTTAGATTACCTAAACGCAGAGAATAAATACAGGGAAACACAAACAGCTTCATTAAAACCTTTTGAAGACAAATTATTTGAGGAAATAAAAGGAAGAATCAAACAAACCGATATGTCTGTTCCCTTTATGTATCAGGGGTATTATTACATCACCCGTTTTGAAGATGGTAAAGAATATCCAATTTATACAAGAAAAAAACAATCTCTTAAATCTAAAGAAGAAATGCTGCTCGATGTAAATGAAATGGCCAAGGGACATTCGTATTTTTCTGTGGGTGGAAGGTCTGTTTCTACCAACAACAATATACTGGCATATAGTGAGGATAATGTCGGAAGAAGACAATATACTATAAAGTTCAAAAACCTTTTGACAGGCAAACTCTATAAAGATGAAATTCTGAATACTTCCGGTGGTATCACTTGGGCAAATGACAATAAACACGTTTTTTATTCTGTAAATGACGAAACACTTCGGTCCTATAAAATATTCCGTCACGAATTGGGAACGGATCCTGTGAAAGATGCTTTAATTTACCACGAAACCGATGATACTTTTACTACGTATGTGTATAAAACCAAGTCTCAAAAATATATTGTTATTTCCAACAATTCCACATTGTCCAATGAATACCTAATTCTGGAAGCAGACAAACCAAATGGCAACTTTAAACTATTCCAAAAGAGAGAAAAAAATCTTGAATTTAGTATTGACCATTACAAAGACAATTGGTATATAAATACAAATAAAGATGGAGCGTTAAACTTTAAAATTATGTCCTGCCCAATTAATGCCACGGCAAAAGAAAACTGGGTTGATTTTATACCTTATGATAAAAATATTCTGACAGACGGTTTTGAAATATTTAGTGATTTTATGGTCATTTCAGAAAGAAAAGAAGGTATGACTAAAATAAAAGTTAAACCATGGAATGGTGTAAATGAACATTACATTGCTTTTGAGGAGCCAGTCTATACCGTGTATACAAGTATTAATCCAGATTTTAATACACCTTGGGTGAGAATTGAATATACGTCATTGACTACTCCCAACACAACGTATGACTACAATATGCAGACAAAACAACTGGATCTGAAAAAACGAATGGAAGTGGTAGGTAATTTTAATCCTTTGGATTATACTTCTGAAAGAAAAATGGTGACAGCTGACGATGGTACTTTGGTTCCTTTATCTATTGTTTATAAAAAAGGTTTCCCAAAAAATGGTACAATGCCAGTGTTGTTATATGGATACGGATCTTATGGAGCCAGTATGGATCCATTTTTCAGTTCTTCAAGGTTGAGTTTGCTGGATAGAGGATTTGCCTTTGCAGTAGCACATATCAGAGGTGGACAGGAAATGGGTAGACAATGGTATGAAGATGGTAAATATTTGAAAAAAATAAATACATTCACCGATTTTATTTCGTGCGGTGAATTTTTAATCAATAATGGATTTGCTGCCAAAGACAAACTTTTTGCGCAGGGTGGTAGTGCAGGAGGCTTGTTGATGGGTGCCGCCTTAAATATAAAACCTGAAATATGGAAAGGAGTGGTGGCTCAGGTACCTTTTGTTGACGTAATTAACACGATGCTTGATGAAAGTATTCCTCTCACCACAGGAGAATTTGACGAATGGGGGAATCCAAAACAAAAAGATTATTTTGAATATATGTTTTCGTATTCTCCTTATGACAATGTTGAAAAAAAGGCATACCCTGCCCTGCTTGTGACAACGGGATACTGGGATAGTCAGGTACAATACTGGGAACCTGCCAAATGGGTAGCCAAACTCAGAGCATTTAAAACAGACAAAAATCCATTATATTTTTATTGTAATATGGATACCGGCCACGGGGGCGCTTCAGGAAGGTTTAAAAAATGGAGGGAAACAGCCATGGAATACACTTTTCTTCTTTCACAGGCGGGAATTAAAGAATAAGGCTTCTTTAGTTCCCATGTTTTAATTCATTCAAGTATATGATTTTCATCATATATTGCACTGTGTGTGCGGTATAATTTTGCCCTTAACAATAAACAGATCAACAAATGCCGCAAAGTAAGGCCGTACATTTAGTTGCTACGCAATGTTTTCATTGTGGGGATGAGTGTCCTGCAGAACATCCAAAAAAGGAAGAAAAACACTTTTGTTGTCAGGGTTGTATGGTCGTTTTTGACCTCCTTTCAGAAAACGGAATGGAAGAATATTACCATTATGAAGATAAACCAGGAATTTCAAAAAACAAAATATCTGCTAAAAGTTATGAGTTTTTAGACGAACCAAATGTGATAAATAAACTTTTGGAATTTCAGGAAGGCAATACGGCCAAAATAAGTTTTAACCTTCCTCAGATTCATTGTTCTTCCTGTATATGGTTGTTGGAAAATATTCAAAAACTCAACGATGGAATTATTCATTCAAGGGTCAATTTTTTACAAAAAAAAGCAAGCATTACCTTTAAAACCAATAAAATTTCATTGAGAGAACTGGTTCAGTTGTTGAGTATGATTGGTTATGACCCTGAATTAAATTTTGAAAAACTTCAGGGCAATCATTTGATGTCTCCTGACAGAAGTTTATACTACAAAATTGGATTGGCCGGATTTTCATTCGGCAATATTATGCTACTCAGCTTTCCGGAATATCTTGGTTTTGTTGAGGAAGACTTTAGCAGATATATAGGTTATCTTAATATTCTATTAAGTCTTCCCGTTTTATTATACAGTGGGTTTGATTATTTAAGGTCTGCTTTCTGGACGATAAAATTAAGAAAAATCACCATTGACATACCAATTGCTATTGGCATTCTGGCCTTATTTGGGAGAAGTACTTTTGATATTCTGACTGGCGCAGGAGAAGGGTATCTGGATAGCCTGGCTGGTTTTATATTTTTTATGCTTATCGGAAAGTGGTTTCAAAACTACACTTTTCAATCTATCAGTTTTGACAGAAATTATAAATCTTACTTTCCGATTTCAGCTTTGGTAAAACAAAATAATGATTGGAAAACCGTATCTCTGGATATCATTCGTCCAGGTGATATTATCATGATAAAAAATGAAGAAATTATACCTGCTGATTCTATAATAACAAATGGAGAAGCACATCTGGATTACAGTTTTGTAACCGGAGAATCTGACCTCATTCGCAAAAATATTGGAGAAAAAATATTTGCAGGAGCAAAACATATTGGCAGTACCATTCAGGTCAACGCTCTAAAAAAAGTCGATCAATCCTATCTTACTTCACTTTGGGATGAAAACAGTTTTATTTCAGAAAATAAAATGAACTCTCAGAAGATTATCACTCTGCTCGGCAAATATTTTACCATTGTAACTATGGGTATTGCCGTTTTGACGTTATTTTACTGGTTGTGGGCTGATCCGGCTATAGCATTTAATAGTTTTACTGCAGTGTTGATTGTAGCATGTCCCTGTGCTTTATCTTTAGCCACTCCTTTTACTTTTGGAAATATTTTACGCCTTCTCGGCAAAAAAAACTGTTATCTTAAAAATGTAGATGTCATTGAAAATATGCAGAATGTAAATCATATCGTATTTGACAAAACAGGAACGATAACCGATCATTCGAAAATGGAGATTTTATGGTATGGTCCGGAATTAAATGATGAAGAAAAACTACTCGTCAAAAGTGCTGCTTTTCAGTCAAATCATCCACTCAGCAAAGCCATATTTTCCGGTATTGAAGGGCCCTATCTTGAAAAAACTGATTATTTTGAAGAAAAAGTGGGGCAAGGAATAAATGTAAAAGCAAAAGGCAAATCATTAAAAATTGGTTCTGAAAATTTTGTTTTTAATCTGAAAAACGCCAATCCTAAAAAAGGGGTTTTTATATTGCTGGATGATCATTTTCTGGGATATTTTTCGGTTCAGAATCATTTAAGAGATGGCGTCGTTCCGCTGTTTAATTTACTTTCAAAAAATATGGATATCTCCATTTTATCAGGAGATAATGACAGAGAAAAAGAAAGGTTGGTTCAATTATTTCCTTTTGTGAAAAATATTTACTTCAATCAAAGCCCTCAGGACAAATTAAATAAAATCAAAGAATTACAAAACCAGGGTAAAATGGTGATGATGGTAGGCGACGGGCTTAATGATGCCGGTGCTCTTAAACAAAGCAACGTTGGATTTGTCATTTCAAGCGATTCCAATAACTTTACTCCTGCCTGCGATGGAATCCTGAATGCTGCCGGGTTTTCACATCTACAGGAAATTTTTGGCGTGGTCAGAAAATCCAGAACATTAATAATGGGTGCTTTTACACTGGCTTTAATATACAATATTATTGGTCTTGGATTTGCTGTACAAGGCCTTCTTTCTCCAATCGTGGCCGCTATATTGATGCCGGTCAGTTCAGTTACAGTTATGATATACGGTCTTTTGGGTTCAAATTTTGTGGCAAGACACCTTTTGAAAAAGTAGCTTCTAAGTAATTTGATTTTCGGCCATTAATATTGTTTATAAATCCTGCCGCATTAATCAGTTTAACTTAAAATAATATTTAAATGCATTTGATTATCAAAATTTTGATAATTGCAGGGTAAAACATATTTTTGCTTAAATTATAAAGCTAACCATTTATGAGCTTACAAAAAAAGGCAAATATAATCTACGCTGTTTTTATTCTTACCTTGGCAGGATTTTGTCTTTGTTATTTCTACAGCGATAATGGGTGGATGTCGAAATCAACTACAGAAGTCAGTAAAGATAAATATCACACCAATAAAACATCAAAAAACCTTTCCCCGGAGATTCCTGACTATGTAATGGAGGTATTGTCCTATGTCCAACAGAATAACCAACCTTTGAAGGGATATGTGGGTGGCAGAAGGTTTTTTAACAGGGAAAAAAAACTCCCGGAACAGGATAATTCAGGTAATAAAATTTCATACCGTGAATGGGATGTTCATCCCAAAAAGCCTAATAAAAACAGGGGTCCCGAACGTATGGTAACGAGTAGCAACAACAAAGCTTACTATACCAAAAATCATTACAAAGACTTTATAGAAATAAAATAAAATCTCAATTCATGAATCATAAGATTATTAAAACCAAAGATACTTTATTTGTCATCATTGACGGTGAAAAATGTACAACCAGAAAAGATTTGTTTCAAACGTTTCAGGAAAGTATGTCATTTCCGGATTATTTTGGTCACAATCTGGATGCTCTGTTTGACATGCTGACTGATTTAAACTGGCTTGTTTATGAACATATTTATATAATAATTTTACATCCGGATACCCTTTGTCAAAATACACATATCGAAAAAGAAGAATTAACCGAACTGTTTGAACTGGCCAATGTAGAACAACTTGAAAATAAAGAAATCAGACTTTTCTTTTCTGATTTTCATGAATAAATCTGTCATTTTTACTGAAACCTTTATTTGTAACTGACTTTTTTTGCCATATTGTTTCCTTATTTAGCCAAATTGTCATAAAAACAAGAATGGCACATTAAATGATGTTCATGTATACATATTCTTTTAATCACAAAACTTTTAAACATATTTTGCTTATGAAGCCAATTAATGACAGAGTTGTAGTAAAACCATCCGCTGCTGAAGAAAAAACCGCCGGAGGTATTATTATCCCGGATACAGCCAAAGAAAAACCACAAAGAGGTGAGGTTATTGCCGTTGGACCGGGAAAAGAAGGTCATAAAATGACAGTAAAAAAAGGCGATATTGTCCTCTATGGAAAATATGCCGGTCAGGAAATCAATCATAAAGGTGCTGATTATTTAATCATGAGGGAAGATGACATTTTAGTCATTCTTTAATCATCAATTATTTTTTTTTGTTAAACCATTAAATTATTTATAATATGGCTAAAATCATTAGCTTTGATTCGAATGCAAGAACTAAATTAAAATCCGGTATTGACCAATTGGCCAATGCTGTAAAAGTTACCCTGGGACCTAAGGGAAGAAATGTTGTTATCCAGAAAAGTTTTGGAGCCCCTGTCATAACGAAAGACGGTGTAACGGTAGCAAAAGAAATTGAACTGGAAGATCCTGTAGAAAATATGGGGCTCAAATGGTGAAAGAAGTGGCATCAAAGACGGCAGATGCCGCAGGTGATGGAACAACTACTGCAACTGTATTGGCCCAAGCCATGGTCAATGCAGGTATGAAATATGTAACTGCTGGTGCAAATCCAATGGACCTTAAAAGGGGCATTGACAAAGCCGTTCATTCCATCATCGCAGACCTGAAAGATCAGAGTGAAGTAGTAGGATCTGATTTCAAAAAAATAAAACAAGTTGCCTCTATTTCTGCAAATAATGATGATGAAATTGGTACCCTGATAGCAGATGCCATGAAAAGAGTATCAAAAGATGGTGTAATTACGGTAGAAGAAGCAAAAGGTACCGATACTTACGTGGATGAAGTTATAGGAATGCAATTTGACAGAGGATACTTATCTCCGTACTTTATCACCAATACGGAAAATATGACAACGGAATATGAAAATCCACTGATTCTTATTCATGATAAAAAAATATCCAATGTCCAGGAAATAGTTCCCATTCTTGAAAAAGCAGTTCAAACCGGAAGACCATTACTGATTATTGCAGAAGATGTGGAAAGTCAGGCTTTAGGTACATTGGTAGTCAACCGTTTGAGAGCGGGTTTAAAAATTGTTGCAGTAAAAGCACCTGGTTTTGGCGACAGAAGAAAAGCCATGCTTGAAGACATTGCTATTCTGACTGGTGGAACCGTAATTTCTGACGAACAAGGATATAAACTTGAAAATACAGAATTGACACATCTTGGACAAGCTGAAAAAATTACCATTGACAAAGACAATACAACAATTGTTAATGGCAAAGGTAAAAAAGCTGATATCAATGCAAGAATTGCTCAGATTAAAGCCCAGATAGAAACCACAACGTCTGATTACGACAAAGAAAAACTTCAGGAAAGATTGGCAAAACTTGCCGGTGGAGTCGCTGTGCTATATGTTGGTGCTGCAACAGAAGTTGAAATGAAGGAAAAAAAGGACAGGGTGGATGATGCTTTAAATGCTACAAGAGCAGCGGTAGAAGAAGGAATTGTTGCCGGTGGCGGTGTTGCCCTGGTGAGAGCTATGGCTTCCCTTATCAATCTCAAAGGATTAAATGAAGACGAAAATCTTGGTATCCAGATTGTTAAAAAAGCATTGGAATCCCCTTTAAGAACGATTGCTGAAAACGCTGGTATTGATGGTTCAGTTGTACTTCAGGAAGTATTAAAAAGCAAAGGAGCTAATGGTTATAATGCGAGAACCGGTGAATATGAAGACCTGAAAAAAGCAGGCGTCATCGACCCAACCAAAGTAACGAGAATTGCACTTGAAAATGCAGGTTCCATAGCAAGTATGGTATTGACAACAGAATGTGTAATCAGTGACAAAAAGAAGATCACCCGCCAATGCCTCCTATGGAGGGAGGTGGAATGCCCGGCATGATGTAAAATAAAAAGCCTTTCTGAATTCAGAAAGGCTTTTTTTATACTTGTCACTTAAATATAATATTTGCATATATTTTATGCCAGTCTGTGACATAACTGTGTTATTAAATTTGAACTCGCCTGCTTAATATCACCGATAATTGTGTTAAAATTTTATTATAATTGAAACAAATTATGGTTCCGGCCTTGACGTTTTAAAATATCTGTTTATATTTGTTTATATTTTTAACAGCTAAAATATTTATTTATGAAAAAAAGACAATTTTCTATACTTTTTTATTTTTTAGTTTTAGGCTTTTTTAGTTTTCCATCCTGTACTGATGATAAAGTTGACGTCGTGATTTCTTATTATGGTCAGAAAGATGATGCTATGTTGAAAAAATATGTCTCATTGCCAAATATACCCCATGATTACAATTTCAAATTACCAAATCACACAGGATTATTTTCAAGACCTATTGATAAAGACATCGCTACCTTAGGCAGGGTGTTATTTTACGATAAAAATTTGTCAAAAGACAAAACTATTTCCTGTGCTTCCTGCCATAAACAGGAACTTGCTTTCTCCGATGACGTATCCTTTTCACAAGGAGTTGAAAACAGAGTGACTGCACGTAATTCGATTGCACTGGGATCAGTGTTGAATTTTGCAGCTTATTATGGCGATTTTGGAGGAATACCTTTTTTCTGGGACAACAGGGCGACCAGAGTGCAGGATCAGAGCAAAGCAACTCTTGGCAATCCACTTGAAATGGATATGAAGATGCATGAAGTAGCTGATGTTGTCAATAATCATGAATACTATAAACCACTTATAAGAGAAGCATTTCATAAAGAAAACAGTATATCAGAAACAGAAATTCTGGATGCTATAGGAACATTTGTAAATTCTTTGACAAACTATAACACCAAATTCGACAGAGAACTCGATAAAATTGGAATTAATTCAATTAATTATGCTTTCACAGGTTTTACGCAAAGTGAAAATAATGGTAAAAAATTGTACATGAGCCATTGTGCTTCTTGCCATGGTCAAAATGCAGGAAGGCCTCCTGTCTTAAGTGCAAACAATGGATTAATGTTGGAATATGACGATATGGGCGTTGGAAAACACACAAATTATGCAAACGATCAGGGTAAGTTCAAAGTTCCCACCTTGAGGAATATATCAAGAACAGCACCCTATATGCACAATGGAATGTTCAATACCCTTAATGAAGTAATCGACCATTACAGCAGTAATATTAAAAATTATAAAAACCTTAGTCAAGATTTAAAATTCGGAAATTTACCTATTAAAATTTAATTTTACAGAAACAGAAAAACAAGATCTTATTGCGTTTCTTCTAACATTGAATGATGATAATATCACCATTGATCCTAAATTTTCGGATCCCTTTCTGAAATAAAATATAATTTGAAAATTTAATTTTTTAGAATGAAAAAAAATCCCTTTTAAATATTCAAAGAATATGAATATTTAAAAGGGATTTTTTTTGACTTAATTAATCATAAATTTGAAACTTTTCAGTAAAATATTGAAGTTTAATGCAATTATAATATCTGAATACTAACGCCTGAAATCAAAATTATTTTGTTATCATCAGAAAATATCACCAATCAATCCCTTTACTCCAAACTGATCTTGCACATCAGTATTGGTGTTATTTTATTCATTGGATTGTCAGGTTGTCAAACAAATTCAGGACTTTACAATCCTTCTTTTAGTGGTATTCAATCTGTCTACAACGAAAAACAGTTTCTCAGTGCCATATCAGCAGGACCGGGTTTAGGTACTTACTACAATTACAGTCCGTTAAAAAATCTTGCTTTTTTTGGGGATTTGAGATTTACTCATCTTATTCCGCAAACGACGATAGCACTGGGCGGTTATTCTTCATACTATAAAACGAAAACAATCTTAACAAAATCAGGGCTTCTTCAAAAAAACGAAGAAGGTTTTCATTTTGATTCTTATTTAGGATATACCTTTGTAAGAAGTACTGAATACCAAAGAGTTGAGATTGCAGACCCTTTTGGTTTTGTCAACACCAGGGAAACTAATACATTTGATTTGACCTCAAATAAAATGTTTTTACAATTTGGTTCTCATCTAAAAGGCAGAAATATAAAGCTTGATCTTTTATACAGATTAAATTATCTGGACATCGAAAAGATTGTAGTCAAACCGGAAAATCAGAAATATGAAGATTATTTACAAATTTTAACAGGGAATAATCCATTCCTTTTTCATGAAACTCAATTGATGGTTGGAATTGGTTCCGGGCAATTTAAAACTAATTTTGGCATTGACTTTTATTTTCCGGTAAACTATGCAGACCAACTAAATTATAGTAATTTTTTTCAGCTAAATGTAGGATTTTCGTATATTTTTGATCGTTTTGACCATTCATTTTCAAAATAACATCCTTTGAATTTTGTACAAGATTACCTGATTGATATTGTTATTGTTTTTACCATCATTTATCTTGGCATTAGTATTGCTGTCTATTTTTTTCAGGATTATATTCTTTTTCGCCCTGAAAAATTACCCAAAGAATTCAATTTCGATTATAAAAATCTGGTTTTTGATGAATATCTTGTAGAAATCAAACCCGGAGTAAAAATCTCTGGATTGCGTTTCAAATGCATTAACCCCAAAGGGGTAGTCTTTTATCTGAAAGGTAATAGTAAAAGTATTAAGGGATGGGGAAAATTTGCCATTGATTTTCTAAGGTATGACTATGAGGTCATCATGATTGATTACAGAGGATATGGCAAAAGTACAGGAATACGAACACAAAAAGAAATTAATGAAGACTTGCAATTGATTTACAATAAAATTAAGGAGAAAGTGGATGAAAAGTACATTATATTGTATGGAAGATCTATGGGCTCGGGTTTTGCCACCAAACTGGCATCTATGAATTCTCCCAGAATGCTTATCCTGGATGCTCCGTATTACAGTATGAGTAAAACAACAAGCAGGTATCTACCCTTTCTACCCATGTCCTGGTTGTTAAAATTTCCTATCCCCACCTATAAGTGGATTAAATATGTAAAATGTCCGATTCACATCTTGCATGGAACAAAAGACAAACTTATACCGTTTTCTTCCAGTATAAAATTAGCAACCATAAATTCATACCTGTCGTGCCTCCACCCTATTATTGGCGGTGGTCACAATAATTTGCACAATTTTGAATCATATCACAAAACACTGAGTGAAATTTTTAAAATGGACAATTTAGACTTCAACAAAGAATTATCCAGTATATCTTTTACCCGGAAAAAAAGGTAAAATGTCAAGAATTCAAAAAACTGTTTTATGTACATTCTCCGGGTTGGTCTTTATGATAATTGTTTTAATACAATCATTGGATTACTGGGCTTTAAAAATTGTTTTCCAACCAAATTTTCAATATAAAAACGAATTAAACATTCCTGTATATTATTCAGAAAGAATAGATACTTTTCTGAAAATTGAAAATGACAGTCTTCATATTATTACCTATTTAGTGCCGAAACCCAGAGGTGTCATTCTATATTCTCATGGAAACAGAAGTGATTTAAAAAGATGGGGACCTATAGCTTCTGAATTTACCAAATTTGGGTATAATGTTGTATGTTGGGATTTCCGCAGTTATGGAAAAAGTTCGGGAATACCTACAGAAAAAAATATATTATCTGATGGTCAGCACGTATTCAAATATGTCAACCATCGGTATGGCAACCTCCCCAAAATAATATTCGGAAGATCTCTGGGTTCAGGCATAGCCAGTTTTCTTTCCCAAAATCAGGAAATCACTAAAGTTATTCTTGAAACTCCTTTCTACAGCCTTCGGGATGTTATAAAATATCAGGTTCCTTTATTACATAATTTTATTTCTATTGACATTCCATCCTATCAATTTTTACAGTCATTCACAAAACCAATATTAATACTGCAAGGTGATGAAGACAAAGTAGTTCCTATAGTATCAGCTAAAAATCTATATACTTCAATACAGGGAAAAAATAAAAAAATGATTGTTCTGGAAAAAGGCAATCACAACAATCTAAGGACCTATCGGTTATATTGGGAAACTTTGGAATATTTTTTAAATGAATAACCATACAATAAGTTCACAGTATGATTTTGCCATCATTGGCATGGGGGCTTCCGGTTTTCACTTGGCCATGGCGATGTTGGAAGACCCGTTTTTCGATAGTAAAAAAATTTTACTTCTGGATGAAAACTTAAAAAACACTAATGACAGAACCTGGAGTTTTTGGGAAAAAGGAATAGGGAAATGGGACAATATTTTATCAAAACAATGGGCTGAATTTGAAATTCAATCACATGATTTTCATAAAATATTTGATTTAGGTGATTATCGGTATAAAATGATAAAGAGTTTAAACTTTTACGAATATTGCTTACTTAAACTTTCCCAGAAATCAAATTTCACCATCAAATATGAAGGAATTAAAAAGATTGAAGAGAAAGTAAAGTGTGTATATCTGCATACGGTAAAAAGTATTTTTCAGGCAAGTTATGTTTTTTCAAGCCTGCCAGATTCTACTATTATCATGGGTAATCATCCCAGCTTACAACAACATTTCGGAGGTTGGTTTATAAAAGTAAAAGAACCTGTCTTCAGAAAAGCTCAGGTACAGTTTATGAACTTCAACATTCCGCAGAATAATTCAACACAGTTTATGTATGTGTTGCCATTTAATGACCATGAAGCGTTGATGGAGTTTACAATATTTTCCAAACAAGTGTATAAAAGGAATGATTATGAGACTTTTTTAAAGGAATTCTTAAATAATAGTAAAATAGTTGATTATACAATCACTGAAAAAGAATTTGGAGCCATTCCTATGACAACCTATCCTTTCTGGCAAAAAAATACAGAACGGAAAATGTTGATAGGTTCTGCCGGAGGGTGGACGAAACCAAGTACAGGTTATACCTTTTATTTTTGCCAACAACAAGCCGAAAGGTTAACCAATTTTTTAAAAACAAATACAAATCTTTCAACTTTTAAAATTTTTAATCGGTTTTACTGGTACGACTTAATTTTATTGAAAGTGCTTACAAAATACAATGAATTAGGATCAGAAATTTTTTCATCCATGTTCAGAAAAAATAAAATCAAAAACATTTTGAGGTTTTTATCCAACGAATCTACCATATGGGAAGAAATTTCTATTATCAGCCGAACAAAACATCGGAGTTTGTTTTTTAAAGCCTTTATAAACAGTTTATTAAAATAAATATTATGAATCCGGAAAAAATATTTTCCTTTTTAAGGGAATTAAATAAAAACAATAATAAGGAGTGGTTTGAAAAGAATAAAAAAATATATGAGGAGGTAAAACTAGAATACCACCTGCTGGCTTCACAGATATTAAAAAGTATGCAGGAAAAAGATGTAAGCCTAAAAGGACTTGATGTAAAAAATTGTATTTTCCGAATCAATAAAGACATAAGGTTTTCAAAAGATAAAACCCCTTACAAAACATCACTGGGAATTGTCCTCACACCTTATGGTAAAAAAATGTCACTTGCCGCCTACTATGTACATCTTGAAGATGGAAAAAGTTTTGTTGGAGGAGGATTATACTTGCCTCCTAATGACATGGTAAAAAAAGTCAGACAAGAAATCCTTACTTTCCAGAAAGAATTTATTGCCATTATTGAAAATAAAAAATTTGCTTCTGTTTATGGTGATTTGGATAAATCACCCAACATCATGCTGGCAAAAGTTCCAAAAGATATAAATGTAAATACAAAAACAATTGACTATATTCGCCTTAAAAGTTATACTTCAGGAAAACCCTATTCTAATGACATGATAAAAGCAAAAGATTTTATTGCAAACATTACCAATGATTTATTTGCAATGAAGGAACTCATTCATTTTATCAACAAAGGTTTGATGACAGATGAAAATGGTGCTACACAATATAGTACTAGTGAAAACTAAAAATTAATTTACCGGTTCTACTTTATATACGAGATAATCAGTATCGCCCTGCCACGGAAAAGTGTTTTCTTTTTCTTTATAATGAAGTTTTACATTTTTGCCTTCGAATTTCTGTATTTGTTCATACACTTCCTTATTATCAACTGAAAACTCCCAAATACTTTGTTTATTCATCATCGGAGAATTTCCTAGTTGTATCTGGCCTTCATATGTTTTGAATATTTTACCTTTTTTCGAAATTTTATATAAAATCCCTGTTCTAGTTCCTTCACTTACCGTCCAGTTCCTGTATAAATAGTATAAACTAGCACTCACAATACTTGCAAAAATAAGAAGAACCAAAAACTTTTTAAAAATGTTCTTAATTCGAGTTCCGAGGGTGTCTATTTCAAAGGTCATAATCCAACTTTTTAGCACAACAAAGTTACACCTTTTTTAGAAAAAAAACAACTATTTTTTTCTATTTAATTACCGTAACACTTCCTTCATATTGAATGCTTCTCCCATTGGTCAACAATAATTCTATGACAACTACATATACACCTTGTTCTATCTCTTTTCCTTCAAAGGTTCCATCCCAGCCTAATTCAGGTACACCGCTTTCAAAATCATAACGGGCAAACATAGGATTTGCCCATTTGTCAAAAATCTTAAAGGATATAATTTTTTCCACCCCTCTGGTTTGTGGTATATAAAATGTACGGTTTTCACTTTGAATGGCACTTCTTGAAAAAACGTTGGGAATCCCTGAAAATATTCCATCCAGCACATTAACAAAAATCTTTTTTTCCACAAAGCAGTTGAATTGTTCAGATATCATTTGCAAAGTATATATCGTTGTTCCTTTTGGAAATACGACAATGGAATCAGAACAATTTCCGGAACATAAGGTGTCTTTATTCTGTAACCAGATGATATTAAACTTATTATTCAAAATGGAATCCGGGCCGGCCACTAAAATCAAAGAGTCTCCCAGATAAAGAGTGGTGTCAGCAGGAAAAGGAAATGATAATGATGTTGCGGGAAGAATGGTAAATACGGTATCCGTTTTACAACCCAGACTATCTTTAACACTGACATTGTATTCACCTGGTGCAAGCAAATAAAAATCAAAGGTAGAACCATAGACTACTCCATTCAGACTCGTCTGATAGGGCGGAACACCTTTTAAATTCGTTATGGATGCCGAACCAAAATTAAAATCATTACATAATGGTTGTGAAATATCAAGCGGAATCGTGGTAAAATCACTTTCAACAGCCCCGACTTCGTAGACAAATATGGCCTGACATCCATTATTCTGATTTGTGACCAGAACTCTGTATTCCCCCTCACCTGATACAGTTACCCTGGACAAAGTAGGATCAGACAATAATTGCGAACTTCCCGAAAACCATAAAAAAGTGTACTCCGGAAATAATAATGAATCTCTGATGCGAAGGTCCACTTGTTTTTCTTCACAAATAACCTCACCTAACTGATCAATTTCAACAAAAGGGGAAAGTGTGTCTAATGATACTTCAACCTCTACCGTGTCAAAACATTTATTATCGTCTTTCACTATTAATAAAAACAAACCAGATTCATCGGTAACAAGATTACTGTTTTGTGAAATAATTCCGTTAGGTGAAATCCATTTATATTCTGCCAGCGAACTTGGAGAGTTGGCACTTAAGTAGGCTTGTGTTTTACCACAGGTAATTGTATCAGTGGTAAACGAAAATCCCGCCGGTAGCGTAATCTGAATTACTTTAAAATCTTTTTTAGCTCTGCAGCCATTCAATGATGTAACTAAAACTGAATAATTACCTTCTTTATTGGTCAGTGGTTCTGAATCATTACTTAGAAAATTTCCTTCAAAACTCCAATAATATTGTTCAATAATATCATTCTCTTCAATAAATAATCTTATAAGCGATGAATCACACGGAACAAAAAAACTATCCTTAATGGCAAAATCCGGTTCGCGGTAATCTCCACCAACTTTAATTTCTGTAGTATCTGTACAACCATTTGTTTTAGTAATCACCACCGTGTACGTTCCTGATTCGGTAACCAGCACAGAAGGTCCAAAACCTATGTATTGGTTGGGTCCGGACCAAACATAAGACACAATATTATCAGAACTTACAATTCCTATAATACCTTTACCTTTTTTGCAAGATAAACTATCTGTAAAGGAACTGTATTGAGGGGGATCAATAATTTCAAGAATGGTAACCGCAGTATCTTTGATACAACCATTACTACCAAACAGTTTAATTTTATATTCACCAGGATTTGAAACATTTAAATTCAGACTATTAAAATAAATATTGAATGGACTTGTCCATCGTATACTATCAATAGGTGAGGACGATACAACAGAAATATTTGTCTGGCGATTGGTGCAGTTCAGATTTTCACTAATGATTTGTAAAATTACAGGTTTTTCCGTATTTTTAATTACAAAAATTGAATCTTTAAATATACAGGATTTGTCACTGATCACTTCGAAGTAGTAGACACCTTCTTGTGAAGTGTTGAAAGAAAGTGTACCTGGTGATACCAAACTTGGATTTAAAGGAGACCAAATAATATCATTAAATTGAATACCAGGTGTAAGTAAAACCACCGCGTTTTCATTTTTACAATTTATCTGGGAAGCAGACACCTCATATTCAGCATAAATTTTTTCTTCAATAACTAAAACTGTATCCTGAGTAATACAGCCGTTCTGAATACTCATCACTTCAGCTATATATTGCCCCCCGGAATTTACTGTTATTGGATTGGAGCCACTGGAAGTCCACTTTACATTTACATTATTTGAACCTGAAACTGCTTCAAGAATGGTAAAGGTATTAATACAATTTATTGTATCAAAAGGAAGAATTGAGATATCAGGATGCAGGGTATCCAACTCAATATTAAAGCCCAGCGTGTCTCTGCATGCATTAGGTGCAATACCATACACTTTATAGTATCCTGAATCTGAGACCATAAAATTATTTCCTTCCCCTAATAAAACATTGTTTCTATACAATTCAAATCTTGTCCCGATTATATTACTTTCGAATACAAGAGGAACTGATCTGTTAAAACACGTAATTTTAATCTGATTTGGCAATACAATATTAGGAACAATATCATTTAACACCGTGGTAAATGAATCCATTGTAATACAGCCTTCCTTTGTAATTCCGCGAACATAGTAAGTTCCGACTTCATGTACAAAAAAATCAAAATCATTTTGTATGGTAAAAAAAGGACCAGAAACTGCCAGTGAAACAGAATCAATATCAGGAATTATCATAACCCTGACAGAATCGGAAATACAGGTAAACTCGCCGTAACTAATGTCAAAAACAACATAGTCGCGCACTTCATTGACCAAAATTTCCTGAATTTCAACACAATCAGGATTTATTCTGTCCGTAACTGTTACCTTGTACAATCCAGGTATATGAACATACGGTGAGGGTTCCAATATAATGGTCTGATCCGGATATTGCCATACAAAGTTAAAGCCAACGGCTTTGTCAGGTTTGATCTGAACGGAATCGTTTGTACAACTAATTTCGTCAACTTCAAAAAGAATATTTGGCAGACTGGCAGATCGTATTATTTCAATGGTTTGAATAGACAGACATCCGTCGACATTTACGGCTTGAAGCAAATACTTGCCGGCTATAAAAACTATAAGTGAATCATCAGAACCAACTAAATTATTTTGCGAATCATACCAATTATATTTTATAAGTTCCTTATCGCTCTCAACATTAATAATTACAGAATTGGAAGTACATGTCAAAGAATCAGAATTTAAGAATATATTAGCTTTTACCGTATCCAAACCAACAAAAAAATTCCGCGTTGAAAAACATCCTTCCTCTGTAAAAACAGATACATTATAAGTACCTGGTATGGTAATCATAACAGAGGCATTATTGGAAAAAAAACCAGGTCCGGTCCAAATAAAACTATCAACCGGAAGGTCAACAATTAGCTGAGGAACAACGGAATTGCGTTCGCAATTCAAGTTCATCACATTTACCAATACATTTGGATATTGTCGTAAATCAGGAATATTGATATTTTGGGAAGCAGAACATCCTGTTCGCACGTCTGTAACCAAAACAGATTTTAAGCCTCCTGATGTAACAAGAGGATTTTTTACACTTTCATTTCCAGGATGAACACCTGACCAGACATATTGGTAATTCCCACCCGTTTCAAATAGAACATCCAGATAGATCGAATCCTTTTTGCAAAAAAGCGTATCCCCTATAAGTGTAAATGGGGCCGGCTCAGATATTTTGACAATATTTATTGATGCAACTGCAGAACAACCATTTTCACCCGTAATATTCACACTATACTGACCGGTTTCAAAAACTTTTATACTATTACCAATTTGAATAAAAGGACTTGATGAAGACCATACCAAAGATTGAACAGGAACATTTATTAATGGGGTAAGGAGTGTTGTATCCAAAAAACAAGTCAGTGTATCCTCACCTATGATAGAAACTTGAGGAAAATTTTCATCCAAATAAATCTCTATTAGACTGGTATCACTGCAGAAACCGTCAGATGCGGTAAAATAAAATGTACCTGCTGATTTAGCTTCAATAACTTTTACATCCTGGGTTGGAAGAAATAGACCATCTGGCGAAAACCATTTAAATTCATTAATCATTTTGGTTGTGTCCGAAATATTTCCTGTCAGGAAAACTGAAGGATTAATACATGAAATTGAATCAGTGGAAGTTTGAATAGAAGTTATAATACTGTCCAATTTCAATTCTAATACGAGAATCGTATCGCAAAATTGTCCTGGAATTTGTAAAGTGTATGTACCTTCATTATTAAATTCTTCCCCGGCAGCAACAAAAACATTTCCGGCACAAATAGTAGTGTCAATAAAAATGGTATCTGTGGACGAATAAATATTTATATCAATACATCTGTCCCCTACTTGTGCACAAATAAAATTATTTTCAAAATAACTGTTCAGAGAAAAAATATCAAAGGTATCCGGAACAACAGGAATAAGTAGAGAATCATTTTTCGCGTATTGAAGATTGCACAATGTAAATGTACCAACTGCCAGATCTGAAAGTAACCCTTGATCTAAGATGTTCAATAATACCGAATCTTGGAATAAAGCCCATTTATATATATAATTGACAGTGTCTTTTGGAAACGCTGTAAATGTTTCTAAAAGATTTTGAAATATTATATTTCCTGAAGTCTGACATTGTTCTACCGGTGTGGATTGAAGGTCTCCCGGGTCGAGTTTACATTCATCACAGTCTAATCCAGTATCATCACAAAAAAACAAACTGACTGATTGAATTTGTCCTGAACCAAACTGAGAAACATCGATAATACGAAGTGTCCAAGTACCATTAGAATTCCCAGAATTAAAATCTTCGAGACAACCTAAAAAGGGATGGTACTGACCAGAATAATTTCCAAAAATACCCCATGGTTGTAAATTATCCCATGAAGGCGAAAATCCGGCATCCGGTGATGGTATATCACCACATGAAACAAATGTGACGTTCCATTTTGTAAAACTGGTATTTCCTGAGACAGGAACGGCTGGACCAACCAGTCTTACCTTTTGTCCTGATGGTGAAATCAATTCCATGGAAATATCTCCCACAAATTCATGTCGAAAATTCATTTTAACACCACATAGCCCCTGACCATTGACCCCAAGGGAATCTTCCGACAAACCATTTACCAATATCGAAATGTAGGTCGTATCATTATCCAGTAAAGGAATATTCCTTTCAACAAGACATTGTGCTGAAAGGAAGGTGCTCAGAAGAAGCAACAAGCCACAAAAAAGTAAAGAAAATTGTTTGATCATTTTCAGGTATCTACATTCTCATCGGGAAACAGAATGTTGGCCTAAAGATACAGTAGTTTTAGTTTTAATTAGAAAAAAATAAAAAAAAAGTCCTGATATTTTTTATATCAGGACTTTTAAATATTATAAATTATTCTGCATCTTTTTCTGCTGCGCAAGCTTTTTTGGAGCTTTTAGCTGAACAAGATTTGGATTTATCTCCTTTGCAACAAGCTTTTGTTTCTTTTTTTACAACTTCACCGGTAGTAGCATCTTTTTCCATAGTGGCAGAAGCAACTTTAGTGAATTTTTTTGTGGTAGCGTCAAATTGAACTTCTTCCCAATTCACATTTCCAGATTTTTCACAAACATTTTTTTGATAATATGCTGTTGTACCAGAAATTTCACACGTTCTTTTTGTTATATTTCCATCCGCCTCTGCTGCTAAATCTGCTTCAGAAGATGCTGAAACTGAAGTCGTTGCAGCCGCTTTTTTACTTGCGCAACAAGCCTTACCTGCAGACGCTTTAGAACAAGACTGAGCATCAACAGACAATACTCCAATCAATAAAAAGGAAAACATTAAAACTAAACTCTTCATGATATTTTTTTTTATGTATAAGAAATAAATATAATCTAGAACAAATATACGATGGATTTGTAAAATAGCATGAAACTTTTTAATATTTATATTTTTTTTAACATAAATAGTAACATTCATGTCTTATATCTTCGAGCAATTCAGAAAATCTACTGAGACAAATACATGAATTTAAAAGATTTCTAAGATATTTAAAATGAAAACAACTTCATTTCAGTCAGTTAACTTTTTATATAAATCGGCAGTTATTCAATCATAAACAAAAAAAAAGCCTTAGTTACCTAAGGCTGTCTGTTTTTGGAAAGGGATTACTTCATCTTAGGACAAAATTCATGCCAACTTACTTTGTCTAATCGGGAATATCATATTCCTTAATTTTCCGGTATAAAGTCCTTTCGGAAATCCCTAATTCATCAGCGGCTTCTTTTCTGCGGTTATTGTATTTTTTCAATGCCTTTTTAATCATAAATTTTTCCATAGATTCAAGAGAAAGCATGTCTTCAACGGTTTCAGCGTCCTGGTATTTATTACTTCCTCCTGTATGAATAACTATAGAGGGCTTTTCATCAAAAGCAATTCCATCATGTGCTCCTACAAAGCCTTCATCTTTATTATGTAAAAAAGAGATATTATCCAATGAAGAATTTACAGGTGTTTTATTTTTAAAAGCTTTCATGTCCGGCATGGCCAGATCATTGCTTCTAATCAACTCAAAAACCAGCGACTTCAAATCATTTAAGTCCGATTTCATGTCAAGTAAAAACTTAAAAAGTAATTCTCGTTCCTGAAATGAAGATTCACTGCTTGAAAATCCGGATGAAGCCGGAAGATTTCTGGAAGAAAGATGAGGCGCAATCACCAACAATTCTTCTATGGAAATTTCATCCTTTTCAGAAAGAACCGCCAATTGTTCAACAAGATTTTTCAATTCCCTTATGTTGCCCGGCCATCTGTAACCTTCAAGTAAGAGTCTTGCTTCACTACTTAATTGAATAGGTTTTGATTTATACTTTTCTGCAAAATCCACAGCAAACTTCCTAATCAGCATATATATATCCTCCGGCCTTTCAATAAGGGCAGGCACCCTTATAGGAACTGTATTTAATCTATAATAAAGATCTTCCCGGAATTTACCGGAGGCAATCTTATTTTCAAGGTTTACGTTGGTCGCAGCTATAATTCTGACATCTGTAGTCATCACCTTGGATGACCCAACCCTGATAAATTCCCCGGATTCAAGAATCCTCAATAAAAACGCCTGGGTATCGAGAGGCATTTCACCGATTTCATCCAAAAATATGGTACCTCCGTTGACCGTTTCAAAATACCCTTTCCTGTCAGTGACAGCACCGGTAAAAGATCCTTTTTCATGTCCAAACAATTCAGAATTTATGGTTCCTGATGGAATGGCCCCACAATTGACCGCTATAAAACTGTTGTGTTTTCTTACACTAAGTTCGTGAATTATTTTACTAAAAACCTCTTTACCAACACCACTTTCACCCTGAATAAAAACACTAAGGTCCGTGTTTGCCACTCTGATTGCGGTACTCAAAGCTCTTTCCAGCAAAGGAGACTTCCCTATGATTCCAAATCTTTGTTTTACACTCTGAATATTCAAAATCTTTTTATTATTTGGTTAATACCTTGCCTTTTAAAGTTGCTGCATTGGCTTCATGTATGTCAACATAAACGTAATCCCCCGGTTTCAATCCCGGCAATTTAGGAAAAACCACCATTTTATTCTGGCTATTTCTACCCTTAAAATACTGATCAGATTTTTTACTGTCACCTTCAATCAACACTTCAAAAGTTTTACCTACATCTTTCAGATTGTGTTTGAGTGAAATATTTCTTTGTAGCTCAACTATTTCATTCAGTCTTCTCTTTTTTATTTCCTCAGGGATATCATCTTTAAATTTTCTTGCAGCCAGTGTACCAGGTCTCTCACTGTAAAAAAACATATATGACATACTATAATTAGCCCAAGACATCATTTCAAGTGTTTCTCTGTGCTCATCTTCTGTTTCTGAACAAAATCCTGTGATTATATCAGATGAAATGGCACAATCCGGAATAATGCGATATATAGCTTCTACCCTTTCTTTATACCAATGGCTATCATATGTTCTGTTCATCAATTCCAAAATCCGGGAGTTGCCAGACTGGACCGGCAGATGGATATATTTACAGATATTTGAATAATTTTTTATAGTTAACAAAACCTCATCTGTAATATCTTTAGGATGAGAAGTGGTAAACCGCACTCTGAGAGCAGGGTTTATTTTTGCCACTTTTTCCAACAATGAAGCAAAATTAATTTTTTCATTTCCGTCAGGGTTTTCCCATTTGTACGAATCAACATTTTGTCCTAAAAGTGTAATATCTCTGTAACCTCTTGAAAACAAATCCTCGGCTTCAGAAAGTATCGAGTAAACGTCTCTGCTGCGTTCTCTTCCTCTGGTAAATGGAACCACACAAAATGAACACATATTGTCACAACCCCGCATGATGGAAATAAATGCTACTACGCCATTTGATTCAAGCCGCAAGGGAGCTATGTCAGCATAAGTTTCTTCCCTTGACAATAAAACATTTATACTCTGCTGGCCGTCTCCGGCATTTTGCAACAGCTTGGGAAGATCCCTGTAAGCATCGGGGCCCACAACAATGTCGACAAGTTTTTCTTCTTCCAGAAGTTTACTTTTCATCCTTTCTGCCATACAACCCAATACACCTATCATAACACCAGGATTGTCTTTTTTAAACTTGTTAAAAACAGTCAATCTCTGTCTAACTGTGTCTTCAGCTTTTTCTCTGATGGAACAGGTATTTACCAGGATTAATTGGGCGAGTTCCATTTCTCTTGTTGGACTGTACCCCTCTTCTGCCAAAATAGATGCAACAATTTCAGAATCACTAAAATTCATCTGGCAACCATAAGATTCGATATAAAACTTTTTTGATTGAGGCAGGTCGCTTTGATAAAATAATACTTCTCCCTGTTTATCGGTAAGTATTTCATTTTTTACACCGGACAATGTAATATTATCGTCGTACATTAAAGTTATTGTTTTGGGGTGCAAAGATACTCCAAATATTTGTAAAAATGACAAAATGTCAGACAACAAATTTTATTTACTTCTTAAAAAGGAAGTCCTTGAATCACCTCCTGAATAAAAATTCCGAATACGGAAGGTTGTATGGCCACCAAAATAATCATCCCTGTTACAGCACCAAAAAAATGAGCGTCATGGTCGACGAGGTCGTGACTATTTTTACTGGCCCATGAGGAATACCACAAGTATAGACCACCAAACAAAATTGCAGGAACCGGTATGATGGCAAACAGACCCAACATGGCCCATGGATTGAGCATTATATACATAAACAAAATACCTGCAACAGCACCGGATGCTCCAATACTTGCAAAATATGGGTTGGTTTTATGTTTCAGGAAAGTTGGGATGTCTGCCGCGACAATAATAAACAGGTAAATGACAATAAACATAACTCTGCCAATCATCAAATTATCAAACTGAGAAACAACAAAACTTTCTACGTATTTCCCGAATTCATACAACACAAACATATTTAAAAACAAATGAAGATAGTCTCCATGTAAAAACCCGGAGGTCAACATTCTGTAATATTCTTTATGTCTGTATTCTGAAACAGGATGATGTTTAAGTTTATTAAAAAAGTCCTGATTATTAAAAGCAGCAAGAGAAACCAGGCAAGTAAATATGATAATTAATAAGGTAATACTCATAATTTAAGGATTGTGATATTTTTCGTTTTTAATGATGGTAAAAGCCCTGTAAAGTTGTTCAGTAAAAAAAAGTCGAATCATCTGGTGTGAAAAGGTCATTTTAGAAAAAGAAATTAATTTTTTGGCTCTGGCCTTAACATCTTGATGTATACCAAAGGCACCTCCTACTAAAAAAACTAAATTTTTAACACTCGTATTTCCGCAGGACTCAATAAAATCAGAAAAATTTATGCTACTCAATTCTTCACCTTTTTCATCTAGTACTACCAAAAAATCGTCTTCCTTTATTTTTTCCAAAATATGAACAGCTTCCTTTTTTAGCAGATCCGCACTGCCGGAAAATTTTTTAATATCTTTTAATTCAATAATTTCAAACCGGCAATAATTTTTCAATCTCTTGATATATAATTCTATTCCTGACTCCAGATATTTTTCATTCGTCTTACCGATGTACATCAAAGTGATTTTCATACAGTTGTTTTTAAACCGTCATCCATAAATACAAGATAAATAAAACAGCAAAAGTATATAATCCGGACTAATACCCGTCAAAACTTTCGGATATTTTATTGAATGTCATCCGATTTATACCATCATTATGAAAATAACGAAGTATACCATTTTGAAAAACGTAAAAATGTCCTTTTTCTGAATAAAATGAATCATCATTTTCCCCAAATACATACGAAACCCAGGTTCTTGAATCCTTTAATCTCACTTTTATACCCTCTCTGGTAGAAATAACAATTAAATAGGTATCACTTTCGTCTTCGTACCACAGACCTTCAATGTTAAAATGGTTACAGGTTTCCAGAGGTGCTTTCAATTCTGAAACATATGTCCCGGTGGAATTAATACTGATATCTTCCTGTGTAAAAACCAATCCTTTTCTTGAATTCCTTTTAACATACACAAGTTCAGATTTATTTTTTAGTTCAATTCTATTACCTTCAAAATCAACAAAATATCCCTTTTTGACTCTTCCGAAAAATCTTTTTTTATCAGAAAACCAACCTTTTACCAAAAGGCCTTGTTCTACTCTTTCAATAGAAAGAACTTTCCCGGTTGGTTTGTGAAAATATAATTTTTCAATATTCTGTTTTTGTAGAATCTCCTCATTTGACCTAACAAAAATGGGAATAATTAAAGAAAAAAGAAGGATTAATATCTGTCTCATACGCTAAAATTTTTATTGAATAGTAATAATACAATAACGATTATAACCACCAATACAGACCTAATATTTTGTTAAACATCTAATAAATATTTTCTAAAAATGCCAACAATAAAACTTGAGAATAAAGCAAAATATATAATTGAAACCCTTGAACAACTTTATCCTGAAGTACCTGTACCCCTTCAACATAAAGATCCGTATACATTACTTATAGCTGTTTTATTGTCAGCACAATGTACGGATGAGCGCGTCAACAGAATAACTCCATTACTTTTTGCGGAGGCAGATAACCCATATAAAATGAAAGAATTGCCGGTTCAAAAAATAGAAGAAATCATTAAACCATGCGGTTTATCCCCAACAAAATCAAAGGCAATAAGTCAACTTTCCAATATTCTTATTGAAAAACATAATGGAGAAGTGCCTAAATCATTTGAGGCTCTTGAAAAACTTCCGGGAGTAGGCCACAAAACTGCTTCGGTAGTTATGTCGCAGGCTTTTGGAATACCGGCTTTTCCTGTCGACACACACATTCATCGTTTAGCACAAAGGTGGGGATTATCTAATGGTAAAAACGTAGATAAGACCGAAAAAGATCTTAAATTAATTTTTCGCGAAAGTCTTTGGAATAAACTACATCTGCAAATCATTTTTTATGGCAGAGAATATTGCCCGGCAAGAGGACACGATGTTAATAAATGTATTATTTGCCAACATGTAAACACTACCGTTTAACTTTTATGGCCCTTCAATAATAAACGAACCTTCAAAAATCAGGTTTCCTTCATTTAAAATTGTACTTCCCGTGCTGTTGTTCAAAAGGTCATCGTTAATGTACAAATTCTTTAAATTTAAATTTCCATTGTTGTAAATTGCACGGCCTTCCACACCTGTTCCCGCACCAAGATTTAAATTTTCCAATGTTACAGTTTCCATAATTTCAAATACCGGAAAATTACCTGAAGACAACAATGTCAATGTCCATGAAGCAGGATGTTGTATTATGACTTCTTTATCAACGGAGAGTGCTGATGACAACAATATGGTATCGTTTTTTATAAAGTTTAAAAACCGGATGGTATCACCATTGGTTGCACATGACAATGCCTCTCTTAAAGAACCGTTTCCACTGTTGTTTTTATTGGACACAATTTTACAACAGTTGGGGGGCATATCAAAAGCCTGCGTTCCGTCTGTTTTACTGGACGTCAACCCTTGCAGTGCGGAAAATCCCAGTCCTCTTTTTGCAAACGCCTTCCAGATCAAACATTGATTCGCACCTCCGAACAAAACATTATCTGCAGCCAGAATCGCATTTCTGCCATCTACAAAACCGGGGCTGCATGGTTGTAATTTCAAAGCTTCTGTAACCAAAGCCATAGCCATATTGTTACCTCCGGTACCGTTGTACAGATCGGGATCATAGCCATATTCTCTTATAAGTGCCCATGTCATCTCCCAAAGCATAGCACACCACACCGAACCTACGCCATGTGGTGCCGCCAGGGATATGATGGAGTTATATGTATGAGGATTTATGGTCAAATCCGTGGAATATTTATACGTTCTGATGCCGTTTCCTGTCACAGGTTGATTTAACGCATAGGTTCCGATTCCTCTTGCTCTGGATTCAATATCACTTTCTTCCATCGTCAACATTAAACCAAACCAATCACTCCAACCTTCACCCATTTGTTCCTGATTATTTAGACAGCCGGAATTGCCGGCGCCACCTGTGAGTCGGATAGATATACCATGCCCATATTCATGACAAATAATGCCATTATCATAATCTCCGTCAATGGGGTTTCCGATGGTCATGGTAAGGTTTACACCTGAGGTCAGATAAATCTTAATGGCATCACAATCCACTTTTCGCATCATAATACTGGGTATGGTCACAGAACTTCCATTTGCTCCCGGAGGCATGATAGTTGGATTTCCGGTAACATTATTGCAAACGATAACAGCAATAGCTCCTGCATTTTGTGCATTCAGACATTTAGTACCGAGTTCGCAGGTTCCCCTGTCAACCATAGCAATGTTGCCAGAAATCTGACTACCGTTCACCAAAGTATTGCAACCCAGTGAAGGTTGTGAGGAACCGTCATTTACTAAAACAACATTGCCATTTGTAGTAAATGTGGCAGCTCCAAAATTGCCTTTTTCAAAAACATAATTACCTGCCACCTGGGATAGTGAATGGACCGTCAGAGACTTGGTTCCATTCCATAAAAACATTTGCATTCTGGGAGCAGTCCCGTCCACCGGAGTGTTGAAATTAGCATTATTTACCCCTGATCCATCCATGGCATCTGCCTGCACGTGATCATTACCAAGTCCTTGACTGGAGTAATTGGTGGTTTGGAAATTTCCAGCCGATTCATTAAATCCATATTGATAAAATATATCATGAATAATATTATTCCAATAAAAGAGATTGGTAATGGCTGTATTTTGGTTTTGGTGGGGATGGACACCGGCAAGTAAAGGAAAATTAAAAATCAAGTTTGAGCCTCCTTCTGCCATTTGACCCAGAGTAGCATTATTTCCATCTTTATCTTCCCTTGCTTCTACATTGTTTCCTTTTGTTGAAGTGTGTTCAGGGCCGGGAGTTCCGTTGGTATCATGCCAGTTGAAGGGAGACGCTGCGTCTTCAGCAGGATTGGATACATTGATCTGAGAACCATGATTAGGGGTTTCTACTTTTAAAGGAAAAACATTGTACTGATATACTTCTGTCATGAAAGTCTTCTGTAAAGGTAAAAAAGTCCTTTTACCACTGGCGGAATTTGTTTCCTCAGGCTTAAAATTACATTCCAAAACAGTGTTGACTCTATTTAATATTGCTCCTGAAACAGGGTCAATTTTAATAATTTCAGCTTTGTTTCCATCCAGAGATTCATAATATATCTCCCAAACTAATTGAACCTTTAAAGTTGAGTCTTGAAAGTACTTAAGCTTTCCTGTTACATCTTTATAAAAATGTTTATCTGCATTTAAAACCGTATAACGTTCTTCTTTTTCTGATGTAGAAATCAAAGTCCAATCAATCGGATCAGACCATCCAATTTGTAAAAAGACCGTATCCAATAAATTTTCAACTGAAATAATATTTGATGAAGCTAATATTCTGCTTTGCAGGTTTTTAACAAATTGATCATGGATATTTATCAGGTTGTTGTTTTTATCAACATGAATACTCATAATACCATTGTCCACCAATAACCCATTTTTCTTTTGTTGCAAATAAACATGAGAAGCACCGCTTATTGAACTTACATGACTATGGGTTATGACATATTCAGTAAAGTCATTTTTAAAATCCGATTGATTTATATATTCGGTAAAATAATTTTTCCATACCTTTTCATTGACCTGCCCGGTCAAAACCAAAGGCAATAAAAGTAAAAACAAATTACTTAAAAATCTTACCATCATTCAAAAGGTTATTAGATTGAGGCGACAAATATAATGATTACCAATAAATAAAAATTGCAATCCTAAGAAAAAACAGGTCTGACTTTAAAATCTTCACTTTTTAATACATTAAGAATTCCTTTACTACCATAAAGATGTGCTGCACCCACCGCAAAAAAGGAAGAAAATTCTCCACATTTTTCGATAATACTTCTCACCATCTTTTCATTTCTGTCATACAACATTAATTTTTTTAAACCCCCGAGTTGTTTTTTAGACAATGTATAAATAGATTTAATATCTTTATTTTTGTAGGCGCTGCTCAATAATTTTAATTGTTTTGAATATACTGATATATTCTTACAAATTGTTCTTAAGGATTTAATCTGAATCTCCATCGGTATTTGTTGAAGAATTCCGATTTGATCCTCAAAAGTTTCAACGCCCCCCATGTTTTTTCCTGATTCCAATGCTTTTTGCCAAAGAAAATGATCCAAAGGAAGTCCATACCTACTGTTTAACGCTTTTTCAGCAATGAGGGTCTGAATATAAAAAGGAATAAGATGGATAAAATGAGCAAGGTCAATTCCAAAAGATTTTAATAATATCTTTTTTATTCTAACATAATGGTTTCTTTTAAAAATTTGATCAAGAGTGGTACCATTTTTTAATAAAAAATAATTTCCAATTTCCGACAAACCGCGAGCATCGAGGTTCATTTCGGCGTAATAAAAATCGCATTTTTTTAAATAAATTATTGCCGTCTCCACATGGGTAAATGCGTCTTCATTATCCATATGCATGGTACCAAATATATAGTGTGGCACGGTATTTCCCTTTTGTATTATTTCGAAAAGGACGGAAGGATGTTTAGCCATTTCAGATTTTTTCCAAAGCTTCCGAAAAATCTCTGATAATGTCCGAAATATTTTCTATACCCACAGAAACTCTAATAAGTCCCTCTGTAATGCCATTTTTTTCACATATTTCCGGATTAACATTCAAATGAGAACTCGTTCTCGGATGCAAAACCAATGTGTTTACATCTCCCAGGGTTGGTGCATATGTTGCCAGTCTAAGTGCGTTCATCATTTTTTTTGCTGCTAAGAAACCACCCTTCACTTCAAAGCTCAGCATACCACCAGACATTTTCATTTGTTTTTTTGCAATTTCATACCCCTTATGATTTGGCAAACCAACATAATTCACATTATTGATTTTTGGATGACTATTTAAATAATCAGCTAAAGTTTTAGCATTCAAACTGTGTCTCTCCATTCTCAAACCCAATGTTTTCAAACCGTTATACACAAGCCAGGCATCAAATGGATTACATGTTGCTCCTATCAGTTTCAAAAATTTACCAATACTTGCCCTGTAGTTTTCTTTATGACCAACAATTACACCTGCAATGGAATTTCCATGTCCGTTTAAATATTTTGTTGTACTGTGAATGATAAAATCAGCCCCTAAACCAAATGGTTGTTGAATCATGGGAGTACAAAAAGTATTGTCGACAATTGTCATCACATCATACTTTTTACAAAGGGTCACCACTTTTTCAATATCAATACAAGTACAAACAGGATTAGAAGGTGTCTCAATATACACTACTTTAGGAATGGCATCCTTTTTTAATAATTGCTCCAATAATTCATGATTGTTCAGATCAATCTGGGAGGTTGTTATATTAAATTGACTAAATACTGTTTTGAATAATTCAGTGGTTCCTCCGTAGAGGTCTTCCTGGGTTATAATAACAGATCCGCTTTTCAAAATTGACTGCACCAACACCGAAATGGCAGACATTCCACTCGACGTCATAAAAGCATATGCAGAAATTCCCAATCCGAAACCCTCAAGGTCAGCAATTTTTTTCGCTGTTGTATCAATAGTTGGATTTCCGTATCTACCGTAAACATGCCCAGGATTTTTCCCTTTAAAGATTTCAGCAGCTTCATCCATGCCTTCCATTTCAAAAGAAGACGTAGCATAAATAGGTAAAATATGTGGTTTGGTTGAAACCTGATCGTCATATTCCACAACACAGTGTGTGTCAATTTTATATTTTCCCGGCATGTTAACAATTAATATATTTGGATATAAACTTTAATTGTTCTGAATTAGTTTATTTAAAGTAAACATTTGGTTTGACTAATAATATGAGCACAGAATATCCGGAATTGGATGAACAACAAAACGACGATTGGTTTGAGCAGAAAAACATCGTTGTTGACCCTGGTCAATCACCTGTCAGGATAGACAAATTTTTATTTGAAAAGTTAGAGAAAACTTCCCGTAACCGGATTCAAAACGCCATCGAGACCGGAAATATACTGGCCAACAATCTCGTTGTCAAATCCAACTATAAAATCAAACCAGGCGACCAGTTGTCTGTAGTATTACCATCCAATCCGCTAAATTTACCTGATCTCACACCAGAAAACATCCCGCTTGATATTGTATATGAAGATGAAGAAGTACTTGTCATCAACAAACAACCAGGATTGGTAGTGCACCCCGGTGTTGGTAACCAGTCAGGAACACTAGTACATGCTATTTTATACCATTTTAAACACAACAGCTTACCTGTTTTGAAAGGCAATCCGACCGACAGACCCGGGCTGGTACACAGAATAGACAAAGACACATCGGGCCTTATGGTAATCGCAAAAACAGAACATGCCATGACACATCTGGCCAAACAATTTTACAACCACAGCATTGAGAGGACTTATACAGCGCTGGTGTGGGGAGATGTGGAAAATGATAAAGGAACTGTAAGGGCCAATGTCGGACGTCATGAAAAAGACCGTATGTTAATGTATGCTTTTGAGGATGGAAGTAAGGGAAAGGAAGCCATAACACATTACCATGTGTTGGAAAGATTTTATTACGTCACATTAATAGAATGCAAACTTGAAACAGGACGAACGCATCAGATAAGAGTTCATATGAAACATATTGGTCATACTTTATTTAATGACGCCAGATACGGTGGAAATAAAATTCTGAAAGGCACGTTTTATCACAAATACAAAGTTATGATTGACAATCTGTTTTCTATTTTACCAAGACAGGCTTTACATGCCAAAAGTCTGGGTTTTATACATCCCATTAGTGGCAAAAATATGTATTTTGAATCTTCCATCCCGGAAGATATAGAGACTTGTATCCAAAAATGGCGCTCATATTTTGAAGCAAAAAAATCATTATTAGAGTAAATTTCTAAATAAAGAAAATTAATAAAATTAATACACTGGTTAAATTTATTTATTACATTTGCAAACAAAACAAATCAAAAGATTATGAACACAAACCCACACAGAGATGATGATTATCTGCCTTGTCAGGACTACATAATTGAAGGAAATGATTCTTCAGGAATCACAAGATTTGAAAATGAAGGAAAATTTTATTTTTCCTTTTCTGAAAATAATAAAATTATTCTCAGAAGTGAAGGATATTCCAATGAAGCCGGAAGGGAAAATGGCATTGCCTCAGTACTCAAAAATATAAATAACGAAGGTTTGTATCACACCCGCAGATTGCCTGATGGGAGGTGGATTTTATCATTAAAAGCAGGAAATCATCAGGAGATAGCACGATCATGCCCTTTTAACACTGAAGAGGAGGTTTTAGTATTAATGCCGGGAGCACGGAAAAGAGCTACAAGTCAGATAAATCTGGCAGCGGTGGAAGCAGGTTCCATAGAACAGGAAGGAATATCTTTTGCCGATGATTCTTCAGTTGGACAAAACGTTGAAGATGATTATATGATTTGCCGGGAATACGAAGAAAAAATCAGTTCCAAACATCCAGAATACAGTGATTTCATCTGTTTTAAACATGAAAATACGGGCAAGTATTATTTTGCCATGATCAATAAAAACAATGAAATCGTTTTCAGAAGTGAAGGTTATCCTACCACTGCCGCAAGGGACAATGGTATTGAGTCGGTGCGAAAAAACAGAGAAATTCCGGAGAGAATAAGTGTCGATGAACAAAGAAATTTGTTTTTTCTGGTCATCAAAGCAGGCAATCATCAGGAAATTGGAAGATCCTGTCCTTTTACTTCGAAAGATCAGGCCCTTGCTTTACTTCAGGATACATCCGAAAAAAGAACTACAGCCAACGTTGAAGATGATTATATGATTTGCCGGGAATACGAAGAAAAAATCAGTTCTAAACATCCAGAATACAGTGATTTCATCAGTTTTAAACATGAAAATACAGGCAAGTATTATTTTGCCATGATTAATAAAAACAATGAAATCGTTTTCAGAAGTGAAGGTTATCCTACCACTGCCGCAAGGGACAATGGTATTGAGTCGGTGCGAAAAAACAGAGAAATTCCGGAGAGAATAAGTGTCGATGAACAAAGAAATTTGTTTTTTCTGGTCATCAAAGCAGGCAATCATCAGGAAATTGGAAGATCCTGTCCTTTTACTTCGAAAGATCAGGCCCTTGCTTTACTTCAGGATACATCCGAAAAAAGAACTTCAGCCAACGTTGAAGATGATTATATGATTTGCCGGGAATACGAAGAAAAAATCAGTTCCAAACACCCCGAATACAGTGATTTCATCAGTTTTAAACATGAAAATACGGGCAAGTATTATTTTGCCATGATCAATAAAAACAATGAAATCGTTTTCAGAAGTGAAGGTTATCCTACCACTGCCGCCAGGGACAATGGTATTGAATCGGTGCGAAAAAACAGAGACAACAAACAAAGATTATCAGTAGAAGAAAACAGAGGATTGTATTTTTGGTATTAAAAGCCGGCAACCATCAGGAAATAGCAGATCCTGTCCAAAACAAAACGAGGCAGCACTCTGGGCTTTATTTGAAGGTCAGGATTCATCGATTCCTGCTGCCGCTGCTGCATTAGCCACAGTTGGTGCTCTCACTGCTTTGGACTCTCCAAATGTAAGCGCAGATAAAGAAGATGATTACTTAACATGCGAAGAATATAAAGGACATCCTGTTAATGACAAGGTAAACAATGTGGCATTTTTTAAGAAAAATGAGTTGTATTACTTTGTCGTTTATAATTCAAATGGCAGCGTGCGTTTAAGAAGTGAAGGATTTGTCAGTGCTGACAATCGCGACAAAGAATTAAAAGGTGTTTTGAAATACATTGACACCAAAGAAAAATATGAAACCAGAGAAAAAGCTGGTTACAGAATACATATTTTAAAAGATGAATCAGACAGAGAAGTCGGACGTTCCTGTGCCGAAAAAATAGTCGCAACAGCTGCTCCTATTATTCCGCCTGCAGCAACAATAACAAAAGTAGGTGAATCAAAATCAGGTTTTAACTGGTGGTGGTTGCTCCTGCCGCTACTCTTATTATTAGGATTTTTATTGTTTACAAAAACCTGCAAAAAGCAGGAGGTTGTCCCTGCGGATCTGTCAACTGTTGAAGAAAAAACCAACACAACTACAGATACAGTTCCTGTCACTTCTGACGCAGTGACCACCAAAACACCGGATTGTGGGTTGCGTTGGATTTATTTCCCTTTTGATCAATATGTGATTACATCTGAAGCAAATGCAGAACTTGAAGAAATGGCAAAAATTCTTTCAGAAAATCCGACCTTTACAGGATTACTTTCTGCACACACAGATTCCAGAGGAAGTGACGACTATAATGCCAGACTTTCACAAAACCGTGCTAATGCGGCAAAAGACATCCTGATAAAACTTGGAATTGACGCAGGTAGAATTAATACTTCCTTTGAAAGTGAAAGTAAACCAATCGCGATTAACACCGATGATGACACAGGCAGGAAATTCAACAGAAGGGTGGAATTGCACGTTCTGGATGGATCAGGAAAAGAAGTTTGTAAATCAATACCACCTGATGTGCCGGAAAATTTAAAAAATAAGTAACTTATTATATTTTTAACCATTAAAAAAAGTAAAAAATGAGCAAATTTGATGAAAAAGTACAAATGTACAAGGCAGAAATTGCCAACCTAGGTTTAAAAATCAGTGATGATTTACTAACAAAAGTGAGTAAAGGTTTAGGCCCTTCCATTTATTTAACTGATGCATCTCTGGTTTCAGGTTCTGATAAAGATGAGTTAGACAGAGTAAAAAACAATTTTTTAATAAAAAAATTGGGCTTGAGTGACGGACCGGCTTTAGATAAAGCGATTGCTGAAACCGTTACTGAAATGGGAACATCAAACAAAAATAAACACAGAGCTATCTTTTACAGTCTGCTTGTTAAGAAACTTGGAAAAGAGTCTTTTTATAAATAATTAAAGATTCCTATCTATTAAAAAAGCATTCCTGAATTTTACTTCGGGGATGCTTTTTTTCTTTCAAATCTTAGAATGTGGAAAATAAATTATCCTCCATTTATACTAAAAAACAAAGAAGGATTATTGGCCTTATGTCAGGAACATCTCTGGATGGATTAGATGTTGCCATATGCCATATAGAAGGTTTTGGCGAAAAAACCGATTGTTTTCTGGAATATCATACAACCATACCCTACCTTCCTTCTTTTAAAAAGTCGATTCAAAAGTTTTTGCAAAAAAAAAGATAGATTTTAGTCATTTATGCCAATTAAATGCATTTCTGGGAAATTGGTATGCTGAACAAATCAATCTGATTTTATCTGATCAAAAGATCCGACCTGATAAAATCGACCTCATTGCCAGTCATGGACAAACCGTGCAGCATATCCCCCATCCTACTCCATTTTACAACAGACCTTCAACCCTTCAAATTGGAGATGCCGATCACCTTGCCTTAAAAACAGGAATAATCACATTTTCTGATTTCAGACAAAAAAATATTGCTGCGGGAGGTGAAGGGGCACCTTTGGCCGTGTATGGTGACAAAATATTGTATTCAAGCCAAACTGAAACCAGGGTATTGGTAAATCTTGGGGGTATAGCAAATTTTACTTTTCTTCCAAAAAACAACACTAAAAATTTTGAAATCACTACAGATACGGGGCCAGCTAATACGCTTATAGACCAGTATTGCAAAAAACATTTGCACATATCACATGACAAAGGGGGTGCCATGGCGCTACAAGGAAAAGTAAATACCATACTACTTAAGGAATGCAAACTTCATCCTTTCTTCCAGAAGTCTGTCCCTAAAAGTACAGGACAGGAAACGTTTCATCTTGGTTGGATAGAAGAAATAATGAAGACTAACCATTTGAGTTTTTTACCACATGAAGATATATTGACAACATTAAGCCAATTGACCGTGGAAACTTTGTGTGAAGAAATAACAAAAGTGACAAAAAATAATCCATTTAGTGTATACGTTAGTGGGGGAGGTAGCCACAACAAATATATAATGTCAGGTATAACCAAATATTTTATGTCTAATAAAGTTGAAACCATAGATGTACTTGGTATGCCTTCTGAAGCAAAGGAAGCTGTCATATTCGCCATTCTGGCGAATGAGGCACTTTTTAAGATTCATAACCCACCAAAAATATCAGCGGCACCAAAATCTATTGAAGTATCTTTAGGAAAAATTTCTTTCCCCTGGTAAAACAGACAGAAGGTATCTGGAAAGGAAAGTGAGTCTTACCAAAAAAATTAATAAAAATGATCATTCGTTATTTAACGACAAAATATCTTTACACAATGAAAGATCAAAAGAATCATTCGATGAAATGATAATCAACCGGTTTTTGCAATAACGCATCAAAATATTTTTAAACCAGATTTTAGCGTTTTGGTCAAGAAAGAAGTTGGCTCATCCATCAGAAGTACTTCGGAATCAGACAGTACAGCCAAAGCCAACTGAAGTTTCTGATTCATTCCAGATGAAATAAAAACGTATTTCTTTCTCCTTAGTATTTTTCCATTCCAATAAATTCAAAAACTCTTCAAAAGAAATATTCTGCTGAAATTTTTTAAATTTTTTGTGGAAATTAAACATTTCTTCGAGAGTAAACTCCTGTATAATATCTGTGTAAGGGGCAACCCACGAAAGATGTTTGTATACTTGGGATGCGGAGATGCTGGCATTGTCCACTTTATACAATATTTTACCCTCGGAAGGGGAAAGGTATCCACTGATTAATTTTATCAATGTGGATTTACCACTGCCGTTTCTCCCTGAAATTCCATAGATTTCCGTTTGGTCAAACACATAATTCAAGTCTTTAATAATCCAATGATAACCAAATCGTTTAGAAAGACTTTGTACATCGATGACCATATCAGGCTTGTTTATAACCTTTCATAAGGCCTCTGTCAGCATCTTTTACAAAACTTAATATTTTATCTTTGTAATCAGAAAAGGGAATTTTAGCTTCAATTTCAACGATAGCGTTTTTTACATTTCTGTGTTTTACAAATAAAATTCTATAAATTTCATGAATTGCATTAATCTGTTCTCTGTTGAAACCTCTTCTTGTCAACCCTATACTGTTTACACCAACATAAGAAAGTGGCTCTCTGGCAGCTTTTACATAAGGAGGAATATCTTTTCTAACCAAAGACCCACCGCCTACAATAACATGGTCGCCAATTTTTACAAACTGATGTACTGCAGTCACTCCACCCAACACCACAAAATCACCAATCGTGATATGTCCTGCCAGATTAACGTTATTTGCAATGATACAGTTTTTACCTATATAACAATCATGTGCTACGTGAACATATGCCATTAATAAAGTACCTGACCCGACTTTAGTCATCATACTTGATGAAGTTCCTCTATTTAAAGTACAACACTCCCTTATTGTTACATTATCTTCAATAACAAGTACAGACTCTTCACCATTAAATTTAAGGTCTTGAGGAACTGCACCTACAACTGCTCCAGGAAATATTTTACAATTTTGGCCAATTTTGGTTCCTTTAAGAATGGTAGTATGCGGACCAACCCATGAATTATCGCCTATTTCAACGTCTTCATCAATGTACGCAAAATGTTCAATGGTTACATTGGCTCCTATCCTGGCTTTCGGATGAATAAACTGCATCATAATTTATTGGCGTTTTAATATTTGAGCGGTTAATTCACCTTCTGACACTACCTTTGTTCCAACATATGCGGTTCCTTGCATATGCACTATTCCTCTTCGTATTGGTTCCAAAAGTTCCAATTTTAAAATTAAAGTATCTCCCGGTACCACTTTTGATTTAAATTTGACATTTTCCATTTTTAAAAAGTAAGTATCCCATTTTTCTCCTCGCCCTTGATCCATAATAGTAAGCGCAAGTATTCCACCTGCCTGAGCCATAGCTTCCATTTGTAATACACCCGGAAAAACAGGATTGCCCGGAAAATGACCTAAAAAAAAGGATTCGTTTATAGTTACATTTTTAATCGCCACGATCAAATTATCTTTTAGTTCGACCACTTTATCTACCATCAAAAAAGGGTAACGGTGCGGAAGTAAAGATTGAATTTTTTCCATATCCATAAAAGTCGGTACGGTATGATCGTACTTTGGAATTCCTCTGGTTTTTCTTGTTTCCTGATAAAAAGACTTTAATGCTTTAATAAATTTTACATTTGAAGTATGACCCGGCCTTTTAGCAATAATTTTTCCTTTAATAGTTCTGCCCAATAAACTAAAATCTCCAACCATGTCCAATATTTTATGTCTGGCCGGTTCGTTATTAAATTGAAGGTCTACCGTATTAAGAATTCCTTGTTTGGTTGCTCTTATGTTAGGTTTATTAATTTTGATAGATAAAGAAGCTTTTTTTTCTTCACTCATTTCATTATCGACAATAACAATAGCATTATCAATACTACCGCCTTTAATTAATCCCTGATCAAAAAGATTTTCAATGTCACTTAAAAAGACAAATGTCCTGCATGGTGCGATCTGGTCTTTAAAATGTGATATATCTTCCAATTCTGCATATTGAGAAGGAACCAATGGGTTTTCAAACTCAAGAATACATGCCAATTGCATCTTGTCGGAAGGCGTCACAAAATATTCACTACCAGTTTCTTCATCCAAGTAGGTAAATGGTCTTTCAAAAACAAGAGGATCTTTATTTGATTCACTTTCCAATAAACCGCTTTTTTCAATAGCATCGAGAAATGGTTTTGCACTTCCGTCAAGGATAGGTATCTCGCCACCATCCAGTTCAATAAGAGCATCTTCTATTCCTAAGCTAAATAAAGCAGATAGCAGATGTTCAACTGTAGCAACACTTGCGTTATTCACTTTTAATGTAGTGCCGCGTTTGGTCGTCACTACATGATTTACATCAGCGGAAATAAGTTCAGCATCTTTAATATCTGTTCTGCGAAATTTAATCCCAAATCCTTCTTCAGCCGGCAAAATGTGAAGTGTTACTTCTTGTCCCGTATGTAACCCTACTCCTTTAATACAAATTGGTTGCGAAAGCATTTTCTTTAGCATAACAAACCCGATATTAATTTACAATTCTTGTTTTAAAACATCCAAATCTTTTCCCAATTGTCTCAGTTGTGAAACAATTTCAGGTAATTTTTTAAAGTAAGCATAAGACTTAAGATAAGACTGATACTCCATGGCAGGGTACCCGTACATCTTCGAATTTGGTTCCTTTATATTTGAACCTATTCCTGATTTTGCCTGAATCATAACACCAGAAGCAACTTCAATATGCCCCATAAAACCCACTTGGCCTCCTATAATACAATTTTCCCCAATTTTTGTACTGCCGGCAACACCCGTCTGTGCAGCTATAACGGTGTTATTGCCAATGACAACATTGTGACCAACCTGAATCAGGTTATCCAGCTTTACTCCATCCTTAATAACCGTTGAGCCCATGGATGCCCGATCAATGACGGTATTGGCTCCTATTTCTACATTATTACCGATGACAACATTTCCAATCTGAGAAATTTTATTGTAATCACCACTTACAGACGCAAAACCAAATCCGTCACTACCAATAACAGCGTTGGCATGTATGATACAATTATTCCCGATCTGACAATTCTGATATATCTTAACACCGGGATAAATCAGTACATTGTCCCCTATTTTGACGTTATCTCCTATAAAATTCTGCCCGTATAAAACGCTGTTTTGACCTAAGACTACCCCTTTTTTTACAATGGAAAATTCACCAATACAAGTATTGGGTCCTATCGTTGCTGTATCATCAACATGTGCCAATGGAGAAACTTCAGGTGAAAAACTCAGGGTTTGCTGAAAATAATTCATTAATTTTGACAATGCAAAGTATACATTATTTACTCTGATGAGGGTAGCAGGCAACACAGATTTAGAAACAAAATCTTCATTTACCAAAATAACAGAAGCTTTGGTTTGGTAAACATACTGGTCATATTTCGGATTTCCAAGAAAAGTAAACTGTCCTTCATTTGCTTCTTCTATTCTTGCCGGAGAATGAACCAAAATATCAGGATCACCTTCAATCCTGCCTTCAGTTATATTCGCTAATTCTTTTGCTGATACTTGCATTTCGCAAAGGTAAAACAAACTTTTGATTTTTCAGTCTCTTTCATTTTTTTTAAAATACCTATCTTTGCGTCTAAATCAAAAATACATGATTATAGGCGTCAATGCCAGGATGATTCTGTCCGACAATCTTGAAGGAATTCCAAGATACATTTACGAAACTACCAGGGAAATGGCACTTGAACATCCTAACGACAGATTTATTCTTTATTTTGACAGAAAAATAAAACACAGTCTGTCTTTTCCCGATAATGTTTCTTTTTCCGTCATTCCATTACAATCCAGACATCCTTTATTATGGATAATATGGTTTGAAATATTATTGCCATATTTTCTCAAGCGCGATAAAATTGATGTATTTTATTCAGCAGATGGGTATATGAGCTTATATTCAGATATTCCGACAGTGCTCGTCACGCATGACCTTGCCTACATTCACTACCCGGAACATTTACCAATAATGACAAGGTGGTATTATCGATATTTTACACCCCGATTTTTTAATGCTGCAAAAAAAATCATTACCGTCTCAGACGCTACCCGGAAAGATATACTGATGAATCACAAAATAAATGAGTCCAAAATAGAAATTGCCGGAAATGCCATAAATAATTACTCGATTGACAACTCAGGTGAAATCGGTCTTTCAATAAAGAAACTTGTGGAGCATCGAAATCCCTATTTTTGTTTTATTGGTGCATTGCACCCCAGAAAAAATGTAGTAAAAATGTGTGAAGCATTTGCTGTTTTTCAAAAAAAATACAAAAAAAATTATCGTTTGATCATTGCAGGAAGGTTTGCCTGGAAATCAGAAGATATCAAAAACAGCATTCAAAACAATCCGATGATTGAATATGCAGGAACAGTTAATGAAGCAGAAAAAAAAACCATTTTATCAAATTCTAAAGGATTGTTGTACCTGTCTCTTTTCGAAGGGTTTGGAATACCGATTCTGGAAGGTATGTTGGCAGGAGTTCCGATTTTGTGCTCAGATATTTCTTCCATGCCCGAAGTTGCCGGAGATGCAGCCATTTTTGCCGACCCGACAAACATAGAATCCATGGCTGAAGGTATGAATGAAATTACAAAAACAGATATTAAAATTAAACTAATCGAAGCCGGTAAAAAAAGATGTATGGATTTTTCCTGGTCTAAGTCGGCTTCCATTATTCATGGGTGTATATCAACATGTGTTCCCAAAAAAATATGAAAATATTTTTTTGGGAACGACATTTTAAAGCCCTTTCAGAACCTGTCTATTCTTATTTCTTTTACGGATTTGGATTTAATATCTCCCGTAGAATAAATAAATATCCGGAAAATACCCTGAGTGGTTACCAGTTTTGCCACTTTGTATTGACTCGCTTTATCTTTGGAATTCCCATTGTGAATTACCTCAATGGATATTGGTTTGTGGTCATCCAAAAATAATTTAAATTTTCTTACAGCTGCTGCTTTGGCAAGTATTTGCTGGTCCTCTTCTATACAAAACTCAATTTTATCCTGGAAAAAAGTTTCTACAGTTATCATATCTGTACTTTTTATAGCATTTAACAATTCATTGCCGGATTGAGCAAATGAACTATTGCTCACAACCATAAAAAGAATAACATATATTATTTTTAATAATTTCATTGTAAAGATTATTTGTTTCAATTTTTTAAAATGATTATAAATTTATTATTTAAACTTGTCTTCTAAACATAGGTCGTACTGAACTGAATAAACCTTTCAATATGTTTTTATATTTATTTAATAACAATATTTCTAAAGTGTTATGTTTGCAATTTAAACATTAAAATGTAAAAATAAGTTTCTTTTAAACGATTGATTCAAGTTATTAGTTACAAAATCAATTACCAAATATAATAATAAAATATGTCTGAAAATAATCCTCCTAAAGTGGCACTTCTCATTCTTGACGGTTGGGGAATAAATCATAATCCGGCTGTAAGTGCTATTGAAGCTGCTTCTACTCCTTTTATGGATTCACTTATAAAAACTTACCCCAATAATGTATTAACCACTTTTGGTGAAAAAGTTGGTTTGCCTGAAGGTCAGATGGGCAATTCTGAAGTGGGACATATGAATATCGGGGCCGGGAGAATAGTCTATCAGGAATTGGTAAGGATTAATAAAGCTTTTGCTGAAAAACAAGTAGAAGGCAGTTTAATCTATACGGATTCTGTGACTTTTGCCGAAGACCACACAAAAAGGGTGCATATTATGGGATTATTGTCGGATGGTGGAGTACACTCCCATATTTCTCATCTATTATCTTTATGTGAACTATTTTCCAAAAAACCTGAGCTTGAAGTTTTTATTCATGTTTTTCTCGATGGTCGCGACACAGACCCGATGTCAGGCATAGAATACCTCCGTCAACTGGAAAATAAAATTCTGGGAAGCCAAATTAAAATTGCTTCAGTCATTGGCAGGTATTACGCTATGGACAGAGACAACAGATGGCAAAGAACAAAACTTGCTTATGATTTGATTGTACATGGAAAAGGCAAAACCGTCAATAGTTTTACAGAAGAACTAACCCATCAGTACCAGCTTAACATCACGGATGAGTTTATGGTTCCCTTAAAAAACAACATGTTTGACGAACAACAAATGAATATTTTGCCAAATGATGTGGTATGGTTTTTCAATTTTCGCACGGACAGACCAAGGCAACTAACTCATGTATTGACTCAGCAGGATAAACCTGAATTTGAAATGTCACCACTGCCCTTGTATATGGTTACTTTTTCAGAATATGACAAAACCTTCAAAAACATAAAAGTTTTATTTGAAAAAGACAATCTGAATCAGACTTTGGGAGAAGTGTTGAGTCATCATAACAAAACCCAACTGAGAATTGCAGAAACTGAAAAATATCCTCATGTAACTTTTTTTTTCAACGGTGGGAGAGAAATACCCTTTAATGGAGAAGAACGAATTATGGTACCTTCACCGAAAGTTGCTACCTACGATGAAAAACCTGAGATGAGTGCCCCGGAAATTTCTTCCAGACTTATCGAATATGTAAAAGAAAATACACCTGATTTTATCTGTTTGAATTATGCCAATACAGACATGGTGGGTCATACAGGCATTTTTTCTGCGGCTGTAAAGGCAACAGAAGTCGTTGATCAGTGCCTTTCAGATGTTGTACCGGTACTTCAGCAGTTTGGTTATGAAATATTAATCATTGCAGACCATGGCAACTCAGATGTAATGGTCAATGAAGACGGATCTCCCAATACAGCACATTCCATGAATCCTGTACCTTTGATCTACATAGGTACATCAGACAGTAAAATATTAAGTCCCGGAAAATTAGGTGATCTGGCACCTACTATTTTACACCTAATGAAATTACCTATTCCTACAGTGATGAATGGGAATATTTTATTAAATTACTGAGTTTAAAAAAACAAATTTGAAATAATTATATATTTTATTTTTATACTTCAGGATGATCCTTATATTTGCATTGATAATATTTTTTATAACTAAATCTTTTATATGAAAAATGTATTTTACACTTTAGTTTTAATGCTTGCTTTTATTGGTTCTGCTGCTGCACAGCAAACTCAGGCCATCAAGGTTGGTCCTTTGGGGTTTTTATTTGGAAATTACAATGCCAGATATGAAAAAGCCCTAAACGACAAATCCTCTTTTCAGGTTGGTGCAAATTTCTTCAATTATGAGGTTTTGGACGAAAGCGTGACCGGTTTTGGAGTAGATTTGGGGTACAGATACTATTTCAGAGAAGCTATTGAAGGTGCTTATGTTTCTCCTGCTGTGGGCTTTGACCTGTTAAAAACTTTTGACCTCAACTATTCCACTTTAGGATTAGGTGCAACCGTAGGTTATCAATGGGTTGCAGGAGGCGGATTTGTTGTAGATCTTGGTTTAGGTTATGGCTACAATGTACTTGTAAATCTGGATGAAGGACTTAATGAAGATGAATATGGTGGAGGCGGAGTAAGGTTTACTTTTGCTTTAGGATATGCATTCTGATATTAGTGGAATACTTTTGAATAGAGTTTTTTTTACTCATTTTTAATAAAATTAATTTAAAATCATGAAACGCAAATTGTTATTAATCGCTTTTTTTATTGGGTTATTTCTAATGAATAATTCTCAAGCACAAAACTACAATTCTGCCATTGGTGGTAAGTTGGGTTATGGGTTGATTGCATCCTACAAAAAATTCCTCAATGACAATGCAGCCATTGATATCTTTGGTGGTTTAAGATGGGGAGGCCTTGCCGCAGGTGCTTATTATGAAATCCATAAAGACATTGCTTCCGTTGACAGACTTCAATGGTATTTCGGTGGTGGAGCTTCTTTTACTACCTGGAGATATGAATCTTTTGGTTTTGCAGATGAAAATTATTTCGAATTGGGTATTTCCGGAGTTTTGGGCTTGGATTACTCTTTTGATAATATTCCTTTAAACCTAAGTGTTGATTGGGCTCCAACATTTGTAGTCTATGATACCTGGGATTTTGCAGGTTCCTACAATCGTTTCAGAAGTGGTTATGGTGCCTTTACTGCACGCTATATATTAAATTAATTGTATAAAGGAACAGATTGTTAAATTGACAGTCTGTTCTTTTTATTTTATAACCTTGTGATTATTTATTATTCATTGGGTTTAGTCCATATTTTTATCCAGTGAAACTGTCCATTTTCTTTTATTCTTCTATATTTCTATTATTTTTAACTTCCTCTTGTTCTTCCCCAAAAAAAGCGGAATCACCCAAAAAAGAAGTTTACACCACCTATAAACCTTTACCTTCTCAGGTAGTCTTACACTACAGGTTGGATAAAAAAATAATCAGAGACACATTTAACAATGCCATTGCTGAAATTTTTAAAGAAAGTTTTTCGATACCGGATTATGACGTAAAAATAAATTTTTACAAGACAAACGATGCCAATATAGAAATAGAAGGCAAATCAGTTCTGGTAAATATACCCGTAGGGATTCTGGTGGAAAAAAACACCATGCTTGTAGATTTTAAAGCAAAAGGTGTTGTAGAACTTACTTTTATTACAAAATTCGAAATGGATTCACTGTGGAATTTTACTTCTAAAACCGATCTTTCTTACTATAAGTGGCTTGAAAAACCAGTACTTAAAATGGGTGGTTTACAAATACCGATTGAGCCATTGTCTGATGTCATCATTTCAAAATCAAAAGCTATGATTGTAGAAAGTATAGATGATGCCATTATTGAAAACTTCACTATAAAAAGTACAATACAAAAAAGTATTCAGGTATTTAAAGAGCCCATTCAACTGGATCCCAAAAACGGAGGTTATCTTACTTTGACTCCATCTGTTATTAAGCTCACTTCTTTGAAAAATTCAAAGCTACATAGTTCGGGTAAAATTGTTTTTGATTTACAATCTTTGTTTTCTACCAATAAACCGGTAATACATCCCGGTTTACTCAAAACACCCGCGTTAAGATGGGTAGAAAACGTAAACGATACCACTGTACTGCGGTTGGTGACGCAAATAAACATGATGGACATCAATGCTTTGGTCAGGAAAAACTTTGACGGAAAAGAATTTTCATCTCAGGGAAAAAGTTTTACCATGTCCAATATTTTAATTAATTGCGACTATGAAAACATAAGATTTGTCACGGATATAAAAGGAGATGCCAATGGCACCCTGATTCTCACCGGAAAACCAAAATATGACAAAAAAAGCAATACTTTTAAAACTGAAAATATAGATATTGCCTTTAAAACAAAAAATAAAATTCACAAAGCTGCCGCCTGGATAGCCGAAGGTTTTATCCGAAAAGAACTTACAAAAATGATGACTTTTCCACTTGAAGAAAAGCTCGATGAAATTCAGAATGATATCAACACCCAATTAAAGGATATCAATCAGGAATACAACATGGACTTGAAAGCTGATTTGTATTCTATAACTTCAGAACATTTTGAGATGAAACCGGGAGCTATAGAAACTACCATAAAGGCATCTCTGAAAATAGAAGCTTATATCAAAGATTTGAGAAAATTAGGGGCACCCATTCAAAAAAAATAATCCCGGTCATATTTTATAACCGGGACTATTCTGTCTATTTTATTTGGAGACTATTTCCAATACTTTTTTGTACACTTCTTCTACTTTAAGAAGGTTGGCCTGAATTTTAGCATCTTTAGGCTTTTTGGAAGCACTTTTATGTAAATCTTTAATAACCGAGGTTAATTCTTTTAATACACTTTTAATATCCGTATTTTGAAAAGAACCAGGAATATTTGACTTTTCCAGCATTTCTGCTTTTGTAAGCAATTCATCAGACTTTTCCTTTATGAGCTTATAATCACCTGCTTTTGCAGGAAGTGTAATCTGTGAATACAATTGATTAAATTCTTTGAAACTCTTCCAATTAGATTTTTCAATTTTTTTAAGCAACGGACTTTGTAATGCCGCTTCATAATTTTTACCCACTTGTGCCCAATCCACAACATTCCAGATGTTTTTCAAATATTCACCCCGTTTGTTTTGGTAATTAAGATAATATGCGTGCTCCCAAACGTCAATACCTAATACAGGTATTCCTCTTTTTACATCATCAAGATCCATAATAGGATTATCCTGATTAGGGGTAGATATAATGGTTAATGTTTTGAATGGAGTCACTACCAGCCATACCCATCCTGAACCAAATCGTTTTAAGCCCTCGGCATTCATCAGCTTTATAAGACTGTCTTGGGAAACAAACTGATTTTTAATGGCAACCTCAAGTTTACCATCTGCCATTTTCTGAGGAGTTGGAGACAATATATCCCAAAACAAACTGTGATTGTAATGGCCTCCACCATTATTCCTGATCGAGGCGTTTTTACCATCCACGGCAAACATTAAATCCTCAAGACCTGCTGCTGTAGCACCTAAAATTGTATTCCCTCCGGATTTATTTAAATTGTCCAGATAAGCTTTGTGGTGTTTAGAATAATGAATCTCCATTGTTTTGGCATCAATATGAGGTTCGAGAGCATCAAATTTGTACTTCAACTCTGGCATAGTATACTTTTCCTCTTGTGCAAAAGTCATACTATTTAATGAAAAAATAAAAATTCCAATTAAAAAATTCCGTATCATATTATGTAAGATTTATGTAATGAACAATATTTATTTAAAAAAGATTAAACTACTTTCCATTAGATTTAAAACTGAACCAGTGTCACCCCTTCTCCACCCTGTTCAGATTCAGGATGCCAATACTTTTTGACATCTTTATACTCCCTGAGCATTTTCCAAACTTCCTTTTTCATCACTCCTGTCCCATGACCGTGTATAATTTTTAATTCGTAAAAGTTATGAAGCAACGCTCTGTCCAAAAATTCCTGCAAAAGTCGCATTGCATCCTGTTTGGTATATTCACGGAGATCAATTTTTGATTCCGGTAAATTTTTATTGATTTTATCAGTGTTAATGGATTTTGTATTGGAAATAACAATAGGCTCTTTTGACAATTCAAGGTCGATGACCGGAATAAACAACTTAAAATGCCCCATCTGCACCTCAGCCTTCTTATTGGAAACGGTTATAACTTCTCCGACAGAACTACCAGACCTCATTTTGACAAAATCTCCTTTTTCAATAGGCCGGTTTTGTTTTTTAACCTCCTGATCATACACCTCCTGCTTTAGATTCACTAATTGTTCATCAGCTATTTTCTGTTTTTCTTTTAAATCCTCGACCATTTTTTTCAAAGAACTTTCATCCTTTATTTTTTTGACTTCCTGAATAGCTTTTTGAAGTTCATGTTTTTGAGAATATAAAATGTGAGCGGCACTTTCTTTGGCTTCCAGTTTCATTTTTTTTCGTTTCACCTCAATATCAGCCGTCATTTGTTCATAACTTTTAATAAGCCTGTCCAATTTATCCTGTTTATCAATGAGCGCATCAAACTTTTTTTCAAATTCCTTCTTTTCGTCCATCAGGGAAATCAACATTTCATCCACTGCCTGTTCATTTTTACCTGACTTTTTTTGAGCGTATTCAATAATATGTTCAGGCAGTCCAGTTTTTCGTGCTATTTCAAAAGCAAAAGAACTTCCTGGTTTCCCTACATGCATTTGATACGTGGGAACAAGTTTTTGTTTATCAAATTCCATTGAACCGTTTACTATACCGGGCGCTTTAAAAGCAAAAAACTTGAGGTTACTGTAATGGGTGGTAATAACCCCAAAACATTTTTCTTTGTTCAGGTGGTACAAAACAGCTTCCGCCATAGCACCTCCAATTTTCGGGTCTGTACCGGCTCCAAATTCGTCAAATAGTATAAGGGAATCCGCCCCTCCTTTTTCAAGCGTTATTTTCATATTTTTTAAGTGTGAACTGTACGTGCTCAGATCATCCTCAAGAGATTGCTGATCACCGATGTCCACAAATATTTGTTTAAAAATCCCAAATTCGGAATTTTCATCCACAGGTATTAAAACGCCTGATTGTAATAAAAGCTGGAGCAAACCCACTGACTTCAAAACAACAGATTTACCTCCTGCATTGGGACCTGACAGAATCAGAATTCTGTTGTTATTATGTAAAACAAGATCAAATGGAATAATCGGTATTCCGGCATTTCTGTTTTTAACATAAAGAACAGGATTGTACCCGACTTTAATCCGAAGACATGATTTTTTCTGGATTTTTGGTCTTTTCCCTTTGATTTCATATGCATATTTAGCTTTTGCCCTAAGTACGTCAAGCGTAGTCAGAATTTCCTGAGCGGTCAACAATTGTTCGGAATAAGGTCTGATAACAATACATAAATCTCTTATGATTTTGTATATTTCTGCTTTTCTGTCCGCGTATAAGTTATTTATTTCTATATTTATGGACATTAATTTTTCAGGTTCAATAAACATGGATTTTCCTGTGGCAGATTCATCATGAATGATTCCTCCCACTTTCCTTTTGTGTTCAGAAAGTACTGTCAGAACTCTCCGTCCGTTTCTGATACTTTCAAAACTATCCGTAAGGAAACCTTTGGTCCTGAAAAACTCCAATTCCTGTAAAAATATTTTATCACTCTCCCTTTCCTTACTTTTTATTTGTTTTGATATTTTAAGGAGTTCAGGAGAAGCGTCAGGTTTAATTTCCCCTTTTGAATCAAAAACTTTGTCTATTTCTCTGATCAGTGTCTGGTCAAGTTCCATTGGCTGAACGATGTTACACAGAAGAGGTATAAACTTCCTTTTCTCCTCATCAGATACAAATTCTTGAACCGCAAGAGATATGGATATGACAAAGTAAATACGCTGGATGGCTTCGACATCTAAAACATAACCATCTTTCTTCAACCATTCAATATCATAAAAAATAGATTCAAAACCGAAAATCGGAAAAACTTCTCCCCGTTCAAAAATATTGCGAAATTCTTCTGTTTCTTTTAATAATTTTTCAACGACATGAACATCAGTTTCAATGGCAATATGTTGAAGTTGTAAGGAACCGGATTCTGAAAGACAATATTCCCTGATATGGTCAATCACCTTAATATATTCAAGTCTTTCTAAAGCATCAGAAGGATAAACGAACATGTTTAAAGCTTAATTTTAAGGTTGAAGTATCTTTAATCAATAATATTACCATCCTCCATTTTTACGGTTCTGTCACTTAGGGAGGCAAGTTCAAGATTGTGGGTCACAATGATAAAACTCTGATCAAAATCGTCTCTCATTTTAATAAAAAGTCTGTGCATTTCTTCAGAATTGGTTTTGTCAAGATTGCCGGTAGGTTCATCTGCAAGAATGACTTTAGGTTGATTGATCATAGCTCTTGCAATAGCCACACGTTGTGCTTCTCCCCCTGACAATTGTGTCGGTTTATGAGATATACGGTCTTTAAGCCCTAAATAATACAGATACTCCTTGGCTTTCCTTTTCATGTTTTCATCAGACATATTGCCTGCAATCATGGCTGGAATACAAACATTTTCAAGTGCAGTAAATTCATTTAGCAAATGATGAAACTGAAAAACAAATCCAATTTTCTGGTTGCGTAAATCTGAAAGATTCTTTTCTTTGCTAAAATCAATTTTTTCCCCTTCATACCAAATTTCTCCTTTATCAGGAAAATCCAATGTTCCCAAAATATGTAAAAAAGTACTTTTTCCGGCACCTGACTTTCCAATAATCGTAACAATTTCTTTTTTATTTACTATGAAGTCTACCCCTTTTAAGACAGAAAGGTCGCCATAGTTTTTATAAATTTTTTTTGCTTCAATCATGTCTTCATTTTGATATAACCGTAAGGGCAGTGCCTGCATCCACTTTTACAACAATATCCTCTGTTTTTTAAAAACTTTTCAGTAAAAACTACCAAGCCGTTTTCAACATAGAAATCCTGATCCAGGGCAGTATTTTTCTTTTTTATTATTAATTCCTTTTTTTCCTTATTTGGCAAATTCAGGTTGGTTGTAAACGGACTTTTTAAATAATTCAAACCCTCCAAACAAAATTATTGAAAAAACTAATGTACTTAAGGCTGAAGACTTTAAAAAAGGAATTGCATTCACATAACTCATCATAAGGCCTTCAGAAGTTGAAGGATAGAGGGAAGTGGGGCTTATCCATGATCCAAAATTAGTAATTCCAAAAAATATCAGCGAGGACAGAAGACTGGCACCAATTACAGAGGCGGGTTTTACTTTTTGTAATACAAAACTACCTAAGGCTCCAATGACTACGTACGACAACGCGTTGTAAATCATATAATTACTGAACCAGACCAATCCCTGATGCTCTGGAAAAAAAGAACGTGCTATCGTATTGTTAATGATAAAATCAAAAAAATACATGACGGCCAAGGGAACCAGAAATGTTAAATATTTTCTGGTATAATAAGCACCGCCAAAAAGAGCTAATGCCTCCATTCCTGCAAAATTATCCAGATGAGGAATCATTCTTGTTATGCCAGCAAAAAATATTACAAAAAAAACAATTATATAATTTTTGTTTTTCATTTTTAAAAAATATGGTGAAAAATCAATTGCCCGGCAACTCCGGGTTACACATTTCAAAGTGCAAAGTTAAAAAAATAGTTTGAGTTTTTAAATTATCTGTTGTTGATTAAACAATGAATTTTTTCTAAAAGTTTTATTTCTTCCTTTTTCCACGTAAAATGCTGAATTGCCTGATTACAATGCTGTACCATTTTTGCGTGGACTTCAGGATTATGATCAAGATACTTAATTGCTGAAACCAGCGTCTCCACCTTCAAATTCTGAAGTAACAATCCTAAAGGATATTGATCTATTATGCGTCTGTATTCCGGAAAATCCATATGAATTGACGGTAAACCGGCATACATATAGTCAAAAAATTTATTTGCCAAAGAATAATAATAGCTTTTGCTGTTTATATCCAATACATTTATTCCTATCCAAGAACTTATGGTTTCCTTTTCAAGGTCTTTTCCAAACAGCATTCCTTTAAAAATAATGTTATGCGAGACTGGTGAATCCAGCGCCTGCCTGCGCAACGCTGTAGAAATATCTCCTTCCCCAACCAAGTGCAACTTCATCCCGGGTAAAAACTTCATCGCCTCTATGAGCGTCTCAAGACCTCTGCCCTGATTCAGCACGCCCTGATATAAAATTGTCTTATTTTTCATTGGACTTTCATTTCTGATGATCGGACGAGAATTATCAGGAACATTGTACAAAGAAATAAAGGGCACTTTATAAAGTGTTGAAAATAGGGAAGCAAGAGAATCGTTGACCGTAAAACAAAACGAAGATGCAGGTATACAAACTTTTGCAATTGTATTCCATATCCTTATTTTAAAAGGACTGTTTTTTAATTCAGGGGTTTCCGTAAAATATTCATGACAGTCAAAAACGAATTTTTTTCTGAATAATTTTGAATAAAGATAAGCAGGTAAAAGCGTATCTAAATCAACTGCATAGACAAGGTCTATTTTTTTTGTCATAAACCAGAACAACAATCTTATATTAAATTCAGCATAAAACAAAAAGCCACGGTCAAAAAAACAATACAGTCTTTTTTGTTTATAACATCGTTCCAATAAGGGCGGGGAATTCGCCTTAATTCTTCCTGTCAACCATACTTCATAACCTGCTTCAGACAAAGAATTACAGATTCTATACATCCTTTGATCCTGATTTAAATCATTGGTTACAGAACAAAATATTTTTTTAATTGCCATAGAGAATTACTTTTATATTCCCGTTATTTGTAATGGAAATCATTTTTTCATTCTCCATAAACAGAATTGTTTTTTTAACGTTGTGCCTTTTATTGAAAGGAAAAGAAAACAATACATCCTTTACTGTTATTGTTGTGTACTTTTTGGCGTTAGCTTCCAATTTTTCCAAAACATCCTTTACCATTTCCTGAGGAGGCGTTTTTTCCTTCTTAAAACGGCAATAGTCACATTTCCCGCATTCAACACTTATTTCACCAAAATATTCAAGAATAAATTTCTGCCTGCACGTTTCTTCGACAGTAAGGTAAGACATCATAAAAGCCAATCTTGTAAATGCACGTTTCTTTAGTTCTTCATACCTTTTCTCCTCAATATTAAAGAACTCTTTTTGGGGTCTTTCTCTGGTAAAGGAGATTTGAGGTTCTGATTTTCTTTCATTCAATAATATAATTCCTTTTTTTTCAAGGCGGGAAAGAAGATGCTGAACTTCATCTATCGGCATGTCGGTTTCTTTTGCCATGACTTCTTCATCTATTTTTACTTCTTGTGTAAAAAGTCCTTCATATCTGCGGAGTAAATAAATAACAAGATTGTCTTCATTTTCATTAAGAAATCCCGGTTCAAACAAATCATCGTGGTCACAAATAAATTGTATTTTCGTAGGTTCATGCATACCATCAGAAAGTAAAATCCATCCTTCCTTCTCCAAAATTTGAAGTATATGGAAAATATTTTTTACGGGCATTTTAATATACCGGGAAAATTCCTGTACCAGAAATCCATAAGATTCATTATATCCCGAACCGTAAGCTACCTTTAAAAAGGTACATAATTGTTGATAAACCTCAGATATAAGATCAATTTCAGGATATTGTTCCGTCAAATTTTTTCGTGCTCTTTCAATATCGGAAGTATCGTAAATCACTATTGCCCAGGATTCTTTGCCATCTCTTCCTGCACGTCCTGCTTCCTGATAGTATTCCTCAAGGCTTGAAGGTATGTCCATATGGATAATTATCCTCACATCACTTTTGTCAATTCCCATGCCGAATGCATTAGTTGAAATCATAAGGCGGAATTCATTATTTTTCCATTTGGTTTGATTTCGGGAACGCTGATCCTTGTCCATACCTCCATGGTATGGTAATGCAGGAATTCCCCTTTTATTCAAAAAGTCAGACAATTGAATGGTTTCACCTCTGTTACGCACATAGACTATGCCACTTGATCTGACTTTATCCAGAATGTTCAGTAATTCTCTATTTTTGTCGTTGGTATCAATAGTTAAAAAGCTAATATTTTCTCTTTGATAACTCTTTTTGAATACGGAAGCGCCCTTCAAATTAAGTTTGGATGAAATATCAGTCAATACTTCATCAGTTGCTGTGGCCGTTAATGCTAAAAATGTGACATCAGGTTTCCACTCCCGCAGTTTCTGTATTTCAAAATAAGCTGGTCTGAAATCATATCCCCATTGCGAAATACAATGCGCTTCATCGATAGCAACCAGATCCACTTTGGTAAGTTTGTAGCGTTCCTTAAACATGTCAGATACGATTCTTTCAGGAGAAATGTATAAAATTTTTAAATCTCCCAAACGAAAATTGTCAAGGATAAGATCAATCTGACGATATGTCATCCCGGAATAAATACATTTAGCTTTAATTCCTCTTGCATTCAAAGAGGCGACCTGATCCTCCATAAGCGCAATCAAAGGCGTAACCACAATTGTTTTTCCTGCAAAAATAAGTGCCGGAAGCTGATAACAAAGAGACTTACCACCACCTGTCGGAAGTAAGGCAATGGTGTCTTTTTTTAAAAGAACATTTTCTATGATTTTATCCTGTGGATTCCGGAAACTGGAAAAACCCCAGTATTTTTTTAAGGTATCTGATAAATTGGGGTTCACACATTCAGCACCTTAGAATTTGGGGCAATTAGGTTTATATCCGCTCTTGCTTTTAAATCCGTCACCCACAGTAAAATGAATACCTACCATCGTTAAAAAATAATAATCTTTCACTTTTTCACCACCCCTCTGGGCCCCAGTAGGAATATTCAACAATTCATTCGTTCCACGAAATTCATGCATTCTGTTGGCAAGATTTGCCGTCAGGACCTGTCCGTTAGATAAAAACTCATTAAAGTTAACATAGTTTGTACTGACATCATCCAGATAATCGGTAAATGCTCTTCGGGCGATGATATCTACACTCAGATTCAATTTATCAGTAAGTTTTAATTTTGCACCGGCACCAAAAAGCACAGCAGAACTAATTAAACTGTATGGTTTATTGTAACCAGGCAATTTTTGACCTTCCGTACCTAAAGGTTGCAACCGATATTCTACTCCATTCAGTTTGGTTTTTGGGTCAAAATGAAATACGGACAATCCTGCTGTCAGGTAGGGAATAAAAACGGTTTCTTCGTCATATTCAAAAAAATAGAATTCGCCCAGTGCAGCCAATTCCAAAATGTGGGATTTAAAACTCAGATTCCTTTCACGCTGCCATAAATTGGTCGCTCTGTTGTCGTTACCGTTTACATTTCCATAGGCTAGATTCACCCTTACACCTAAATACCTGGTGTATACGGCTCTTCCACTAACTTCTACTGCCAGCCCACTGTTTTTAAGATTGGTAGTAAAATCGGTTGAATTTAAGTCTCCCCAGTAGGTCGAAGTACCTATTCCAAACCCTACTTCAAGTTTTTGTGCATTACTGTCATTCAGAAATACAGAAAATAAAATTGTTACGATTAAGATAAACCTTGACATAAAAATAAAATTAGTAACCAAATAATTTTTAATGTTAATATTGTCTTTTAGGTTATATCGTTTCAGGTTTGTTTGAAGAGAGAATCGCAAATGTTATATAAAACTTAAAATATATAATATTTATTTTATTTCACGTAACTTTGCGTTTTTAATAAACAAAAATAATCAATTTTTATTTAAATCACCACAAAGGTAAAGAATAATTTTAAAATTTCAAATTATATGTCAAAAATATTTAATATATTAATTTTTGTATTCCTGTATGTAACAGTGGTTAATACACAAGAAGTACCCAGAGATTGGTTTTTTGGAAATCCTGAAGATGAATTTATTGGCATCGGAGTAAATAAATGTTATGAATCTATTAACACTATCGAAAAAGGCAAACCAGTAATCGTGGCTATCATTGATTCAGGTATTGATTTTGACCATGAAGATCTTGCTGAAAATATGTGGGTGAATCCTGGTGAAATTGCAGGCAACGGAAAGGACGATGACGGAAATGGATATATGGACGATATTCACGGCTGGAATTTTATAGGCGGTCCGGATGGTAGTAATGTCGGACAGGATTCATATGAAGCCGCCAGGGTTTATGGTATGTACCGGTATAAGTACGAAAATGCAGACGTCAAAAAGCTTACTAAATCCCAAAAATCAGAATATGAGATTTTTGTAAAAGCGAAAGAAAATGTTGAAAAAGAAACTAATAAAGCCAAAAACAAATTAAATCAGATCAACACCATTGAAACTAAAGTAAAAGATGCTTTTGAAAGAATGGACAATAAACTGGGAAACAATCAACTTACGAAAACATGGCTGGATTCTCTTGACACTTCCTCTGATGAAAAATTAACTTTGGCTAAAAATATTATCAATCAATATTTAACAAATTCAGACGAAAAGGATTATAATAAAATCAAAACAACCGTGTTTGAAGATATTGATTCAGACAAGGTAAATTATCAGAATAAGATTGATTATTCCTACAATCCTGATTTTGATCCGAGAGCAACCATTGTAAAAGATAACTATAAGGATGTTTCTGAAAAGTATTATGGAAACAATAATGTGGAAGGTCCGGATGCTACTCATGGAACTCATGTTGGGGGTATTGTCGGTGCTATTCGTGGAAACAACAAAGGCGCAGAAGGTATAGCCAATAATGTAAAACTTATGTCCGTAAGGGCAGTACCTGACGGTGATGAAAGAGATAAAGATGTAGCAAATGCAATTATATATGCGGTTGACAACGGAGCGCAGATAATAAACATGAGTTTTGGAAAAGGATTTTCAACGCATAAATCGGTGGTTGATGAAGCCGTAAAATACGCTGCCAAAAATGATGTTTTACTGATTCACGCTGCCGGAAATTCAGCACAGGATAATGACAAAATAACGAATTACCCGAATGCCAATTATGAAAAAAAGGTTGGTTTTATATTTAAAAAGAAAAAAAGAGCTCAAAATTGGATAGAAGTAGGCGCTCTGAATGTAAAAAAAGGTCCTGATATGGTAGCGCCTTTCTCCAATTACGGGAAAAAAGAAGTTGATGTTTTTGCGCCAGGCATGCGGGTTTATGCTCCGGTACCAGGAAATAATTATGCTCCTCTACAAGGAACAAGTATGGCGTCACCTGTAGTGGCTGCGATAGCAGCACTTATTCGGTCACAATATCCTTCTCTCACTGCAGAGCAAGTAAAAGAGGCAATAATGAATTCCGTCACGCCTATTCAGGAAGAAGTAACCATTCCTGGAAGTAAAACCGAAAAAACAAAATTTTCAAACCTTTGTGTTTCCGGAGGAATTGTTAATGTGTACAATGCCCTTACATATGCTTCAAAGATGAAAGGCAAAAAGAAAAGATCTAAAGGTAATGTTTAATAAGTTTACCAAGTCAACCTATTAGTTGTGACAAATAAAATCTGGATCATTTTTTTGCTGTTTCTGATCAGCTTTACTAGGAGCAATCCTTTGTGCGATCATACTACTAAAAATGTTTTGTTTCAACCAGACCATATTGTTCACTCCCATTATTTTGAGAATGTTGAAAATGGGTATATACCGACGTTGACTCTTCATAATCAACAATTAAAAATAAAAGACACTATAAACTGGAAAATCCTGAACCAACTTGAATACAAGGAACAGGAACATGATGCTTATGGTACCGTAATGATGCCTGTTTTTTCAAAAGAGGTAAAAGCTTTTGATAAAAAAAGAGTAGTAATAAAAGGCTACATACTTCCGGTCGACCGAAAAACATATGCCTTGAGTAAAAACGTGTATGCCGCGTGTTTTTTTTGCGGGAAAGCAGGACCTGAAACCGTAATGGGGCTTACTTTTAAAGAATCTCCGGGAAGAATAAAAATGGATACTTACGCTACCATAAGTGGTATCTTAAAAATCAACGGAACAGATGTGGAAGATTGGATGTATAGTCTCACCGACGTGGAAATCATCCACATGAAAGAATAAAAAACAATTTTTTCAAAAACTATAAAATCAATTCCATCCGTACTCCAATATTCCTTGGAGACTCTACCAAAGCTGGTCGCAGTGAATATTCGTTGTTCAATATATTATTAGCAAGTACTGTCACCTGAAATTTTTTGGCAAAGAGATACGAAAGTCTTGCATCAAGAATAAAGTTGCCGTTATTATACACGGAACGATAGCTTCCGATTCCAAAAATATCAACATCTACCGGTGGTACTTTTTCAAAGGCCCGGTCAATATTAATCACATGACTGGCGCGCTGAAAAGATACACCCAGAGCAAAATCTTTGTATTTTGTTTCTACATCAGTTTTAAACTGATGTTTAGACCTGTATTTCAAAACGTTTTGGTCTGTTGAAACACTGTTTCTGATATCTTCTCTGGTATCAAAGTCGATATAAATTGGATTGATATATGTATATCCTGTGATAGTATTAATCTCCACTTTGCCGATTTTAGCCTGGCCCATAAAACTTAATTCCATTCCGGAAATTCTTATATCTCCGATATTCATAGGTTGAAATCCAAGCGTAGGAGGAGGTACAAAAGTAAACTCTATCATGTTTTGGTATTCAGATCTAAAAAAGGCCAGATCAATATATCCTTTAAAAAATCCGGGAACTGCCTGCTTGATCGCAGCCTCAAAAGACCAACCGGTTTCCGGTTGCAACCTTGGGTTGGAAAATATTGAAAATTCACCGAAACTGGTCGTAACAAACCTTTCTGTCAATGTCGGAAATCTATACCCCTGCCCCCAGGAAGTTCTTAAAAAAGTATAATCAGTCAGAGCATAATTAAGCCCAAAACGACTTATCCAACGGTCATCTGAAGCCTTACCGCCAGGAATAACCGTACCCATAAATTCAGACGGGCTCCTTTGTTCTACATATTCATACCGCAAGCCACCAGAAAAAGACAATTTATTGAAAAACTTTTTTTCTACCTGTACATAACCCGCCATGGACGTGCCTGTAAATGTAGTATCACCTAAAATCTGAGAATCCGTTGAATTGTGCATACCCACTGCGCCGGCGGTAGTAACAATATCCCATTTTTTGTAGTGATTCTGAAATTGGTATTCACCGTAATGATTTATAGATTTGTTGGACTGGTTGGTATCATTTCTGTTATTTATCGTATTCACTCTCCAAACCCACCGGTGTTTGTTGTTGTATTTATCAAAAAAAGTTATGGCAGGATCGAAGTACCACCTATTGGAATTTCTGTTTGTGATGGTAGTTGGTAAAGCCTGGAATGCACCTGAACCACTGTTTTTCCAAAGGAAGTAAGCTGATCCTTCACTGGCATTTCCGTTTACAGCTAGTTCAAACAGCAGTTTGTCACTCCATCTGTAACGAACACTTGTAAAAACCCGTCCTCTGATTTCATTAGTATGTTCAAGGTGACTCTCAAGCTTGTTGAAAAAGCCACTACCTATAAAATCCCATTTTTTAAATTTTCGTTTATGTAAAAAGCTTGCAGTCACCTGATATCGGGAATTGGGTTCCCACCATTTTTTATCCTTGTCTTTAGGAGCAAGGATATGCGTATAGGAAGTCATGATTCGGGTTTCCGGAGTAGAGGTAGCATATGCCGTTCTAAAATTAACTATACCATTTAATGCTGCAGATCCGTATAAAGTTGATGCCGCTCCTTTGACAACCTCAATTTGCGCCAGACTTTCAATAGGGATATCATTCCAGTTTGGAAAACCCGCATCAACCTGTAAAGCAGGAATATCATTTACCAACAACATCACCCTGCTGCCTGCTCCGTATGAATATCCTGAACCACCGCGAATATTGGCTTGTCCATCGAGAATCTGAACACCAGGCACTTTATTCAAAATATCACTTGATTTGGCGACATTGGTGGAACGGAGTAACTGTGGCTGGATGATATCAAGTGAAATAGTGGATTCGGCCAGATTTCTTTCAAATTTAGAACCGGTAACCGTAACAAGGTCCAATATGGTTTTGGTTGGTTTCAGAAATATGCTTACATTATTTCCTGTCAGTTTTGAAAATTTATTTCGAAAATCGTCATAACCAAGATAAGTAACTACAATGGTAACAGGAAATGAATCAAAAGATATATTATACTCTCCATTTTCGTTGGTCAATCCAATATTATCATTTACTTCAACGATAGCTCCTACTAAAGGTTCCAAAGAACTTTCATCCTGCACACGAATCGATAGTGTTTTTTGCTGAGCATTAACCAATGATCCAAATGCACCAAGGATAAAAATAAAAATATAACTACATTTAATTCCGTTAAACATGTTGATTAATTTTATCAAAATTACACATTTGCTGGAAAAGGAAGTATAGATTACTCACAAATTTTTATACGCAAGCAATAATATTTATAATTTAAATGGTTTGGTTTCGGATATTTTCTATAGTTTCTTCTATGGAAAGGGCATTTTCCACCGAATAATCCGCAATTGACTCTCTTCTTAGTGAGCCAAGATAGGCACCACAACCAAGAAATTGACCTATGTCGTGGGCTAGTGAACGAACATATGTTCCCTTACTGCAATGCACTTTAAAATAAATCTGATGATCCGACACCATACTTAGTTTGAGGTCAAAAATCTGTAAACTTCGCGGTGTCATCTCTACTAAAAGACCCCTTCTGGCCAGGTCATATGATTTTTGACCTTTAATTTTGATCGCAGAATATATCGGAGGCATCTGCTGAATAGAACCTGAAAATTGTTTTTCTATTTTTTTAAGCAACGTATCACTTATGGGAGGAACATCCTTAAAATCGACCGGCTCAGACTCACTGTCATAGGTTGGTGTAACTGAACCTAATTGAATGGTTCCGGAATACATTTTTGATTCGTTTTGTAACCGGTCAATTTGTTTTGTATATGAACCTGAACAAATCAGTAGAAGACCGGATGCAAGGGGATCAAGCGTGCCCGCATGACCTACTTTACATTTTTTTACTCCGTATTTATATTTTATTGCAAACCTGATTTTATTAACAACATCAAAGAAGTCCATTCCAATGGTTTATCGACAAGCATCAAAACCCCTTCCAAATAATTTTTGGCTTCATTCAGGTTTTGGCGACAAAGTATTTTATCAATTTCCATTCAATAAAGCAAGAGCAAGTCCGATTCCTCCTATAGCAAAACAGTAATCCGCAAAATAGGTAAGTTTGCTGCTTTTTACAATCTGAATCATCCATCAACAGGCAAAATATCCTGTGATAAATGCTGCCAATCCACCTAATAACAATGGAAGTGACTGGGAAGATTCAAAAGTAATTTTATTATCCAAAACGTCTTTGGACATCTTTCCGAATATAAGCGGTACAACCATTAAAAACGAAAATCTGGCTGCCTTTTCTTTATTTATACCCAAATACAAAGCTGTTGATATGGTAGCTCCGGAACGGCTTATTCCCGGCAGAATAGCTATCGCCTGACTAATACCGATGATAAAAGCAAGAAATTTGCCAATTTCCCCATCCTGTTTTTTTGCTGTGTAGGTAAAAAGTAATAAAAAACCGGTAATGAGAAGCATAGAACAAACCAGAATTATATTCTGATTAAAAAAACCTTCAATTTCTTTTTCAAAAAAAAGGCCTACCAAAGTGGCGGGAACCATGGAAATCAGAATTAATAAAACAAAATTGCTGTTCTCTCCTTTTCCTTTTTCTTTATAAAACCCCTGAATTATCTGAATTATGTCTTTTCGGAAAACAACCAGGGTGGCCATTGCCGTAGCAAAATGAAGTACTACCGTCATAAGAAGACTTTCTTGTGGAAGTGATTCATCTCCAAGTAAAAATTTCCCAAATTCGAGATGTCCGCTGCTGCTCACTGGTAAAAACTCGGTAAGTCCCTGCACAATTCCAAGGATAATGGCTTCAATAATTGCCTCCATTGTTTAATTTATTTTTTAACAAAAATGGCCATCCCACTTATAAAAAGTCCGATAAGAATGACAATGGGAGCAAGTGTTATTCTTCTGAAAGAATATATAAGGCTTTCATCCCAGACATCCGGTGATGGCATTGATCCCCCTGACATCAGTAAAAATCCAAACGCTACCATACAAACACCAGAAATAAGGTATATATAATTTTTTTTACCAAACAGCAATTCTTTTGGTTCACTTTCCATTTTGGTACTTCTGGCTGCAGAAATCGGGTTATCAGACTTAGACTTTATTTGTGACATTTTCCTGAATTTAGGGTCAAAGATATTAAAATTTTGTGATATACATTAAGTGAGGTTGTTTTTCAAAAACTGCCGAAGAATAACTCTGGAAGCACTTAACGTAATCAACAGAGAAAGTAAAAAACATATTACAACCGTAATGATTAAATAAGTAACATTTAATAACTCAAGCAACAGAGGGTTATACAATAAAGCGTACATATAAATCCCCCCCAAAACGAGTAAAACAAATGAAGTCGCTATAAAACTCATTTTAAATCCCCATACATAATAGGGTTTTTTAATAAAACTTCCTTTGGCCCCTACAATTTGCATGGTTTTGATTTTTTTCTCATCCGCCAGCAAAGTCAACCTCAAGGTATTATAAATAATGGCGATGGATAAAAGTACAAAAATACCAGCCAGACCCAATAATACGAAAGAAAAATTTTTAATGTTTTTCTGTACCATTTCAATTCCTTCGTTTTCATAGTAAAATCCTATAATGCCTTTTTCCAATTCAAGCATTTCCTTGATTTTAACTATTCGTTTTTCATTATAGTATTCAGCTTTGATGTTAAACTTAATGATATTTTTGAAAGGATTTTCAATGACATCCGTAAGCTTGCCAAATTCCCCTGCCATGAATTCCAATGCCTTTTCTTTTTTGATAAACTCTATGCTTTGTGGCAATACTCCTTCTGTTGTTTTGATGATATCTATCAAACGTTGTATTTCAGATTCCGGCAATACATCCTGAACTTCTGCAAGCAGGTTTATATTTTGTTTTAAGATGTTGGTTATGTTACCTGTATGCATAAAAAGTGTCAAAAACAATCCTACCAGAATCAATACGATCGTGATGGAAATTGTTGCATAAAAAGTAGTAGGCCTGTTTACTTTTGACATGGTTCTGTTTGCAGAAAACAAAGGTAAAAAAATTACCAATGATGACGATAAATATATATAATTTTTTTTAATACAAAAGTCTGCTTTACAGAAAGCTGAAAAAACTAAAGTAGATTAATGGTCAAAGTCTGTATAGTTTGACCTTATATTCCGCATTTACGTCCCCCGCTTTTATTTTATTGAGTTTGCCCTGAATCAGCTTCTTCTTTAGTGGTTTTAGTTTTTCGATAAATAACTTACCTTCAAGGTGATCGTATTCGTGCTGAATTACCCTGGCATTAAATCCGTCAAATTCTTCGGTGTGTTCAACAAAATCAGTATCCAGATACCTGAGCATAACTTTTGCTTTTCTTTCCACATCACCCGAAATTGCAGGTATACTCAGGCAACCTTCTTCAAACACCCATTCATCACCGGATTCATTAAGAATAACAGGATTGATAAATACCCTCTTAATACCTTTATCTTCTTCTTCTTTTTTCATAGCCTGAATGGTATCAACAACAAACAGTCTGATGGACAAACCAATCTGAGGAGCAGCAAGACCAACACCTTTTGCATTGTACATTGTGTCATACATGTTATCCATCAAAATGGCGATCTCCGGGTACTCTTCCGTAATAGGCACTGCTACCTTTTTAAGTACAGGGTGGCCGTATAAGTAAATAGGTAAAATCATAATTAAATGTGTTTTAAATATCTCTGCAAAATAATAACCGCACTGATCTTGTCAACCATTGATTTATCCTGTCTCTTTTTGCGGTTCATACCTGATTCCAACATGATTTGTTTTGCTTGCGTTGAAGTAAACGATTCGTTTTGAAAATCAGTTTCCAAATGTGGCCACTTTTTTTTACATAATTTTTCAAGATGAAGAATATCCTTAACAAGGTAGGTGTCCACTCCATCTTTATGCACCGGATGGCCGAAAACAATTTTTTCTACTTTTTCTTCAGAAATATATTTTTCAAGAAAAGAAAACAAACTAGCTGTAGCTACTGTAGTCAAAGCAGTAACAATTATCTGAAGCGGATCAGTCACAGCCAAACCACATCTTTTCAATCCGTAATCAATACATAAAATTCTTGGCAATGTCTTATTCTTCAGCTAAAAAAGGGTATGTATAATCCGCAGGCGGAACAAAATTTTCCTTAATCGTTCTGGGCGAAACCCAACGAAGTAAATTTAGGTGACTACCTGCTTTATCATTTGTACCTGAGGCTCTTCCTCCCCCAAAAGGCTGCTGCCCAACCACTGCGCCTGTAGGTTTGTCATTTATATAATAATTACCGGCCGAATGTCTCAATTTTTCAAAGGCTTCGGCGAGTGCATATCTGTTTTGACTGAAAACAGCACCTGTCAGTGCATAAGGAGAAGATTTATCAACCAAATCCAGCGTTTCAGCCCATTTTTCATCATCATATACATATATGGTAAGTACGGGACCAAATAATTCTTCGCACATGGTTACATAATGCGGATCTTTAGTTAATATGACTGTAGGCTCAATAAAGTATCCCACTGTTTTGTCATAATGACCTCCGGCTACAATACGGACATTACTGTCATTTTTTGCATTATCTATAAATCCTGATAATTTATCAAAAGATTTTTCATCTATGACCGCATTTATAAAATTAGTGAAATTTTCAGGAGATCCCATTTTAAAATCCGAAAGGTCAGCTTTCAGAAACCTTTCTACTTCTGGCCACAGAGAAGCCGGTATATATGCCCTGGAAGCAGCACTGCACTTTTGTCCCTGAAATTCAAAGGCGCCTCTGGAAAGCGCCACTGCAACTTCCTTAGCCAATGCTGAGGGGTGAGCCACTACAAAATCTTTTCCTCCGGTTTCACCAACAATCCTCGGATAACTTTTATACATTGAAATATTCTGACCGATTTTTTGCCATAATTTTTGGAACACGCCTGTACTTCCCGTAAAATGTAAACCTGCAAATTCCTTATGATTAAAAATGACTTCTCCTGCCTGAGGACCGTCTACATATACTAAATTTATTACACCTGGTGGCAATCCGGCTGCTTCATAAATCTCCATTATAACAGCAGCTGAATAAATTTGGGTCTCTGAAGGTTTCCACACTACAGTATTTCCCATTAAAGCAGGAGCACTACACAGATTAGCAGCGATGGAAGTAAAGTTAAATGGTGTCAAAGCAAACACATATCCTTCCAGCGGTCTGTACTCAAGGCGGTTCCACAAACCGGGCATACTCTCAGGCTGTTGCTGATATATTTCAGTCATATATCTAACATTAAATCTGAAAAAATCAGCCAATTCACAGACGGCATCAATTTCTGACTGGTAGACATTTTTAGATTGTCCCAACATGGTAGCTGCATTCATTTTAGCTCTGAAAGGACCGGCAAGAAGATCAGCAGCTTTAAGGAATATTGCTGCCCTGTCCTGCCAACTCATATTTTCCCAGTCCTTTTTGGCTGAGAGTGCCGCATCAATTGCCATTTGAACATGACCGGAATTTCCCTGTGAATATTGACCTAAAGGATTTTTAACATCATGGGGTGGAAATATCTCTTTTTTATGGTCTGAATAAATTTTATTCCCCCCAATGTACATAGGAATATCCAGATACTGGCTTTTCATTTCAGCTAATACCTTTTTTAATTCTATTTTTTCTTTCGATTTGGGTGCATAGGATAAAACAGGTTCGTTTTTAGCAACCGGAACGTTAAAAAATGCATTTGACATAAATAACTGTATTAATTTAAATTTATTGGGTTAAGGAATTATACATTTGGTGTGCAATTGCGGCAGGGATAAAAGGAGCGACATTGCCTTTTCCTTTAATGATTTCCCTGACTATGGTACTGCTTATATGTGAAAACTCAGGTTTAGAAATCAGAAACAAAGTTTCCAGATTGTCACCTATGATATGATTGAGTTGTGATATGGTCTTTTCATAGTCAAAATCAGAAGCGTTTCTGAGACCACGCAATAAAAATCGTGCCCTTTTTTGTTCAGCATAATTCACCGTCAAGCCTTCAAATGTTTCAATTTCCACTTTGTCTTTACCTTTAAAAACACTCTGAAGCCATTCTATTCTTTTTTCGAGAGGAAATAGGGATTGTTTTGAACTGTTAACACCCACGGCCACATATATTTTATCAAATAATGGCAAGGCCCTTTCAACCAAATCCACATGACCGTTTGTAATGGGATCAAATGAACCAGGAAATACCGCTATATTCATGGGTTTACTTTTATATTTTTTTAAGGCTTTCTGAATATGATGCTGCAGTCATTATGATAAACGACGCTAAAATATATAAATTTTTCTTTTCCAACTTTCTCCTGCCCAAATTTAAGTTTACCTAATTTTAACCGATTCCTGTAAAATTCGGGTAATTAATTTATTGTTTCAATAAAAACTGAATTTTAAAACAGACCACAAAATTACAAAATAAGAATATATTATTAATACATATTATTCAAAAACATGGTTTCCCTTTCATCTCAGAAGAATGAAAAAGAATGTTATTAGTATCATTTCACCCAACACAACAAAAAAAAAATCTGAAAAACCACTGAAAAACGTCAAAATGTCGGCTATTTGGCATTTATAAAATTTAATATTATTTATATTAATAATATTTATATATTTCGCTTTTATCTAATTTAAAAATATATTTTAATAATTTTATCTAAACAAATCATATAAAAATTTATTTTAATTAAATAACAGTATTATATTTGGATTTTTATTATTTTGTGAAATGTAATACAGACGACAAAAAATATAGTAATTGTTTAAAATACCCACCTCCTTACATACAAAATTTTGAAAATAAAGCGTTAAATAGATGTTATCAATATATTATTCTGTATTTTTTTGATCCATAGAATAATGTTCACATATAAATTTGCACAATATTTGCAACTGATGAATTTGTTAACCCATCTTAAAACACATTCAATCATTAAACACATTACAAAATGAAAAAATTAATATTTTCAATCTTCATGCTAAGTATTTTATGTATCAGTGCTAATGCACAAGGCAGATTTAAAAAAGAAAAAACATTTTTCTTTGGTCCAAAAATAAGTGTTGCATACATTACTACACCTCAGGAACATTCATTAATAGGAAACGACAATGACTATGTTGTTCATGACATCATGTACAGCAGCAGTTCTCCAATGTACTCAGGAGGATTGTTTATGCAGAAACATGCCGGTTTTTTGTTTTATCAGGCCAATCTTTCTTATTCATATTTCAAAACAAAATATGATGTAAAATCTTATGACAACAGAAATTTCAGCCCTGTCATGTCAGAATCTTTTCATTATATCGATTTTAATGTAGTCGGAGGTTTACTGATCAACAACTTCAGAATTGGGGTTGGGCCTGTTGTCCACGTTCTTGGCGGCTACAACAGCGAACTTGAAGTTATCCCTGAATACAACAATCGTATTAAATCTCATACATTTGGTTTTACCAGTAGTGTTGGATACAATTTTAAAGGCCTTTTTATCGACCTGAGATATGAAAACTCTTTCCGAAGTATAGGTGACCATATTTATTACGGCGAAAGGAAATCCTCCTTCAAAGGTTCTCCCAACAATTTCAGCATAAACCTTGGATACGGTTTTTAATAGTACAACTTATTACGAAATCATAAATACAGTCAAAAGGCCGGCAGAAATGTTGGCCTTTTTTTTAGTTACCTAAACATTTATAGAATAATCAATTGATTATTATGTAATGATGGCAATCATAAAAGGTTATGATAATTATCAAGTGGAAAATTGAACTCTTCAGCTACATTTGTAAAAACAAAAGGATGATAAAATAAATAGATTTTGTTATTAAAAATATTTGATATTTATGTCTGAATCTTTTTACATTTTTTAATCCATACATATATCACCATGAAATCAATATTAATACCGGTAGATTTTTCAGACTGCTCTTTTACTGCTTCAAAATATGCAGCGGAAATTGCAAAATTAACGAAGGCTAAACTAATATTTTTTAACGCCTATTTCGTACCCTTTTCAGGACAGGAGATATATTTTAGCCCTGAAATTATAGCGGAACAAGAAAAATCCGTGATGGTGAAACTCATGAATTTTAGTAACAAAGTCGTACAATCTGTCACTGATTCTTCTTCCTTGATTTGCCACCATGTAACCATGCCGGGTCTTCTTACCAACTATATTTCCGATTTAATTGAAGAACATTCAATAGATATGATTGTGATGGGAACAACTGGTCAAAATGAATTACTGAAAAAAATATTTATCGGAAGTAATGCGAATAGTATTGTTCAAAACAGTACCGTTCCTGTTCTCGTTGTTCCTGAAAAAACTGATTTCAAACCATTGCAGAAAATCGTGTTTGCAACCTCTTTACAGGAAATAAAAGACTTGAACATCATCTATCCATTAATGGAATTATCCTGGTTCACCAAGTTTGAAATTCATTTTGTTGTTGTCGTTACCGATGAAAAAACCATTCCTACTGAAGAACAACTAAAAGAATATATGTCATTGGATTCCGTATTTAAACACATTCCGCATTTTCTCGAAGTGGTTGAAGATAAAAATGTGGTGCACGCTTTGGAATCCTATATCCAGGATATTGAAGCAGACCTGCTGGTCACCATTCCTAAAAAACATGGACTAATTGACAAGATTTTTCAAAAAAGTGTGACTTCCGAGATGGTTTTTCTTGCTTATTTACCTATCTTGTGCCTTAAACCGGAGACAAAAAACGTTTAATGACACATCAAATTGAATTATAAGATTAATGATGATACTGTTTTATAAAACGGATTTTCATTATTCAGGGGTTTTGATTTGCCTGCATATGTCTCTCTATATTTTATAAGATTATGAATTATTCTTTGCAACTGGGCAAAATATCAGGAATTAAAATACAGGTTCACTGGACATTTATCCTTATTATTGGCTGGATAGTGTATGTCAACCTGCAGGCAGGTGCAAACCCTGCTCAACTTGTTTGGGCGGTAATGTTTGTTTTGACTCTTTTCGTGTGTGTTCTTCTGCATGAACTGGGACATGCACTTGCAGCAAAAAAATACCACATTGTTACAAAAGACATAACCCTTTTGCCCATCGGGGGAGTGGCAAGATTGGAATCCATTCCTGAAAAACCCAAACAGGAACTGGTAGTAGCCTTAGCGGGCCCATTGGTCAATTTTGTCATTTTAATCATTTTACTGCCTTTCATATGGAAAATTGGAATTCCCGATATTGACAATATTCAGTTTACTGACCAGACTAATTTTGTGTATAAACTAATGATTGTGAATCTCTGGCTTGCGGTATTCAACCTCATTCCTGCCTTTCCCATGGATGGTGGAAGGGTTTTAAGGGCCGTATTGTCATTTTCAATGCCCAGAGTAAAAGCTACGGAAATTGCAGCAAAAATGGGGCAATTGCTTTCAATTATATTTGTGATTTTGGGATTTTTTTACAATCCGTTCCTGATTTTTATAGGGTTTTTTATTTTTATCGGAGCCCAGTCTGAAGTTGAAATGACCAGGGCTAAATTTTCTTTGGAAGGTAAATATGTGTTTGATATCCTCATGAAAGACTTCCCTACCCTTCAGAAAAGAAATACCATCAAAGATTCTATTCACGATATCCTGAACAGTCAACATAAAAATTTTCTTATTATGGATGAAAATACTCCCGTTGGCACTTTAAACAGAAATGAAATAATCGATGCTTTAAGCAAGGGACTGGAAACAAGTCCTGTCGGGGCAGTGATGAACCCCGGCTTAATCTCACTTGATATAAATACTCCTTTAGAAGAGGCTTTTCAACTTTTACAAGGCCAATCCAATTTGGTTCCCGTTTTTGAAAACGGTGTTTTGGTGGGAGCATTGGACTATGAAAATATCACTGAATTTATACTTATTAAAACTATTAAAGAAACATCTTTTAAGGAATCAAATAAGATCGGAATTTCATGAGTTATTCATATCAGCATAAAATCAAAACTGCAGACGAAGCTGTCCGGGTAATACAATCCGGAAACAGGATTATCATTCAGGGAAGTGCAGCCACACCATTGGTACTTACTGAAGCACTTGGAAAAAGGGCCGGCGAATTACTTAATGTAGAAATCATATGTATATCATTACACGGAGATTTAAAACTAATTTTTGAAGAATACCCTAAAAGTTTTTATTTCAATGCTCTTTTTGTTTCCGCAAATCTGAGACAGGTTGTCAACGATGAAAGAGGCGATTACGTCCCGGTTTTTCTAAGTGAAATAAGTAAACTTTTTAAACACAACTACCTGCCTGTTGATGTTGTGCTTTTACATTGTTCTCCTCCGGACAAAAATGGATTTTGTTCCCTCGGTGTCAGTGTTGACATCATAAAATCTGCTGCACTGACAGGAAAATATATTATTGCCCAAATCAATAAAAAAATGCCTCGGACTCACGGTGACAGCTTTATCCATGTTGATGACATAAATGTATTGGTGGAAGTAGATCAGGATTTACCGGAAGTAAGCTATTCGTCCCAGATCAATGATTCAGACAAAATTATCGCCGGGAACTGTGCTTCTTTAATAGATGACAAGGCTACTTTACAAATGGGAATAGGTAACATACCTGATGCCGTATTAAAGGAATTATTGGGTCATAAAGACCTGGGCATTCATACGGAGATGTTTTCTGATGGAATTCTTGACCTTATCGACAAAGGTGTCATCACCAATAAATTCAAGAAAAAACACAGGGATAAAATTGTGTCTTCATTTGCTATTGGCAGCAGGAAGTTGTACGATTTTATTGATGACAATCCTATGTTTGAATTCCTGGAATCGGAATATGTAAATTCAAGTGACGTCATATCTAAAAATCCTAAAGTGGTGGCATTAAACAGCGCTATACAAATAGACCTTACAGGGCAGGTCTGTTCGGACTCCATTGGTACCTACCAATATTCAGGTGTAGGTGGTCAGATGGACTTTATGAGAGGAGCTGCGCTTTCCGAAAAAGGAAAACCTATCATAGCCATGCCAAGTATCACTTCAAAGGGAGAAAGTAAAATTTGCCCTTTTCTTCATCAGGGCGCCGGCGTAGTTACGACGAGAGCACATGTACATTACGTTATTACAGAATATGGTATCACCAATCTTTTTGGAAAAAATCTTAAACAAAGAGCCTATGCGTTGATAGATATAGCTCATCCCGATCACAGAGAGATGCTTGACAAAGCTGCATTCGAAAGATTTGGTTCAAAAATCATTTAAAAATTTTATTTCGAAAAGTTTAATCAGGTATTTTAAATTTTAAAAATTATTGGTGATTTTTCTGAGCTTTATGGAAACTATTTTGGGGAGTTCAAAGGTTTTCCTTACTTTTGTGCTGTCTTTTGAGATTTGACTCAATTGTTATACGTAATTAATTTATTCATTATAATTTTAAGAAATATGTCATCAAAAATCAATGTTGCAATTAATGGTTTCGGTAGAATAGGCAGATTGGTGTATCGCCAGATCTATAACATGGAAGGTATTGATGTAGTCGCTGTAAATGACTTAACAAATCCTTCAGTTCTGGCTCATTTATTGAAGTACGATACAGCACAAGGCAGGTTTAATCAGGATGTTAAAGCTGGTGAAGACAGACTTTTTGTCAATGGTGAAGAAGTCATGGTGTATGCACAAAAAGACCCATCAATGATTCCATGGAAAAATCATAATATAGATGTTGTTCTTGAATGTACTGGTTTTTTTACAGACAAAACCAAAGCTGAAACTCACCTGGCAGCGGGAGCAAGAAAAGTAGTTATTTCAGCACCTGCAACCGGAGATTTAAAAACCATAGTTTTTAATGTAAACCATAAAATCCTGGATGGTTCAGAAACCGTGATAAGTTGTGCTTCCTGTACCACCAATTGCCTGGCTCCTATGGCAAAAGTTCTGGAAGATACTTTCGGAATTACTACAGGCCTCATGTCAACCATTCACGCATACACAAACGACCAAAACACACAGGACTCTCCTCATGCAAAAGGTGATTTAAGAAGAGCCCGCGCTGCAGCACAAAATATTGTACCCAACAGCACAGGCGCTGCAAAAGCTATAGGATTGGTAATACCTAGCCTGAAAGGCAAACTTGATGGTGGAGCTCAAAGGGTACCCACATTAACCGGTTCTCTGACAGAGCTTGTTACTATCCTGGGTAAAAACACTTCAGTAGCAGAGGTCAATGCGGTCATGAAAGCGGCTGCCAATGAAAGTTTTGGATATACAGAAGATGAAATCGTCAGCAGTGATGTAATCGGAATGGAATTCGGAAGTTTATTTGATGCAACTCAGACCAGAGTCATTGAAAATAATGGAATGCAGCTTGTAAAAACCGTAAGCTGGTATGATAATGAAATGAGTTATGTGTCACAATTGGTAAGAACTCTGCATTATTTTGCTAACCTAATGAAATAATCAATATGCTTCATTTTGATAATTTTGATTTTAAACATCAAAAAGTACTTGTCAGAGTTGACTTTAATGTTCCTTTGAATGACAAAATGGAAATATCGGACGACACCAGAATAATGGGTGCAGTACCTACCATTAATAAAATCCTTAAGGATGGCGGATCAGTGGTATTAATGAGTCATCTTGGTCGTCCAAAAGAAGGTCCTGTGGACAAGTACAGCCTTTCACATCTTTTACCAAGATTGAAAGAACTTTTTGGAAACGACAAAGTTTTTTTTGCAAATGATTGCATCAGTGAAGATGCCTTTAAAAAGTCTTCAACTTTGGGTGCCGGAGAGATTCTGCTACTTGAAAACCTCAGATTTTACAAAGAGGAAGAAAAGGGTGATAAATCCTTTGCTGAAAAATTAAGTCATCACGGCAATATTTATATCAATGACGCTTTTGGGACTGCCCACAGAGCGCATGCTTCGACCTCTATTATTGCCGAATTTTTCACATCGGAAAAAAAAGGTTTTGGCTATCTGATGAATGCCGAAATTGAAAATGCAGAGTTTGTTTTGCATAAAGCTGTAAAACCAGTTACGGCTATAGTCGGAGGTGCTAAAGTGTCTGACAAAATTCAATTGCTTGAGAGACTTATCGACATTATGGATAATATACTCATCGGAGGTGGTATGGCCTATACTTTTATTGCAGCACAGGGTGGAAAAATAGGTACTTCACTCTGCGAACCCGATTTCAAAGAACTGGCTTTAAAAATTATGGAAAAAGCCAAAAACCAAAATACCAAAATTTATTTGCCCGTTGATTCCCTGGCAGCAAACAGATTTGCAGCAGATGCAGAAATACTGTCAGTCAACAGCAATGAAATTCCGGATGGGTGGATGGGACTTGACATTGGTCCACTTGCGATTGAAGAGTACAGTACAGTCGTAAAATCCTCCAAAACCATTCTGTGGAACGGCCCAATGGGTGTTTTTGAATTTCCTGCTTTTTCGAAGGGAACCTTTTCGATAGCATCTTCGGTTGCAGATGCTACTTCCAACGGCGCATTTTCATTAATAGGTGGTGGAGACAGTGTCTCTGCTATACATCAATCCGGGCTTTCTTCCAAGGTTTCCTATATATCTACCGGAGGTGGAGCTATGCTTGAATTTTTGGAAGGAAAAGAATTGCCCGGTATTAAAGCTATCAAAGAATAACCTTTATAATACCTCTATGGAATCTAAAAGTTTAGAATTTCTTAAAAATGAAGATGCTTTAAAATTGGCCACGTCTGCTGTTCAATACAAACTTGACAAAATATATCTGGGAGGTGGCAAAGAAAAAATTGAAAAGTTAAAAAAGGAAGGAAAATTACCTGCACGGGAAAGAATCAAAAAACTTTTGGATCCAAAAAGTGATTTTTTTGAAATCGGGGCTTTTGCAGGTTATCAAATGTATGAAGAACATGGTGGTTGTCCGGCAGGTGGTACTGTCATGGGAATTGGAAAAGTTTCCGGCAAGTTATGTATGATTGTTGCCAATGACCCTACAGTTAAAGCCGGTGCCTGGTTTCCTATTACAGGTAAAAAAAATCTGAGAGCACAGGAAATCGCTATGGAGAACCGGCTCCCCATTATCTATCTGGTAGATAGTGCAGGAATATATCTTCCTATGCAGGATGAAATATTTGCAGATAAAGAACATTTTGGAAGAATATTCAGAAACAACGCAAAAATGTCGGCAATGGGTATCCCTCAGATTGCTGCCATAATGGGGAGTTGTGTTGCCGGTGGTGCTTACCTTCCTATCATGAGTGATGAAGCATTGATCGTTGAAAAAACAGGTTCAATTTTTCTGGCAGGCCCCTACCTGGTAAAAGCAGCTATTGGCGAGGATACTGATCAGGAGACGCTTGGAGGTGCAGACACGCACTGCGATATTTCAGGGGTTACAGATTATAAAATGCCGGATGAAGAAACCTGTCTGAAAACCATCAGAGAACTGATTAAAAAATACGGCAATACTGAAAAAGAAAATTTTGACAGGTCGGAACCGGTTTTGCCGGAATTTCCTGTTGAAGATATAATGGGAATATTTCCGGAAAACCCTGTCAAACCTTATGACATGGTTGATATATTAAAAACCATTGTTGATAAGGACACCCTTATCCAATACAAAGAAACGTATGGTAAATCAATAGTTTGCGCCTATGCGCGCATAGATGGCTGGGCTGTTGGTATTGTTGCCAATCAAAGACAGGTGGTTAAAAACGCACTGGGAGAAATGCAATTTGGCGGCGTTATTTATTCTGACTCCGCAGATAAGGCGACAAGATTTATTATGAATTGCAACCAGAAAAAAATCCCTCTTGTTTTTTTACACGACGTTACAGGATTTATGGTCGGAAAAAGATCTGAACATGGAGGCATTATAAAAGACGGAGCCAAAATGGTAAATGCTGTTGCAAACAGTACGGTTCCTAAATTTACAGTAGTGTTGGGAAATTCCTATGGCGCAGGAAATTATGCTATGTGTGGAAAAGCATATGACCCAAGATTAATTGTGGCCTGGCCAACTGCAAAATTGCCGTTATGGGAGGCACACAAGCCGCCAGAGTACTGACCCAAATTCAGGTCTCTTCCCTAAAATCCAAGGGTTCCGCCCCGGACAAGGAAGCCGAAATAGAATTATTTGAAAAAATAAAATCAAGGTATGACAGTCAGACGAGTGCCTATTATGCCGCTTCAAGAATGTGGGTGGATGCCATTATTGACCCAAGAGATACCAGAAAAATGATTTCAACTGGAATAGAAATGGCAAACCACTCTCCGATTGAAAAATTTAATACAGGAGTCATACAGACATAATAGGAAATATAAAATATTTCCTGCCAGATTATTTGAAATCTCTTACAGGAATATTTCCAGATTAATCACACATTTATGAACATAATCATCGTTGGCCCGGCCTACCCTCTCAGAGGTGGTATTGCAACCTTTGATGAAATGTTGTGTCGAAGTTTTGTAAAGGCAGGCCATAATTGCAGTATCGTTTCATATTCACTTCAATATCCATCGATATTATTCCCGGGAAAAACGCAATTGGATGAACAAAGTATTTCTCCGGAAGATATAAAAATAGAGTCGCTGATTAACTCCGTAAATCCTTTTTCCTGGTATAAAGCAGCCCGCAATATTAATGACAAAAAACCTGATGTGGTGATTTTTCGTTATTGGATACCGTTTATGGGTCCCGCATTGGGGACAATACAAAGGTGGTTGGAAAAAAAATCAACGAAGTGTATTGCATTTGTGGACAATCTTATCCCACATGAAAAAAGACCGGGTGACCGGATTTTTACAAAATATTTTATGAAAGGTATTTCAAAATATCTTGTAATGAGTGACCAGGTCAAAAACGACGTACGGTCATTAAACCCAGCAGCTAACATAAAGCTGTTAAGACATCCCATCTACGACAATTACGGATTACCGGTACCTGTTGATGATGCCAAACGAAAACTTTCCATTGATAAGGATTGCAAGGTCATTCTTTTTTTTGGTTTGATAAGAAAATACAAGGGTTTGGATTTGCTTTTACAAGCCTTGCCTCATATACACACCAAACAAAAATTTATTTTACTCATAGCGGGAGAATGTTATGATGAAAAAAAATATTATACTGAAATTTTATCCCGTTTACAACTGCAAAATAAAGTAATTTGGCATGACGGGTTTATACCAAATGAAGATATAAAATATTATTTTTCGGCTGCAAATATATTAGCTTTGCCTTATCGGACTGCCACTCAAAGCGGCGTCACGCAGGTTGCATTTCATTTCACCACACCAGTGCTGGTAACAGATGTAGGAGGATTAGGAGAAATTATTCACCATAATATATTCGGATATGTTTCTCAGCCGGATCCGGTCGCGATTGCTAAATGGCTGGATGATTATTTTGAAAATAACAAAGAATCCGGATTCAGGGATGAAATGGCAAAAGAAAAATATGTATACTCTTGGGAAAATTTCACTAATGCTTTTATTGATTTTATAAATGAATAAGTTTTCTGTCTTTGCCAGAATACGTCAATTAATAGATTTCCTATCTTATTTTATTTTAAAACTCACATCTTTCTATATCTTTGGCAAAATTTTAAAAAATTGAAATAATGAATAAAGTCCTTTTTACATTTTGTCTGATTATATCAGTTCCTTTTTCTTCGTTTTCTCAAAAAACATCGTTTAATACCACTTTACTTTCTTATGTTTCTTTTGGATCTGAAGATTCAAATGATATCTGGGGATACAAAGACGAAAACGGAATCTGGTATGCTGTGATAGGAAACGAAAGAAACACAAGGGTATATTCACTTGAAGACCCGACAAACCCGATTTTGAGACATACTGCCCCCGGAGCTCAGTCGGTTTGGAGAGATATAAAAAGTTATAACAAACATTTATATGTAACTACTGATGAGGGAACAGACGGCCTTGTTATTATTGATATGACAAATGCCCCGAATAATATCAGTCATACCTATTACAAACCTAACCTGACTGTAGGGACAGCCAATAAAAACCTTGAAAGGTGTCATAACCTGTACATCGATGAAAAAGGGTTTTGCTATTTATCAGGATGTAACATCAGCAAAGGCGGAGTTTTGATATTTGACCTTAAAATTGACCCGAAAGCTCCACAATACGTAGGGGCAGCTGATCTCAACTATTCTCATGATAATTTTGCAAGAGGAGATACATTATACAGTTCAGAAATCAATGCAGGGCAGTTGGGAATTTACGACATCAGAGACAGATCAAATCCCGTATTTCTGGCTGGTCGGGTAACATCAAGAAGTTTTACACACAATGCATGGCCATCGACCGACAGCAAATATATTTTCACAACCGACGAAAGACCAAATGCATACGTTGATGCATATGATATCAGTGATTTGTCTAATATTAAATTGCTCGACAAGTTCAGACCTTTGGAAAATGAAGGCGATGGTGTAATACCTCACAATACTCATTATTTTAACGGATACATTTTAACAAGCTGGTATACTGAAGGACTAAGAATCGTAGACGCACATAGACCGGACAACTTGATTGAGGTCGCTTACTATGACACATGGAACGACCCTACTACCTGCCACAGTGGATTCAGTGGTTGTTGGGGAGCATTTCCATTTGCTGAAAATAACCACGTATACGCCAGCGACATAAATAACGGTTTGTTTGTTGTAAAAGTAGATTATAAAAGAGCTGCTTATCTGGAGGGAACCGTTAAAGATGAAATCGGCAATCCTGTGGAAGGCGTCAGAATACTAATTAAATCTGATCAGGTCAACAGAGAATTTACAGATGCAGCCGGAGTATTTAAGACCGGTCATGCTTTTTATGGAAATTATACGGTTGAAGCTATTCACCCGGATTTTAAAACAGCCACGGCGACTTTGGAGTTCAACGGAGGTCAGGTTACGGAATGGAATGTTGTTCTTGAAAAACCAAGACAACAAACGATTACTTTTAATGTAAAAAGTACCGACAATAAGGTTTTACCTGCCAAAATATTGATTACAAATACCAGTTCCACTGTTAATTTCGATGTAAATGAATCAGGTTCAGGTGAATTGTCATTACTTCAAAATTCTTATACTATTTATGTTACATCATGGGGATATGTACCTTTTGTAATTGAAAATTATAATGTTGAATCAGATGGAAATATTGATATAGTTTTGACTAAAGGATATAGTGAGTCATTTGAAACTGATAACAGCTGGGAAATTATAGCTTCTTCAGCTAATATGAGGGGTATCTGGCAGAGAGCTGCACCAAGAGGTACTTTTTATCTCAACAATGTACCGGCCAATCCTGGAATGGATTCTCAGGATTACGGAACTTTTGCTTTTGTTACTGAAAACGGAATCCCCGGTGCCACTTGTGGTGATGTAGATAATGGAATTACAACACTTATTTCTCCAAATATTGACCTGACCAGTTATACCAATCCTGAAATTACATTTTCTCACTGGTTTTTCACCGCCGGCGGAAACTCTCCATTTAATGACTCTTTAAAAGTGTATATTACCAATGGTGAAACTGAAGTTTTATTACTGAATAATGGAAATAACACACAAGGTTGGGAAACCGTTGAAAAATTAAAACTCAAGGATGAAATTGTACTTACTGCGGAAATGAGAGTTATCGTGGAAATAGGTGACGATCAATCTTCAGGACATATTGTAGAGGCAGGTTTTGACAACTTCAGGATTTTGGATGGAGAAGTAACATCGTCAGAAGAAACAATATTGTCCGTATTAGAAATTATTCCCAACCCTGCTTACGACAGAATTCAAATCCAGCACGATGGTAAGTCTGTAAATGACATTATGTGTTTTAACGCAATGGGTCAAAATATTGCATTGACATCATCAGGAAACGGGTACTACGATATAAGTATGCTTCCAAAAGGGTTGTATGTAGTTAAAACACAAAATTTTTCAGGGAGATTTGTAAAAAATTAAGTAAATTGTAGTTTTATACTTCAATTTATGCCTGTTGTTTGATGTTTTTATCCGGGATATTATTGATTTTGTCTAATAAAGAAGTTTAGTAGATTCATATATACTTAATTTTGAAGTATTAAATTAAAAAATAATGGAAAACAATTCTTCTTCTCACGCCGATACGATTATACGTAACCATATGCTTTGGTCTATGGGTGCCGGCTTTATTCCTGTACCTATTGCGGACTTTTTTGCTGTAAGTGCAGTCCAACTTGATATGATTCGTCAGCTATGCAATGTTTACAATATAGATTTCAAGCAAACGCAGGGAAAAGCGGTCATTACTGCATTGACAGGATCAAGCCTGGCACGCTTAGGCGCCCGTGCTGTAAAATTTATACCAGGAGTGGGTTCATTGTTAGGAGGTGTCACGCTGGCTGCTTTGTCAGGAGCTTCGACATATGCCTTAGGTGAAGTATTTAAACAACATTTCGAAACAGGAGGTACTTTTTTGGATTTTGATGTAGAAAGATTAAAAAAATTCTACAATGAAAAATTTGAGAAAGGTAAAGAAGTTGCTGAAGAGTTGAGAAAAAAACAACAGGAGACACCACCTTCTTCTCAGAACAATGATGTAATCGATCAACTAAGACAATTGGCCAAATTAAAAGAAGACGGAATAATTACTGAAGATGAGTTTAATGATATGAAGAAAAAAATCCTTCAATAGTACATTTTATTTGTCAGGTCCCTCAAAAAGATCGTGTAGTTGCATCTTTTTTTTGATGGACAGAGTGTTTCTTTTAATCGTAATATTTATGGTCTTGTCTTTTTTTGACAATTTACGGCTTATATCCTCCATGGAAAAAAAACGGGCCGGCCAAATACCGATTTTATGAATAATATCCCCTCTTTGAAATCCTGCCTTGGATGCAGGTGAGTTTTCCAATACATAATGTACGTAGTAGTTTTTAAAATCTTTACCATAGGCATAAATGACCAGTCCACTATTATCAGTAGGAATATTCCATTTATTTTTCTTACGTTTTTTATAAAATAGTTTTTTGCCGGGAAAGTCAAATATAAGATGGAAATTATCCAATATAAAATTACCTATAATGCCTTCTCTTATAATATTTTCGTCTCTTTTTGTTGTGGAATCAATCATTTGAAAACTGGTTACAAAATTTTCAAAAGTCACTTCCCCAAATTCCAGTTTTGAAATTTTCCCTGAATACCCTTCCACTTCACCACTCAGGCCTTTTCCAATGACACCTTTAATGATGCGCTGAGGTAATTCCGGAAGAGAATCAGATTCAAAATCCAACATTAAAGGAAGGGCGGCACCTGTATCCAACAACAGCAATCTTTCATCTCTTTTCTCACCTGAAAGATACACCTGAGTTTTAAGATACGGTTTGTTTTTGTAAATTTCCAATGGAATATTTTTATATTTCGACCATTTCTTTTTGAACTGTTTTGTCCATACAACCTTACCATCGAGTGTCTGTAATCAATTTCAACAATAAAATTTTTTAAAAATTCAACTCCAATAATACCATCAATTTTTACGCCGGTAATGGATCCAAGATTCATCACATCTTCGTCAAGTACTATCATGTTCTGGACTGTTCTGGTACCTTCAAATAATTGTATGGGGATATTACGAACTACCCAGGCACGCAAGTCAACAGTAAAGTCCGATCCAAGGACTTTTATTTCCTTTTCGTATGGCACATTTAAGATGTCTGTGTATTCCCGATTTAACAATATGGTGTGTTCTGCGCCTGTATCCAAAATAAATTTTAAGGGGAAAATATAATGAAACAATACATCTACAATAATGAAACCCTGGTTGTATTGAAATGGAATACTAATAAAATCTTCATTTCCCAAAACAGACACGGAAGATTTTTGTGCACCAGCATTAAAAGAATTCAAACAAAATAAAAAGGTAAATAAGATCCAATTTATATAATTGTTTGGTTTCATGGCAAAGAATAATATTAATATACAACAAATTTAATGAAATATATTCAACTTATGTATTCAATTAAAACTAATTCACTATAATTGGATTTTAAATTCTATGATGTGAACGTAAAGGAGAAATTAAGTCTTAGTGGTTTAACCATGATTGCCATCGGTGCTTGTATCGGCAGTGGCATTTTTGTTACTCCGGCTCAAAGCATGGCCGCCCTTCCGCACCACGGACTAGTACTTATTACATGGTTAATCGGTGGTGTCATATCCTGTCTCGGAGCCTTAAGTTTTTCAGAACTTGGCGCAAGGTATCCGAAATCAGGAGGTGTTTATGTATACTTAAAAGAAGCATATGGAGAATTAACCGGATTTTTATATGGATGGATAATATTACTCATAGTTAATACAGGTGCATTGGCAGCACTGAGTATTACCCTTGTTGATTACGCTCTTCCTCTTTTAAAAATGGAAAACATTAATAAAAACTTTGCAGCGATTTTTGTCATCTGGATTTTAACCCTCATCAATATTTTTGGCGTACAGATAAGTGAAATATTCAGCAAGGTATTTACTGGTTTAAAGCTCATCGCCATCATTTGTATCATCCTTGCAGGCTGGTATTATTTTGCAAATTCCGGAGAGAGCTCTGAATTATTCCTGACAGACAACATTCCACCTGACCCAATCCAAGGGATATTTATCACTTTTATTGGTGTGTTCTGGTCCATGGGAGGTTGGCACCACGCGACCTATTTATCTGGTGAAGCTGACAACCCGCAGAAAACTGTACCCAAAGCTATGATATATGGAACACTCATCGTGACCATTGTTTATCTGTTGGTTATCATGAGCTATATGTTTTTACTAGATACCGGTTCGATGATGGAAAGCAAACGCGTAGCTTCGGACGCACTGACTGTAGTCTGGAAATGGGGCGCGACCTTTGTCTCCTACTCTATTGTAATTTCCATTTTAGGAACTATTGGTATTTATACAATGACAGCTCCCAGGATTTATTTTGCCATGGCCAGGGATAAAATATTTTTCCCCTTTCTTGCAGATATAAGCCCAAAATTCGGAACACCCTGGAAAGCTATGATTTTTCAGTCTGTCTGGGCGTCAGTTCTCATATTATTCTGGGGTTCATTTATTAAAGTTATTACATTTGTCACCTTCATGGATATAGTGTTTATGGCGTTGGCATGCAGCACCCTTTTTTATTTCAGATGGAGAAAAAATGAAGAATCTACCTTCCGGGTACCTTTATACCCAATTGTTCCGATGCTGTATTTACTGGTTACCCTTGGTTTTGTTTTTTATACAGGTTCACAATTAGGTGAAGAATCCATTGTCGGTATAACAATTCTTGTACTTGGTGTCCCTTTTTATTACATATTTCAACATAAAAAGAAAAAGTAAATACATATTATACTTTTAAATAATGAACGAGTCCTTATCTTTGCGGCAACAAAAATATATCATCATGAACTTAGATCCGGTCAGAATGTTAGCTCCCAGACTTCAATCCATGGAGGAATCGGCCACCATAAGAATGGCACAAAAAGCGAGAGATCTGGCTTCAAAAGGAGTCAATGTAATCAGTCTGACGCTGGGAGAACCCGATTTTGACACACCTGAATTCATTAAAAAAGCAGCTTACGATGCGCTTCAAAGAGGAGAGACAAAATATACACCGGTTCCAGGAACATTGAACCTGAGAAAAACAATCTGTGAAAAATTCAAAAAGGAAAACAATCTTATTTACACACCCTCGGAAATTGTTGTATCCAATGGTGCCAAACAATCCATAGCCAATATTTGTATGTCGGTGTTAGGCCCTGGTGATGAAGCCATAATTCTGGCCCCATATTGGGTTTCCTATGTCGAAATTGTCAGATTTTCCGGAGGTGTTCCTGTCGTTATAGCCGCAGGAATTGAAGATGACTTTAAACCGGATGCTTCAAAAATAAAAGAAGCTATGACGGACAAAACAAAGCTCCTTATATTTTCAAGCCCATGTAATCCGACTGGATCAGTATGGACAGAACATGAACTGAGAGCAATGGCAGAAGTTGTGGCTTCCCACCCTACTTGTCTTATTATCTCAGACGAAATTTATGAATATATTAATTTTGAATCTGATCACTATAGTATCGGTTCTTTTGACAATATGCAGGGAAGAGTGGCAACAGTCAATGGATTTTCAAAAGGTTTTGCCATGACCGGATGGAGGCTTGGGTATATGGGAGGCCCTCAATGGCTTGCCGACGCCTGCAACAAAGTGCAAGGTCAAATCACCTCCGGAGCGGCTTCCTTTAGTCAGGGTGCCGCTGTGGTCGCTTTGGAAAGTGAACGAACCGAAACTATTGAAATGAAAAAGGCATTTTTAAAGAGGAGGGATTTAATGTTGTCACTACTAAAAAAAATTCCTGGGTTAAAGGTTAATTTACCGAAAGGAGCTTTTTATGTTTTTATGGATGTTTCTCATTATTTCGGCACATCCAACGGTTCCGTCACTATTTCAAACGCCGACGATTTTGCTGAAATAATGCTCACCGAAGCACATGTAGGTCTGGTATCCGGCAGTGCTTTTGGCGATGACAATTGTGTAAGACTTTCATATGCCGCAAGTGAAAATGATTTAAATGAAGCAGCAAACAGATTAAAAAACACATTGGCAAAATTCAGTTAAACCATCTAATTTATTTTTTTGTTAATTTTTTGTAAATTATTTTGTGTTAGTTGCTCAAAATATATTAATTTTGATAGTATTTTATTTTTAACCTTTAAATGTATTAAAGATGAACATTACTTTTGATGAACTTCGTAAAATTAAACACCAACTCCCAACCGGAAGTGTTCGAAAGATAGCTGATGAACTTAATATTGAAGAACAAACTGTGAGAAATTATTTTGGTGCAAAAAAGTATGAAAATGGTACATTGGTAGGGTCACATATAGAGCCTGGTCCTCATGGCGGCATCGTGCACCTGGACGATGTTAAGATATTAAATCTCGCCAAAAAAATAATTTCCGAAAGTCAGGCGCAATAAAATTAACAATAAAAAAGAGGCTTAAGCCTCTTTTTTTTTACCTCATATTTGTTAATATCCTATTCCGTTTTCCAAAAATGTTGTCTCCGGTTCTTCGTTATTTGGGTATTTCATATTTTTAAGTCAGGAATTACAATTGATTAACATATTTTGAGGGTTTAGCTCTATGATAAATGGTCAGGGAAAACTGCCGGATTTCCCCTTGGTTTATATGAAATATCTTACAAATTTTAAGATTACAGAAAAATATAATAAAATCCTTAGGTTGATATTGATTTTCTGATTACGATTTTCAACATTTATATGTATGATTGTTGTTCACTAATTCACCACAATTTCTTTTTTGGTTTCTTTAAATTATGAGTTAAAACAGGGAAAATCATTTTCCTGTGATTTTTCATTTCATATTTTTTTATGAATAATACGAATTGTTTCTTAACCTTTTATATATTTAATTATATCCATATGTCCAAAATAGTATAAATTTTTTCACTGTCAATTATTAAAAATTCCGTACTTTAAAGGCATCATTTTATTAACAGAACCCAAAATCACTTATGATGTATTACGCACTCATTCTCACCATATGGTTAACTGGTAGTATACTTCCTATGCCTAATTCACCATCACCTGCCTCATCTTTAAAAAGTTTGGTAAGCTCATCCGTTCAGGCAAATTGGGTGGAAGCATTGGCATGTGTTCAGGTCACAACTTCTACTCCAACCTGTAATCCATTTATTTCATCGGTGTTGGAATGGACAGATGGTCATAATCCTTATCAACCAGTTCCGGCTTCAAATCTAATTTGCGGTTGCAACGTGTATGATTATCTGGATGTCACCCCTGTTTGTGCCATATCCAATGGAAAATTTGTACTGGGGGGCGAACACTTTAACAAATGTCCCGGAAGATGCCTCAACAGAACGGATTTTACTTTTCCCCAGGGACCTACAAATGTTGTTGAGTTTCCCGATTGTACACAAACCTATAATTGTATAACTATTACTCCTTCAGATCTTATGTCAAACGGGGGCTCAATGACGGCATATTACCAATCCAATACTGAAAACGGCGCTGTTGTAACAATCATCCGTTTTACCTACAATGGTCTTGGCTTACATTGCAACAATATTTATAAACAGGTAATTCAACATGGAAAAATTTATAAGGATATTACCGTCAGGAGAAAAGTTACTTGCCCTGATTTAAATGTTCATACATGTGAAGCAAATGTCAACATTCCCCAACAGCCCGACGAATGTTTGTTGGAGGCCTTTATGAATACTGTCAATATTGCCCTGCCATGTGGAGGTTCCGGCTATTCAGCTTCCACAATCAATATCTCTGCTCCCGCTGTTTATCAGTGGACACATAATGAAATAAATATTCCGCAGAATTACAGTCCGTCAGTGTATTGTCTATCCGGAAGTCCTAATGGAATATATTGCGCCAAAATTACTGACAACAACGGATGTATGGCTGAACCTTGTAGAATCCACCAGTCACCTTGTTCTCTGGGAGTCATATTAACCACTAACAATCAGAACATCCATAGTTCACTGACCAACTGTTCAGGAAGTACAAGTTACCAATGGTCAAGGTGGACAGGCACAAACTGGGTGAACACCGGAGGCAATACCTCAACACTCAATACCTCCTGGATTAGCGGAGAATACAGGCTACTGGTGACTTGTGGAACTTGCAGAAGATTTGCCAATATTATGTACTATCCTCCACCTGCTCCTCTACCCGTAGATATCATTTTTTTTACGGCAAATCAAAAATCAGCGTGTGGTCATATTACACTTGACTGGCGTTCAGCTTCTGAAAAAAACAGTTCCAAATATATCATAGAACGGAGCCGGGACGGAGGTCGGTTTACACCTATCGGTGAAGTAGCCAGTCTGAATCGCTCTGAAGGAAGTATATACCAGTATACAGATGAAAATGCCCTGAAAGCCAACAGTCATTATACCTACAGATTACTACATGCTGATATGGACGGCATGGTTCAGGTATTTGAAGGCGGAAGTCTTCGATACAATTGCCACGACCTTGCAAATTTAGTAACAGCCATTTTTCCTAATCCTACTTCCGGTGAATTATTTGTCGATATTCAAAAGAATTTCGACAACATATCAACCCAAATCAAAACATCAGGAGGTACATCGACCAGTAACTGGTCTTATATTTTAGAAGGGAATCAAATTCGTTATGATTTTTCTCTGCTTTCCCGGGGATATTATATTCTTGAAATCAAACTCAATCATGCAGTTGAATATCATGGCTTTATAAAAATTTAAAAATTGCGTGTCAATTGGAGTCTAATTATTACCGAAGTAAATACATACATTTTTTGGTTCTGTAAAAAAGTCCAACGCTTCAAATCCGCCTTCGCGGCCTACTCCGCTATCTTTGACTCCACCAAATGGCGTCCTGAGATCCCGTACCAGCCAACAATTTACCCACAAAATCCCGCATTCAAGTAGTTCCGCAAGCCGGTGGGTCCGTAACAAGTTATTGGTCCATAAAATAGCCGCCAGCCCGTATCTCGTACTATTTGCGAATTTCAGTACTTCCTCCTCTGTGTCAAAAGGCATTATCGTCACCACCGGACCAAATATTTCTTCCTGATTTGTTCTGCAATCATAAGACAATCCCTCAATAACCGTAGGTTCAACAAACCAGCCATTTTCACATCTGCCACCTACAAACCTTTGTTTTCCTCCTGTAAGTATGGTTCCACCTTCGTTTTTTGCAATTTCTATATAGGAAAGAATTTTTTCCATATGGGATTTGGAAACCACAGCACCCATTTTTGTTGCAGAATCAGAAGGGTCGCCTGGTACAAGCAAAGAAACTCTGTCGACAAAATCTTTTTTAAATTTTTCATAAATACTTCTTTCGACAAAAATGCGGGACCCGCATAAACAGATCTGACCCTGATTGGAAAAAGAACTGAGAACTGTTGTAGTCAACATTTTTTCATAGTCACAATCTGCAAATATTATATTGGGATTTTTTCCTCCCAGTTCGAGGGAAAGTTTTTTAAATTTGGGAGCTGCGATGGAAGCTATTTTTTCTCCTGTTGCAGTACCACCGGTAAAAGAAATAGCTTTTATGTTTGGATGTGAAACAATGGCTGTTCCGGTACTTCCACCTGAACCATGTACTATGTTCAGGACACCCGGAGGAAGCCCTATTTCAATACAGACCTTAGAAAGCAAAAAGGCTGTTGCAGGTGTTATTTCCGATGGTTTGGCCACTACAGTATTTCCTGCTGCCAAGGCAGGTGCAATTTTCCAACTGAAAAGATATAAAGGAAGATTCCATGGAGAAATACACCCTACAACACCCATAGCTTGTCTGAGTGTATAATTGATGGCCTTCCCCTCCATCGAATGAGATGAACTATGGTATTGAGTTATGGCTTTTGCATAAAATTCAAAATTTGAAATGGCCCTCGGAATATCTACTTTTTGAGCCAGGGTTATTGGTTTACCATTGTCTCTGGATTCTGCAGCCGCAAATTCCTGAAAATGTTTTTGTATTCCCTCAGCTATTTTAAATAACCATTCTGCCCTGGTTTCATTTCCACAGTTTGCCCAATTGGGAAAAGCATTTTTTGCTGCCTGTACGGCAAGATCGATATCTTCACTATCTGAATCAGGAATAGTTCCATAAACCTTACCTGTAGCAGGTTCATAATTATCAAGAAAATTACCCGATTTTGGTGCTAACAATTCACCATTTATATAATTTAATATTTGCATTTTTACTATAAGAATATTTACAGAGTACTGAATGTAAATCCTAATTTTGTTTTTAGTTCTGCCGGTAATTCAGGCAACTCAGACCTGGGAATCAACAAGGTACTTACGTTGTGAAAATCTCTGAATATATGGTGTTTTGCAGCGGTTTCTGAAAGATATTCATGGCCTGAAGAACCACCTGTGCCTACTTTTTTCCCAAGCATACGCATTACCATCTGTGCATGTCTGGATCTCCAGGTTGTGATGTGGTCATCGACATCAATCAAAGCTGACAGTAATTTAAAAGGTAAGTGCAAAATGGGTTCGTCTCTATACAAACTTATAAAAAGTGCCGCCACTGTTGCCCGGTAACTCAATACAACCTTTCCCTCTGTTATCAGTGTATTGTGATAATTTTCATCGAGAATATTCGCAAAATAAGTTTTAGTGTCGCCAAGCATTTTAAGACGTAATTCCTTGAATTCACCGCTGAGAACATCTGTTTCCTCAATAGCTTTTTTTTCCCTGTTCAGCATATTTTCAAGGGCTTTTCTGTACTCTTCTATAAAATTAAAACCTGACAACTCGAGAAATGGTGTCCGCTCAAGCCACCTTTCAACCAATTGAAATAAGGATTTGTTATTTTCCAATCCATGCAGAACTTCTTTTTTCTTATCGTCAAAAACAACGTCGTAAGGTTTGTTATTGTAGGTATGCCTTTTATCTTCTTTTAGCCCCAGTAAAACTTCGAATTCCCTGAATTGAAAACTCTGAAATCCTGAAGCAGGAAAAAGGTAATTTCGGAAGTCAAGAAAGTCGAGAGGTGTCATAGTTTCAAGGATTGAAATCTGCTGGACAAGTACCTTTAATATTTCAAGAATACGATGTAGCCTGGAAACAGCAATTCCAATATTTTTTTCATTGACTTTATCGCCTTTAAAGTCAGATATAATTGAATATAATTCATAATTAATCTGTTTAAACCACAATTCATAAGCTTGATGTGTAATAATAAAGAGCATTTCATCATGTGCTGGATTATCACCGACTTCCAGACTTCTCAGATCCTGAGCATTTAATATTTTATCCAGTTGAAGATAAGAATTGTAATGGATGGATGAATACTTTTTGTTACTATTTTGGTCGTTCATATTTGTTTATTAATGAGTGGTCTTATTTTCCCAGGTATGCTGTGGCTTTTATTTCAATGAGGAGATGTGGATGTGGCAGCTGATGAACTGCCACGGTAGTCCGGGTCGGCCCATCGTAATCAAAATACTGCCCGTATATTTCATTGTATCCACCAAAGTCATTCATATTTACTAAAAAAGTTGTGACATCTACAATATTGTGTAAACCGGCACCAACACTTTCTAAAATTTCCCGGATATTTTCAATGACGGCTTTGGTTTGAATTTTTATATCAAGGTTTGCCGTACCCATTTCATCCACTTCAACCCCATCAAAACTGTTGTCTGGTCGTCTGCTACTGGTTCCCGAAACAAATATCCATTCACCTACTTTTTTAACATGCGGAAATTTACCTCTTGGTTTGGCTTTGTGGCTTAAAACTTTGTTTTCCATACGTTTCCTCAATTTTGGTATAAAAATACAGATTAGGTCAAAACCAACCTAAGATAATGAAAAATATTAATTTTCCATTTACATGTTTTCATTATTTTCAGTACTAAAAATCTGATTAAAGAAATAAAATCTTGTTTTAAATGACAAAAAATTATCAAATATTTCAATTTAGTAAGGTAAATGAAAAAAATGGTTCAAAATTTGAAGGATAATTTCCCAAAGTACAATTGCAAAAAGACATTCGTGTATTTTAAGTAAACAAGGTTGTGCAATATAATGGTGAATAAAAGAAATTCTAACTAGAGTATTTTATGATAATAACAAAAGAATTTATCCTTGAGGAAATAAGAAAACATTTTAAAAATGCAAATACAAAAGAGCTTCAGCATGTGATTGGAGACATTCTCAACCTTTCTCCCTCAACCGCCTATAATAAAATCATGGGGAGGAATGAATTTTCTCTTGTTGAATTTTTAACCATTGCTCAAAAACGGGGTATGTCAATTGACAAAATGCTGTCGATAACCCAGTTTGAAAATATTGGTCCTGTTCCATTTTATGCTGATGGACTTGAAAAAAAGCCCCAATCTTTTTTAGAATATTTTGAAACCGTCTTAGATAATGTAACTAAAGCACAACCAAGCGCAGAAAGCTCAAAAGCAACATTTGTCTGCCTGCAGCCCCATGTTTTCCATTTGATGAAGTACCCATTTTTATTATATCTTAAACTGTACACATACAACCTTATCAACTGGGGCATACCAACTGAAAAAAAATATGATCCGATGAGTTTCATCAAGGATGGCATGACCCAAAGTCTGATCAAAAAACTTTATCATGCTTACCAGAGTATCCCAATCACTGAAATGGTTGGACACAATTTTGTCTATCCTATTTGCAGTCAGCTTGATTATTTGATTCGGACAAGAATTATCTCAGATCCTGATCATTTAAAACAAATAAAAGTAGATTTGCACAATTTTCTGATTGACCTTGAAGAAATCGCTTCCAAAGGTTATAAAACCAATGATTTAGGTAAAGAAACACCAGTTGAAATGTATATCAATAAATTTATTCATGTCAGTAATATCATCTTGATTGAGTCTGAAAAAGGAGGTTTACTGACGATTCAATGTGATGTGCCGGATGTTGTTAAAACCTATGACCGTGATTTTATTAAGCATTTTAAACAATGGCTGGAAAGTAATAAAGATTATGCCATTTACATAAGTAAAACAGGTGGACTGGAAAGAAAAGATTTTTTTGACCGAAATAAAAAACATGTTGACATGGTCATAACAGATCTTGAAAAAAGTATTTTATAATGTAAAAATAAACAGTGATCTTACACGAATTAAAAAATATAAATGCCCTGGTATGTGGAGGATCCAAGGGAATTGGATTGGCAAGTGCCATAAAACTGGCCCATATGGGAGCCAATGTTTTTTGCTTTCCAGAAGTATTGAAAAGTTGGCCATGGCCACAGAAAAACTTCCGGTAGTGCATTCACAACAAAAACACGGCTATATCGCTATTGATCTGAGTGATACAGAAAAAGTAAAACAACACATAAAACCACTGCTTCAGGAAAAAAACATTTCTATCCTTGTCAACAATTCCGGAGGGCCGGAAGCCGGACCAATTTTTCAAGCTGAACCTGAAGCATTTTTAAGGGCGTTTCAACAACATATACTTTCCAGTCACCTTCTCACTCAAAGTATTATTCCCGGCATGAAAAAAAGCCAGTATGGAAGAATAATAAACATTATTTCCACCTCTGTGAAAATTCCTCTGAAAGGTCTGGGGGTGAGTAATACTATAAGAGGCGCCATGGCCAATTGGTCCAAAACACTTGCCGGTGAGCTGGCTCCCTTTGGCATTACGGTAAATAATGTTTTACCGGGAGCGACCGCCACAGAAAGACTGGAAGAAATCATTCAGAACAAATCCAAAAAAACCTTGAAGGATAAAAGCGAGGTAGTAGAAGAAATGGAAAATGAAATCCCTATGGGAAGATTTGGAAAACCGGAAGAAATAGCGGCAGCCGTAGGATTTCTTGCCAGTCATGAAGCTTCCTACATTACCGGAATCAACCTGCCTGTAGATGGTGGACGTACAGGTAGCCTTTAGGATTTAAAGATGTATTAGTTAGTAGCTATAATAGAACGACCCTTAAACAAATAACAAGCGACAGATAAATGAGTAAAAAAAAACGGTAAGACAGAATTTGTAAAATGGTTTGGTCCTGTTTTAGACGCTTTAAGAGCATTAGGTGGTTCTGCGACACCGAAAGAGATTACGGAATGGATAGGAGAAGAACTTAAAGTACCGGAACAAATACTAAATGAACGTTACGAAAAGTCTGGCATTTTGAAGTTTCCAAACCAATTAGCTTGGGCAAGACAATACTTGGTATGGGAAGAACTTCTTGCGACCTCTAAACGTGGTGTTTGGGCATTAAGTCCCAAAGGTTGGGAAACAAAATTAGACGATAAGAAAGCCCATGAAATATTTCTAAAATGGGTAAAAATTCAAGCTGACTTGCGTGAAGGAAAAGAATCCGAAAATGAAGTTGAAAAAATCATTGCGAATCAGGAAGAAAATGAACCCGACAGTTCAAATACAAAATTCAACTTTCTCTAATTGAAATTTTACAAAATCTTTCGCCTATAGGTTTTGAACATTTATGTGGACGACTTTTGAGAGAATATAATTTTGAAAATATTGAAATTTCGCAACAATCACATGACGGAGGAATTGACGGTTACGCAACACTTAAATTAAATCCATTTGTTAATATGAGTGTTTATTTTCAATGTAAACGTTATACTGGGACAGTACCAACAGAAAAAGTACAAGCGTTTATCGGAGTAATGGAAACAAATAAAAGAAGCGTTGAAAAGGGACTTTTAATAACAACAGGTTCATTTGCAAAAGCAGCAATTGACATTGAAAAAAATAACATTAAACTTGAACTAATAGACGGAGAAAAACTTATAAAAATGTTTGAAGAAGTTGAACTTGGAGTAAAACCAAAAATTGTTTATGAACCAGACATGACATTCTTTGAACAATACAGAGAAAAGAAATAATTACAGCTGCTAAGATCAGTTTAGCATTAAGTCGGTTGAAGTGCTTCTATGATACATTTGTACAAGGTTCAACAGCAGTTATCCTTTTGAACTTTTCTACTAAAATCCACCCCATCGCCAAGCAGCAAAACGTTTCAGGAAGAGGACAACTAATTCTGCTCTTCCCTATCTTAGACCTTGAACTGTTCGCTATTTTACTATGCTAAATCGTCACAACAATACCAAGCGTTGGTAAAAGGGTACCGGCCGCATCATTAATGGTTTTGAGTCTGTATCTTTGCTGAGCCGCAGGTGCATCGGGATTTTCAATAATTCCACCTCCGAGGGGCAATCCGTTTTCGTCCAAAGGTCTGTCAAGAATCAAATTATCTCTGCTTACTGCACTGGCTGTGACATTCTGAATATCAAGATATACATTGAGGTCCCATTTCTTGAAGAACCATTTTTTGTCAATTCTGAAGTCAATAAAACTGGATGCCTCTGATCTCTCGGAATTCAGTCTTGAAAAATCCGGTATTCCTCTACCATTTCTTTCCCAATTGGAAACCAGCGATGAGGAAGCATCAAAAGGAGTAAACGGCAAACCATCCTGAAATCTCCATTTAATTCCCGCCTCCCAGTTTTTACCAAAACGTTTTCCTACGGTCAGGTTAATAATGTTACGTGCATCCCAACTACTGGGGGCATAGTTGCCATTTCTGTCTTTAAATTCTGAAAATCCCAGCGTATAAGCAGCAATGCCATAAAACCCTTTGTACAATCTTTGCTGAAACATAAGTTCCATTCCATAGGTCCTTCCTTCAGACGTGGAAGAAACTTCCTGTGCACCAATGACACCAAAATCACCACCAAGATTAGCCAGGGAGATAGATTCTCTTAATAAAAATGGATATTGGTCGTAAATCTTATAATATCCTTCCAAAGTGATGCGTGATGCCGCTTTTGTATTGTATTCAACACCCACCACAAAATGATCGGCCCGAATATATTTTATTCCATTCTCAATATTAATTAAAGTATTGGAAGCATTTCTGTATCCAAGACTCGGATAGGGAGGTAATTGATAATACCTTCCTATACTCATATTATACGAAAGCTTTTCAGAAAAATTATAGGACAACGCCATTCTCGGAGAAAATTGGGTAAATGGATTTCTCATTTCACCATTCAGATTATTTCCGTCAATCCTCGCTCCAAAGGACACATTGAGTTTGTTGTTCAGAAATTTTTTACCTCCATTTAAAAACAAACCGTATTTATGAAAATCTATTTCAGAAAAATAAACAATATCCTCAGGGCCTGCCGAAGAAAATATCTTATTAAACGTATTGGCATTAAATTTTACATATTCATAAAGTGCACCGCCCATCCACTCAAATCCGGCAATATTGCGGGTGGTTTCCACCCTCAATTTATTTTCGATTTCCTGCGACTTATAGTCAAGAATAAGGTTTTCCGGTCTTGTTTCATTATTCAGGTATTTTACAGATTCGTTATTCAGCATATTCCTGCTCAGAATAAACGACGTGACCCCCTTGTCCCCGTAATGTTTATATACCACACCGTTGGAATAATTCCATTGAGTATTTACCGGGAGGAAATTTAATATAAACTGTTTATCTTCTGTATCATTCGCCTCCAGGTTAAGACTAAAATCATCAATAGCTCCGATTCCAATAAAATAGATTTCATTTTTATTGTCAATTTTATACTTTACTTTTGCATTAAAATCCGTGTACGTCGGCAAAAAAGGAAGTCCGATAGCCTTAAATAAAAACTGCAGATAAGAACGGCGCGCTGATACGAGAAAAGTCGTTTTATCAGACAAAGGACCTTCAAGTGTCATTCCGAAGTCAGTAGCCCCTGCAGTGGCAATCATTCCCAAACGATCATCTCTTCCGTCTCTGAATTTAAAATTAAAAACTGAACTAAGTGCATTTCCCCGTGCAACCGGAAATGCGCTGCCGAAAAAATCCACTTCACGTATAAAATCAATGTTTATTATGCCTGCCGGCCCGCCGGATGCACCCTGAGTGGCAAAATGGTTTATATTAGGTATTTCAACGTCGTCAATAAAAAACCGGTTTTCATTAGGTGCTCCACCTCTGATAATCAAATCATTTCGAAAGGAAGCCGTTGAGGTCACACCCGGCAAAGATTGGATAACCCTGCTTATGTCGCGGTTTCCCCCGGGATTTCGGCGTATTTCTGATACGCCTATATTTTTTAAGGAAAGAGGACTTTCTGTTGTTTTTAAAATTGGAAGCTTTGATCGTAATTTCGTCCAGTTGTTTTGATGTCTCATTTATTGAAAACTGCAGGATAGTAGGTTTAGCTCCCTGCACTTCAATTTCGAACAAGGATACTGTTTCATAACCCAGATATGAAACCTCAATATCGTAGATACCCGGCTTTATATTCTGAATAATAAAACTTCCGTCCAATTCTGTAGTTGTTCCTTCCGTCGTATTCAATAAGGTTACTGAAGCACCGATGATAGGATCGTTATTTCTGGCATCGTTGACAAAACCTTTAATTACACCGGTTTGTGAGAATAAAAGACCCGGTAAAAGGAAAAAAAAGAAATTAAAAATTTTCAAAGACATACAATCTGTTTAGTCAGTAGTTACAATACATGCACAAAATAGTTTTTTAAAATGCATATTTAACATTTTATTTAAAATAACACCACAAATACTAAATCTATTAAATTTGGTAAAAAAAATCGGGATAACTATTCTTCATCTGATTAAAACACCTTAACGTATGTTTTACTGTTCACATTTTATTAAAAAATTATTAAGACATTATTGTGTATGTAGTAAAATTGTTCTATTTTGCACCTGTTTTTATCAGATTTCGATTTTAATATATTGATTTTTAACTAATAAGATTAAAAATACATTATAAGAAATCAATAAAATCAAAACCAAAACTAAGACAATAATATGCAACATAAGTTTTACTGGCTTTTATTATTTTACGTTTTTCTTCCCAGTATTTCCATTACTGCTCAGGTAACCATAAGTGGTAAAGTGTTGGATTTCAGAACCGGCGAAGAATTGATAGGTGCCTCTGTTTCTGACCAAAGCAATCATTCCAATGGCGTCACCACGGAATACGACGGCAGTTTTTCACTGGAAGTTAAAAACTTGCCGGTTACCCTACATATTACTTACATAGGATTTGCCGAAAAAGAAATAATCGTTCAAAGTAGCAAAGAAAAACTAGTCATAAAACTTGAAGAGGACGCGGTAACCATAGACCTGGGTATTGAAATTAAAGGTCAGAGAATTGATGAAAAACAAAAAGCAGCACCTCTGACCGTCGAATCACTGGATGCCATCGCCATAAAACAAACCGCTTCTACAGATTTTTACAATGGTTTGGGTTCTCTCAAAGGCGTAGATCTCACCACAGCCAGTTTGGGTTTTACGGTGATTAATACCAGAGGATTTAATAGTACCAGTCCGGTGCGGTCGTTACAAATTATTGATGGTGTGGACAATCAATCACCTGGTTTAAATTTTTCTCTGGGCAATTTTCTGGGTTCTACAGAATTGGATATTCAAAAAGTGGATCTCGTTGTGGGTGCCAGTTCGGCATTTTATGGCCCGAATGCATTCAACGGTGTCATCAGTATGGAGACAAAAAATCCGTTTTTCAATAAAGGTTTGTCGGCAAGTGTAAAAGTAGGTGAAAGACAGTTGTTTGAAACGGCATTCAGATATGCTGCAGTCCTAAATAACAAGGCTGGAAAACCATTTTTTGCCTATAAGTTAAACTTTTCATATCTTAGAGCAAATGACTGGGAAGCAGACAACTACGACCCTGTGGCTGATTCACTTGTAAATAATATTTTCCTGCCTATTGAAAACCCAGGTGGATTTGACGCAGTAAACATTTACGGCGATGAGTATAGTATTGTCAATAACTCAACAGATTTAAATTCTTCTACAGGGTTAAATGTTTTTCATAGAAGAGGTTATAAAGAATTGGATATTGTCGATTATGACACAAGAAACATAAAAACAGGTATTGCATTGCATTTTCGTACAAAACCTTCAAAGGATTTTGAATCTCCTGAATTGGTTATCGGTTCAAACTTTGGATATGGTACCACCGTATATCAGGGTGACAACAGATTCAGCTTACGGGGTATACAATTCTACCAACATAAAATTGAATTTAGGAAAAAAGATAAATTTTTCATAAGAGCTTATGCAACTCATGAAGACGCAGGGGATTCATATGACCCATATTTCACTGCTCAAAAAATGATTGAAGCTAGCGGATCCAATGATTCTTGGCAAAGATCATATGAAGATTACTGGACTCAAAATAAAGTCTCTAAGCAACTGCAGGATATGGGCATGAGTTTTGATAATTTACAACAATGGCAAAGAGACAACAAAGAAATATTAGCACAATTCCATAAAGAAGCTCAGGAGTACGCAAACTCACAAAACAGGATTTTCAGTTTGAAAGATTTTTATGAGCCCGGCACTCCCAGATTTGACTCTCTGTTTAACAGCATCACATCTAAAAAAAATAACAGTTTAGAGAACGGCACGAGATTTTTTGATAGATCTGCATTATTTCATGTGCATGGAGAATACAAGTTTACAACAGATTTTTTTAAAGAGTTGACAATTGGTGTTAACACCAGAATGTACAGGCCATTTACAGAAGGAACAATATTTAAAGACGAAACAAATCGTATAACAAATAATGAATTTGGCGTTTATGCCGGTGCCAGTAAACAATATCGTGATTTTACTTTTTCCCTTGCATCAAGACTGGATAAAAATCAGAATTTTAATTTCTTGTTTTCACCGGCGGCGTCTGTTGTCTGGAAACCATCAGAAAATAACTATTTACGGGCATCATTTTCATCAGCTATCAGAAATCCTACATTATCAGACCAATATCTTGACCTGGAAGTTGGTCCGGCCCGTTTATTAGGCAATTTAAATGGTTTTGATAGTTTAATTTTATTACAGAACTTTTTTGATTTCAGAAAGAACCCGGCACAGACGAAACTGGTTGATAAATATATAGACCCCATAAAACCTGAAAAAGTCAAAACTTTTGAAATTGGCTACAGAACTACACTATTTGAAAAGGTTTTTATTGATGCTAGTTATTTTTACAATATTTATACAGATTTTATAGGTTACCAAATCGGGGTAAAAATGCCAACATTCAGAGTTGAGCTATTTCCCGGATTTTATGACACCATCAGACAGATTACCAATATAAAGGCTTTTCGTATTGCATCAAATTCAGACCAGATTGTAAATTCACAAGGATTCTCTCTGGGAGTAAATTATTATTTTAGTAAATATTATTCATTTAATGCAAATTACAGCTATAATCATCTTGTGACATCTGTAAATGATGACATTGTTCCTGCATTCAATACCCCGAAAAATAAATATAATTTAGGATTGTCAGCCCGGGACATTCCTGTCGGATCCCGAAGGAACACATTGGGTTTTAATGTCAATTTTAAGTGGATTGAAGGATTCATCTTTGAAGGTTCTCCGCAGTTTACAGGTTTTGTTCCAACTTATTCTCTGGTTGATGCTCAAATTAATTATAATCTGCCCAAGTATTATCTGACTTTAAAAGGGGGAGCTTCTAACATTTTGAACAACAAACAATTTCAGACTTATGGTGGCCCCAGAATCGGAAGGATGGCTTATTTAACAATTACATACGATTTTAAATCGAAAATTTAAATTTATTAAACATTAAAATTTTAGTCATGCGAATTTTTACAAAATTAATTTTATTTATTATCCTCATTACTATAAGTAATATGGGGTTCTCTCAGGAAGGTAGATATACCAAAGAAGTATTTTCGAAAGTAAATGTATCTTCCCTAAGTCAATTACAAAGTAACTTCACAGTTATGCCATGGGTAGGTGGTTTATTAGGTGGAAATCCGGGAGGTGGTTCTCAAAGACAACCATTGAGAGCACAATTTTATACCCCGGACGGTGACACTAAAACAGACAGACCGCTTATTATTTATCTGCACACTGGTAATTTTATTCCATTTGCCTTCAATGGTTCTTGTGGTGGTACAGTCACGGATTCTTCCAATGTTGAGATTGCAACAAGACTGGCCAAAATGGGTTATGTGGTTGCTGTTGTTGAATACAGACAAGGCTGGTTACCTACAATCGATGACGGTAACGGATTACTAAAAAGGTACACACTTATTCAAGCTGCTTACAGAGGAGTTCAGGATGTAAATGCTTACGTAAGATATTTTAGAAAAAGTGTAGCAGTGGATTCCAATCCTCATGGTATTAATGCTGAAAAGATAACAGTGTGGGGTCAAGGAACAGGTGGCTATTTGTCTTTAGCCTCAGCCTACCTTAATCAATATTCTGAAATCACTAACACACCCAGTGAAAAATGGATTTTCCCTTCTCCACTTGGTAAAGTACCTATGATTATTGAAGGCCAAAACGGAACAATTACAGGAGAAGGACCCACTACATTTTCCAGTGCAGCTTATTTACCTTCTGCTATTCCTCAACTTGGGTTTAAAATAGGTGATACATTATGCGTAGAAAATTATCCCGGTTATTCTTCTGAATTTGCGCTTACCGTAAATATGGGTGGTGCTTTAGGTGACACTACCTGGATTTCAGCCGGCGAGACTCCTCTGATTTCGTATCACGTAACTTCTGACGCATTTGCACCGTGTAAAACCGGTATTCTGAGAGTTCCCACAGTAAGAGGCCCTGAACCGGTTGTAGAAGTATCCGGTTCTTGTGATGTTGCTACTATCCTGGATAAAAATGGAAATAATGATATCTTCAAAACAATCCCAAATGGCAAGGATCCATTTAATGCAACTAATGTGAGTGGCGCATCCGGATTTTATCAGTTTAACAGCACACCAAATGATTCAGGCTCTCCTTGGGAATGGACTTATGCCTCTCAGCCAAAACCAAATCAACAACCGACAGATTGTAATACAGATGGCACCTCAGCAAGAAAATATATTGATACTATAGTCGGATATTTTATTCCAAGAGCTTGCGTTGCATTAGGATTGGATTGTTGGACATCTTCCACAAAAGATCTTTCTGAAAATGAAGTTGGTTTGTCTGCAACACCAAACCCTGCCAGTGACGCAATGTATTTCCAAACTAAAAATGAAACACCTATGGTTTCTATGGAAGTTATAGACATTACAGGAAGAAGTTTATTTACAGTTAAAAACATTAATGCCTCTCAATATGAATTAAAAAATCAGGGATGGCAACAAGGAATGTATTTTGTAAAAATTTCCTTTAATTCGGGAATTTTATTGAAGAAAGTATTGTTTTATTAAAAACAAGTCGTATATTTGCATCACAAATTGAATAAAGAAGCACCCTTATATTTCAAGCCGCTTGACCCAGCCCTGGGCAGGCGGCTCTTTTTTTTTCTCATTTCCTGAATTTTATTTGTTAAATATTTAATCTAGTCGAAGTGCTTGAGAGATTTTTAGTGCCAAACGGATCATTTGTTAATTATACAGCGGAACACTTTGTTTCATTGACTATTTCCATTATTTTTTCTGTCTATGTATTGTATTTCGGAAAAAAATACTGGAATCCCGAAAAACAAAGATTGTACATTACCTGGTTGCTCATTTTGGCAGCATCAACCCAGATCATGAAGATAGTTATCAAAAATTATGACGGATCTTTTGATATCACTAAAGATTTACCTCTTCATTTATGCAATTTGATGCCTTTTGTAATGGTTGCTGTTATGTGGGCAAAAAACAGGAAATGGTGGGCTTCTTTTTTTTCTGGATAATTGCCGGTTCTTCCCAATCTTTATTTACCACTTCCTTAACGGAATCTTTTCCGCATAATGAATTTATCAGATATTGGGTATTACACGTCATTATCGTTGTGGCGGCCTTGTATGGTGCTATTGTATACCGGTTTGATTTACAGAAAAAAGATATTATCCATTCCTGGATTGGAATCAATATTATTGCTGCAATCATTTATCCCATAAATGTGGCTCTGGGAGCAAATTACTTTTATCTTAATGCAAAACCTCCTGGAACGACTTTTTATGCTTTGCTGGGTCCATGGCCTTACTATATAATAAGCCTTGAATTTGCCGTTCTGATTATCTTTTCAATGGTGTATTATATATTCCATTTTCTTAAAAAAACATCACAGACTACCCAGGCAAATTAAGTTAACCGAATTTCATTTTTACTATTATTTCGGTGGCACATACAATGTGTCAGATCCAACGGCGTAGCCACCCCAGATTCCCAAACCACCCTGAATATTTGTACTTATCCTTGTATAAGTAGAAAACGGACCTCCGCTGTTGGCAGCAAAATCCCGGGTATTCCAAAAATCAAAATGTGCCTTATCAATGGCACACCATTTAATGATGGCTTTCGTTTCCCGTTTAAATAATCCAAAGTTTTCCGGAGTAAAATCCCCTCCTCTTCTTTCTGCTTTCTGCAAAGGAAATTCAAAGGTTTTACCGTCAAACAAAACATCATCCGTCACAGAATTAAACGGTGGGATCAATGGCTCATCATCAGAAGAAGTAAAGTAACGGTAATAATTGTGAACCTCTGCGGGGTCATTTATCGTAACCATTAATCTGGCCAACGTATCACTCGGTGTTCCGGGAGGTTCTTCCCACTTATAATCAGTCAAAGGAACATAAAAGGGAATTGTCGTCACCGCAGTAAGTGTTTTCCCTTCCGCCAACACTTTTAATGAGTAAGTCCTGCCTTGTTCCCTTGTAATCTGATTTAAAATATCCGCATAGATACAAATATCAGCCGTAAGATTTTCAATATTCAGATTTAATGCTTCAGCCACCATTTTTTTGAGTTCTTCAGGCAGATCATTAAGACATAAAGGAATCAAAAAAACTTCTTTATCACCATCAAAAACGGAAACCTGAGCTCCTTTGACAAATATTTCCGCAAATTTTGAAGGGGATATTTCACTCAAAAAAGGGATACTTTTGGTAACGATGACAAAGGTAGGATTGGCTCCTGTCCCCTGCTTCAATATAACCTTCCACCACTATTTCCTGTTCACTTTCCAGCGTCGAAGGAGTATATGGTTCTTCGCAGGCAAAAATAAGAACCATCATCATGATATTAACAAACCAGAATTTTATTTGACTTCCTCTTTTCATTTTTGATTCCATTTAAAATTGTATGTAATACTGGGAATTATAGGGAAAATAGTAATTTTAGTACCTTCAATCGTCGTGGCACCGGTTTCAAAATCCGAAGTCACATCAAAGTTTACGAAAAAAGGATTTTTGCGGTTGTACGTATTATAAATAGATAAAATCCAACTTCCCTGGTATGGTTTTTTACTGCCTGCTTTAGGTGTATAGGTCACTGACAAATCCATCCTGTGATAAGCATCAAGTCTTGTGCTGTTTCTTGGTCCGTAAAACAAATTTATATTTTGTTCTACAAAGAAAAATCCTCTCACAGGAGTAAACCATCGCCCTGAACCATAAATAAAAACAGCGCTGCAATCCCACTTTTTGTTGATTTGGTAATTAGCCACTATTTTAAGATCATGTGCTTTGTCGTAGACTGCAGGGTACCACCTTCCACCTTCTATATTCTCAAACGACCGCTCTGTTCTGGCCAGACTATACCCTATCCAGCCATTCCATTTACCCAAACTCTTTTTAACAAAAAACTCAGCTCCGTATGCGCGCCCTTTTCCAAAAACAAAAGAATTTTCCAAATCCTTACTGATATCGTTTACATAATTATCAGCATAGTCTATCTGGTTTTGTAAATCTTTGTAATAGACCTCAAAAGAAGTCTCATACATATCATTTTTGAAATTCTTAAAAACGCCTAAAGCATATTGAATTCCTCTTTGTGGTTTTACCAGTTCTGTACTGGGCACCCAAACATCTGCCGGAAGCGTACTGGCCGAATTACTAACCAAGTGTATATATTGTGTCGTCACGGAAACACCTGACTTGATACTCAATTCCTTATTAACGCGATAATTGAGGCTCCATCGCGGCTCGATTCCACCATACGTTTTTACATGATCTCCTTTGGCATATTGGGTACCGTCAACAAGTGAAGTATAAGGCCCAATCTGCGAAAACAAAGAAAGTCTCAAGCCGGTATTCATAAATATTTTATTGGTCAGTTTCATATCGTCAAGAAAATAAACACCCGTTTCGTGTGCATTCTTCGGCTTAAATCCTGTCTCAAAATTGACTTCCCCGGTAGTAGCAGATGCTGTATTTGGAGTTAATGTATGATAAGTATAGTTTATACCATATTTGAGACTGTGGCGAGGATTCAAATAATAATCAAAATCTGTTTTAAGGTTCCAGTCTTTTACGCCTGAAAATAGTTTAAAACTAAAATTGTCCTGTCCGCCACTGACCTGAAACCGGTAATCATTATAAATCAGGGACATATTCATAAAAAGTTTTTGTGTAAAAACATGGTTCCATCTCAATGTACCTGTGCTGTTACCATAAGGCAAATCAAAGACAAAATCACGGGTAGGTTGTCTGAATTTCAACACGTCTTTTCCAAAATAACCGCTGAAGTATATTCTGTCTTTTTCGGAAAATATGTAGTTCCATTTGGTATTTATATCGTAAAAATAATAATTGGTTCCTTCAAAACTGGATCCTTTTAAAAAAGGCTGAATCAAATCGAGAATATATGTTCTCCTACCGGAAATCATAAATGAACTTTTATCCTTTACCACCGGTCCTTGTGCTGTAATTCTGGAGGAAATGAGACCAATTCCCCCTTCAACACTATATTTTTTCAAATTACCTTCCTTCATCTGAATATCCAGGACGGAAGACAACCTTCCTCCGTAGTTGGCCGGCATGCCTCCTTTGATCAATGTTGTATTTTTAATGGCATCGGTGTTGAACACTGAAAAAAAGCCCAGCAAATGGCCGGTATTATACACCAAAGCTTCATCGAGAAGAACAAGATTCTGATCAGGTCCACCACCTCGCACAAAAAATCCGGCATTTCCTTCACCAGATGATAAAACTCCGGGCAACAGCTGAAGGGTTTTCAATATATCCGTTTCCCCAAATATAGCCGGCATTTTTTTGATATTTTCCATAGGAAGTTCAACCGTTCCCATTTGGGTACCTTCGACATTTTTCCTTCGTTCCTCATGTTGTGCGGAAATCACAATTTCTTCTATCACCACTCCTTCATTCAGTTCGATGTTAATCTGGATGTTTTTATTTAGCTCAATTTCCCGGATGGATTCAGTATACCCAAGGTATGAAAACCCTATTTTATACACACCTTGCGGCAAAGTAAGAGAATAAAAACCGTAGGTATTGGTGATGGTACCGGACTGCGGATTTCCCAAATCAGAAACAGATGCACCAATCAAGGTTTCTCCTGATTTTTTATCTTTAATATAACCGCTGATGGTAAATTCTTTTGACTGTGAAAATACGACAGCCGATAAAGAGGATAAAATAATTATAAATAATACTTTCTTCACAAATAACTGTTTACTTCGAAATTCAGAAAACAAAATTTCTCCTTTTTGGAGTAAAGGAAGTAAACACCTTATAAGGTAAAAAGATTATATCTTTTCCCTTCTTGAGAATTTATTAACAAAATAATGAATGGCTTAATTCTCTTACCAGTGGAGCAAAGCACTTCCCCAGGTAAAACCACTGCCAAAAGCAGCCAGGCAGACCAAATCACCGTCTTTAATTCTTCCGTTTTCCCAGGCTTCACAAAGAGCAATCGGAATGGATGCTGCCGTGGTATTGCCGTATTTCTGGATGTTGTTTACTATTTTTTCGTCCGGTAAACCCATCACTTTCTGCACAAACTGGCTGATGCGAAGATTGGCCTGATGAGGTACCAACATATCGATATCCTCTTTTTTTAAACCTGCTTTTTCCAATCCTTCTTTGATCACTTCCGGAAATTTAACGACTGCGGTTTTAAATACCAGCTGCCCTGTCATATTTGGCACCAGCATATTGTCATCCACCATTTTTTGGGTAACAAAAAGACCGCCATCCTTGTCATCGTTTGGATAGCCGAATTTTTCCGTTCCCAAATGATAACCGCTATGGGAACCGGGATTGATCATAGCCAGTTCTTCGGCGTGTGTTCCGTCAGAATGTAAAACGGTATTAATAACCCCCTGCCCTTCTTTGTCTGTAGGTTGTAAAACGACAGCACCTGCACCGTCACCAAAAATGACTGTAACCTGCCTGCCTTCATCAGAATAATCAAGACCCATAGAATGTTTTTCAGCTCCTACAAGTAAAATGTTTTTATACATTCCGGATTTGATAAACTGATCCGCAATCGACAAACCATACACAAAACCTGTACACTGATTGCGGATATCCAAAGCCCCGATTTCAGTTTTGGTTATTCCAAGTTCCCGTTGCAGTAATACTCCGCACCCCGGGAAATAATAATCAGGACTCAAAGTGGCAAATATAATGAAGTCGAGATCTTCAGCTGTGATTCCAGCCCTTTCTATGGCTATTTTGGCCGCATTGGCAGCCATGGTGGTAGGAGTCTCGGTATGCCTTTCCGCATATCTTCTTTCTTCTATTCCTGTCCTTTCTATTATCCATTCATTGGATGTATCCATGTAATGAGTCAATTCTTCATTGGTCACCACTCTCGAAGGCAGATATTTCCCTATTCCTGCAATTTTTGTTCTCATGAAAAATATTAAATATTTTGAATGTAGAAATAAAACAACACCAAGGTAAAAAGTTTATTCATTTTATTATAATTTTACGGTAAAAAATATGTTCTGGGATTTATTGGAACACGACGAAAAGGCATCGGTACTTGTAAAAATTCTTATTCATCTGGCTAAGGTGGATGGCGAACTCAGTAAAAATGAATTTTCGTATCTTGTTTATGTCGCTTCTAAGTTGCACTTACCTCTGGAAAAAGTACGTGAAATTATGATAAGTGAGGAAGATCTGAACGAAATTTTACCCCACGATGAAAATGAAAGAATGAATGTTCTGTATCATTTGTTGTTTATGATGGAAGCTGATAAAATTATCGATCCCGAAGAAATTAAAATGATTTACCACTTTGCGTTGAAACTTGGTTTTTCTGAAAAGATGGTGGAAGAATTTATTCTGATATTCAAAACTTACGACATCGATGATTTGCCACCCGATGCCATGTTAAAAATCATTCAAAAATATCAGAATTAAAAACTATGAAAATGCCATTTTTTATTCCTTACACCTTTACCGGTAACAAAGGATGAAATGATAACACCGGATGGTATGTCACAGTAAATAAAATTATCCCCTTCTGACACTTCATTTTGTTGTATCAACCTGCCATCCGCGGCATAGAAATACAATTGCCCCCTTACACTGCTTTTTACAATACATCCATTTCCTGACCTGAGAAGCAAAATATCCAAATCTTTGTCATCCACATTGTCCTCTGTGTCTACGATGCTGCAGGAATCCAGAATATAAGATGAACAACCTTCCCGCATAATGGGAAGAAAAGCATGCAGTTGTGTGCCGGGGCATTCTGTATAATTTGGAGCACATCCGTCTCTGTGGCCTGAAATGCGAAACATATTACCCGGATGTGAAACGATATCCGCTCTTCCCTGAACATCAAAACTCTTCTGACAGGCTTTGTACGACAACAATTGTTCAAGCGTCGCCAGTGCTTCCTGAGCAGGCATTACAGAAGTAAAGGTACCGATGACACAAATCCCCATAGTATTATTGTTGTAGCCGCACATATGAGCACCTCTCACATCCTCTCCGCCTCCTCTGCCCTTGTACAGGTTGCCAAGAGGGTCAATGAGCCAGTTATAGCCAATATCCTGCCAACCATTCGTATTGACATGGTAATCAAAAAAAGAAGCCACCACTGCCGGCCAATCGTTACTTTGATTGGACGAAGCACTGTGGTGTACAATCAGATGGGTAACTTCCGTCAAAACAGCCGGAGGTACATATATATCCTCAGTGAGACCAAAACTATTTCCCCATACAGTTCTGGGAATGTAGGAAGGCAATGGACATTCACAGGTGACAGGATTTGTAACGACCATATTATCTCTGAGGTTTTTGTCCGTAAAAAAACCTGATGCGTGTAGTGAAATGGTAATCTCCGAAGGATTTCCTGAAATGGCGGTGATTATCAATTCCGAAGAAAGTAAATCTTCTTTACTGAGAAAAAAAAGGCGACTTACATAATCATATTTTTCAAGGTTTACATCACAACCCGGGTCCATTGATATGTCTCCTTTTGCTGTTTTCAGAAGGGATGTAAAACTTTGTTTTGATATGCCATTTGTTTTTACAGAAAAAGAAAAAGCCTGTTCGCCGGCAGCCGATAACCTATCCTTTTCAAATACGTCCGAAAGTGATAAAGATGCTTCTTTTTCCAAAAAAAAGGTTTTGGAAACGACTACTCGCTGAGCGTTCATCTCAATACAAAAAAACAAAAGAATTATAGTAAGTTTAATGTACTTATTCATTCAATATTCTATAAAAAAAAGATAAATTTTACCAAAATGAAAGTAAAAGTAATCAATTTAGTTTTTCCGGACATTAAATTTATACAATAACCTGATTGCAGGTAATATTCCAGGTCAAAGACACCATCTTTTTTACTGGTTTTGCAAAAAACCATATACCATGACTAAAATCATCTTTTGGTCATAATATCCTTTTTACATTTGTACAAAATTCAGAACAGTGAAAACCATCATCGAACCCTTCAGAATAAAATCTGTTGAACCCATTTATTTTACCACACAGGAAGAAAGAGAAAAAGCGCTGGAAAAAGCACAATACAATGTCTTTTTACTGCATTCAGACGATGTTATTATTGACTTGCTGACCGACAGCGGTACCAGTGCCATGAGCAGCGCTCAATGGGCCGGCATTATGCAAGGTGATGAATCCTATGCCGGAAGCCCCAGTTTTTATCGCTTTGAAAAAGTGGTAAAAGATATAATGGGCTATCCTGTTGTCATTCCCACCCACCAGGGACGAGGTGCCGAAAAAATCCTGTTCAGCATTCTGAGTAAAGACAAAAAAGTATATATCGCCAACACATTATTCGACACAACAAGAGCCAACATTGAATTCAGTGGTGCCAGAGGTATTGACGTGTTGTGTCCTGAAGGTAAACTGCCCCAGATACCCGCACCTTTCAAGGGCAACATGGATATCAAAGCCCTGGAAGAAACGATACTATTTCAAGGACCGGAAAATATAGCCCTGGTCATCCTTACCATCACTAATAATTCAGGAGGAGGGCAACCCGTAAGTATGGAAAACATTAAAGCTGTGTCCGGCATCTGTAAGAAAAACAATATCCGATTTTTCCTGGATGCCTGCCGGTTTGCCGAAAATGCCTGGTTCATTAAAACCAGAGAAAAAGGTTATGAAAATACTTCTGTGAAAAAAATTGTCCAGGAAATGTTTTCGTATGCCGATGGTTGTCTGATGAGTGCCAAAAAGGACGCTTTTGCCAATATAGGTGGCTTTTTAGCCCTGAATGATGAAAAGCTGGCCACGCAATGCCGGAATCTACTTGTCATAACTGAAGGTTTTCCCACCTATGGTGGTCTTGCCGGCAGAGATCTGGAAGCGATCGCCATTGGACTGGAAGAAATTCTGGATGAAAATTACCTCATGTACAGAATTCGAAGTATATCTTATCTCACAGAAAAACTTTATGCCAAAGGAGTACCTGTCATGAGGCCTGCCGGCGGACACGCCGTGTATCTGGATGCCAAAGCCTTTCTTCCCCACATACCACCGGATAAATACCCCGGTGTCAGCCTCATCTGCGAATTATACAAAAAAGGCGGTATCAGGGCCGTGGAAATAGGTTCTCTGATGTTCGGAAAATACGACGAAAACCACCAACTTATACCATCCCAGATGGAATTGGTTCGTCTGGCCATTCCGAGAAGAGTCTATACCCAATCCCATATAGACTATGTGGCAGAAGTGATCATTGAAGTATTTGAAGAAAGAGAAAAAGCAAGAGGTTACACTATCCTGGAAGAAGCTCCTTTGCTCAGACATTTTACCGCCAGAATGCAACCAATCTGACCAGGTATTGTTGAAAAACAAAAAAGGTATGGATTCATTTATTGACAGCAGCAAAAAACTTTTTCTCTATTACAAAAGCCTGGGTGAAAAAGCCATGAATCAGATAAATGATGACATGTTGTTTTTTGAACCCACACCGGGAATCAACAGTATCGCCATTATCGTTCGTCACCTTCAGGGAAATATGAAGAGTCGCTGGACCGATTTTCTAACCTCTGACGGTGAAAAACCGTGGCGCAACCGCGATGAAGAATTTGAAGAATTTGTTACCGACAGAACAAAACTGATGTTGTTGTGGGAAGAAGGCTGGCAATGTCTTTTTGATGCATTGGACAACCTTTCTCCTGAAGATCTGAATAAAGAAATTACCATCCGCAATCAGGCTCAAAGTGTTATGGATGCGGTACAGAGACAGATAGCCCATTATGCGTATCATGTGGGACAGATCGTGTACATTTCCAAAATCAATAAAGGTGACGACTGGCAGAGTCTTTCCATCCCTAAAAACAATTCAGAAACATACAATGCAGTAAAGTTTTCAAAGGATAAGGAAAAAGGACATTTCACCGACGAATTTTTGAAATAGGAAATGTTGTTTTAAGATGTGAGGATATAAGCAATGATTGGAATTCATTGTTACGTATTTTATTAAAAATGGGCATTTATCGCAAATTACACTTTTTAAAAAGACTTTTGTTGTTTTTCAAAATGTATACATAGTATTATAAATAGTACGCTTAGTTCAATTGACAGTTTTATATATCTTTTACTTTTTGCATGACCAAAAAGTAAGCAATCCCGATAAAAAACGGGAAGGCCAAAAAAAGGCGATTGCAAGCACCGCTCGTTCCCGAATCTCCATTTACGCTACATTTGCCAGAATCTACCCCTTTTCTGGGTTTATCTTATCTTCTGATGATAAATTTTACTTTGTACCCAAGAAGGCTTATTTCGCTATTTCGATTCTCCTCTCACTATCGCTGTTTTTTGGCCGGTTAGTCGAATTTTGATAAATTGGGTTTCAAACTGAATTGGTTATTAACATTTATATTTTGGAAAAATTATGCTATTAGATTAACACAAATCAAACACCCATTTCTTCTTTCTCTTTTATTTTTTATCTTTGTAACCTAATAATACCCACAATCAAACCAAACACCTAACACCAAACACCTAACACCTAAAATCATGTCACAACCCATCATACAGGGCAAATTTGTTTTGCAAAAAATGGATGCGAAAGGAGGATGGACTTATGCCCTTTTACCAGGTTTGAACACCAAAACAGGCCTGCCCTTCGGATGGTTTATTGTCAAAGGAAGGATTGATGATTATGAAATAAAGCAATATAAACTCTGGCCAACAAAGAACAAAGAACTCTTTCTTCCAGTGAAGGCCGAAATCAGAAAAAAGATAAAAAAACAGGAAGGCGATATGGTGGATATTGTATTGTACGAAGACAAAAGCGAACCTCACATTCCTGAAGAGTTTTTAATGTGCCTTCTCGACAGTCCACTGGCCAAACACCATTTTGACAATATGTCAAAAACGAGTCAGAAACAATATGTTGATTATGTGTATGAGGCAAAAAGTATGGATGCACGTGCCCGACGTATTGGTAAAACTATTGAAAAGTTGGAGAAGGGGTTGAAGTATCACGAAAAAGAGTGATAAGCTTAGCGTCTCGCTAAGCTTGTATATTTCTTTGCCTCCGGGCAAGTATGAAAATATAGGAGACAAATTTATATCGTAAAGGCTTATGATTAGGTGATAGGAGGACAAAATTTTATCCCTGCCGTTTTGCCCAAACCCTGAAGGGAACCGTCAGGGATAAAATTTTTGCAGCAGAAGAAAAGTAAAATATGAAAATGCCCTAACGCCAGGTTAAGGTATTGTTTGTTTTTCTTCTTCGTAGGTATTTCTTTATCGGGCTCCCTTCAGGGCGGGGTAAAACCGATAAAGAAATACCGGTCATTTGTTAAGCCACAAGCCGTAGTTTGTGGTTCCTTCATTACCGAGTGAAATAGAATAGACAAGTTTTTATACCCATCCCTGCCTGACTGCCGTCTTAGGCAGGCAGGCCCGATTTAGCCACCAGCCGTAGTTTGTGGTTCCTTCATTACCGAGTGAAATTGAATAGGCAAGTTTTTATACCCATCCCCGGCCCTTCCCTTAAAAAGGAAGGGTGACACCCGCGGTTTGGGTTTTGTGGTAAAATTTTAATGATAATTGTTTGTTCATTAGAAGTATTACGTCATATCCTTTGTCTGTTGTAAGAATTGAAACCAAACGCTTCGCCCCTCTTTCTTGAGAGAGGTGACTGACCGTTGCGAAGCTATTCTGAGCCCACCCAAAAGGGCTCAGAATAGGGAGAGAACCGCGAACTACGGCTCGCGGCTGAATTTATGGTGAGTATAAAACGGCACAAATATTCCGGCCCCTCTACATCTCGCCGTAGGCGAGACTTTGCGTATATCGATAAAGTGTTACCATATCTAAAAAACAGAGTTTGACTACCTTCATTCCCTCTTGAAAATGAGTTCAAAATCAATCGATAAGCTTAGCGTCTCGCTAAGCTTGTATATTCCTTTGCCTCCTGGCAAATAACAATATTTACCGGAGAAAAAAACTGGTTCTACAATGGCATATTCTTTAAAAAGTCTCCATTACTTCGCCCGCATCTTATTGCCTTTGGCTTCATGCGTCACTTCTGCCAGGCCGAGAGCTTCCATCAGAGGTGGAATATACATGCCTACCCTGCCCCGGAATCCCTTTTTCAAACCATACCATCCTCCTACGGGATTATTTTCTGCACGGCCCCATGCTTCGACGGTGCCCTCCTTGGCGGGTTTTTGTTCGTCGGCGCTGCCGAGTTCCATCCAGTCGCCATGTTTTTTGAGCATGGCATGCAAATCATCGAGGATACGCGCATCGTAGTGAAGAATGGTTTTGCCGACGGTGCAGACCAGAATATCCTTGCCATCTTTCTGGTCATTGTGCATGGTATATTCACTGGATAATGGCGGTGTTTTCAACGCCATGGGATTATCTTTTGTACCTATTTTGTAAGACATAATTTTATTTTTTTAAAGTGTTGACATTTTCCTCTTTCGTCCCCTGCGGGGGGGGCGCAGGGGGGGGGTTTTGCGGGGGGGGGGGGGAAAACCCCCCGTTTCCCCCGCGGGGGGGGGAGAGGAGCCCCCCGAGAAGGTGGGGGGGGAGGGGCCCCCCCCCCCCCTTTTCCCCCCCCCCCCCTTGTGGGCTGACACCAACCTTCTTTTTTAAGGTCCCCCGCCCCCGGGCCCCGAGCCCAGACTTAATCTGCCTTCCCCCCGGTGCGTTGCCGCCGGGGGGGGGGGGGGGGGGGGGGAACCCCCGCCCCCGGGGCCGCCCCCCCCCCCCCCCCCCAGGGGGGCGGGGGCTTTGCGGATACCGGTGATATATGTATGATACATATTGTTTGTGTCTATTTCGGAAGTTTTGTTAAATGGTTTCAGCTTCGGTTTTGAGATCTCTGGCAAATTGTTCGAATACTTCGTCAAAAGGAGGAATCATTTTGGCAAACAAAGGAAATATTGGACCTCCGATTTTTTCTGTCATGGTAAAAATTGTCGTGTTATTCCCGGAAGGTGTCAATGTATATTCCCTGTTGCCCATGGCATCACCCCAGACCATTCTGCTCCCGGGAACCAATTCTTTTACTTTCAGCGTAAAAACTCTTTTGGCATCGAGTTTTGATTTGAGTTTGATTTTTTTCATGCAGCGATATATTTCCTTCAAGGGATATAATGGTGGAATTCCACCTTGAGAAGTCGGCCGCATTGGTAAGTAACGACCAGATAATACTTTTGTCTGCATTGATTTCAATGCTTACGCCGGTTTCACGGCTGAAAAACTTTTTTTCTGTTATGGCTTTTCCGTTTGAAGAAAGTGTTAACATATGGGTTTCATTTTGATTAATGTTGTTTAGACGCCTGAAAGTAAAAAAACGATAGGATTTATTGTTCTTTATCAGAATAATTTTCCATTATCTTTCTATTGTGCTCTAAATGATGCATTTGCAATGTCGCTCCACCGGACTGAAAAGGGTCCAATTCTTTCATAATAGAAAAGCGCAGTTCCAGCAATTTTTGCCGGTCAACTTCATTGGCTCTTCTGGCAAATTCGATTTTATTTTTTTCAACCTCAAAATCCTGTTTTGGGTTAAAAATGCCATTCAATTCCGAACATTGGTGGCACGTCCCTTCTTTATTGATGAGGGCGCATCTTCCTTCGTATATGCTGACCATTTTAGACCGGCCTGTGTGGAGGTAATATTTGATCATAGCTTCTGAAGTTTCTAAGATATCTGTTATTTCTGCCACTTTAAATCCGTAAACTTCCTTCAGCAGCAAACATAGTTGTTGTTCCAGCGGCAGTGATTTTGAAATACAGGTCAGGCAAAAACTGATGTGTTCCTTGATTTCAAAATTGGCCTGTGGTGAAGATGACATTATCCGGGCTATTTCAGGAAAGTAATCCGGATTTGCCAGTGCTTTTTCCCTGCAGATGTCGGTGACGGTTTCCGGCCAGCGTTTTTTTGCCCTTTGATTATCTTTGGCAACATTGGTAGCAATGGCAAATATCCATGTTTTTAAGGAGCTTTCTCCCCGGAAGGATGCCCGTTTTGAAGTGGCTTTTATAAAAACATCCTGCATGATATCTTCTGTATCTTCTATGCTGGAAGTAATCCGAAAGATATAGGACTTAAGTTGATGTCCTGACAATTGAAATTCTTCTGCAATTTTTTCAGGTGTCATTTTCCATTTTGTTTTATGTCGTTGAAAATATCATGTTATGAAAATACATAAACGTCTCATGAATGACAAAAATACATATTTGTTGTAAAGATTAATCCATTTTCTCTGACAAAATATATTTGACCAGGCAATATGTTAATGTGACATCATCTTAGCTTGAGGAACTCAAAAAAGTCATCTTTTTTATTGCGGGAAATATTGATCTGCGCGCCATCTGACATGATAACATATCCACCATCCGTTTTATAAAATTTAGCCATATGATCCGTATTGATCAGATGAGAATGATGAACCTTGTAAAAAGATGGATGAAAAAAACTTTCTTCTATTTCTTTCAAAGTATAAGAGATGAGTAATTGAATTTTATTTAATGCCATTCATTAATAAAAATGCAGACACCTTATCACCATTCTATTCAAAACGTTAGTTCTCACTTATCAAATAAACTCCTACACTTACCAAAAGTTGTGCTTTATTTTTACGTATACTACTTATTTGGAAACTCTATTAATTATCTTTGTAAAATTTAATTATCTATTTTGTTAAAGACAAAAAATAGTGGTTAGGTAAGTCAAGATAGTAAAAAATAAAATAGTTTTGATTATTCTTAATCCGCTAAAATCAAATACGTCCTAAATCGAGGGCATCATTGATAGGTATTAAACGAAAAAAATTTGTTATGATAAGATTGATTATATTTCTGATGTTCATTTCCGGTATTTCAGCAAATGCTCAAAGTAAATGCACTTGCCCGGATCTCAACAAATTAAGAAAGGAAAATATTTCGGATACTGAAATATCAACAAAGTTAATAACACTATCCGACAAGGTGTGCAAAGCCAAAGGGTATGAAATGATGGCAAGGAAACTAACCGATGAGCTGAAACTTGATTCGGCAGAAATTATCAATAAAAAGGCAGAAAAATTATTTATATCTTCATCCTGCAGTGATACGATTTTATTGAACGTGTTTAAAACACAAGCGCAAATCCATTATAGTCGGGCAGATTTTGCAAAGCTCAGGTATATAGTTTAAAACTGATAAATTGTGCCGAGAAGGCAGGCAATTTTGAGGTTGGCCTTAGGATGTACCATGACCGCCCAACTTTTTAATCAGACCAATCAAGCCGAGAAAGGCATTATTTATACCCGGAAAGCGGCAAAACTTTTACCAAAACTTCCCAATGATAAACGATTCAGCATAATTTCATTTCTAGCCAGCAGGTACCTTTGGCATTATCAGGATACAGGCATCAAAACAAGTCTGGATTCTGTAGAGATGTACAGCATTCAATATTTGAAGTGGGCCAAAAGCATACAAGACAATAGGAGGATATGTAAAGCCTTCAATTTGGTCCAGGCTGTTGCATATGAGAGAAAAGATTTTAACACCGCAATTGCTTTGTTAGATTCTTCTTACGTGTATATTGACAAATCCAACAGCGAAGCGAGTCAAATATATTTTTATGACAAAGCAGATATTTATTTAGAACTAAATGATCCGGGAAAAGCACAAATATGTGCTGATTCGGCGCTTCATTTTGCCTTAAAAAATAAAAATCCTGCTTATATAGCAGAAGCATACGACTTGCAAGAAAGAGTAGGAAATGCAAAAGGAGATTATAAACAAGCCTACGATATGCGTTTATTAAAAAATGCCATCAACGACAGTATACGAACCGTTGAAAAAACCCAGGCTGTTACAGAATTAGAGAAAAAATATCATCAGGCTAAAAATGAAATCACTATAAAAGATCTCGAGAAAAAAAATCAATTTTATCTTCTTTTGGCACTTTCAGGGCTCTTTGCATTGCTGACTTTAGGCCTCTATCTGAGACACCAAAAACTAAAACATCAGCAGAATATTCTCGAAACAGAACAAAGACTCAACAGGGCCAGAATGAATCCACATTTCTTTTTTAATGCCCTGGCCAGCCTTCAAAAATTTGCTTTAAGAGACAACGACGGCCAGGCTTTGGCCAGCAATCTTTCCAAATTTAGCAATATAATGCGAGAAACATTGGAAAGCACATACAAAGAATATATTACCATTGAACAGGAGATGGATTTTCTCAATGAGTATCTTGAAGTTCAAAAAATCCGGTTTCCCAAAACGTTCAGCTATACCATTTATGCTCATCCCGACATGGAAGTTGATGACATCCTGATACCTTCTATGATATTGCAGCCCTTTATTGAGAATAGTATTGAACATGGATTTTCGGGAATAGAATATCGGGTCATGTTGATATAAAATTCGGAATTCATCAAAATGAATTGATGATTGAAGTGGAAGATAATGGAAAAGGTTTGAGCACAGCAATAAAAGAGCAAACTGATCATATCAGTAGAGCCGGGCAAATCATTAAAGACAGAATCTATTTATTGAACATCAAATTGAAAACCAAAGCCGGGTTTAGTTTTGATAATAATAAAAATGGTTTGGGCACTATTGTTAAAATTCATTTACCTTTATTATTTAAAAGTACTCAAGATGTAAAACAATGAAAATCCTCCTCATAGACAATGAAAATGAAATCAGACAAGTTCTGAAAGAAATGATCCTTTTGTGGTCAGATGAAAATCATACCATCTATGAGGCCAATGGCGTTGAAACCGGCTTAATTGCCATTCAACAACACCAACCCGATGTTTTACTTTTAGATGTCGAAATGGATGACGGAACTGGTTTTGACCTTCTTAAACGGATTTCTGAGCCTATGTTTCAATTGATATTCACCACGGGTCACAACAAATATGCTGTGCAGGCATTTTAAATTCAGTGCCATTGACTATTTGCTCAAACCGATAGACCCTATTGAATTGGCATCTTGTCTGGAAAAGGCATCAAAACGCGTAAAACAACATACCCTTCAAAAACAGCTCAAAGTGATGATGGAGCAACTGATGGACAAAAAACCAAAAGAAGCTCAAATCGTGCTGAAAGATACTGATAAGACTTATTTTATAAAGGTCTGCGATATTTTGTATTGTATTGCTGAAGGAGCATACACAAAATTTATTGTATCAGATGGGGACCCCATTTTTATGTCCAGGAATCTTCGTGTCTATGAAGAAATGCTGGCACCTGAAGGGTTTATCAGGACACATCATTCATGTCTTGTGAATCCATCGAAAATTAAAATGTATGACCGTAAAAACGATAGTGGGACATTAATTCTTGAAGGGGGCTTCACATTACCTGTTTCTCAGCGTAAAAAAGAATTTGTTTTGCAGTTTTTAGGAAAAAAAGGTTAAAAATCCATCACTTACCAAATCAAACCATGCATCTGTAAAATGTAAAAAATGGCTTTACTCTTTTAGACTAATTTTGTTTTTGATTCTTAAAATTTATAACCTTTTAAACATTATCAAAAATGAAAATTTTTTCTAAAATCATTGCGATGTTTTACCTCGCAATATTAAGCCAAAACATTTATGGTCAATGTGACACTCCCTTAAACCTGACAGTGTCTTACAACAACATCACCAATGAATCCACCTTCTCCTGGGACCCTGTAGGAACCGCTACAGAATATAGGTTCCAATTGAAGTTCCAATGGGACACATGGACTACAACATCGGCACCGCTTCAGGAGATTGGTACAGAAACAAGCTATAGTTTCACAGGCCTGGCAACCAGTTTTCCTTTTGAGTGGAGAGTAAGCGCCATTTGTAATACCCTTGAAAGCTCTCTTAGTCCAACACAAAATTATACTGTTCCATGCCCCCTACCTAATGGTTTATCCTCAACCAATATTACTTCTACCTCAGCCCTGTTACATTGGAATTCATTTCCAGGGTACAGTCCTAATACAGCTGCTTTTGTTATTGCTTACAGAATTCTGAATTCAGGTGCTGCCTGGACACCCATTGGCAATAGTACCACCTTCTCTATAAGTGTTGCCGGCCTGCAGGCCAATACCACCTATGAATGGTGTGTTAATACTACCTGCAGTTTCTTTAATAGTGCGCCCGTAATTAGTCAATTTACCACTGCCCCTCCTCCTTGTAATTTACTCGCAGGAAATCTTGAAGCCAAGCCACCACGCACAACTATAACAAGCTGGTATGGGATGCTGTCAGTGGTGCGACAAATTACACCGTACAATATAAAAGAAACAGCGATGTCAATTGGATAACTTCAAATACGAACATTAATTTTCTGGAATTGTCAGGACTAAATCAGGAAACATTATATGATTTTCGTGTTAGGGTAAATTGCACTTCAGGAAATGGAAATTATTCGACTATTGCTCAATTCCACACGTATTCGGCATTTTGCAGATCTTATGGTGTGAATACTTGGGAGTGGATTGATTTGTTTAGTTTGGGTACGATAAACAGAGTTTCCGGCAAAGATGTACAAGGATATTTTAATTCTTCACAAAGTACGGATCTTGTTATAGGTTCTACAGGAAATGTTGGTCAATTAAGTGCTGGCTTTAACCCCGGAGAATCTTACACCGACAGATTTGTCATTTATATTGACTTCAATAGAAACGGTGATTTTAATGACCCCGGAGAACGCGTCTTAGCGCCTTTGACGACAAATAATGGGAACAATTACAACTTCTCCATATCCATTCCTAATAATGTCACTCCCGGCCCAACTAAACTTAAAGTGGTCATGCGCAGAGGAGGCGCCACAAATACACCATGTGCTCAGGGTACAAGAGGTGAGGTAGAAGATTACGTTGTCAACTTAGTGGGTTCGTCTAATCGCAATATTGATAATTATATACATCAGGACGAGTTGAATCCTCTTACCCAAAGCAGAAGTGTGAGTGATGATGATATAAAAATAACACCTAACCCTAGCGATGGAATTTTTACACTGAATGTCTATGAAAATTTTCAACCCAGTTCGTATAAAATATTCAACAGCATACATAGCCTTGTCCAACAAAAATCCCTATCAAATGATAGTTCACAACAAATCGATTTGAGCGAAAGTAGACCGGGTTTGTATTTTATGATTTTAACGAATCAAATAGGCGAAAGCCGTTTAGTCCGGTTAATTAAAATGTAAAAACCAAATAACTATATGTAAATCTCTGATGATTTTTAGGGTCATCAGAGATTTTTTTTCTTTGGTTGAGAATGGGAATTTACTATTAAACCATCAAAAACTTCTGTTTTATAAAAAACTTAGCTATTCCATGATATATTGACGGTTTGCAATTGAAATGGCTTGTGCTGATGTATATAACCAATACCAATACGGTCTGACCCAAAGACATTTGAAAACAAAGCGGCAGCTACGACACCTGTATTATAGCCACCTGCTGTAGTTTGCATCACTTGATGACCAAAGGCCGTATTGTTGCCAGAACAGACATTTATATTGGCCAAAGATGTATATCCAGCAAAGACATACAACCAGGAAAAGTGATTTTTTGGAGTTCATCATTTTACCATTTAGAAAACAAAGTTCTGTCAGAAATCTCTGTCTTACATGCTAAATTGAGCAGATGCCTGATATAGTTATTATTTGGAAGATTTGAAGGGGTTGTGTTGCACGATTCCTGGAAAAAAAGGAAAATTCACCTCACTAAACTTTTTACATCCTTCATTTCACCCATTCAAAAAATCACCAGCTTACTCCTGAAAATTTGTTTAGTGTCTTTCACTACCGTAACAAAATAAATCCCTGAAGGTAAATGAGCTATAGAAAGCGTATTGTTTGATTCAATAGGTTGGTCTAAAACTATTTTACCTGTCGTATCCAGGATTTTGCATTGAGCATGGTAAATCTTATGTTGACTTACTATTTGTATGTCAGAATGCGCAGGATTAGGATAGATTTCAAAAACAGGTTTTGGGTTTTGAACAAGAACAGAAGTGGCGTCCAATTGAATACCACAAGCATAAGAACTACCTCCATTGACTAAAGCATCTGACAGACAATTCAGGTAACATTCAAGATTTGTATATCCTTCCACACCATAAATACTATTTGAAAGCACTGTACCATTGTGATCCTGAATATTTACGTTCAAACCTTGTTTGATCTCCCAATAATCGGGCATACCATCATTATCGCTATCCAGGTGTGCCTGTTTTCCATTAGTAATCAAAAAGGCATCATTATAGTGATCTTCGTTTATGCTTAAAGGGTCAATATCTGATGCACTTACATCAGCCATCAGTCTGAGGTCCATCGCATCCCTTGGAAATGCACCTGCTGATGCTGACAACACCGATGTAAGGTTCTCCGTTGAAGTGTATGTAACTAATGGAAAAGCATGTCTCGCCGGCAATAAATTGGCTACACCAAAGTCTGTGTTGGGATGACCCTGATCAAAATCATTGCAGCAGTAAAACAAATCATAATCGCTGTATTCCTCATAAAGATTCATTTTATTACCCTGAAAAAATAAATGGTTGTCTTCAAAATTTAACAAGTCAAAATGGTACATACCATTGGTATAAGATGGGGCCGCATGATAAAAGTTGTTAATAGCGTTAAGATGAAGATAAAAATGTCCGTTCGGAGTCGGGCCTTCATACCACAACTCAATCCTAGGGTCCCATGCAAGGTTATTGGACAATTCAACATGAATGGTTTTCCCATCACAATAGGGAGATTCACAACTTATTTCAGGCATTCTGCCGCCGATTCTATTCCAGACATTGTGATGAATGGATAAACTGTCCAGTCTGCTTTGGGGTGATGAATAATTAATCAACATACCACCCAAATAAGAATGCCCTCCAAGTGTTTCTGCCAGCAAACACTGTTGTATAGTCAGCAAAGAAGATCGCGAAATATCAACTGCTTCATCACTGGCATGGGCAAAGGAACAATGATCTATGATAGCACGACGAATACCGCCCAGCGTTATTCCGTCTTCTGCGAGCCAATGAGATGTCGGGTATTTGTTTGTGTCTCCAATACGGGATCTCAAATGCCTGATGATGATATTTTCACTGGAAATCTGCTCTTCATTATAACTCAAAAATCCCCTTACGATAATCCCTTCTGGCGATGTCTGTCCGGCAATGGTAAAATCCCCGTGTCCGGGGGGCACTTCTACTGTAGTTGGAATCACGCCACTGACTTTAAAAAGAATATATCGTTTTCCGTTTTCATTCAATGCGGCCTGCAGAGAACCCGGACCATCCGCATTCAAATTGGTCACATAAACCACTCTTCCTCCCCTGCCCCCACTTGCCGAGGCCCCAAAACCTTCTGCACCCGGAAAGGCCGGAACCTGTGCAAAAACCGAACCCGTCACAGACAACACAAACATAACCAAATACCAAATTTTTACTTTACACATATATTTTGATTTGAAGGCAAAATTCCGGTATTTAGTCCTGTTATTCTATTACTTTTGCGACTGATTATCCTAATTATGCGACAGAATGGTCTTAGTGTTTTGTTAATATTTGTTTTGAGCGCTTCTACATGGGCGCAACAAGACATTTCAATTCATTTTGCGCCGAAGCCTGTCATTATCGATGGCCATCTCGAAGAATGGCAACTGCCTCTGGAAATAAAACATACTTCCAGCCCTTTTTACCGCAATCAAGTATTGTGCGGGTTGTATTGGGATTACGAATATTTACTCGCCGCTTTTAAAGTGTCTGATAGCCAACTTTGTGTCAATGCCACCGGAAACAATAATACGCGATTATACCTCAATGATGCCATAGAAATATATATAGATTGTAAAAACGACAGTCAGGATAAAATGGACTTGAATGACTACCAGATACTCATTAGTCTGACAGGTGAAAAAACAATTTTTAAAGGAGACAAACAACAAATACAACGCGGTAGTCATGTACCCAAAGACCATGAAGGAACCAATATTGTCATTCAAACAAAATCCAATATTAATGGTACTATCAACGATGCAACCGATAAAGACATTGAATACACCCTGGAAATAGCCGTGCCGTGGAGCGCTATCGGGATTATACCCAAGGAAGGCTTTGAATTCAGGATAGATCTGTGCAATAACGATATAGATACCACCGCAGATATGAGATCATGGGCCGACACCTATCATCCCCCTTCGATGAACTTTGTTAATGTATGTGGCAAGTCAGATTTTGGTTTCCCGGATGATTGGCAATCTGTCCGTCTGATGGGTTCTCCCGACTGGAAATATTCATTATACAGAACCTATCAATCATCCCCTTTCGTTTTGAAATTTAGTTTTGGCATTTTGGTTTTGGGTTTGTTTGCCGGACTTTGGTATCAACACAGCCAACTTCGTTTTTTTCGCAATTTTCCTTCAAAAAAACAGAATGCAAAACTTACCGGAACCGACCTTGATGAACCTGAACCGATAGCCACAATTAACAAGGATTTAGCATTGACAAAAGAAATCACTCATGTAAAAAGTTATATTCAACGACATATAGATGAAGACATTCCGGTAGAAAAATTAGCAGCAGAGATTAATGTCAGCGTAAGACAGCTGCAACGAATCCTAAAAACGGAACTACACCTGACGCCCAAACAATACATTACCATATTAAAATTAGAAAAGGCAGAAGAGATGCTCCACCAGGGTCAATGGACCGTATCAGAAGTGGCATTTCAATGTGGTTTTGCAGATCCCTCGTATTTTGGTGCCGTGTTCAAAAAGTATTTTGGCCAATCACCTGCTGAGTACAGGAAAACAATACTTTGACCTCACATTTTTTTGTTTTGTTTATTTCCGGAATACCGGGACCATTACAAAAGATAAACAATATCATTTTGATATAGTGCAGAAACCTATGAAATTGCCCCCCAATGAATGACGCCATGGGGACTCTGTGATTTTTTTCCAGGGTATACAGAAATAGCCGGATTGTCGAGTGCCTTTTCCCTGCAGATGTCGGTCACGGTTTCCGGCCAGCGTTTTTTAGCGCAGAGATTGTCTTTTGTAAGGTTGGATGCTATGGCAAAAATCCATGTTTTCAGTGAACTATCCCCCCGGAAAGAATCCAGTTTGGCCGAAGCTTTCAAAAAAGTATCCTGTACAATATCTTCTGTGTCTTCGACACTGGCTGTAGTCCTGAGAATATAGGATTTAAGTTGCGGAATGGTATTTTGAAACTCGAAAACGAACTGATCAGCTGTCATCATATTGGAAAGTTTTTGAGTTTAATTTTTAATGAATCACAACTTATTCAAACTAAGTAAATACAAATATATAGGATAGATATATGTTAACAGTCGTTTGATGAGTTAATTTTATGTTTAGAGGGTAGTTTACCATAAGATAAGCTTAGCGTCTCGCTAAGCTTGTATATTCCTTTGCCTCCGTCGCCCCTCTGCATCTGCCGAAAATACTGACAGAGACAAATTTATACCGAAAAGGGCTTAGATTAGGTGATAGGCTGGACTAAATTTTAGTGAGTTTTTAATTTTGGCCTCTAAATTTCCCCGAAGAAGGACTTTGCATCTGTCTATAATGTGAGGTTAAGGTCTTATAAACTTAGTTTGACGTTCTCAGTCGCCTCCTTCGGAGGGGTTAGGAGGCAAAAAAGATTGGAAAGACATTTTATACCCTTCCCCGATTTAGCCACAAGCCGTAGTTTGTGGTTCCTTCATTACCGAGTGAAATAGTTCAAGTAGATGTTTATACCCATCCCCGATTTAGCCACAAGCCGTAGTTTGTGGTTCCTTCATTACCGAGTGAAATCGTTCACTCGTCTCTTTCACTCCGGGCCCTTCAGTCATCCTTAAAAAGGAAGGGTGACACTCAGGGTCTAGGTTTTATGCTATGATGATATTGAATTTCTTTTGTTCAATCAATAGGCATTGTATTACCTTTGTCATAAGTAAGATTTGAAACCTAAGGTATCGCCCTCTTTTTTAAGAGAGGGATGGGGTGAGTATAAAACGGCACAAAAATTCCGGCCCCTCTAAATCCCGACAAAGTCGGGACTTTGCGTAGGTCGATAGTGTGCGGTTAATCTTATAAACGGAGTTTGACGTTCTCAGTCGCCCTCATTCGGGGGGGGGGGGGGCCCGCGGCCTCCGCCTGCGGCTTGAGCGAGGGGGGGGGACGGGGGGGGGGAGAAAAAAATAGATATAGTTTTTTTCCCCCCCCCCGGCCGGGGGGGGGCCGGCCTCCCCCCTTCAAAAAAAGGAAAAAAAGGGAGGGGCCAAAGGGGGGGAGGGGGGGGCCCGCCCCCCCCCCCCCCCCCCCCCCCTCCCCCCCCCCCCCCCCTGGGGGGGGGGGGGGGGGGGGGGGGAGGGGACCGCAAGGGCCCAGACCCGCCGGGTCCCCCGCCCCCCCGGGGCGGGGGGGGGGCGGGGGGGGGGAAGAGGGTTGCTAAGATAAAAGAATTTTTAAATTGCAAAAAAAAAGCACCCTGACTCCCAGGGTGCTTTTCTCATGAAAACAACTATAACTTAAAAAACTTTAAAAACTTTCGTATCCCGGAAATTCACTTACAGAACCAAGCGACGGAGTGGATGGTGTTGGTGTCGTTGGAACCACTTCCTTCTTCCTCCTACCCTTTCTGTTGGCGACAGGTTCGTTGTTGGTATCGATAATACCGTTCAGCTCAGTGATGAGGTTGATATAGTTCTGTTTGTTGGGTGAAACCCTGGCAAGAGAATTTGTATCCTCAATGAGGTTGTCAAATACATTTTTTATGTCAGCCCTCAGCTTTATCGATTGTAAAGCCGGTGACGAAGCTTTTGCTTTCGCAAAATAACTGTTATAAAAAATACTTTGTTTTTCTCTTAAATCATCTACCCAGGAAGCAGCATTCAGGCCATTGATGGCATTTACAATCGTTTCATTGGAAGACCATTCTTCCAGCATTTTGTCGATGACAGCTGTTTTGTGTTGATAAGACATTTTTACGATGTTGTCACAGTACTGGTTCAAACTTTTCAGAAGCAAAGCCGCATAATTCTTTTTTTCAGGATTGACGCGGTAGTACTCGGATTCAAAAAACTTCTTAAGGCCTTTTACAATATCAATTCTCTCTACGTCCAGTGGTCTCATTTCGGCGGTAACGCTATCAGCTTTGTGGTCAAGAAAGACATCCTTCATAATCTGAATGACTCTTTCCAATTCGGCAATACGTTCTTCAAGAAGTGCATCCTTGTCTTTTACTGATTTGAAAAATTCAAGAATTGTAGTCATAAGTTGCAGAAATTCTGCGTTTCGGTAGTTGCCCAATAACGGGCGATTAATGATTGTCATAATTAAATAATTTAAATTGTTATAAAATAATAGATTTTCAACTACGGAAACGTTTTATGATGAGGCCTCAACCATAAATTGTCTCCGGTAAAGGGAAAAAGTTGTGATCTCGTCACAAAAACAATGGTTGAAATTGATTCTTTTGTGACGAGACAAAATCATAATATGTTTTTTTGGGTGATTTTTGGGTTTTTGGGGTGGATTTTTGGGTGATAGAGGACAAGGGAGAAGAAAATTTGGGGAAAATTCTAGAAGGAAGCGAGGTCTATTTGGAAATTAGGAGGCTAAAAAAGGTAAAATAGTGAAAAATTTTTCATTTAATCTTCCATTTTACTTTGTGGCATGGGCTTGCATTGAGTAATTGGCAGTACCCTTTCCCTCATCAATGCTTTGTCTGTAAAATGGCGTGAAATTTCATAGGTAGTCTTTCGATAATTGTCAGCATTGTCATGATAAAGATTTTGATTTTCCTGCAATTTTCATATCAAAGATCGTGCTTAACAAGGTCCTGTCAGACAAATCACAAGAATCTCCATGATATATACATCAAACTCGGACTCTAAAAAAGCTAAGAGTTTGGAATAATTATCAGTTTTAAAGTAATCAAAGGACTTGATTTGGGTGAAGACTCCTTCAATTTTGCTTTTCTAATGTTTCAGCGTTTCATCCGTTCGTCCCCATAACCGAAAATAATGGGGTTTTTTTCATTCTTTAGATCCCCATGTATATGTAAAATAGAATTCTTGTTTGCATATTTATTTGTTGTTGATGTATAGTTAAAGTTTAAAATAAGAGTATTTTTTAACTCTAGTTTTTGGGCGTTGCCTGAAATTTGTTCTTCAGGAACACAATACATTTCATCTCTAATTAAACTATTACCGTCTGGAACTCTAATTGTCAAAAGGTAGTTTTGCAACTCCATTTTTAATGTTTCAAAATTTCTATTTAATAGTTCCAAATTTTTATTGCTGTATCAGATGTTGATGGTACCAGTTCTTTTATAGTTTTAGAATCCTTTTCAGCTCCTCATAATATGCATTTTCAATGTCCACCCAGTTTTTATTCGTATAACTTTTTACAAGTAAAGAAATCAAATTTGAATGGAAAGTACATTTAATTTTAAAAGTGGAAAACTTATTAGTATTCCTTATAAAAGAATTCAAGTCGTTTTTTGAATCTAGAGTTGTTGATATTTCTTTTTCTGAAGAGGAATTTACCTTGTATTCTATAGAAATTAAATCATTTTTATAAGTTCTAACATTTAAAATATTCTCTTTATAGTTAATTTTCGCTTCCTCCCAACATTTTCTCCACAATACCACTCCTCTCTTTTCCTTGCCAGCGCCCCATTGCCGACCAAGATGAGGGGGGGGTGGGGGGTTGCATCCCTTTCATTTGATTATTTCATTTTGATTTTTTAATGATTGGTACAATTTTAGTCTTAATTGTGTTCATTTTTCTAAACCATTATTGGCTAATATGAAATTTTTTTCATTACGATGTTAATTCATTCGCTATCATTTCTGCTTGTTTTAAAACAGTCTCTGTCGCCAACATTTGCATGTCAGGCGGATAACCAAACTTTCTTAAAATTCTTTTTACTGCAACTTTCAATTTAGCTTTTACACTTTCTTTAATTGTCCAGTCTATAGAAGCATTTTGCCTAATGGTTTCTGTCAGCACAACGGCAAGTTCTCTCAACTTGTCTTGTTGCATGAGTTCTCTTGCACTGTCGTTGTTGGCTACTGCTGTGTAAAAAGCATATTCAAAATCTGTCAAGCCCATTGCTTTGGCTTCATTGTCCATTTCAACAATGTCCTTGCTTAGATTTATAAGTTCTTCAATTACTTCGGCTGCTGTCAGAATTTTGTTGTGATATTTTTTGATGGAATCTTCCAACATTTCTAAAAATGTTCTGCTCTTTACAAGATTCTTTTTAGCTCTCGATTTTATTTCATCATTCAAGAGTTTTTTCAAAACTTCCAGTGCAACATTTTTATGTTCCATTCCTTTCAGTTCCAAAAGGAATTCTTCAGATAGAATTGAAATGTCTGGTTTCTTGATTCCTGCTGCATCAAAAACATCAATGACTTGTTCCGAAACTAAAGCTTTGTCAATGACTTGGCGAATTGTTGTTTCAATTTCTTCATCTGTTTTTCCTGAACCCGTTCCGTCAAACTTTGCTAATCTTGCTTTTACTGCTTGGAAAAACGAAACTTCGTCTTTTGCATCCATAGCTTGGTCATGTGGAATCGCAATAGCAAAAGCTTTTGACAATGCCGTTACTTCATTGATGTATCGTTTTTTCCGTCTTGCAGACCTAAAATATGTTCTTCGGCAGCCAGAATCATAGAGAGCTTTTTTGAAGTGTTGGCTTCAAAATAGGTTTCATATTCAAACCCATGATACAATTGAGCAACGACTTCCAATTTCTCCAGCATCAACTGAACGGCCTGTTCCTGCAAAATGGTCGGGTCGCCTTTACCGCCTGCATCAGAATAAAATGCCAATGCTTTTTTCAAGTCGGCTGCAATTCCTAAATAATCTACAATCAAACCGCCTGGTTTGTCTTTGTAAACTCGGTTTACGCTTGCAATGGCTTGCATCAAATTGTGCCCTTTCATTGGTTTGTCAATGTAAAGGGTGTGCATACTTGGTGCGTCAAAACCAGTAAGCCACATATCCCGAACGATTACCAATTGTAAATCGTCTTCTGGATTTTTCATTCTTTCGGCAAGTGTTCTTCTTTGTTCTTTTGTTGTATGATGTTTTGAAATTTTCGGGCCATCAGAAGAAGCCGAAGTCATTACCACTTTAATCACGCCTTTATTCAAATCGTCTGAATGCCATTCAGGTTTTAGGTCAATAATTGCCTGATACAAATCGGCTGCAATTCTGCGACTCATCGAAACAATCATTCCTTTGCCTTCAAAAACTTCCTGCCGTTGTGTAAAATGTAAAACAATGTCTTTGGCAATATTCTTAATTCGATTTTCGCTACCAACCAAAGCTTCCAATTGTGTCCATTTTGCTTTTGCCTTTTGCGTATTAGTTAAATCTTCTTGTTCTAGTTCATCATCAAGGTCGTCAACTAATTGTTTACCTTCTTCGCTTAAATTCACTTTTGCCAAACGGCTTTCGTAATAAATACGAACCGTTGCACCATCTTCAACGGCTTGGGCTATATCGTAAATGTCCACATAGTTTCCGAAAACTGCAGGTGTGTTTACATCTGTATTTTCAATCGGTGTTCCTGTAAACCCTAAATAAGTTGCATTCGGCAAAGCATCTCGCATATACTTGGCAAAACCATAAACGATTTTCTTGCCAACTACATTTCCTTTTCCGTCTTTTGCATCAATGGTTTTGGCTTTAAATCCGTATTGTGTTCTGTGTGCTTCGTCAGCTATTACTACTATGTTTTTTCTGTCAGAAAGTAATTCGTAAACATTGCCTTCATCGGGTTGAAATTTTTGCACAGTTGCAAACACTACTCCGCCTGAAGCCACTTTTAATAATTCTTTTAATTGGTTCCTATCTTCTGCCTGAACAGGCTCTTGTCTTAGCAATTGTTTGGATGCTGCAAAGGTGTCAAACAGTTGGTCGTCCAAATCATTACGGTCAGTAATGACAAGAATGGTTGGATTGTCTAAAGCCAATACGATTTTACCTGTATAGAAAACCATTGACAATGATTTTCCACTTCCTTGTGTATGCCAAACAACACCGCCTTTTCTGTCGCCAATTGGTTGAATTTTTACTCCGGGAACTCCATAACTTTCTGGAGATTCCATTACCATACTCACTGGCGTTTCGTGTTCTAAAGTAAATCCTGTTGCTCTTAAAGTTGATTCAACTGCTCGGTTTACAGCATAGTATTGATGATAAGCAGCTAATTTTTTAACGGTTGAAATGGTTGTGATGCCTGTTTCTGAATCTTCTTTTTTCGATTTTTCAAAAACAATAAAATGCCTGATTAAGTCAATCAAGGTTTCTTTGTTCAGCATTCCTTGAATCAACGTTTCTAACTGACTTACCAAATGCGATGCTTCGGCTTTTCCGTCTGCCGATTTCCAAGACATAAAACGACTAAAGCCCGAAGAAATAGAACCTGCTTTGGCTTCCAGTCCGTCAGAGATAACCACAAAACCGTTGTAAGTGAAAAGGCTTGGAATAATGGCTTTATAGGTTTCTACTTGTTTGAAAGCAGAATTAACTGTTGTGTTTTCATCTGCTGCATTTTTTAATTCGATAACCACCAACGGAATTCCATTTACAAAAAGAATTACATCAGGGCGTTTGTTGTTTCCGTTTTCAATGATGGTGAATTGATTGGCTACAACAAAATCGTTGTTGTGTGGATTTTTAAAATCTATCAACCAAACTCTGTCGCCCCTGTCGTCTCCATCCACTCGTTTTGAAACTGGAATACCTTCGATTAATAAACGATGAAAGGTTTCATTGTTGGCAAGTAATTCAGGCGAAGCAATACGCTGAATTTCTTTTATAGCTTCTGCCTGTGCATCGGCTGGAATACTGTGGTTGATTCTTTTAACGGCATTTTGCAACCTGTTCAATAACAAAACTTGTGCATAGCTGTCTCGTTCGGGATTTTCGCCATCGTATGCAATATCGGGAGCATAGATATACTCATAGCCGAGTTTATCGAGCAACTCAATGGCAAATGCTTCAATTATATTTTCTGTTATTCGAGTCATGATTTATATACTAATTATTGAATTAGCAACCCTTTTTTCACCCCCGATTAAAGTAGTATAAAACCGCTGCTCAATCCCCCAAAGGACAAATTTCAAATCATCGTCATTTTCTATTTTAAATTTCCCATCAGTATAAGTCACTTGACCATATTGATTCGTGTAATCGTAAATAGCTTGTTTTTCTTCATTTGAAAAACGGCTAAGTGTTTCATTAACTAAAGCAATTCGTTTTCTATTTGGTACTGTAACGTTAGTTGAAACAAAACTCGCTTCCACATCAAGAAAATCAGAATTTAAAAAAGTTTGTGTCTCCTCGTTAGTTGCTTCTCTATATAATTGGTCCATCCCTTTAAATATTTTCTGTGCCGCTGTCAATTTCTTAAAATAAAGAGTGTCATTTTGTTTGTCATAAACAGCGTCAGGAAAGGGATTTATTGTAATAATTGGCTTATCTGTTTCTATTGTTAATTCATCAACTGAAAACCACTTTTACTTACATAAAACCTGAATTTATGATTTGAAAATAATATAGGTTGATTGCACAGTGCAAATAAATGAAAGCTTAGTTAAATCGCTCCTAGTTATTTGGTCGTGATTTACTGAGTCCAAATCATTTTGAAGAAAGTCCAACATAAATTCAGAAGCAGAAAAATTTGT